>JAHZAU010000001.1:0-52465 GCA_019423755.1 Oscillospiraceae bacterium
GTGGCCATGGGCATCACCGGTACCGAGGTCTCCAAGGACGCCGCCTCCATGATCCTCACCGACGACAACTTTGCCACCATCGTCAAGGCGGTGACCAACGGCCGTAACGTCTACACCAACATCAAAAACTCCATCAAGTTCCTGCTTTCGGGCAACACCGCCGGCATCCTGGGCGTGCTGTACACCTCCATCATGGGTCTGCCGGTGCCCTTCGCTCCGGTGCATCTGCTGTTCATCAACCTGCTCACCGACTCCCTGCCCGCTATCGCCATCGGCATGGAGCCCGCCCGCGACAACCTGCTGGACCAGAAGCCCCGTGACCCCAAGGAGCCCATCCTGACCAAAAACTTCCTGCTGCGTATCCTGGCAGAAGGCTCCCTCATCGGCCTGTTCACCATGATCGCCTATCACCTGGGCCTCTCCCAGGGCGGCAGCGGCCTGGCGATGACCATGGCCTTCTCCACCCTGACCCTGGCCCGCCTGTTCCACGGCTTCAACTGCCGCAGCACCCTCTCCATCTTCCAGCTGGGCCTGCGCAGCAACATTTCCAGCGTCTACGCCTTCATCATCGGCCTGCTGCTGCTCAACAGCGTGCTGTTCTTCCCGCCGCTGGAACGCCTCTTTGAGGTGACCCCCATGGGCATGGCAAACATCGGTATCATCTACCTGCTGGCCTTCCTGCCCACCGTCCTCATCCAGGCTTACAAGATCATCCGCAACCGCGCCAAGGCAAAACGCGCCTAGTTTCACAAAGAAAAACCACCGGTATCGCTTTGATACCGGTGGTTTTTTATTGGGTGATGTCCGCCTGGATGGACGCCAGCACCGCTTCGTAGATGGCCAGCGCCGCGGGATCATCCCCATCGTTATAGAAATAGAAGTTGAGCAGCGCGCCGTCCTGCACAAAGCAGTAGTTGTACGCATACAGGTCCGGGCGGTCCCGGCTGCTCAGATTGGCTTTTTCCAGCAGATAATCCCGGCCGTCCACCGTAACGAAGGAGCGCTCGATCTCCCGGCTGGGGATCTGCGCCGGGTTGTCCTGTTCTTCCAGGGTTTCCCCTTCTTCCAGCAGGCGCAGGATGCCGAAACTTCCGGCGATCTTCTGTCTGTCCGCGTTTTGATAGTACTGGTCGCCGCTGCCGCTCTCCCGGCCGTGGTAGGACCAATCCTCCGGCATCGACACCTCCATGCGCAGCACCCGGCCTTCCTCCTCTTCCCAGGTCATAGTCTGGGGAGAAAGGGCAGGCCCGGCGTCCTCCTGCGGTTCCGGGGCCGGATAGGACACCTGGCTTTCGGCCTCCGGTACCGGCTCTGCAGGCGGGTGTTCCAGCAGCAGCGCCAGCCCGACGCCTGCCGCCAATATCACCAGCAGCAAGACCACCACCAGAAGGGATCGCCTTCCTTTTTGCATCGCTTTCGGGTCCATGAGACCGCCTTCTTTCTTGTTTTACCTTACCGGCCCTGTTCTTCCAAGGCGCGGGCCAGGGCTTCGTAACAACGGGCGTCGTCCTCCTTGCCTTGGGCTTGGGCCGCCTGGGCCAGCTGCCGGTAAAGGGCCGGGTCCAGCGGGCGGGCGGGAAGCTGCCCCAGCAGCGCCTCCAAGGAGGGCGCGGCGCTTTCCTTCTCGAGACGAAGCACACCGTCCTGTTCCAGCTGCTCCAAGGTGCGGCAGAGCTTGTCGGTGGTGAAGGGCTTCTGCAGGTAGGCCACCGCCCCTAGGTTGGTGGTCTCCACCGCGTTTTTGATGGTGCCGTAGGCGGTCATGACGATCACCGGGGTGGTGTCCCCAGCGCTGCGCAGCCGCCGCAGCACCTCGGTGCCGGACAGTTCCGGCATCTTGATATCCAGCATGATCAGGTCCACCCGCTGCTGTTCCAGCAGAGACAGGGCCCGGCTTCCGTTTTCGGCGCAGAGGACCTTCCACCCGATGAGCTCCATACACTTGCTGAGCATCAGGCGGATGTTTTTGGTATCGTCCGCAATGAGGACCGTTTTCATAGGCCGTCTCCTTTTCCTTTGGGATTACAGCAGCGACGCCTTGGGCGCCCAGGGCAGGGTGAAGTGGAAGGCGCTGCCCTCCCCTTCGGTGCTTTGGACGAAGATGGCGCCGCCGTGGGCCTCGATGATCTTCTTGGACAGGTAGAGACCGACCCCGCTGCCCCGGTGCTCCCGGTCGTCCTCATTCCAGTGGAATTCTCCTTCAAACAGGTGGCCCTGGTTTTCCAGCGGGATACCCAGTCCCGTGTCCTGGATGACCACATGGGCCACGTTTTCCTCCCGGCGCACCGAGATGGTGATGCGGTCGCCGTTGGAGGTGTATTGGAAGGCGTTGTTGAGGATGTTGTTAAACACCCAGCCCAGCTTTTCCGGGTCGGCCAGCACCAGCGGCAGGCCCTCGGGGATCTGCAGTTCCAGCTGAACGCCGCTGTACTGCACCCGCTCGGCAAAGCGCTCGGCGGCCTGCTGGGCCACCTCCTCCACCGACACCGCCTCGAACTGGTAGGACACGTTGCCCGACTGCAGCCGGGTCAGCTCCACCAGGTCCTCCACCATGCCGCTGATGCGGTCTACGTCGTCCAGGATGGCGTCCACCACCGTCTCCTGCTCCTGGGTCAGCTTACCCAGCGCGCCGTTGGAAAGGAGGCTGGCGCCCATCTGCATGGTGGTCAGCGGGGTCTTGAGCTCGTGGGACACGGTGGCGATAAAGTCCCGGCGGAGCTTTTCGGTCTTGGTAATGTTGGTCACATCCTGCAGCAGCAGGGTGTACTTGCTGCTGGTGTCCTCCACGCCGCGGACCCGGCAGCAGACCACGTGGTAGATGCGGTCGTCCCGCTCGTAGATCTGGTCCTGGTGGTTGGTGCCGCAGTTGTACATGCTCAGCACCAGGTGGAACAGCTGCTGGTCGTGGATGGTCTCCAGGATGTGACGGCCCCGGGCGGCTTCCTCCGGCACGCCGAACATCTGCTCGGCGGCGGGGTTCATGGTCTCGATCTGCATATCGGAATCCACCAGCAGGAACACGTCCTCCATGCTGCGGATGATGCTTTCCAGCTTCTGTTTTTCCGCCATGAGGGTGCCGGTGTTGATCTCTTCATACTCCTGCAGGCGGTGGAGCATGTTGTTAAACTCGGTGGCAAGCTGGGCCACCTCTGCGGTGCCTGCCGCCTCCAGATACCGGCAGAAGGACCCGCCCGCCGAGATGGAGCGCAGGTTGTCGCAAAGCTGTTCCAGCGGGAGCAGCAGGTTTTTCACCTGGCTCATGGCGATGGAGTGGCTGATCCAGACGGTGGTTGCAGTAAGGATGAAAATCAAAAAGCCCATGCCGTTGGCAAAGCGGGAGGTCTCCTCCTTGTGGGAAAGCATGCGGTTGATGTTGTCGTCCCGCAGGCGGCGGATCTCGTTTTTCAGGCTGTCAAACAGCGGGCTCATCTCCTGGTCGTAGTAGGCCAGGGCCCCGCTTTCCCCTCCCCCGGCCATCTCCTCCTGCAAGAGGGAAAACTGCCGGCAGTAAAGGTCATAATCCTGGCGGATGGTCTCCACCTGGGCGGCGTCGGCGGTCTCGGTATAGTCCTCCAGGACGTAAAACCACTTGAGAAAATCCTGCATCCCCTTGGTGTACAGGTCGATCCCCTTCTCCTTGCCCACGCTCAGGTAGGTGAGCACCGCGCTGTCCTGGCGGTCCACCATTTCCAGCATCTGGTCCAGCGCCTGGATCTTGCGGTAGTTGGTTTCGATGATGACCTCCATGTTCCGCACCGAAAAACGCAGGGAAACAAAGGTCAGGCAGCCGAAGATGACCACGCATCCAATAAGCACTAAGTAGATTTTTTGGAATTTTTGCTTCATAGAAGGGAGCATAATACACAACCTCTCAACCGTCTTCACGGGATAAGTCCCAAATCCGCCGGGCCGCTTACCCATTTCTTTCATTATAATATACAAGAGCCTTCTTGTAAATTTCTTATTTTTTGTCCAGTTGCAAAAAATGTTAAATTTCTGAGAAATCAAAAGAAAAAGAATGAAAACAAGCGATAGATTGCCTTTTTACTCAAATTCCCTGAAACGCTGGCATTTGCGACTTGATTGCCCCTTCCGATACAATAAAAGTGTTCGAATTTCGACAGAAAAACGACATTTTGAAAACCCGCGACCAAATCTATCAATTGCCATTTATGGCAGAATGGAGAAACTGTATGGACGCAACTGTTATTATCTCTATGCTCGGGGGACTGGCTCTCTTCCTGTACGGAATGAGCATGATGAGCAGCGGCTTGGAAGAAGCCGCCGGCCACCGCCTGAAAAACATCCTGGAAAAGCTGACCTCCAACCGCTTCCTGGGTGTTGCCGTCGGCGCCGTCATCACCGCCTTGATCCAAAGCTCCTCGGCAACCACCGTCATGGTGGTCGGATTCGTCAACTCCCGTCTGATGACCCTCCAGCAGGCTGTGTGGATCATCATGGGCGCCAACATCGGTACCACCATCACCGGTCAGCTGATCGCGCTGGACATCGGCGCCCTGGCCCCCATCATCGCCTTTTTGGGCGTCATCTTCATCGTCTTCCTCAAGAACAAACAGCTGCAGCACATCGGCTCCATCATCGCCGGTCTGGGTATCCTGTTTATCGGTATGGACATGATGAGCGCCGCTATGACCCCTCTGCGTGAGCTGCCCGCCTTTGTGGACCTGTTCACTACCTTCAGCCACCCGCTCATCGGTATCGCCGCCGGCACCATCTTCACCGCCCTCATCCAGAGCTCCTCGGCTTCGGTGGGTATCCTGCAGGCACTGGCTTCCAGCGGTGCCATCGGCCTGGGAAGCGCCGTGTATGTCCTCTACGGCCAGAACATTGGTACCTGCATCACCGCCGTCCTGGCCTCGGTGGGTACCAGCCGCAACGCCAAGCGCGCTACCGTCATCCACCTGATGTTCAACCTCTTCGGTACCGCCCTGTTTGTGGCCCTGACCATGGCTACTCCGTTTGTCAGCTGGATGGAGCAGACCTCCGCCAGCCCCATGGCACAGATTGCAAACGTACACACCGTCTTTAATATCGTCACCACCATTCTCCTGCTGCCCTTCGGCCAGTATATGGCACGGCTCGCCTGCCGCATCCTGCCCGATCTGGACGAAGCCGAAAGCGACGAAATGCAGCTCAAGTTCATCAAGGACCACAACATCGGCAATACCGTTGTTGCCATCAGTGAGCTGAGCCACGAGGTGGAGCGTATGTTCGACATCGCCCGCGAAAACGTCCATCTGGCCTTTGATTCCGTCCTGACCAACAGCGACGCCAACTTCCAGAAGATCACCGACAACGAGGAATACATCGACTTCCTCAACACCGAGATCACCCGCTTTATCTCCAAGCTTTCCGCCGACGAGCTGGCCGCCCAGGATACCGAGACGGTCAACCGCCTGTTCACCATCACCGGCAACATCGAGCGTATCGGCGACCACGCTATGAACATCGCCGAGTACATCCCCATGTTCCTGGAAAAGGGCCTGACTCTTTCCAAGGCCGCTCAGCAGGAGCTGAAGGTGCTGCGTGACGTGGTGCTGCCCTCTCTGGACGAGTTCGACTTCTCTACCGATCCGGCCGCCGGCCTGCTGGATCGTTCCGCTGAGATGGAGCAGAAGGTGGACGACCTGAGCCTCTCCTGCCGCGACAACCAGATCAACCGCATGAAACGCGGCGAGATCACGGCCGAGACCTGCGTAATCTACAGTGAGATGCTCACCGACATCGAGCGTATCTCCGACCACATCCTCAACCTGGCAGAAGCCACCTGCTAAACCAGAACAACCAAAAGGACCGCCTCCCCTCGGGGAAGCGGTCCTTTTTTGTGTCTTGGTTTTGGTTTTCGGAAAAGATTATTTGACCTTGATCAGCTCGTACTGACGGGTACCCAGGCCCAGCTTCTCGCCGTGCTCCAGGCAGGTCTCCCAGTTGGTGTCGGGATGGGTGTCGGTAAAGTGGTCGTGGTGGCGGTGCTCGGCGCGGCTCAGGGCGCTGCCGTCGATGATGGGCTGGGCGTTGACGGCGTCGGCGCAGGCCTGGTCCAGAGCGATGGGGTCAAAGGAAGCGAACATACCTACATCGGGAACGATGGGAATATCGTTTTCCGCATGGCAGTCACAGTTGGGGGACACGTCCACGACCAGGCTGATGTGGAAGCTGGGACGGTCCTTGACCACCGCGTAGGTGTACTCGGCGATCTTACAGTTGAGGATGTCGTTGGCCTCGTCGTTGGCCGGAGTGACGGCATCCACCGGGCAGACGCCCACGCAGCGGCCGCAGCCGACGCACTTGTTGTGGTCGATGAAGGCGCGCTTGTGGCCGGTGCCGTCATCTACAAAAGAAATAGCGTCGTGGGCGCAGATCTTTTTGCAGGCGCCGCAGCTGATGCATTTTGCGGTCTTGACCTGGGGTTTACCGGAGCTGTGCATCTCCATCTTGCCGGCGCGGGAGCCGCAGCCCATACCGATGTTCTTCAGGCAGCCGCCGAAGCCGGTGGATTCGTGGCCTTTAAAGTGGGTCAGGCTGATGATAATGTCGGCGTCCATAACGGCGGTACCGATCTTGGCTTCCTTGACGTACTCGCCGTCGATGGGCACCAGGGTCTCGTCGGTGCCCTTCAGGCCGTCGGCGATGATCACATGGCAGCCGGTGCAGAAGGGATTGTAGCCATTTTCATAAGCAGCGTCCAGGTGGTCCAGGGCGTTTTTGCGGCGGCCGACGTACAGGGTGTTGCAGTCGGTGAGGAAAGGCTTGCCGCCCAGGCGTTTGACCATATCGGCCACTACCTTGGAGAAGTTCGGGCGCAGGAAAGCCAGGTTGCCCGGCTCGCCGAAGTGGATCTTGATGGCAGCGTATTTGTTGGTAAAGTCGATCTGCTCCATGCCTGCCGCCTTGATCAGGCGTTCCAGCTTCTGGAGCAGGTTATTGTTGTTGCCAGCGCTCAGGTCGGTGTAATACACCTTGGAAGGCGCGTTATTCTGCATAATATCTCCCCCTTTTTTTCGGTATATACATTATACCACGCTCCCGAGGGCCCGTCCAGTTTTTTCATTTAGACGGAGGAAACATGTCCGTCCTCCTCTCTGCTCTGCCAGCCCCAGCCCAGCTCCGCCGCCAGCGGGACCGCCACGCCGAAACCGGTGAGCACCGCCGCCAGCAGCAGTTCCAGGCTGGTTTCCCGGCCCAGCAGGAAGCGCCATACCACCTCCAGCGCCGCTGCCGCCGGGAGCACCAGCCCCAGCCGCACTAGCGAACTGTGCCGGGCCGACGCGCCAAACAGCCGAAACAGCAGCCCCAGGGCCACCCCCCAGCACAGCACCCAAAACAGCTGGGTGGGCGTGGGAGTGGGAGCCTCGAGCATGGCGGGAACCGCCAGGGCCGCCACTGCCAAACACCCGAAGAACACCCCCTGAAAGCCATCCTGGCGGCGTTCCTGCAGGCAGAGCACCGCCCCGGCCAGCAAAAGCCCCTCCGGGACGCCCCAGAAAAGCCCCCGCGGCGCCACCACAGCCGATGCCGTGCCGCAAAGGGTCACCAGCACCAGCGCCCAACCTTCCCCGCTTTGAGGCTTTTGGCGCAGGATGCCCCGCTGAAGCATCCACACCACCAGCGGGCCAAGCCACGCCCAGCTAAGCCCGCAGCTTTGGGCCGAAGCCGCCGGCCAAAGCAGCAAAGCCCCGGACACCGCCGCCAGTCCCGCTAGACCCCAAGCCCAACCGCCGGGCCGGCGCTTTTGGGGCGGGCGTTCCCAGATGCGCACCATCTCCGGCAGCAAAACCAGTGCGCAGACGGCGGCGCCCATCCCCACCTGGGGCAGCAAAATCCCCCCAGGGTCGGCCCGTTCCCCTAAAAGGGAAAGCAAACTGCCCAGCAGGGCGGCGGCAGCCAGGGAGGCGGTCTCCCAGGCGGGGTGGGTCGGTTGGATCGGGGTTTTTGGCATGACGGTCATCCTTTCCGATGGTTTTGGGGGAAGTATGGCCGCAACGGAGGGGCGCTATTCGCAGCCGACGCCCGCCTTTTGCGAAAAATTCCCCCAAAATCGCCGGGAAACCCGCCGACGGGGTTGTTTTCCGGGAAAATCGTGCTATAATGACCTTGTCCGAAAAACACAGAGTAGGAAAACAGGCGTCAAGTGTCCTGCAGACGGGGAGTTGCTGCAGGGACGAAAGGCCCGGCTGGGCCTGCGGTCGGTTTTCCGCATCCCGCTGTTACAATGAGGGAGCTTATCTCCTGCGTTGTTTCAGCATCGTAGGAGGTATTTTTATGCAAAATCCAAACCCTGCGGTGAAGAATCAGCCTTCCCTGTCCTGGGGCGGACGTCTGGCGGACCAGTTCGTCTCCTCGGCCCGGGAAATGCACAACCTGCGCTCGCTGACCGGCATCGGCATGCTGCTAGCGCTGAGCGTGGTGCTTTCCTTCTTCACCATCGAAGCCAGCCCCACCCTGAAGATCGGCGTGGGCTATCTGGTCACCGCCCTGCTGGGCATGCTTTACGGCCCGGTCACCGGAGCCATCGCAGCCGGTACCGGCGACATCATCAAGTACATCATCAAACCCACCGGCGGCTACTTCTTCGGCTTTACCCTTACCGCCATGCTGGGCGGCCTGGTGTACGGGATGTTCTTCTACCGCCAGCAGCGCTGCACCATCCCCCGCGCCATCCTGGCTAAAAGCACCGTGACCCTGCTGCTCAACTGCCTGCTCAACACCTTCTGGCTGACCCTCGTCACCGGAAGCCAATTCTGGGGACTGCTCCCTCCCCGGGCTATTAAAAACCTGACTGCTCTTCCCTTAGAAATCTGCCTGCTGTATGTGGCGCTCAACACCTTCTCCCTGGTGCTCCGCCGCAGCAAGCTCCGCTACCGCTAAATCGATCTGGATACAACAACGCCCCCAGACTGCCGGACTTCGGCCGCCTGGGGGCGTTTTCTTTTGGGTTTAGATCTCTTTGAGGATGAACACCGGGATGGGCGGGTCGTTGGGGCGGTTGGCAAACTCGGTGACCAGCACGGTGTACTGCTTGAAGTCGATGGTCTTGAAGTACTCCATCAGGGCGTTTTTCTCCTCGTAGCCGCTGTCGCCGCCGTAGTAGACGCAGAGGCTCATCAGCCCGCCGGGACGCAGCAGGCGCAGGCCCTTTTCGATGGCCTGGATGCTGCTGGGCGCCTGAGTGAAGATGCTGTGGTCGCCACCCGGCAGATAGCCGAAGTTGAAGGTGATGGCGTCCACCGTGCCCTCCTGGGCGTAAGCGTCCATGTTGGCGTGGCTGTCCAGATGGACCTGGGCGATGGAGGACAGGCCCTCCTTTTCCAGCAGCGCCCGGGTGCTTTGCACGGCGTCCTCCTGGATGTCAAAAGCGATGACCCGGCCGCTCTCCCCTACCAGTTTGCAGAGGAAGGCGGTGTCGTGACCGCGTCCGGCGGTAGCGTCGATGCAGAGATTTCCGGGGTGGATGTGTTCCGCCAAAAAGCGATGGGCAATGGCTAAGGTATTCAGTCCTGGCATAGGTTCCTCCTGTTACATAATGATGATTACCGCCTGGCTGATGTACTGCTCCAGCAGCACGCCCACCGGCAGCAGCAGGATAAGCAGGGCGAAGTTGACGGCGGTAAATACCGCCAGATACCGCCCCGACTGGGCGTCGGGCAGGCGGCTGTAAAACTTAAAGGAGATGAGGCTGGCAAGGCTGGCGATCAGGGTACCCAGGCCGCCGATGTTGGTACCCACCACCAGGGCCGCGCCCCCCTGAGTGAAGCCGGAGAGCATCACCGCGGCGGGGACGTTGCTGATCACCTGGCTGAGCAGGGCCGAAGCCACTACCTCCCGGCCGGTGAGCACCTCGCTCACCAGGACGCGCACCGCTTCCAGCTGCCCCATATTGCCGATGAACACAAAGAAGCAGACGAAGGTGAGCAGCAGGCAGTAGTCCACCTGGCGCAGCACCGGACGGTCCAGCAGCAGCGCCCAAAGGAGCACCACCGCCACCGCCGCCTGCCAGGGCAGCACCCGGAACACCGTCAGGATGGAGACCGCTCCCAGCACCAGATACCCGGTCAGCCGGCGGCGGTCGGAGCAGGTGGCTTCCTCCTGAAGGGCCAGCTGCACCGGCTCGGCGGGGATCACCTGCACCAGCAGGAGCAGAAGCACCAGGCTCAGCGCCGCGATGGGCAAAGTCAGGGCAAAGAACCGCTCCAGGCCCATATTATACTGGGCATAAAGATAGAGGTTTTGCGGGTTGCCGAAGGGGGTGAGCATGCTGCCCAGGTTGGCGGCCACCGTCTGCAGCACCACCAGCCAGATCAGGCAGCTGCGCTGGCCGATGAGGGACAGCACCATGATGCCGAAGGGCACAAAGGTGATGAGCGCTACGTCGTTGGTGATGAGCATAGAAGAAAAGAAGCACAGCAGCACCAGCGCCCGGCAGAGGCTGCGCAGGCTTTTGGCGCGCCCCACCACCTGATGGGCCAGCTTGGTAAAGACGCCGCACCCCTGCAGCCCGGCCACCACCGTCATCAAACAAAACAGCAGCCCCAGCACCCGGAAGTCGATGTATCCCACATAGGCAGCCGACGGCGGCACCAGCAGCATAGAGCCCGCCGCCAGCACCCCGGCGATGCAAAGCACCGTTTCCTTCTTGAAAAATTCCCAAACCTTCTGCATAAAGCATCCCTCGTTCCTTTTTACACTAACCGATATAGTATAGCATATTTTAGGGAAAAAAGCACCCCCGCCGCGGGGTTTTTCCCGGTTTTTCGGCCCGGAAACCTCGCTTTTTTCGGACTAGCCCCGGGGGCGATTTTGTGGTATAATCGGGACAAAGTTTTGCTTTTTGAAAGGAAGGGATGATATGGGCATGGTCATCGGCATCGACGTCGGCGGCAGCACCACCAAGATCATCGGCATCGAAGAAGGAAAGGTCCGGGCGCCGCTGTTCGTCCGGGCCACCGACCCGGTCACCTCGCTGTTCGGCGCCTTCGGAAAATACCTTTACGACAACAACATCGGCCTGGACGCCATCGAAAAGGTGATGCTCACCGGCGTGGGCAGCGCTTATCTCAACCAGCCGCTTTACAACCTGCCCACCGCCAAAGCGGACGAGTTCCTCTGCAACGGCCTGGGCGGGCGGTTCCTCAGCGGCTTGGAACGGACCATCATCGTCAGCATGGGCACCGGCACCTCCCTGGTACGGGTGGAAGGCGACACCATCGAGCACATCGGCGGGGTGGGCATCGGCGGCGGTACCATCGCCGGCCTTTCCAGCCTGCTGCTCAAGACCCAGGACTTCCACCGCATCACCGAGCTGGCCATGGAAGGCTCGGTGGACAGCATCGACCTGCAGATCCGCGACATCACCAGCCACCCCCTGCCCGGCCTGCCGCTGGACGCCACCGCTTCCAACTTCGGCAAGGCCACCAGCGACGCCTCCGAGCCGGATATTGCCCGCGGGCTCATCAATATGGTGCTGCAGTGCGTAGGAAAGAGCGCCATCCTCTCCTCCCTGGGCAGCGGCATCCGGGATTTTGTGCTTATCGGCAACCTTTCCACCCTGCCCTTCTGCCCGCCGGTCTTCCGCCAGCTGGAATCCATGTCCGGGGTGCGCTTCGTCATCCCGCAGCATTCGGAATACGGCACCGCCATCGGCGCGGCGCTGTGCTACATCGAACGGAGGCAGCTGCATGAAGTACGATAGTCCGGCGGATTTTGCCCCGCTGCTGGCCGCCGCCCGACAGGTCCTGGCCCCGCGGGAGCTTTCCCGCAGTGTCAGCGCCGGACAGGTGGCTGCCGCTTTGGTCTCCCCCAGTGGGAAGATCTACACCGGGGTGTGCATCGACGCCCCCTGCTCCATGGGCTTCTGTGCCGAGCACGCTGCCATTGCCGCCCTCATCACCGCCGGGGAAAGCCAGGTGCTGGCCATTGTGGCGGTCAATTCCTCCGGGCAGCCCATCCCGCCCTGCGGCCGCTGCCGGGAGTTTCTCCACCAGATCCACGACCAAAACGGCAGCTGCCGGGTGCTGGTGAAGGAGGAACTGGTGGCGCCCCTTTCCCAGTTGCTGCCTTATCCTTGGAATTAAATTTACTATTTTTGCTCTATGATGCAAAAAGCTCCGACCCTCCCCGGGCCGGAGCTTTCTTTTTTTGAAGTTTTCTGCCGGTTACAGCTGGACCAGCTCTTTGGGGAAGCGGTTGAGCACCTCGCAGCCGTCTTCGGTGACCAGAACCAGGTCCTCGATGCGGACGCCGAAGTCCCCTGCCAGGTAGACGCCCGGCTCCACCGAGAAGATCATGCCCGGCTCCAGAACATCCTGGTTGACCGAGGACACGTCGCCAAACTCGTGGCACTCCAGGCCGATGCTGTGGCCGGTGCGGTGGAGGAAGCGGTCGCCGTAGCCCTTGCTGGTGATGTAGTCCCGGGCGGCGGCGTCCACATCACAGTAGCGCGCGCCGGGGCGGGCTGCCGCGATGCCGCGGAGGTTTGCTTCCAGGACGATGTCGTATACCCGTTTCTGCTCCTCGGTGGGTGCCCCGCAGAAGACGGTGCGGGTCATATCGGAGCAGTAGCCGTCGTGCTTGCAGCCCATATCCAGCACGATGCTCTGGCCGGGCTGGGGACGGTTGTCGCCGTGGTCGCCGTAGTGGGGGTCGGCACCGTGGGCACCGTAGCCGATGATGGGCTCAAAGGAGAAGCCCCCGTTGGCTCCCAGGCGCTGGTAGATGCGGGCCAGCTCCTCGGCGGCCTCTTTTTCGCTCATGCCCTGGGCCACGCATTTCTGCAGCTCGCCCATGGCCTGGTCATTCAGCTGGGAGGCGCGGCGCATCTTTTCGATCTCGTCGGCGTCCTTGACCGCGCGAATGTGGTCGATGATGGAGGAGCTGTTGCAGAACCGGCTGGCGCCGCCCCGCTCCATCAGCGGCAGCAGGAAGCGTGCCGGCCACACCTTATCCACGCCCAGCGCCTTGTTGGGGTCGGTGTACTGGGCCAGCAGGGCCACCGGGTCCTGGGTGTCGTTATAGAAGAGTACTTCCATCCCTTCCGGGTCCCCGTGCAGAGGGAACAGCTCGTTGAGCACCAGTTTGTGCTTGCCGTTTTGGTTCAGGTACAGCGCCAGCATCCGCTCACCGGGCTCGATGCGCTTCCCTGTCAGGTAGTAAATGGCGCCGCTGTCGGCAACCACCATCTGTTCCAGGCCGGCCTTCTCCATGGCGGCCAGCACCCGCTGCATTCTTTGATTCATGACGATCTCCTCCTGATGCCGTCCTGCCTTGGGACAGGGCGTAATTTGCTGCCGGTATCGAAAAGTCGGTTAATACTCCTCATCGTCCAGCAGACGGTACTGTCCGAAACCGGTCACCGTCAGCTGGGCCCACTCCCCTTCTCCGACTTCCTGCCACTGGGCCTGGATGTTAAGCATCCGCAGCCAAGCGTTGAGGCCGTGGCTGGCCTTGCCGGGGACGGGGGCTTTGCGGCCGAAACACTCGCGGATCTGTTCCAGAAGCTGCTGCTGAGCCTCGGCGTCCAGAGCGCGGCCCGGGATATCCTGCTCCTCCATCCAGTCCCGCAGCGCCTGGTAGGAGCGGTAGTCCTCGTGGCACAGCTCGTCCACCAGACCCTGGCGCTCCTTGTTCAGCGCCACCACATGGGACTCGATGTCCTTGGAGTGGTTTTTCAGATATTTTTTGGCCACGCCCAGCGCCGCGATGTCGTGGTCGATGCGGGCGATGGCTTTTTCGGTTTTTTCGTAACGAAGCATAGCTTCCCTCCTTGCTGATTTCTGCCTCCCATTATAGCACCATCCCCCGGCAAAGTCTACGGGAGCAACCGGCAAAAGGCCACAGAAAAGCCGGGCCGCCGCAGGATGCAGCAGCCCGGCTGGGATGGTTCGATTTCTACTTAGTTAGTCGCCGTAAACGGTCAGGCGCAGGGTGCCGTAGCCGCTCTTTTCCAGAGTCAGGGAATTGGTGCGGCGCACCGGCAGGTGGAAGAAGTTGCTGCCGGCGTCGGTGCGGCCCAGATAGTGGCCGTTCCAGGTAATGGTAGCGCCGGAAACGTTGCAGTCAAAGCGCAGGGTATCGTCGTCCCAGTCGCAGCTGATGTACGGCACCCGGATCATCCCGCGCCAGTCGTCGTCCTCGTCGTCCCAGCGGTCGGTGCGGTCATCGGACGAAGCGCCCGACGAGCCGGAAGAGCTGCTGGAAGGCTCCCGCGGCGGGTCTACTACCTCCACGTCGGCAAATTTGGCGCCGACGATAGCCGGGGCGTAGGTGGTCTGGATCTTGGAAATGTCGGAGTCCTCCCCTACCGTCACCCGGGCGCGGCCGTTGGTGACCTGAAGGGTGGATACCCCGCCGTTGACCAGCATCTTCACCGGGGCCTGCACCTGCAGGGAGCGCACGGTAGCGTCCTCATCCAGCACAAAGCGCACCTCGTCCTCCACCTTCTCCGCCAGCACCAGCGTCTGGTAGCTGCCGGTCAGCAGCACCGCTTTCCGGTCACCCAGGGCTACCCGGTGCCAGCCGTTGTCCGGGTCACGGAACTGCAGCACCAGGCCGTCGGTAGCGTTTTGGGTGATGGTCAGCTTCTCCGGGTCGATCTCCCAACAGGAACGGACGGTGCCGTCCTCGGTCAAGGTCAATTCCCCTTTGGTTTGGTCGATGCCATAGACCACCGGCTTCTCCGCGGCGGCAGCCGGGAGGCTCAAAGCCAGCAGCAGGGCCGAAAGGGCCGTCATCTTTGCAAGCAGTCGTTTCATCATCCGTTCCTCCTTCCCATAGCGGGAGATTTTGCGGCAGGTCTCTGCCTTGCCTCCATTGTACCCGCTTTTGGGGCGGAATACAATCGGGAGGAGGGAATTTCCGACAAATTTGGCGTTATGCGCAGAAGTGACTTCCTTTTTTCACCATATTGCCCGGGTGAGGGGCAGTTACAGCTGCTCGCCCAGCCAGCGGTCCAGCTGCTGCAGGCCCTCTTCGCTCAGCTCGAAGCGCTGCTGCGCCTGCACCTCGCTGTGGGCCAGGTTCATCTTCCCCAGCCAGGTGACCACCTCCAGCTCCTCCTGTTCCAGGTCGGGGCTGATCTTGTAGTTGAAGTTGCCCAGGCTGCCGGTGATGACGTTGCCGCTGGTAAAGTAGTCCGCCGCCGGGACGTAAAACTTGCCGCTGCGCTCCATTACTGCACCCGGGAGGCGTACTCGGCAAACTCCGCGATAAGGCCGTCCTCGTCCTCACCGTTGGTGATGAAATAAGCCTTCTCGCCGTCGCGGCCCCAGAGGGCGTAGCTGCCGTCCAGGTTCAGGACGATCTCCAGGCTGGTGATGCCTTCGTCCAGCTCCAGGCCAAACTCGCCCATGACCATCTCGACCAGTTCCGGGGTTTCAAAAAACAGTTTTTTCATAACGGTTCCTCCTTATTGTTGGGTGGATGGGATTGTCCTCATTATACCCCAAACTTCCGCGAAAGGCAAACGGCCGGACCCCGCAAAGGGTCCGGCCGGAAAAGTTAGGCGTTCGTCTCCTCCGATACGGTGTACCGGGGTTCCAGGTTCTGTTTGTTCATGGTAAAGCCCCGTCCGTGTACCTCATTGACCTCGTTGACCACCACAAAGGCGTTGGGATCGATGGTCTGGATACGGCGGTTGAGCTCCGGCAGCTGCCGGTGGGAGATGACGGTCAGCACCGCCTGCTGCCGCTCCTTCAGGTGACCGGTGACCGAATCCAGCAGGGTGGAACCGCGGTCCAACTCCGCATGGATCATGCGGTTGATCTCCTCGTACTTGGCGCTGATGATAAGCACCTGGGTCTGCTTCTTGCCCACCAGCAGCACCTTGTCCATGACCAGGCTGGTGACCAACACCATAGTGATGCCGTAGAGCACCTGGTCCCCGGTGGAATAGGGGAACTGCATCAGCAGCAGGCAGGTGTCGCAGATATAAATCAGCACCGGCACCGACCAGCCGAACATCTTGTTGAGGATGATGGGCGGGATATCCATACCGCCGGTGGAGCCGCCCACCTTAATGACCAAGCCGATGCCCACACCGCTGAGCACGCCGCCGTAGATGGCCGCCATAAGCGGGTCGGTGGTCAGCGAAGTGAGGAACGGGATACGGGAAAAGAGCGCGAAGAAGGTAGGATAGAGGATGGTGCTCATGAGGATGGTGGCGGCAAAGGCCTTACCCATGACCAGGGCGCCCAGCAAGAAGAGGCCCACGTCGGCCACGGCTACGCCGATGTCTACGCTCAGGCCGGTGAGATGCTGGATGACCAGCGCCACGCCGGCCACGCCGCCGGAAATAAAGCCGTGTGGGATGATAAACGCCGCCACGCCCAGGGCCAGGATGGCGTCCCCTACCACGATGCCGGCGATCTTTTTTAAAGAATGATAACGGTCCATATGCAACCTCCTTGGAAACTGCGGCTGCCCTCCGGCAGCGGTATAACCTATTATAACAAAACCCGCCCCGCCCTTCAACGCAGGGCGCCCGGCGGGGAATAATTTTTGGCGTATCGCTTGCACTGGGCGGGATTTTATGCTAGTTTTTTTGTAGGAAGAAACTATTTTGTCAGGAGGTTTTATTATGGTAAAGCTGCCCGAAACGCTGTCTAAATCGTCCTTTCTCCTCTCGCCCCGCTTCTGGAAGCGGTTTGCTCTTTTGACCGGCATCCTCTGCACCGCCGCTGCAGCCATCGCTGCCGCCTTTACCAGCGCCTTTGCCGTGAAACTCTACCGCACCCTGTCCCACCTGGACCGGACCCTCTCCCGCCTGGACGAGACCCTTCCCGCCGCCGATGCCGCCTGCCGCCGCTACCTGGCCCAAACCGAGGAAGCCGCTCCCCGGGCGCAGCAAGAAAAATAATCGAGCGTTTTCTCCGCCTTCATGAACCGTTCATTTTTGGATGATATACTAGTTTCATCATCCAATGAAAGGAATCGGAATCTATGAATTGGCTTGCAAGAATGATGTACGGCAGGTACGGTATGGATCAGCTGGGGATGGCCCTTATGGTGCTCAGCCTGATCTGCACCTTTCTTTCGGCCTGCCTTTCCCACGGCGCTGCGGCCAGCGCCTTTTATCTGCTTTCCACCGTCCTGCTGGCGGTGATCTTGGTACGGATGCTCTCCCGCAATATCCCTCGCCGCTACCAGGAAAACCAGGTCTTTCTGGCTAAGACCGCTCCCCTGCGCAGCTGGTTTTCTCAGACCAAAGCCCGCCTGCGGGACGGCCGCACCCACCGGCACTTCCAGTGCCCCTACTGCAAACAGAAGGTCCGCGTGCCCAAAGGCCGGGGCAAGGTGTGCATCACCTGTCCCCAGTGCCGCCGCGAATTCATCAAAAAGACCTAATCCCCCGACCGGCCGCCGCGCCGGTCTTTTCTTTTTGCAGGGCTTTGGAGGACAATGACCGCCAGGGGGTTACGTTTGCGCCATTTTTGTGGTAGAATAAAGACAGACCGCTGTTTTTTCGTCAAAAGCAGCGCCAAAACATCAAGATAGGAGTGATCCCCATGCAAAGCTATTTCACCAAAGAAAAGTGCAAGGAACTGCTGCTGGACGGCGTCTTCTTTGTGGTGGGAGGGCTGATCTCCGCGGTGTCGGTCAACGTATTCACCGCGCCCAACAACATCGCCCCCGGCGGCCTGACCGGTCTTGCCACCGTCTGCAACTACCTGTTCGGTCTGCCCATCGGCTTGGGGAACATCCTCTTCAATATCCCGCTGTTCATCTGGGGTTTCTGCGCGGTGGGCGTCCGTTTCTTGGCCAAGACCGCTGTAGCCATGGTCATCTACTCCCTCTGCATCGACCTGACGGTGCCCTTCATGCCCCAGTACACCGGCGACCCGCTGCTGACCATCGTCTTCGGCGGCGTCATCTCCGGCTTCGGTCTGGCGCTGATCCTCATGCGCGGCTCCACCACCGGCGGCACCGACCTGGCCGCCAGCCTGGTCAGCCGGAAGGTGCGCTTCCTCTCCATGGGGCGGCTGATCCTGCTTTTCGACCTGATTATCGTGGCGATCTCCGCCGTGGTCTACCGCAACTTTGAAAGCCCGCTTTACGCCATCCTCATCATCTACATCTCCACCAAGGTCATCGACGCGGTGCTCTACGGTACCGACAGCGGCACCGGCAAGGTGATGTTCATTATTTCCCGCCACAACCGCGAGATCGCCCAGCGCATCATGGAGGACCTGGGGCGCGGCGTCACCGAGCTGAAATCCCGCGGCTGTTACAGCGGCATCGAAGGCGAGGTCCTGCTGTGCGCCGTCCGCCGTCAGGAGGTCTACAAGACCTACGACATCATCCACTCCATTGACCCCAAGGCCTTTACCGTGGTGGGTGAGGCCGGCGAGATCACCGGAGAGGGCTTCCGCCAGCTGGTCTACGACAAGAAAAGCAAAAAGTTTGACGTAGACAACGGTTCGGTCACCGAATAGTTTCCGCTCCCCTGCCCCGCCGCAGGGGAGTTTTTTCATGCTCTGCGGGAAACTTTTTGCAAAAAGGCTTGCTTTTTTGCGGCAGTTCGTGTATACTATTTGAGTATTCGCCGGCGTGATGGAATGGCAGACGTGACGGACTCAAAATCCGTTGGGGCAACCCGTGTGGGTTCAAGTCCCACCGCCGGCACCAAAAAAGAACCTCGTCCTTTGGGGATGGGGTTCTTTTTTTGCTTTTGATTGGGGACTTGAAGCGGCGGCGGGGAGCCCCCGCAGGCAGAATCGCGCAAATAGGTCTTGGCAAAAAGGAAAGAAAAGCGCCCGCGTCGTGAGTTGTATTGACGCGAGCTTCTTTTTTACCCTCGATAAAACGAGATGCGCGAAAATTCCTGCGCAGGTTCTGCGCCTGCATCGTGCAGCGAGAGTCAGTCGCACCGCCGGCACAAAAAAAGAGCCGCTGCTTCCTGTGGGAAAGCAACTGCTCTTGGTTTCCTATTTCGTTATTCCGCAGTTGAATATCTATCTTATAAACTGGCGGTCTATTCCGTCTTTATGTTCGGAGATGTATTGTCCGAAATCGTCCATTCCCCGGATTTTGTATCTTGGGTCAGATAGAAGTATTGTTCTGTATAACCGTCATCCAAAAATGTCTTTGTGTGGTCGTACTCTACATAGTATTTCGCCCATACCACAACAAAGTGCTCCGCAAGGTATTCGTCTGTCCATCCTCTGTCTTTTGAAAGATCGCTGCCGGAGTACATTTGGATCATACGCTCTGTTTCGCTTTCGTCCACTTTGATTTCATCCACACGCACAGAAATTGTGTACTCTTTGTCGGCTTGTCCTTCAATCGCGCTTTGAACCGTTTGAACCGGGTCAGTAGACGGCTTCTGGAACCACGGGTCCGATAATCCAAGCTCATACACCGCAAAACCGCAAAGAGCGAATACGGCTATAACAATAGCAATAAAGATACCCTGCTTTCGATGCCTTATCTTCGATTTATGCGCTTTGTCATAAGAAAGAGCTTCGTCAACATATTTCGTATCAAGCTTGCCCATATCGTCGGAAAACTTCTCTGCGTTCATACGAGCACCTCTCTTTCTATCAAGTATCGCTTCCTCTATCGGGAGATGCTGCCCCCTGCGGCAAGGATTTCCCGCTGGGAGAGGGTCTTTCTTTGGAAACGAAATCCTTGTTATAGCGGAATGTGCTTTAGACCCTTGCAGCCAATGGGGATCAGTTCCCCGGCGACCATGCTTTCCAGGAAGACGATCTGCCCGTCCTCCGACACATAATACACATCGTCCAGCACGGCGGGCGTCTCGGCGCTGGACGGCATCGCCACCTTGTAAAAACGGGTGCCCTCGATGTCACAGGCGCCGGTCACCCCCGCCGCAAGCTCCGGCAGGCCGGACAGGCTGGTTTCCGGCACGACCGCCCCGTAAACATTCAGGTGCAGCCCTCCCCTGGCGTTTTGCGCGTCCAAGGCCGCATCCGTCTCCCGCGCCGCATCGATCGCCTGCTGCGCGGTCAGAGCGGCGCCGTCCAGGTCCTCCCCGGCGGCATAGCCCTCGAGGGGGGTCTTTTCCGCAAAGGTTTTGATCTCCTTGGGGATGGTGAAGAACAGCTCCTTGCGGTCGGTAAAATGGTAGAACAGCGGGTGCTCGTAAACGTCGGTGACGGTGTACTCTTTCTGGCCCAGATGATCGTTGTAGGTCATGAGAATGGCGGTGCCGTCCGGCTCAAGGACAAAGGCATAGGCAATGGGAACCGTGCCGCCGGACAAATAGCCGGTAAAACCGAACGGTTCACTGCTGCCGATGCTTTGGATGCTCTGTTCCACCAGGGAAAGGCGCTCGGTGCCTGTGGAGTCGGTGTAGACAAACTGCTCCTCCGCCCGGACCGTTTCCGGAGCGGCAGCCATCTGCTTCAGCGTCTCGAGTTTGCCCTGCTTCATACCCGCGAGGATGTCTTCTATCTTTCCTGTGACCTCCTCCGCGGACATCCGCATGATCTCCTCGTGGGAAAAGCCCATGTTTTCCAGCGTGTGCAGATCTTCAAAGGGGACGCCCTGCGCCTCCATCTGGGCGACGAAATCCTCCCACGGGTCCGCCGCGGGCTGGACACTTTCCGAAGACGGCGCACCGTCCTCCTTTGCCGGGTCGGGTTGGGGTGATAGGCGCTGGCCGCAGCCGGACAGGGTCGCCGCCAGCAGCAGGGCCGCCGCGCCCCAGCACATCAAGCTTCTTTTCATGGCGAGCCTCCCTTCTCCACGGGTGGTCCCGGCGCATCCGCTTATCGTTATACCAACTGTTCCAGCAGGCCCTGGCAGCCTTCCAGCACGTCCCGCCAGGTGGCCTCGAAGTCGCCGGTGTACCATGGGTCCGCCACCTGTCCCGGGCGGCTGGTGTAGTCCATGAGCAGGTGGATCTTGCCCTCCGGGTCGCCGCCGCAGATACGCAGCATGTTGCGCCGGTTAGACTCGTCCATGCCGATAAGCAGGTCGTAGTTCTGGTAGTCCTCTCGGGTCAGGGTGCGGGCCGTTTTCCCGGCGCAGGAGATGCCGTGCTCCGCTAGTTTCTGGCGGGCCGGCGGGTAGACCGGGTTGCCCAGTTCCTCCCGGCTGGTGGCCGCAGAGGCGATCTGGAAGCGGTCCGCAAGGCCGGCTTTCTCAGTCAGGTCCTTCATGACGAACTCCGCCATGGGGCTTCGGCAAATATTACCTAAACAGACGAACAAAATTCGGTACACTCGTTTTCCTCCTAATGATGCGGTTTTTTGCTGTCAAGGATTGTCCCTTTACAGGCTATTCAGCCACTTTTTGCTGCTTTCGGTCAAAGTGTAGCACAGCTGGGAGGACATGTCGCTGGACGCGACCCAAAGTTTTCCGTCCTGCCAGCCTATGGTGTACTGGACGCCGGTGTTAAATCGAATCTCCATCTGATCGACACCGTCCGGCATGGGGGTATCCGTCCGGGCCGGGCCGCTGACCGTCAGTTGGCGCAGGGCGGCGAAGACCTGGGTATCCATCCCCAGAGAGCGGCTCTTGCCCGCTTGGGTCAGGATCAGTTCTTTCATCTTTGACTCGCTCATGAGGCCCAGCCAGGAGGGTACCCTCTCCCCTTCCCAAGCCTTGGCGCAGACGGCATCCAGCTGCTGGCGCTGCTGGTCAGTCAGGCGGTAGGTATAAACGTCGCCGGTATGGTAGGTCACCTTCAGGCCGTTTTCATACAGCTCGTAGCGCAGCGGGGTATATTCTCCGGTGAGCCGCAGCTCCCAACCCTCCTGCTTTTTGCCCAGCTGCTCCTCCGAAACGGGTTCCAGCTGGGAGATCCCCGCAAAGGGGTTGCCCTCCATCCAGACGGCTAGACGGTTCTGATTGTCGCAGAGCAGAAAGCGCATCCCCTGCTCCATCCAGCCTTTCGGGTCCAGGCTGACCATGGGGTCGCCCTGCTGCGTCAGCTGGTCCAGCAACGCGCGGAGGCTTTCTCCCGGAGCGTTGTAGTAGGTCCTCTCAGCCGGACGGTTTTGGCCGGAGGCGTCCACCCAGATGGTGGCATCCAGTTCCAGCTGCTGGCTATCCGGGGCCATCCGCAGCCCGTAGCAAAATTGGCTGCCGTCGGCCAGGGTCAGGTCCAGCTGTGCGGTCCAGGGGTCGGAAACCTTTGCATCGCCGCTGCCGGGCTGCTCCTCCAGGGCGTTAATGGCTTGACGGATCTTTTCCAGCGCGGCTGCATCGGTGATGGTGACGCTGCGCAATTCCTCTTTTTCGCTGCCCTGCGTCCACAGTTCGGCGCGGGTCAGCTTGCTTTGGATGGAAAACAGCTCGTCCGTCCCGGCGGCCGGGGCAGCGGTGGGCTGGGGCGCCGGGGTCTGTTGGGCGGCAGGGGCCGTCTCCGGTTGAGGTTCGGGCTCATTTGTTGGGGTTTCGGTTGGCTGCGGCTGAGTTGTTTCTTCCGCCGGAGCCGTCTCCTCCGGGGCGGGTGCCTCCTGGTCCGGGACCTCTTCGGTAACGGGCAGAGGCTCCGCCTCCCGGGGCTCGGCGGCACAGCCGGTCCCGAGGGCAAGAAGCATGGCCAGCAGCAGGACGGCAATCCTCTGTTTCTTCCGTTTCATGTCGCTTCCTCCTCAAAATCCCGCTTAGTACAGCTGTTTTGCTACCTCCGATTCCAGCATCCGCCAAGCTGCGTCGTCCACCAGGGTGTACTGAAGGATGTCCTTCATGTCCGAGGACTCGATGGTCAGCAGCAGCTTGCTGCCGCTTTCCTCAATGGCGATGCGGTACTGGACGTCGGTGTCAAATTCCAGCTCGAAGTAGTAAAGGCCCATCTCCTCCACCGCGTTGACCTTGGTGGGGGCGGATTTTTCCACATGGAGGTTCTGCAGCGCCTGGAAGATGCCGGTGCTGAAGTCGTACACCAGGCCGGCGTGTTCCCGGCGGCCGCCCACCGAGCAGTAGACCTGCATATCGGTAAAGTGTTCCAGGCTCATGATGCCCAGCCAGGAGGGCACGGCGCTGCCGTTTTGATAAGCCTGCCGCATGGCCAGCATCAGGGTCTTGAGGCTTTCCTGGCTGCAGGGGTAGAAGGTGCTGGTGCTGCCGCTTTGGACAGCGATGCCGTTTTCATAGCAGACGTACTGGTAGAGGGTGGAGGTCTCGTTGCCGGCACGCATCTCCAGCTCGGTCCACTTGGCGCCGGTCTTGGCTTCGGAGAAGTCCACGCCGGGCTGAGCTTCCAGAGCAGCCAGTGCCTGCAGCACCGATTTGGCCTCGGTGGTATCCAGCTGCACCAGCAGCCGCTGCGAGTTGCTGTAGATCATCAGGCGGTCTGCGCCCTGGCTTGCCGGTGCCAGTTCGGGATATTTGGAGCCGGGGGTACCGGTCTCCACCTGGGCCAGTTCGTCCAGCATCAGCCACAGGTTATCCAGTTTGCCGGTATCGGAGGTGGCGTAAGCCTGCCGTCCGGTGGGGCTAGACACCTGGATCAGGCGGTCCTCCGGGGCGATGGTGGCGTCATCCATAATATACTCGCGCTGGGAGCCGTCCGGGAAGGTGAAGGTCAGCTCATAGCGGCGGTGGCGGTCGCCGGTAGCCGTCTGGGTGTTGACCTTGGTGGTCAGGGAGGAAAGGGCCGACGTCGCCTGAGAGATGGTGGCGGAATCGGTGGTCTGGGCGGTGTATTCCTCCGCCAGGGAACCGGTCCCCAGCTGGATGCGGCATTCCATCTTCTTGGGCTGGACCGCAAAGGCAAAGGGCTCGCCCTCCGCCTGGGTCACCGGCTGGGTGGAAGCCGGCTGGTCTTCGGGTTTGGTGTCCTCCTCGGTAGAAGGCGGGGTCTGCTGTTCCGGCTCGTCCTTTGGCTCCTCTTGAGAGGGGGCTTCCTCCTCCGGCTCGGTCTGGGTGGTTTCCTCCCCGGGACGGGGCAGCGGCTGGCTTTCCTCCTCCGGCGGGGTCAGGAAGATCCCGGCGGCAACAGCCAAAATGATCAGCAGCACTACGAAGCTGATCGCCATGGTCATGACGGTGATCCGTTTATTGTTATCCATATACGGCACATCCTTTCTGTGTCGAATCTTACCGAGAGAAGGGTACAGTTTCCCCCTCCCCATGGTTTGATTTTATCTTACACTTGTTTTGTGACGGTGTCAATCGTCTGGAAGAGGCAGGCAGAAAATTCACCCTTTGGCCTTGGTTTGGAAATAAGGCAGTAAAAAAGCGCCCCCACCGGCAGTCCGGCAGAGGCGCTTTTTGCGGTACTATCTGAGGGAAGCTTTGCGGAAGATGGCGTTTTCCGGCACACCGGTCAGGCCGCCGGCGGGCATAGAAAACTTCATCATAGCGTGGCAGGCGGAAGGCTGGCTCTCCCCTTCCCCGTCCACGATCTGCTCCACCACAAAGGGCAGAGGCTCGCGGCCCGGGATAAGCAGTTCCAGCTGGTCCCCCACCAGGAACTTGTTGCGCTGGGTGCAGAAGAGGGTGTCGCCTTCCTGGCGGTCCACCACCGCTACCACGTCCCAGCTGCGGACATAGCCGCCGTTTTCGTAGAACTGGCCCTCCTCGGGACGGCCATAGTAGAAGCCGGTGGAATACTGCCGGTGGCTGACCTTGCGGGTCTCCTCCTCGATCCACGCCGGCAGCACGAAGCCTTCGGGTGCGGCGCAGTAACGGTCCACCGCCTGGCGGTAGGCGTTGGTCACCACCGCCACATAATAGAAGGATTTGGCGCGGCCTTCGATCTTAAAGGAGGTGATGCCCGCCTGGCAAAGCTCGGGGATGTGCTCGATCATGCACAGGTCCTTGGCGTTGAGGATGTAGGTGCCCTTTTCGTCCTCAAACACCGGGAAATACTGCCCCGGGCGCTTTTCCTCCATCAGGTGGTAGCCCCAGCGGCAGGGCTGGGCGCACTCGCCGCGGTTGGCGTCCCGGTTGACCAGGTAGTTGGACAGGACGCACCGTCCGGAAAAGGACATACACATGGCCCCGTGGACAAAGCACTCGATTTCCAGCTCCGGCGGGGTGTTGTCGCGGATGGCGCGGATCTCGTCAAAGCGCAGCTCCCGGGCCAGCACCACCCGCTTGGCGCCCATGTGGTACAGCTCCCGGGCGGTCAGGTAGTTGACGATGCCGGTCTGGGTGGAGATGTGGACCTCCATCTCCGGCACCACCCGTTTGGCCTCCATGAGCACGCCGATATCCGCCACGATCAGGGCGTCCACCCCGGCTTTTTCGGCCGCCCGCAGATAGTCGGGCAGCAGGGGGATCTCCTCGTTGCGGGGCAGGGTGTTGCAGGTGAGGTAGACCCGCTTGCCCCGGCTGTGGGCCAAAGCGCAGGCCTGGGCAAGGGTCTCAAAATCAAAGCTGGCGGAAGCGGCACGCATCCCAAACTGGGTGCCGCCCAGATAGACAGCGTCGGCGCCGTAATCCAGTGCAAAGCGCAGCCGCTCAAAGTCCCCGGCGGGTGCCAGCACCTCGGGGCGAAAAGGTGTATTTGTCAAAGTTGTTTCCTCCTGGGGTTATTCTCCGGTCTCCTCCGTGGCGGATTCGGCAGAAGCGGCCTCCTCCTCCTTGAGCTTCTTGTTCACCTGCGCGGCCAGGGCCTTGTTCTGCTCGTGCTCAGCGTCGGTCTTGGCGTAGTAGTAGGTGCCTTCGTTGTCGCTGACGAAGAAGTAAGCGTCCAGATCCGCCGGGTGCAGCGCCGCTTCGATGGCGTCCATACCGGGGTTGCAGATGGGTCCGGCAGGCAGGCCGCGGACCTTGGTGGAGTCGTAAGCGTCGATGATCTCCTGGTTGATGGTGGTCATAAACGCCTTGATGTCGTCGCGGATATAGTCCGCGGTGGCGTCGGACTGCAGGTTGGGGTAGTTGGCCAGGTCGTCCAGACGGTTGTGGAAGACGGCGGATACCCGCTGCATCTCCTCGGGGGTAGCGGCCTCCTTCTGGATGATGGAAGCCAGGATAATGGTCTTATCCAGCTGGCCCAGGTCGGAGTTGAGGATCTCCTTCTTCATCTCATCGTTCATGACGCGGTTTTCGAAGTTGTCGAAGAACTTGCGTGCCACTTCAGCCGGGTTCATATCCACGTAGAACTCGTAGGTATCCGGGAAGAGATAGCCTTCAAACTTGCGGTAGCGCAGCTCATTTTCCGGCAGCATGGAGACGAACTCGTAGTCGTAGCTTTCGTTTTCCAGGGCGGTGTAGAAGTCCTCGGCCTTGCAGACGCCGTTTTCCTCCAGCAGCTCGCCGATATCCCGCTGGGTGGAACCTTCAGGGAAGGTGACGGTGACCACGTCCACGCTATCGCCGTCGTTGGTGGCGGTGATGCGGTTCATGATCTGGTCGTAGCCCCACTTGTCGTTGAGAACGTAGGTACCGGGCTGGATATCCTTTTTGAGCTTGATGCCGGCGTAGATGTCAAAGGTGAGCTTTTCGGAGATGACGCCGCTTTCCTTCAGGATGGAAGACACCTTGCGCGGGTCCTTGGCGTCTTCCTCCGAGATGGTCACCTCGATCTGCCGGTCGCGCTGGCCCAGGCCGCTCAGGTCGCTGGCGCTGGACAGGGCGAACACCGCCAGGAAGATGGCGATGCCCACATCCACGCAGATGATGATAAAGCTTTTGGTAAAGCGGCTGAGCTTAGATTCCCGGCGGCGGCCGCGGCGGGGCGGCTCCGGTTCCGGAGTGCGGCGGGCCTGGCTGGGCGGGGTCTCCCGCTGGGTATAGCGGTGGGCCCCCTGTCCGGAGGGCACCACCTTCATATCGCCGTCCGGGTCGTTTTGCGGACGGCGCTTAAAGGTAAAGTCCAGATCGTCGTTGTTTCGGTTCATGGTTTAGTCTGCCTTCCTTTCCTGATTCCATGGGGCAGGGCCGCGGCCCCGGGGCGCGGGCGCCGGGCGGCGGATGCGGATGATGGAGCGGTCTGTGACCAGGATGTCGATGGGGACGTCGTACCGTCCGCCGATGAGCCGGCGGCGCACGCAGTCCGAATAGTTGACCCCTACCTTGCTCCCCTGGAATCGGGAAAGGTACCGGTCATAGTAGCCGCCGCCGTAGCCCACCCGGTAGCCCTGCAGGTCGTTGCAGAAGGCGGGCACGATGGCGATGGCGCCGCTGGTGTCGGAAAGCACCGGCGCCTGAGCGGAGGGCTCCATAATGCCGTAGGAGCCCTTGGAAAGCTCGTCCACACTGGTGATCAGGTGCATCTCCATCTGGCGGGAATTGGGCACGCAGCGGGGTACCGCCACCTGCTTCCCCTGGGAGAAGGCGTGTTCCATCAGCTTCCAGGTGTCCACCTCCAATTCCTTGGAGACATACACCACCAGCACCTTGGCCTGGCGGTATTCCCAAAGGGAGATGACCTTCTGGAAGATGCGCTCGTTTTTCTTTTTGGTGACCTCCGGGGGCATCTGGCGCCGGATGGCGCGCATCTCCTCCCGGATCTCCCGTTTATAGATACGCAGGTCTACTTTTGGCATTGGATCTCCTTTTGTACCCGGTGGGCGGTCTCCTCGCCAAAGAGGGCCGCAGCCAGCGCCAGGCCAAATTCGATGGCCATGCCGGCGCCTTTGGCGGTGATGATCCGTCCGTCGCGGACCACGCCCTCGCCGGTGTAGGTCACAGCGCCGCTGCCCACCTCAAAGCCGGGGTAGCATGTGGCGCGACGGCCGTCCAGCAGCCCTTTGCGGGCCAGGATCGACGGTCCGGCGCAGATAGCGGCCACAAAGCGGTCCTCCGCCGCAGCCCGGTCCACCCATTCCTGGACGACGGGGCTGGCCCAAAGGTTGTCCACTCCCGGCAGGCCGCCGGGCAGTACCACCATCTCCAGCTCCTGGCTGTCCAGAGAGGAAAGCTCGCTCTCTTCCAGGTCACAGCCGACCGGGATACCGTGGCTGGAACGGATGGTCTTGCCGCCGACGCCGACGGTAGCTACTTTTGCGCCGCAGCGGCGCAGGATATCAACGGGCGCGATGGCCTCGGTTTCTTCAAAGCCGTTTGCCAGAAATACCAGGATCATATCAATTCCTCCTTGTTGACAAAGACGTTAACGGGTGAGCACCGGCTGGGCCGCCTGCCAGACAAGCTCGGCCACCTCCGGGATGGAGAGCAGCCCCTGGGGCCCGCAGCAGGGGATCACCTGCCAGCCGAACTTTTGGGCCGCGTAAAGCGCCGCCTGGCGGCACTGCAGCAGGTACTGGAAGTTTGCTTCATGGATGTCCTCCCGGGTGGTGTCGCCATCGTAGCGCTGCATTAGCAGCCGGCGGGAAACCTCCGGCTCCACGTCCAGGTAGATGACCCGGTCGGGCCGGGGAAGGCCCATCTTGTTGTATTCCAGGTCTTCCAGCCACTCCAGGTAGCTGTCCCAGCGTTCCCGGGGCTCCTTGGTGGTCTGGTGGGCCATATTGGAGGTGGTGTACCGGTCGGCGATGAACAGGCAGCCCTGTTCGTAGTCCCGGCGCAGGTAGCGCTGCCAGGAGGCGTACCGGTCCACCGAAAAGAAGCTGGAAGCCGCGTAGGCGTTGACCTCTTCCAGGCCGCCCAGCTCCCCGGACAGGTACATCTTCACCAGCGTGCTGGACGGGTCGTCGTAGTTGGGGAAGGACACCTTGCGCGCCCACATCCCCTCCTGCTGCACCCGATCCAGGAGCTGCTGGGCCTGGGTGGCCTTTCCGCTGCCGTCCAGCCCTTCGATGACGATGAGTTTTCCGTGTTGCATAGCATTTCGTCCTTTATGTTGTGGTGTGCGGGGCGGGCGGCTCTTATTCGGCCTGGGCCCCAAAACGGCGGCGGACCTCCTGCATCTTCCCGCAGGACATCTTCCCTTCGGGGCAAGGTCCGGTCAAACAGGGCGGACCAGCGTGGGCAAAGAGGGTGGGCGCCGCTTCCCGGGCCAAAAACAGCATCTGGGTCGCCACCTCGCGGATCTCCCACTGGGCGCGGTTGCAGCAGCGCAGGCGGAAGAAGTTTTTGAGGCTCCGGGCGTTCATGGTCACCACCATTTTGGTCTCACAGGCGTTGGGCAGCACAAAGCGGGCGTCCTCGATGGCCTGTTTTTCGGCGGCGCGGCGGGCTTCCTTCTCGGGTTTCCCCTCGGCCACCAGGCGGGCGAAGTGTTTTTCTTCCAGCAGATCGGCCAGTTCCAGGTAGGTCCGGTGGGAATCCGCCATCGCCTGCTGGTAACGGGCGGCGGCTTCGGGGATGGCGGCGATCTCCGGCGGGGTCACAAAGGAAAACTGGTTTTCCTTGACGTAGCGCTGGCTCTGGACGCTGAAGGACGCGATGCGGTGGCGGGTGATCTGGGCCAACAGCGAGCGGGACACCCCTTCGATGCCGAAGGTGAAGGTGGCGTGCTCAATGGGGCTTTCGTGGCCGATCTCCCCCAGCATCTCCAAAAAGCTGCGGGTCTTTTCCTCGGTGAGGTTTTCCATGACCGTATCCACCCCGGCGCTGCTGTAGCAAAGCTTGGCGGCGGCGGCGATGATGGTCTCGGGCTGGGGCGTATGGCAAAGCAGGGTGACGGTTGCCATGGGTCTCAGCCTCCTTTCCTAGTTGTGATAGCGGGCGGCCTGGTTTTTCCAGAAGGTCAAAACCGGCCATACTTATTTAAAAGTATAACATATTCTCCCCAGCTTCACAACCGGTGGCGGTTCTTTTCCGCATTTGACAAGCCAGCTTTGCTGTATTACACTAAAGTCACGCAAAATCCCTTTTTCATTTTTATATACAGGAGGTTTTTACTATGTTTGACCCGCGTTTTACCCAGATGGCCCACAATCTGATCCAATACTCCGTCCACCTGCAGCCCGGTGAAAAGGTGCTGATCCACAACATCGGCGAGCGCACCGAGCTTGCCCAGGCGCTCATCGACGCCGCCTACGAGGCCGGCGGCCAGCCCTTCCTGCAGCTGGAAAACCCGCGCCTGCAGCGCCACCTGGTCCAGCACGCTACCGAGGAGCAGCTGCGCCTGCAGGCGGAGCACGAGCTTGCCTTCATGAAGGAGATGGACGCCTACATCGGCATCCGGGCTTCCTCCAACTCCTACGAGATGGGCGGCATCCCCGCCGACCAGATGAAGCGCTATTCCTCCCTCTTCCGCCCGGTCACCGACCAGCGCTGCGCCCACACCAAATGGTGCGTCATGCGCTACCCCAACGAGGCTATGGCCCAGGCTGCCGGCAAGAACACCGAGGAATTTGCGGACTTCTACTTTGACGTCTGCTGCCTGGACTACTCCAAGATGGCCGCAGCCATGGAGCACCTGGTTGCCCTCATGAACCGCACCGACAAGGTCCGTCTGGTAGCCCCCGGCACCGACCTGACCTTCTCCATCAAGGACATCCCCGCTGTCCCCTGCTCCGGCCAGTGCAACATCCCCGACGGCGAGGTGTTCACCGCTCCGGTCAAGGACAGCGTCAACGGCGTTATCTCCTACAACACCCCCTCCCTGCGGGACGGCTTCACCTTCGAAAACATCGTCCTCACCTTTAAGGACGGCAAGATCGTCGACGCCAAGGCCAACGACACCGCCCGCATCAACGAGATCTTCGACATTGACGAGGGCGCCCGCTACGTGGGCGAGTTTGCCATCGGCGTCAACCCCTATGTGCTCCATCCCATGAAGGATACCCTCTTTGACGAGAAGATCGCCGGTTCCATCCACTTCACTCCCGGCTGCTGCTACGAGGGCGAGGCCGAAAACGGCAACTACTCCGCCCTGCATTGGGACCTGGTGCTCATCCAGCGCCCGGAATACGGCGGCGGCGAAATGTGGTTCGACGACGTGCTGGTGCGCAAGGACGGCCTCTTTGTGCTGCCGGAGCTTGCCTGCCTCAACCCGGAGAACCTCAAATAAGCATCCCTTCCCCAAACACAAAAGGGGCCTCCCGGCGGAGGTCCCTTTTTTTGCGCGCGGGGAACATTAACCGAAGACCATCATCTTGGCCACGCCGGCCAGCTCCCGCAGGGCGTACCCCGGGATGACCAGCGGCGGCGTCCGGCCGGAGACCGCCTTCACCGCTTCCCGCTGGGCGCCGTACCGCCGGGCGTAAAGATAGGCCCGCCACTGGTGAAAGCCGTCGGTGGCGATGACCAGGTTTTCGCTGAGGCCCTGGCTGCGGATCAGTTCCAGGGAGTAGCGAAGGTTGGTGTCGGTGTTGGTGCTGTGGCCCTCCAGGTAGATGCGGCGGGGCTCCACCCCGTTTTCCATTAAAAATTGCGCCATAACGCTGGCTTCTGAGTGTTCCTCCCCTTCGCCCTGGCCGCCGGAGACCACGCAGTTGGCCTCCGGGTTCTGCTCCAGGTAGGCAAGGGCCGCTTCCAGCCGGCGCTGCAGCATGAGGGACGGTTCGTCCCCATTGATCTTGCAGCCCAGCACCACCACCGTGGCCGGACCTTGGGCCGCCGGGGCGCGCCCGTAAGCGTAATAATTCCAAACGGCGCCGTGGACCGCCAAAACGCCCACCGCACCGCCTAATGCCATCGCCATCATCCTGCGAAGCCTCCTTTGCCAAACCGGCGCGCCGCTGCGCCGTCCCATTTGATAGCTTCCTGCCAAAAACAAGGCCCCTCCCAAGGTCAGCAGGTGGGTACCGGTGTTGCTGACCTGCAGAAAGACCGGCGGCAGCAGGCCGAAAAACAGCATCCAAAGCGCCGCCACAAAGCATCCCCAGCGCAGCCAATCGCGCCGGGACACCGGCTGGGTATTCATAATCCCCCTCCTCTTTCCATATGGTTATCCAGCTCCTTCTGACCCAGGCAGGTACATCTGTCATACGTTTTTGTTATCATACCACACTTTCCCCCGGCTTTCCAGGAACGGAATATGAATTCTTTTTCCACCAGTCGGGCATATTTTGAACGAATTGTTAAATCTCCATTGTTTTTGTGAATTTGCGCCGCAGGGACTTGATTTTTTGGCGGGATGCGGTACAATATGTTTAGCACTCGGGGATGCGGAGTGCTAAAAGCACCGTCCCCGGTACCGAATTTCGTTAATCAAACTTATTTTATATTCACGGAGGAATCGTTATGCAGATCAAACCACTGTTAGACAGAGTCGTAATTAAATGGGTCGAAGCCGAAGAGACCACCAAGAGCGGCATCATCCTGGCTGGCTCCGCGAAGGAAAAACCCCAGGTCGCTGAGATCGTGGCAGTTGGCCCCGGCGGTGTGGTAGATGGCAACGAGGTAAAAATGTACGTTAAGGTCGGCGACCGCGTCCTCACCAGCAAATACTCCGGCAGCGAAGTCAAGGTAGACGGTCAGGAATACACCATCGTCCGTCAGTCCGACATCCTGGCTATCGTTGAGTAGTCCCCTTTCCCATCACCCGATTCCTGCAATTTATCGCTTTTTATCTTTGTTTTATCGTTGGAGGTAATGTATCATGTCCAAACTGATTGCTTATGGCGAAGAAGCCAGAAAATCTCTGCAGAAAGGCATCGACCAGCTGGCCGATACCGTAAAAATCACCCTGGGCCCCAAAGGCCGCAACGTGGTGCTGGATAAAAAATTCGGCTCTCCGCTGATCACCAACGACGGTGTGACCATCGCCAAGGAGATCGAGCTGGAAGATCCCTTTGAAAATATGGGCGCGCAGCTGCTCAAAGAAGTTGCCACCAAGACCAACGACGCTGCCGGTGACGGTACCACCACCGCTACCCTGCTGGCTCAGGCTCTGGTCCGCGAAGGCATGAAGAACGTCACCGCCGGTGCCAACCCCATGGTCCTGAAAAAGGGCATCAGCAAAGCCGTTGACGCTGCTGTAGACGCTGTGATCAAAAACTCCAAAAAGGTCAACGGTTCCGCTGACATCGCCCGTGTTGCTACCGTTTCTTCCGCTGACGAGCAGATCGGTACTCTGATCTCTGAAGCCATGGAAAAGGTCAGCAAAGACGGCGTTATCACCCTGGAAGAGTCCAAGACCGGCAAGACCGAGATCGACGTGGTAGAAGGTATGCAGTTCGACCGCGGCTACATCTCCCCCTACATGGTAACCGATACCGAAAAGATGGAAGCCGACATCGACGATGCTCTGCTGCTCATCACCGATAAGAAGATCTCCAACATCCAGGAGATCCTTCCCCTGCTGGAACAGATCGTCCAGTCCGGCAAGAAACTGGTCATCATCGCTGAGGATGTGGAAGGCGAAGCCCTGACCACCCTGCTGGTCAACAAACTGCGCGGCACCTTCACCTGCGTTGCTGTCAAAGCTCCGGGCTTTGGCGACCGCAGAAAAGAGATGCTCCGCGATATCGCTATCCTGACCGGCGGCCAGGTTATCAGCTCCGAGCTGGGCCTGGAACTGAAAGACACCACCGTCGACATGCTGGGCCGCGCCGGTGAAGTGAAGATCCAGAAGGAAAACACCATCATCGTTCACGGTGCTGGCGACAAACAGGCCATTGCTGACCGTGTGGCTCAGATCCGCACCCAGCTGGCTGCTACCACCTCCGAGTTCGACAAAGAGAAGCTCCAGGAGCGTCTGGCCAAACTGGCCGGCGGTGTTGCCGTCATCAAGGTCGGCGCCGCTACCGAAGTGGAGATGAAAGAAAAGAAACTGCGCATCGAGGACGCCCTCTCCGCTACTAAAGCCGCCATTGAGGAAGGCATCGTAGCTGGCGGCGGTACCGCTCTCATCAACGCCATCCCCGCTGTCAAAGCTCTGGTCGACACCCTGGAAGGCGACGAAAAGACCGGCGCCCGCATCGTGCTCAAAGCGCTGGAAGAGCCCGTCCGTCAGATCGCTATCAACGCTGGTGTAGACGGTTCCGTTATCGTCAACGACCTGCTGCATGCCGACAAGGTTGGCTACGGCTACGACGCTTACAAAGAAGTATACGTCGACATGATCGAAGCCGGTATCGTTGACCCCACCAAGGTCACTCGTTCCGCTCTGCAGAACGCTGCTTCCGTGGCTTCCATGGTTCTGACCACCGAGTCCCTGGTTGCCGACAAGAAGGAAGAAAACGCTCCGGCCGCTCCCATGGGCGGCGGTATGGGCGGCATGATGTAATCGCCCCTCCCCCCTTTTGCAAAACAAAAGCCAGTCCCGCACGGGGCTGGCTTTTTTGCGGCTTTTCGTGGACAAGAGCGGCGGTTTTATGGTATGGTTAAAGAAAACGTGCAAGGAGGACCCTAGTATGATTCGTCTGGCAACCATCGGCACCGGCTGGATCGTGGAAGATTTCCTCAAAGCGGCCCAGCTGGCGGGCGGATACCAATGGACCGGATGCTACTCCCGCAACGCCGCCCACGGCGAGGCCTTTTCCCGGCGCTGCGCCTGGGAAAACCCGCCCCGGGTGTTCTGCTCCCTGGAACAGCTGGCGGCGGACCCGGACATCGACGCGGTGTACATCGCCAGCCCCAACCTGTTCCACGCGCCCCAGTCCCGGCTGATGCTCTCCCACCAAAAGCATGTCCTCTGTGAAAAACCCCTGGCGGTGACCCCGGAGCAGATCGCCGAGCTGCAGGCTCTGGCCCGGGAGCGGGGGCTTATCTACCTGGAAGCGGTACCGGGGCTTTTCTCCCCCCGTCTGCGCCTGCTGGAACAGGCTGCCGCCCAGATCGGCCCGCTGCGGCTGCTCCGGGTGGACAACAGCCAGTATTCCTCCAAATACGCCGCCTACTTAGCCGGTCAGACCCCCAACATCTTTAACCCGGAGATGGCCGCCGGCTGCCTCATGGACATCGGCATCTACTGCGTCTACCCGGTGGTCAAGCTGCTGGGCATGCCCCGGCAGGTACAGGCGTCGGCGCAGTTTTTGCGCACCGGGGCCGACGGCAGCGGCGCCGCCCTGCTGCGCTACCCTGGCGCGACGGCGGTCCTCACTTACTCCAAAACCGCCCAGGCTGCCTGCGGCTCCGAGCTGCAGGGCGAACGGGGCGTCCTTTCCTTCCGGCAGCCCTCCCAGATCGCCTTTTTGGAGCGCCGGTTCCTGGACGGCCAGGAACCGCCCCTTCCTCTGGCGGGCCAGGTGGAGCCCAAAGCGGAGCAGATGAGCTGGGAAGCCCGGGCCTTCCGGGACCTGATCCTGGGCCAGCCCCAGGGGTGGGAACCGCTGGAACGGTACCAAGAGCTTTCCATGCAGGTCTGCCAGGTGCTTTCCCAGATTCGGCTCTCGGCTGGCATCCACCTGCGCTACGAGCCGTAAACCAAATTTTCCGCGCAAAAAAGCCGGGCCTCTCCACGCGAGAAGTCCGGCTTTTGTTGTGTTTTGGTTTATTCCGGCTGGGTGGGGTTGATGCCCACAGCGCCGCAGTCCATGCGGTAAACGTGGAAGCGCGGCTCCTTGAGGCCCGCCGAGAACAAGATCGGCGCTGCCTCTTTGAGGAAGGTCGGCATATCCCAGCACACCACGTCGATGTAGGAGCAGTCCTCTCCCACTGCGCCGCCGATGGCACGGCCGAAGGGAGCGCACTTTTTGGCGATGGCCTGTTCCAGACCGGCGCGCAGCAGCGCCCGCTCCCGGTTTTCTCCGGGGGCATTTTTGTAGTACAGGAAGCCGTAGACCACGCCGTCGGCCAGCTCCTCCTCCACCAGGCGGGGGTCATTGTGGTAGTAACCCTGGACCACCTCAGGGCAGGCGGTGAAGCCCACCGCTACGTCGGCACGGGGTACCACCCGCTGTTCCGCAGCCGGCGGCGCCAGACGGTACGCCTGGAACACGGCGCAGGGGTCGAAGTTCTTGGCCTTTTCCCAGTCGCCCTGGTAGAGGGACTCGACGATCCAGCCCTCTACGTCGTCCAGCAGGATGCTGCTCTCGCCGGTACGGGGCTCGGTAAGCACCTCCAGCTTGGTGATATGCCGGATGTGGGAAAGCTCCCCGATGCGCTGGTCCAGCAGGATGTTCAGCGCCCGTTTGGCCTGCAGCACCACCTTGGGGTTCTTGTCCTGAAGGTAGGGCAGCAGCTTTTCGCAGTAAAGGGCCAGGGACGCCTGCTGGTTGTCCTGAGCCTGGGCCCAGACCTGGACGTCGGCGCTGCGCAGCTCGATGTTGCCTACCCGCAGCCCCACCTGGGGCCCGCAGGCCTGGCGGCCCACCTTGAAGTTCCAGTGTTCCTGCAGCTCCTTGGGGGCGGTCTGCTGCCAGTACATCAGCTTAAAGAGGCGGTGACGGGCGCCGTCGGGGGTCAGGGACAGCTCGCACTTCCCTTCCCGCATCCCCAGCTCAAAGAACACATGGCGGAAGCCCAGGTTCAGCAGCCGCTGGGTCAGCAGAACCGCCTGCTGCAAAGTCTCCTTTTTGGTAAGCAGCTGGCGCAGTTTCTCCTCTTCCCGGACAAACACCTGCCAGAAGGCCTCCATGCGGCGGGCAAAGGGGGTCGCTACCGGCCAGGCCAGGTCGGTCTTGCACATCTGGATAAACTCTTCCACGTCCTCGTCGCCGGGGCAAAGCTCCAGCACCTTCTGGAACAGCAGCAGCGCCTGGCGCTCCTGGTGCAGGTAGTAGTGGGCGTAGGCCGTCCGGTACAGCCAGGCCGGGTCGTTTTGGCCCTCCTTGGCGTAGGGAATCAGCAGCTGCAGCGCCTTGCCGTACTGGTCCAGGTTGTTGTACGCCCGGGCCAGCAGGCCGTCCATCTCGTAATCCCGCGCCGCTTTGGGCATGGCCTCCACGGCGTCTACGATCTTTTGATATTCCTGAAGCTGGTGCCATTTCTCCAGCTGTTTGCGCATACTTTCCTCCATGTGGTTCCTCCGTTCTCCCCGGTACGTGGGGACAAGCTCCTGTATAGTTTATCACATTTTGCTGCAAATGTCACCTACCCTCTCCCCCACCGCGAAAAAACCGGCCCCGCCGCACAGGCAGAGCCGGTTTGTTGTTTGCAGCAGGAAAGGCCGGGACCGCCCCCTAGGCTGCTACATAACGATGATAAAGCGCAGGACGAACAGGGCGCAGAGGACATAGAGGATGGGATGGACCTCTTTGGCCTTACCGCGGACCAGCTTGTTGATGGTGTAGAACAGGAAGCCTGCGGCGATGCCGTCGGCGATGCTGTAAGCGAAGGGCATGCAGGCGATGGTCAGGAAGGCCGGCAGCGCTACCTCAAAGTCGTTCCACTCGATGTTGACCACGTTGGCCATCATCAGCACGCCGACAATGATCAGCACCGGGGCGGTGGCGGCGGTGGGCACCAGACCCAGGAAGGGAGAAGCCACAATGGCCACCAGGAACAGCAGGCCGGTGGTGCAGGCGGTCAGGCCGGTGCGGCCGCCTTCGGAGACGCCGGAAGCCGACTCCACGAAGGTGGTGGTGGTGGAAGTACCCAGCACCGCGCCGACCGAAGTGGCGATGGCATCGGCCAGCAGGGCGCCGCTGGCTCGAGGCAGGTTGCCCTCCTCATCCAGCATATCCGCCCGGGCGGCGGTGCCGATAAGGGTGCCGATGGTGTCGAACATATCCACCAGCACCAGAGCGATCAGTACCGAGAAGACCGACAGGATGCCGGCGGCGAAGCCGTCTTCCAGGCGGAACAGCTCGCCGAAGCCCTGGGCGAACTTGCCGAAGGTGGGCGCCAGCGACGGGATGGAGGACAGGCCGGCCGGCGCGGTGACGCCGACGTCGATGCCAAGGCCGAACTGCAGCACACAGCCCACCGCCGAGGTGATGAGGATGCCCAGGAAGAGGGCGCCCTTGACCCGGCGGACGTAAAGTACCGCCAGCACCACCAGGCCAAAGATGGCAAGCAAGGTGGATGCACCGGCGAAGTTAAAGGCCGGGACCGGGGAAGCGTTGGCCAGGATGGTGCCGGTCTCTGTCTGGGTGTAGTTGCCGGGGTCGATGGTGAACTTCAGGAGGTTTGCGTTTTTCAGGCCGATGAAGGCGATGAAGAAGCCGATGCCCACCGAAATGGCGTTTTTCAGCGATTTGGGGATGGCGCGGACGATGGCCTCCCGCACGCCGGTCACGGTAATGACGATGAAGATACAGCCGGACAGGAACACCGCTGCCAGCGCTGCCCGCCAGGAGTAGCCCATGGAGCCGCAGATGGTGTAGGCAAAGTAGGCGTTCAGTCCCATACCGGGAGCCAGCGCGAAGGGGTAGTTTGCCAGGAAGGCCATGAGCAGGGTGCCCAACGCTGCAGAGATACAGGTGGCCAGCATGACCGCGCCGGCGTCCATCCCAGCGGAAGCCAGGATCTGCGGGTTAACAAAGATAATGTACGCCATGGTGAAGAAGGAGGTCAGGCCAGCCATGACCTCGGTCTTTACCGTGGTGTGGTTTTCTTTGAGGTGAAACAGGTTTTCCAACAATTTACTCATCCTCTCTCCGATTCCTCAAGGGTTGGGGCCGCGGCCCCGTTTCTGCCAAAAAAGGATCTGCGCCTCCGGGTCCCGGCCGGGGGCGCAGTCGCTTTCACCTATCATCATACCCGAAAACGGGAAAAATACAAGAGCCGGAGCAGAGTTTTTTGCGAAAAGTGCCGTTTTCCGCTGCCGGACCAGAGGCTGGCCCTTTTGGTATAAAAAAGGGATATCCGCCCAAGCTTTCTGCAAGAACGCCTCCAGCTTATCCGGCGCAGTCGGTATCCCCCGCCCCTTCAGCGCATAAGCTGGTACCATCTTTTTTACAGAAAGGATGATCCGTATGTCCTGTCCTCCCCTGCTCCGCAAGCTATTTTACCTGCTGCTGCCCTTGGTGGGCGGCGGCTTGGTGGGCTTTCTTACCCGAAGCGGTATGGAGTCCTACGAAACGCTGCAGCGCCCGCCCCTTTCCCCGCCGGGGATCGTCTTCCCCATCGCCTGGACCATCCTCTACCTGCTCATGGGCTGGGCCAGCTGGCGCATCGTCTGCCGCTTTGGCAAGCGCGCCCCCGGCATGGACTGGTACTGGCTGCAGCTGGGGCTCAATTTCCTGTGGCCGGTGCTGTTCTTCTCCCTGGAGCTGCGGGGCGCGGCGCTGGTGCTGCTGGTGATCCTGCTGGGCGCCGCCGGGCGATGTGCGTGGCTTTTCTCCCGGCAGGACCGGCTGGCCGGGTGGCTGCTGGTGCCGTATCTGGCGTGGCTTGGTTTTGCCACCTACCTGAACCTGGGTGTAGTTTGGCTCAACGGCATCTCCTAAGCGCTCCGAGGGCGCAAAAAGCCCCGGGCCTTGCTTTTGCGCAGGGTCCGGGGCTTGGTTTTTGTTTGGGAAGGGGCTGGGGCCGCTATTCCACCACATCAAAGCGGAAGGTGGCGGTGTGCCCGCCGTCCTCGCTGGTGGCTCGGATAGTCACCCGGCCGGGGGCGATGCCCTCCACTGCGCCGTTGCTGCCCACGTCGGCAAACTCGGCGCCGCTTTGGGAGACCTCCCATTTGACCCGCTGGTTGGAGGCGTTATCCGGGTAGAACTGCACCCGGTACTGGACGAACTCGCCCACCGAGATGGTTTTGGGACCTTTGATCTCGATGCGTTCCGCCGGGATAAAGACGCCGGTATCCGACTCGGTGCCGTAGACGGTGACGGTGCAGGTGTCGGTCTTGTCTCCGGCGGTGAGGGTGATCACCGTGGTGCCGATGCCGGTGGCGTAGACGGTGCCCTGGGCGCTGACCTTGGCCACGTTCTCGTTGGCGGAGGTAAAGCGCGCATCCACCGTACCGGTGCACTTAATGTCGGCGTGCAGCTCTTCCTTATCGCCCACATAGAGCTTCAGTTCGTTCTGCTCGATGCTGGCGTAGTCCACCTTACTATTGGAGCTGCCCGACTGGGAGCCGGAGCTGCTGTTCTGGCTGCCGGAGGTGTTCCCGCTGGTCTGACCAGAACCAGAGGTCTGGCCGGAGCCGGTGCTGTTGGAGGTGGGGCCTTCGGACACGTCGCCCGAGCTGTTGCCCACCGTCTGGGTACCGGTGATGCCCGCCTTGTCGGCGCCGGAGGAAGCAAAGAACTGTTCCAGCGCCGAAGCGATCTTGCTTGCCACCGCTTCCTGATAGTCCTCGTCGATGAGCTTGTTGTACTCCTTGCGGTTGGTCAGGAAGCCGCACTCGGCCAGCACGCCCACAAACTGCGGGTCGCGGGTGACGTAGTACACCTCGTACTTGGCGCCGCGGTTGTTGGTGGACAAGCCGGAGGAGGTGGCGGAGCTGATCTTGGTAGCCAGGTCCTTGGCGAAGGGGAAGAAATAGTAGCTTTCCGAACCGGCTGCCTCGGAGTTGACCGAGGAGTTGCCGTGGACGCTGATGTAGACCTGGGCGTTGAAGTTGCGGGCCTGGGCCAGGCGCTCGTCCATGGTCATGGAGCGGCTGCCGGTCTTGAGCAGCAGGACGTTTGCCCCGCGGGATTCCAGCTCGTCGGCGATGGCGTTTGCCATCTCCCAGTTGACCTCGCTTTCGGGGTAACCGGGGTTGAAGCCCTCGGCGCCCGGGTCAGTGCCGCCGTGTCCCGGGTCGATGCAGATGCGCGCCCCGGACAGGGTGGTAGGATTGTTGAAGCGGAAGACGATCTGTCCGTTTTCGTGGTAGGCCTTATACCCCAGGAAGGTGCCGGGGGTGGCCAGCTTCAGCTTCAGGGTGGAGCCCTCCCAGGAAGCCTGGGTAAACAGCGGGTTTTTGGTCAGGGTCATCCCCTCCGGCACCGAGGTGGTGTAGGAGAATTGGATGGTAAACTGGCTGCTGCTCCACTCGGGCAGGAAGGACACGGGGTTCGTAGAATTGAGGATGACATAGGTGTAGTTGCTGTCCGCCTTGACGGTCATGCCGCTGATGACGTTGCCGTCCAGTACCCGGTCCTCGGACACCGTCTGGATGTCGTCGGAGTAGACGCGGCGGCCGGAGGCCAGATTGTAGTAGGTACGGACGTCGCTGCCTTCTTTATAGGTGACCTTATCGCCCACAGCGTAATCCATGGTACCGTAGGGCAGCGGGTAACAGTCGGGGTCGGGGTATTTGCCCAGCTTGTCCGCCGGGAAGGTGATGGCCTGTTGGGAGGTGACCTTCACCAGCTGGCCGTCGGTGACCTGGGCCACCTTATTGACCGTCACCGAAGCGCCGGTCATGGTCTCGGTGTTGCCGTCGTAGTTGGCGGTGAAGCTGACCGCGCCCAGGGACTGGGCGGTCTTGCCCGCCGCCGGAGCGGTGAAGCTGCCGCTGTACCGCTGGTAGGTACTGCCGCGCAGTTCCTCGTCGCCCTGGTTTTCCTCCGCCTTCAGAGCGATGGTCTGGCCGTTGAAGGTAGCGGTGACGGTGGAGCCTTCATAGGCGATGGCGGTCAGGTTGACCTGCATGCCGCCGTCCACAGCCAGGGTACCGGTGGGGGTGACCTCCTTGAGCACCTTCACCTGACGGGTGATGGTAAAGGTTTTGGTCTGGTCCCCCTGCTGGAAGGTGTAGGTGTTTTTGCCCGGCTCCAGGTCCACGGTGTAGCTGAAGAAGCCGCTTTCGTCGGTGCCCAGGGCCTGGCCGTCCAGCGTCACCGGCTGCTGGGGGTCACAAGCGCCCTGGAAGGTGTAGCTGGTGTCAGTGGTGGTGAGGGAGGTTTCGGTGGGCTTGGTGAAGGTCAGCTCCTTGAGCACACGCTCGGGCTTTTCCTCCGGCTCCTTCTCCTCTTCCTCCTCTTCTTCGGTTTCCTCGGCGCTGTCCTTGTCCAGCTGGTCGCTCAAAGCAGCGTAGTATTCGGCCAGGTTGACGCCGTTATTTTTCGCAGTGGTATCAAAATGGTAAAGGGCATCGTAGATGCTGCCGCTGAGGGCCAGGGAATCCTCCACCGCCTGGGCCTGGCGGACCAGCTGGTCCGGTTCGTTCCAGCCGTTGCCCCAGGTACCGCACTGGGAAGCGGTGTGGATGAGATAGCCTTGGACGTTGGTCTGACGGAACTGGTTGTCCCACCACTGGACCAGCGTCTCGAAGGGCAGAGCCGGGTCGGTCATGGAGGTGTCGGCCAGCACGGCCACAAAGTCCACCTGCTCCTCCCGGATCAGGGCCAGCGGGTCGGCAAAGCGGCCGTAACGGTCGCCGGTCTCCCGCTGGGTCTCGATGCCCTCCTCCGACTGGGCCTGGGTGGCCCAAACGGCATCCGCCTGCACGCCCACCCGAAGCTGGGGGTTCTGCTCCTTCACCGCCTGGACCGCCGTGCGGACCAGGGACTGGCTGCGGGAGCACATCCAGGCGTCATATCCGGCGCCGCCGCCCTGCTGGGTGTAACGGGTATAGGCGTCCTCGGCGTCCGGGTTGCCCCAGCCGGTGAGCAGCACGCCGTCCCACGGGCAGACCGAGGCCAGCTGGCTCAGTTCCGTGCTGGCCGCTTCCAGCGCCTGGGCGTCGATGGTCTCCATGGGCTGGCCGCCGTCCTCGCCCGGCAGGATAGACAGGTCGTAAACGGCGTACACCCGCAGACCGGCCTCCTGGGCCTGTCCGCACAGGTAAGCCGCCAGGTCAAACCCGGCGAGGCCTCTGCCCTGCTGGCTTTCATACGCCGTGCCAAGGTAGGTATTCACCGGCAGCAGCAGGGTGTTCATCCCCAGCTCGCCGGCCCGCTGTACCGCCCGGTCCAGCTCCTCCTTGATTTTGCTTTCTTCCACCTGCGGCAGAGTCACTGCCTCGCCGCTGGGCGGGGTATCCCCATCCCCCACAGCGTTTTTCTGCGCCTGGGAGAAGGCGTCTTTTGCTTGGGTCATAAAGTCTTTTCCCGGTTCCAGCCGCACCCCGCGCATAGCGGTGGGGTCGCTGATGGGACCGGCGGGGGTCTCCGGTTCCGGCTCGGTCTCCGGCTGCGGTTCCGTCTCCATGGTGACGGCCTCCACGGACGGGTCCGGGTTTCCCTGCGCCGGCTGCCAATACTGCTTGAGCACAAAGGCGGCAAAGCCCATGAGGATGGTGATCACCACAAAGAGGATGGCGAGGTTGATCATCAGAGCCTGTTCATTCTTTTTTTGCACGGTAACATTCCTCCCACCCTTCCCCGCCTGGGGGAAGGGTCTGCATTTTCACATCATAAGGGGCGGGCTTTGGTTAAAAGGTATCTTTCAGATTGGCAAGCTCGGTCTCCACCTGCTCGGCAGTCTCCTCCGAGGGATGGAAGAGGGAATCATACCGGAAGAGCGCGAAGCCCCCGTAGGCCGACTGCTCCCGGGCGGTTTGCACCATCCGGGCCAGGATGTCGGTGGTATCCAGCCACTCCTCCTTGCCGCTGTCCCCGGCCCACTGGTCGGTCTGCCCCAGCTTGAAGGGCGCCAAGCCGACGTACAGGTCGATGTTGGGCAGGCGGACCTGGCGGCTCCACTCCGCCGCGGTCTCGGCAAAGGGACGGCTGGCGTTTTCAAAGCCGAAGTAGATCTGCGGGGCGATGTAGTCCACATAGCCCGGCTCCCGCAGCCACAGGTCTACATCGATGTACTGCTCCTTGTAGTTGTTGCTGCGGTTGCCCTGGGGGCTGATGCCGAAGCGGACTTCTTTCCCGGTCTCCTTGGCAGTATCGTGCACCGCCTGGTAGACCTTGCGCACCAGGGTGTTGACGTTTTCCCGGCGCCAATCCTCCAAGGACAGGCGGCCGCCGGCCTTCTGGTAAGCGGCGTAGGAATCGGCGTCAAACTCCGGGTCAGTGGTGGGGTAGAAATAATCGTCAAAGTGGATAGCGGTGATGTCGTAGTTTTTCACCAGCTCGGTAACGCCGTTGACGATCAATTCCTGGGCGGCCTCGCTGGCGGGGTTATAGTAGGTGCCGCCGTTGTAGGTCAGGGCGTCGCCGCTTTTGAGCATCTTGTTGACCGGGTTGGCGGCGCTGATGGCCTCCTTGCGGTCGGCGGTGCGCACCCGGTAGGGGTTAATCCAGGCTTCTACCGCCAGGTCCCGCTTTTCGGCCTCCTCGATGGCGATGGCCAGCGGGTCAAAGCCCGGGTCCTTTCCTTCGGTGCCGGTGGCTACAAAGGACCAGGGGAAATACGCCGACGGATAAAGGGCGTCGCCGAAGGGGCGCACCTGGAAGATGACGGTATTGAGCCCCAGGTTGCGGATGTTATCCAGCGCCTTGCCCAGGTTTTTGCGGTATTCCGACTCGGTGGCGCCGGTGAGGATGGACTTTAAATCCAGGTAGGAGATCCACACCGCCCGCATCTCCTCCTCCTTGGTCAGCGGCTCATAGTAGACCGGCGGCGCGTAGGAAAAGCTGGTAGCAGCCACCGGGTCGTTGACGCTGGTGTAGGTGGCGTGGAGGATCTTGCTGTCCCGGACGCGGGAGGTATCCGCCTCCTCCCCCTTCTGGGAGAAGAAGGCCGGGGGATTTTCCATAGGGTAGCCGGACTGGGGGTCCTGGTCCTGTACGGCGTCCACCAGGACGGACTCGCCTTGGCGGGCGCTGCCGGACTGACAGCCGCCCAAGCTCAGCACCATGCAGCAGGCCAGCGCAAGCGCCGCCCCTTTCCAGAATGTCGATGGCATGGGTTCATCTCTCCTTATCGAGCCGGAGCGTCCCTGCCGATGCGGCGGCTCCGGTATCACGCATTTTTTCAAAAAAAGATATGTCTTCCCCGGGAGGAAGATTCCGTTTTCGTGGTTTCTTTGGCAGACTTGCCTAGTATCAGCATACCATATTCCGGCCAAAATGTCTAAACATTTTCTCGGTTTCGGGGGGATTTTTCCTTTTTGGGCAAAAAAGCGGCCCCCCTTTTTCCAAAAGGAGGACCGCAAAGAAAATCCATGCAGAATTATTGGAAGAACTTCACATAGTAGCCGGCGGCGAACACGAACAGCACGATCAGGGGCAGCACCCAGGTCACATAGCCGCGTACCCAACGGGGGAACGGCAGACCGGAACCGCTGTCGGCCTCCTGGATGAAGTTGTCCCAGCCCCAGCCCTTGCGGCTGACGCAGAACAGCAGGTAGACAAGCGACCCCAGCGGCAGGATGTTGTTGCTGACCAGGAAGTCCTCGAAGTCCAGGATGGTGCTTTCGCCGCCCAAAGGCTGGATGAAGCCCAGCAGGTTGTAGCCCAGCAGCGCCGGCATGGAAAGCACGATGATCAGCACGATGTTGACCACTACCGCCTTGCTGCGGCTCCAGCCCCACAGGTCCATGGCAAAGCAGATGATGTTCTCAAACACTGCGATAATAGTAGTCATCGCCGCGAAGGACATAAACAGGAAGAACAGGCTTCCCCAGATGCGTCCGCCGGGCATATTGTTGAAGATGTTGGGCAGGGTGATGAACACCAGGCTGGGGCCTTCGCCGGGGTTGACGTTGTAGGCCGAGCAGGCCGGGAAGATAATGAGGCCGGCAGTCAGCGCCACAAAGGTATCCAGCAAGCAGACGTTGATGGCCTCGCCGGAAAGGCTGCGCTCCTTGCCGATGTAGCTGCCGAACACCGCCAGCGCACCGATGCCCAAGCTCAGGGTGAAGAACGCCTGGCCCATGGCGGCAAAGACCACCTCAAAGAAGCTGTTTTCCATCATCTTGGCAAAATCGGGTTTCAGGTAGAAGGACAGGCCCTCCCCTGCGCCGGGCAGCATGCAGGAACGCACCGCCAGCACCACCATAATCAGCAGCAGGCAGGTCATCATAAATTTGTTGACCTTTTCCACGCCCTTCTGCAGGCCGCGGGAGCAGACCGCAAAGCCCACCAGCACCACGACCACCATCCAGAAGGTCATCTCCACTGGTTGGAGGGTCATCTGGGTAAAGGCGTTGGCCACGCCGTCGGGGTCCAGGCCCTGGAAGTCGCCCCGCAGCATCCGAACGAAATAGCACAGCATCCAGCCGCCGATGGTGGTGTAGAACATCATCAGCAGGTAGTTACCTGCCATAGCTCCATAGCCGTACCAGTGCCACTTGGTGCCTTTCGGTTCCAGCACGGTAAAGGACTGGGCGCAGCTTTTGCGGCTGGCGCGGCCCACGGCAAATTCCATGACCATAATGGGGAAGCCCAAAATCAGCAGGAAGAACAGGTAGATCAGCACGAAGGCCGCTCCCCCGTATTTTCCGGTAATGTAGGGGAAGCGCCACACGTTCCCCAATCCAATGGCGCAGCCGGCCGAGATCAGCAAAAAGCCCAGCCGGGACGCAAAACGTTCTCTTTCTTGCAACTGCTTCATCCTCCTAAGCGCCGGTTTTCTCCGGCCATTCTCTGACGGTTTGTTTGCTTTAACGGTGCCGCACTATGCCGCTTTAAAGCAATCAAATCGCGTATGGATATACAATAGCCTTTTTGTCCGGGCTTGTCAATGATATCCGGCCAAAAATTGCTCTTTTTTCCAGCAAAGGCGGGTGCTTCTTGCCCCAAAAGCCGGTTTTTGCTATAATCACAGCAAAATCCCACGATTTTGGAGGTCTGTTTTATGCAATCCACGTCCCGCCGCTTTTGTCCGGCCGAACCCGGCGAAGGGGCCTTGTTTTTTGACATCATCGCCGCCCGCTGCCGCTGGTTTGAAGAAAAAGCCATCCCCCAGTGGGGCAGCTTTTACCTGGAACTGTTCCCGGCGTCCTTCTTTGAGGAACAGGCCCGGCTGGGGCAGCTGTATCTGCTTTGGGAGGAGGAGCGTCTTCTTGGCGGCTGCGTGCTGCTGGAATCCGACCCCGACCACTGGGGCGAGGACCCCACCCCCGCCTGTTACGTCCACAATTTTGCCACCGACCCGGCGGTCTCCGGCGCGGGCAGCGAGATTCTAGAGCGCTGCGAACAGCTGGCCCGCCAGCGGGGCAAGCGCTTCCTCCGGCTGGACTGCGCCGCCTCCAATCCGGTCCTAAACCAGTACTACGAATCCCGGGGCTTTGCCTACGTCTGCCAGCGGCTGCTGGAAAACGGCTGCTACCGGGGAAACCTGCGTCAAAAGGCCCTTTAGGCACGCACCTTTTCCTCCTTGCTTCGATATACTACTAGCAGAACCCTGCCGCCCGCCGCGGCACCCATCTTCCCCAGCAAGGAGGCTTTTTTATGTCCATATCCCAGCACGGCGGCCCTGTCCGCTTCTTTTTGGGGACCAACTCCGCCCAAGGGTTCGTCTCCTTCTTTTCCCAGCTGGCCGGGCCGGAGCCCGACTGGCATACCTACATCATCAAAGGCGGCCCCGGCTGCGGCAAGTCCACCTTTCTGCGCCGGGTGGCCGCCCAGTACGCTCCCCAGGACCCCGACGCCCAGCTGATCTGCTGCTCCTCCGACCGGGACTCCCTGGACGCGGTGATCCTGCCGCGGTTTCACGTTTCCCTGGCCGACGGCACCGCGCCCCACGTTTTGGAGGCGGACTTCCCCGCCCTGCGCCAGACCCTGCTCCCCCTGGGGGACGGCCTGGACCCGGAAGCCCTGGCCCCCAGCGGACCGGCCATCCTGGCCCTTTCCGCCCAGTCGAGCCAGGCCTACCGCCAGGTGACTAGCTGTCTCGCGGCAGCCGCTGCCTTTTTGGAGGACGGCCGCCGTCTGGCCCTCGCCCGCGCCGACCTGCCCAAGCTGCGCGCCGCTGCCCGCCGATTTGCCCACACCCATCTAGGGGCCGCCGCCCGGCCCGGACACCCCGCCCGGGAGCAGGTGCGGCTGCTTTCCTCCATCAGCTGCGACGGGCAGACCTTCCTAGCCGATACGGTGCAGCAGCTTTGCCCCCGGGTGTGGTTCTTTGAGGACGAAAGCGGCGCCCTGGCCGACCAGTTCCTGCAGGAGCTGCGGCAGGCAGCCTTGGAAATGGGGCTGGACGTCATCACCTGCCCCTGCGCCCTCTGCCCGGAGCACACCGACCATCTACTCATCCCCCAGGCGGGGCTGGCGGTCCTCACCGAAAACCGCTTCCACCCGCTGCAACCGCTGACCCCTCAGCGCCGCATCCACGCCCGGCGCTTCCTGCCGGAAGGAGCGCTGGCTGCCCACAAAAAGGCCCTTTCCTTCCAGCGGCGGGCAGCGGCTTCCCTTCTGGAGCAGGCCTGCCGCACCTTGGGGCAGATCCGGGAAAACCACGACCAGCTGGAGGTCCTTTACCGCCAGGCTATGGACTTTTCCCCGGTGGAAGCACAGCTGGAACGGGTGTGCCGCCGCTTGGTCCTTCCCTCCTGACCCGCAAAAAACACCTCCTGGAAGCCCTGCCCCAGGAGGTGTTTTTATTTCCGGTATTCTTTTACCATGACGGTCTCGCCGCCGGTGTCCCGCTCCCCGTTGGGCGCAAAGCCCCGAGCCCGGTACATCTGCTCGGCCTGTTGGTTCCCCGCAAAGACGCTCAGGTACAGCTCCCGGCAGCCGTATTCCCGGGGGATCTGTTCCAGCAGGGCATCCAGCGCCCGGCTGCCCAAACCCCTGCCCTGGAAGCGGCGGTCGATAAGGAAACGGTCCAGCCAGACGCGGCCGTCCTCCCACCTGCCGTACATGGCAAACCCCACCAGCTCCTCCCCCTCCCAAAGGCCCACCGGCCTCCAAAGGGAAAGCTCCTCCGCTTCCTTTAAACACTGCGCCGTGGTTTCAATAAAGCCTTGCTGCTCCCGGCTCACCGAAAGCGCCAAAACCTTCTCCCGGTCCCGCTGGGTGACCGGCACGATGCGGATACACAAAATCCCCCTTCTTTCTCAAAGAAAATAAAAAAGCGCAGATGGATTTTCCTTTTCTTTCCACCTGCGTCTGCTTACACGATGATATTAGATTACCAGAAACAAAAAGAAAAGTCTAGTATTTCGGGGCGAAAATCGCTATAATGAGGTACGTCCGCAACAAACCACGCAAACCAATGGGAGGAACTACCATGTTTAACGAAACAGAAGCCCAGGAGCGCCGCTACCTGGAGCAGGTACTGGACCAACTGGGCGCCGCCCAGAGCCAGCTGGAGGAGGTCATCGCCTCCTACTCCGATCAGGTGCTGGAAGCCAAGCAATTCATCTGGGAAAACAAGCTGGATAAGGGGGAGCTGGCCGCCAGCCGGGTGGCCGCCACCGAGGAGATCAGCCAGGGAGAAAACGCCCTGCTGGAACTGCACCGCTTAAAGAAGCTTATCGCTTCCCCCTATTTCGGCCGCATCGACTTTACCGAAGAGGGGCACCCTGGCCCCCTTCCCTACTACATCGGCATCCACTCCTTCTGCGACCCGCAGACCCTGGAAAACATCATCTACGACTGGCGCGCGCCCATCTCCAGTATGTTTTACGACTTTGAGACCGGGCCGGCCTTCTTCAAGGCGCCGGGCGGGGTGATCTCGGGGGATATCTCCCGCAAGCGGCAGTACCGCATCCAGCGCAGCGTCATGGAATATATGATCGAAAGCGCCGTCAACATCAACGACGACGTGCTGCAGAAGGAGCTGAGCCGGGCCTCCGATGAAAAGATGAAAAACATCGTGGCCACCATCCAGAAGGAGCAGAACGCCATCATCCGCAACGAGGACGACCGGGTACTCATCCTGCAGGGAGCCGCCGGCTCCGGCAAGACCTCCATCGCCCTGCACCGGGTGGCCTTCCTGCTCTACCGCTTCAAAACGGTGCTCAATTCCCGAAACGTGCTCATCCTGTCACCCAACAAGGTCTTCGGCAGCTACATCTCCAACGTCCTGCCGGAGCTGGGCGAGGAAAACATCCTGGAAATGGGCTTTGAGGAGGTGGCGCGGGAGCTTCTCGGCCGCAAGCAGAAGTTCGAGACCTTCGCCCAGCAGGTGGAGACGCTGCTTGCCGGGGAGGACCCGGAGATGACCCGCCGCATCCAGTACAAGGCCACGGTGGATTTCGTCCGGGAGCTGGACGAATTTTTAGCCCAGGTGGAGCGGGAAGCCTTTGTGCCGGAGGACCTGGAAGCCGCGGGGATGTTCGTCTCCGCCGGGCAGCTTAAAAGCCACTACCGCTCCCTTTCCCGCCTGCCCATCCGCCAGCGGCTGCAGAAGATGGGCCAGGACCTGCAGGCCCGCTACAAACGGGAGCGGGACGAGGCCATGCCCACCGCCGACGCCCGGGCCATGAAGGCCAAGATCAAGGCCATGTTCCCCTACACTTCCGCCCTGCAGCTTTACCAGGCGTTTTACCAGACCGGCGGCCGCTCGGGCCTCTACCGTCCCAAAGGCCGGGGGTGCCTGGAATACTGCGATGTCTTTCCTCTGCTCTACGTCAAGCTGTTTTATGAAGGCCGGGATATGGCCTACCGCACCATCCGTCACCTTTTAGTGGACGAGATGCAGGACTACACCCCCATCCAGTACGCGGTACTGTCGAAGCTCTTTGACTGCCGCATGACCATCCTGGGCGACAGCCACCAGAGTGTCAACCCGTACAGCTCCTCCTCGGCGGAGAAGATCCGCCCCTTCTTCCCCGACTGCCGCTGCATGGAGCTGCACAAAAGCTACCGCTCCACCATCGAGATCACCCGCTTCTCCCTGTGCATCCAGCCCAACCCCGACCTGGTGCCCATCGAGCGGCACGGCGCTCTGCCCCAGCTGCTCCCCTGCCCGGACCCGGACAGCCAACTGGAAACCATCTGCCGACTCATCGAGGAGTACCGCCAGTCGGCCTTCACCTCTCTGGGCATCATCTGCCGCTCCCAGCCCCAGGCCGAGGCGCTGTACGAGCAGCTGCGGGAGCGCTATCCCCAGCTTTCCCTGCTCAGCTTCACCAGCCGGGAATTCCGGGAGGGCATGGTCATCGCCTGCTCCCACATGGCAAAGGGTCTGGAATTTGACCAAGTCATCGTCCCGGACGCCGGGGCGGAGCAGTTTTCCACCCCGTTGGAACAAAGCCTCCTGTACATCGCCTGCACCCGAGCCATGCACCGCCTGGACCTGACCTGCGTGGGCCAGCCCGCCCCCATCCTGGAACAGGCGCTGCAAGCCGCCGCCCAGGCCCAATAAGACACAAAAGCGCCCCGCCGGTTCCCCGGCAGGGCGCTTTTCTTATGCGGTTAGACTTCGGTGCCGGCTCCCGGGGTTTCGGTCTCGGGAGGCTGGATCTGCGGGTCGGTGGGGTCGGCCGGTTTTTCGTAGCGGACGGTGAGCTTCACCAGGGCGCTTTCGTTGCCAGCAGCGTCCACCGTCTTCACGGTGACGGTGTAGGTGCCGTTCTTGGTGAAGGAAACGCTGTCCTTCTTGGCAAACTGGCCCTGCTTCTCGCCCTGGTCGATCTTGACCATGGTGGACACCGGGCTGCCGCCGTCTGCCTTCAGATAATCCAGCTTCAGCTCGCCGGAGATGGTCAGCGTCTGCTTAAGCTTGGTGTTGACCGCTTTGCCGTCGTATTTGAGGACGGGGGCGGCAGGCGCTGTGGCGTCCACCTTATCCACCGTCACGGTCTTGGTGGTGGTGTTGCCCGCCTGGTCGGATACGCTGACGGCATAGGAGCCGTTGGCTGCTGCGGTAAAGGTGTAGCCGTTGTTGGTGGGGGTCACCTGGACCGGCTGGCCGCCGTAGGAAACGGTGGGAGCGCCAGCCAGGCCACTTTCTCCATCCGAAGCGGTGAGAGTGACGGTGACCGTCTTGCCCCACTGGGTGGGTACCGACGCTTCCAGCTTGGGCTGGGTCTTGTCGATGCCGGAGACGGTGATGGTCTCGGTGGTCTCATTGCCTGCGGCATCCACCGCGCGGATGGTATAGGTCTGGTTGTCGGTGACGGTGAGGGTATATCTGCCGTCCGCCGGGGTCATGGCCTGGCCGTTGGCGGTGACGCTGGCAAGGGCTTTGTTGTCGCTGGCCGCGATGGAAAGGATGGCCGCGCTCTTGGTCTCATTGACCGAGAAGCTGCCCTCTGCCAGCACCGGGGCCTGGGTATCGATGCAGTCCACCGGGATGGTGTGGGTGGTGGTCTTACCGGTCACATTGGTCACCTTGACGGTGTAGGTGCCGTTTTCGGTAGCGGTGAAGGTGTAGGTGCTGCCGCTGCCGGAAAGGGTCACGTCCTGGCCCTCGACGGTCTGGATGGGGCTGCCGCCGTTTTCGGAAACGGTGATGGTGACCACAGCGGTCTTGCCGTTATCCTGGACGTGGTGGGTAACGGTGGGAGCGATTTCGCCGACGATGCCGGAAACGGTGATGCTGCCGGTGGCTTCGTTGCCTGCGGCATCCACCGCGCGGACGGTGTAGACGCCGTCTGCCGAAGCGGTAAACTGGCAGATGCCGTCTGCCGCCGGGGTGACCGCCTGGCCGTTGACGGTGACCTGAGCAACGCCGCGGTCATCCGCTACCTTAAAGGTGAAGGAAGCGGTGCGGTAATCGGTGCTCTGGGCCGCGGGGGCAAGGCCGGTGATCTGCGGGGCGGCGGTGTCGGGCACTTCCTTGACGATGCCTTCCACCTTGACCTGTGCGATGGCAGTCTTGCCCGCCTTGTTGGTCACAGTGATGGTATAGGTGCCATTATCGGTAGCGGAGAAGGCGTAGGTGTTTTCTCCCTTGGGCTCCACCTTACCGCCGTCGGCCTTCACCTCGGTGATGGCGGTGCCGTTGTTGGCGTCCACCGTCAGGATGGCGCTGGCCAGCTTCTTATCCTGCGAGAGGGTCACAGAACCTGCGCTGATCTGGGGCGCGGCGTTCTGGTCCGGGGTCTCGGGCTGAGGCTGGGGTTGCGGCTGTACCGGATCTTCCTTGACGATGCCTTCCACCTTGACCTGTGCGGTAGCGGTCTTGCCCGCCTCGTTGGTCACGGTAATGGTGTAGGTGGCGTTTTCGGTGGCGGTGAAGGTGTACT
>JAHZAU010000001.1:52565-198700 GCA_019423755.1 Oscillospiraceae bacterium
TCGTTGGTCACGGTAATGGTGTAGGTGGCGTTTTCGGTGGCGGTGAAGGTGTACTGGGTGTCGCTGACCTTGGTCACACTGCCGCTGCCGCCGGTAGCTTCCACCTTGTTGATGGCGGTGCCGCCGTTGGGGTTCACGGTGATGTTGGCGCTGGCGGACTTGCCATCGCTGGAAAGTACCGCTTTGTCAACGCTGACGGTAGGAGCGATATCCTGAGTCGGGTCGGTGGTGACGATGCCTTCCACCTTAACCTCTGCGGTGGCGGTCTTGCCTGCCTCGTTGGTCACGGTGATGGTGTAGGTGGCGTTTTCGGTGGCGGTGAAGGTGTACTCGGTGTCGCTGACCTTGGTCACATTGCCGTTGCCGCCGGTAGCTTCCACCTTATTGATGGCGGTGCCGCCGTTGGGGTTCACAGTGATGTTGACACTGGCGGACTTGCCGTCGCTGGAAAGTACCGCGCTGTCAACGCTGACGGTAGGAGCGATGTCCTGGGTCGGGTTGGCGGCGACGATGCCTTCCACCTTGACCTCTGTGGTGGCAGATTTCCCTGCTGCGTTGGTCACGGTAACGGTGTAGGTGCCGTTTTCGGTGGCGGTGAAGGTGTACTCGGTGTCGCTGACCTTGGTCACATTGCCGCCGGTAGCCTCTACCTTGGAGATAGCCGTACCATTGTTGGTACCCACGGTGAGGGCGACGGTGGCGGACTTGCTGTCACTGGAAAGTACCGCGTTACCGGCGCTGACGGTAGGAACGATATCCAGAATCGGGTCGGTGGTGTTGATGCCTGCCACATTCACCTGTACGGAAGCGGTCTTGCCTGCCTGGTTGGTCACAGTGATGGTGTAGGTGCCGTCCGCTACCGCGGTGAACTGATAGGTGCCGTCGGTCTGGAGGACCAGCTGGCCGCCGTTGGCTTCTACGCTGGTGAGGGCGGTACCGCCGTTGGTGTCCACGGTGATGGTGGAGGTGGCGGAGCGTTTATCCTCCGAGAAGTTCACGTCGCCAGCGCTGATGGTCGGGACGATGTTCAAAGCCGGGTCGGCTGCCTGTTCGTCGGTGACGGTCAGGGTGCTGCTGTTCTGGTTGCCGGCTTTGTCCATGACGATGACCTCATATTTACCGGGCTGGTAGCCGACTTTCAGGCCATAGGTGCCGGGGGCATCCTGCTGGACCGGTTTTGTGAGCATCTGCTGGTCGTTCCAGAGGACGATCAGGTTATTGGGGTCGACGCCGCTTTCGTTGTCTGCCGCCGTGAAGGTCAGCAGCTGGTTGTTGTACTGGACGTTGGTGATGGTCGGAGCCGCCTTATCCAGCTTGATCTGACGGCCCACTTCAGCGGCGTTGCCGGAGGTATCCACCGCCCGGATGGTGTACAAACCGCTGTCATTTGCTGTATAAGAGTACTTCGAGTCCGAAGACAACGCCATGGAAAGGATATTTCCTTTCGGGTCCTTCACCGTAACTTCTTTGACGCCCACGTTATCGGTCACGGTAAAGTTGAAGGTCATAGACTCGTTGGTATAGCCGTCGGTAAGGTCGGTGTACAGAGTGATGGACGGCGGGGTCTTGTCGGTGGAGGGGGCCACCATGCCGGAGATCTTGGTGCTCCGCTGGTTGCCCGCCTTGTCGGTGACGGTGACGGTCACGTCGCCATCCTTCTGGGCATAGACGGTGTAGATGCCGTCGGCGGTCTTCTGGACGGTAGCGCTGTTTGTGGCGGTGACACGATCCACACCACTGAGGTCGTCAGAAACCTTCACGATAGCCTTGGTATTCTGTTCCTGAAGGTCTACCGAGCGGAAGTCCGGCAGGGTCTTGTCGATCTTCACGGTGTAGGTGGGGGTGTAGCTGCTGCTGCCGTTGGAACCGGTGGTGTAGAAGCGGACCTCCCACTTCCCTTCCTTCTCCAAAGTCCAGGTGTTCTTGGAGAGGGTGCTCTGGCTCCAGCCGCTGTCGCCCGATTTTCTCCACTGCACCTTCAGATCCCGGCTGGAAGCGTAGCCCGACAGGTTGAACTTCACCTTATCGTTGGTCCAGCTGCCGCTCTGGTAGGAAGAACCGTTGCTGCTCATGCTGACGCTGGGCGCCGAGGGGGTGTCGTTGTCCACATAGACGGTGAAGGTCTTGGTGGTGGAGGCGTAGCCCCGGCGGCTGGCGGTGACGGTCACGGTAGCGCGGCCAGCGGAACGGCCTTCCAGATAGATGACCTGGCGGTCGGAATCATAATCCACATTTACTACCCGGCTGTTGCTGCTGGTAGCCTTGATGGAGGTACCGTCGGTGTTCACGTTCAGGCGCACGCTGTCGCCGTCGTTGAGATACTGGGTGGGGATGCTGCTCAGGTAAACCGAATCCTCGCTCCAGTTACCGTCCACATAGATGCGGAAGGTCTCGGTAGCGGTCTTGTAGCCGCTGCGGTAGGAGGTGATGGTAACGGTGGTGGTACCGCGGCTGCGGGCCACCAGCTTCAGCTGGAAGTCGTCCACATAAACGCCCGCTACGCTGCGGTCGCTGTTGGTGACCTGGATGGAGGTACCGTTGGTGTCCACGTTCAGGTAGCGGACATCGCCGGCATCCATATATTTGTCGCTGATGGAGGAGATGCTCACCGTTTTGTTGTTCACCTTGTTGACGATGACATCAAAGGTGATGGTCTTGGATCGGTAGCCGCTGCGGGAGGCCACGATCTTGACGGTGGCGCGGCCCGGGTTGCGGGCTTCCAGGCGGAGAGTATCGTCCTTTTGGAAGACGCCCACCACGTCCCGGTCGCTATTGGTGACCTTGAGGGAGGTGGCGTTGCTGTCGATGGTGACATAACGGTTCTCGCCCTCATCCAGGGTCTTGTTGCTGATGGAGCGGATGGAGACCGTCTTCACCGAGCTGCTGTCGTCGTCCGAATCCGAGCCGGAGCCGGAACCGGAACCAGGACGGTAGCTGGGACGGGCATAGTTGCCGTCCATGATGATCTCGCCGGGGCGGGTATCGTAGTAGATGCCGTTGCTGCGGACCACCATGTGGTTGATGACGCTGTCGCCGTAGATCTGGCTGGGAGCCTGGGCATACATCCAGTTGATGCGGTTGTCATCGCTGGTGATGATGTTGCAGGAAGAGCGGGTATCCAGCAGGTTCAGCGCCAGGTGGTTCAGGTTCAGGTCCAGACCCTTGCGGCCGTCCACCCGGACGTTTTTGAAGCCGTCGCCGGTGATGGGATTTTCCCACAGGTTGGTGTCCTGGCGGATGTCCACGTTCCAGACGGTGGTGTTGCCGGCGGCGCAGATGCGGGCCTTATTGGGGTTGTCGGAGATCATGTTGCCCACTTCGCAGTCGGTCAGGTAGAGCCAGCCGCCGCCTTCCAGCCGCAGGTCGCCCTTGATCTCCACGTTTTCCAGGTAGATGGGGCTGTCCCCGGCCTTGGTGGTGATGGTCAGGTCGCCCATAAAGGTTTTGTTCTTAATGGTGATGCCGGTGCCTTCCACGCTGCCGTTCTGGTAAACCAGCGGCTGGTTGTAGACGCCTTCCTGCACAAAGCGTACGCTGGAGTACTGCTTTTTCGGGTCACCCTTGGGGCGCTGCACCTTGGAAGAGGTGGTCTGCGCCTGGGTGGAGCTGCTGCTCGAGGTGCTGGTGTTCTTGTTGGAACTGGAACTACTAGAGTTTTTGTTGGAGCTGCTGCTCGAACTGCTGGAGCTACTGCTCGTGCTGCTAGTCGAGCTGCTCGTATTTTTGCTGCCGGAGGCGGTGCTGGTATTGGTGTTGGTGGCAGCGGGCGCGGTGGTGCTGGTCTGAGTGGTGGTCGCCGGCGGGGTGGCCGTGGAGCCGGAAGCAGTGGTGCTGCCGGTCTGGCTCTGCGCCGGGGCGGAAGTCTGCTGCTCGTTTTCTTCCTTCTGTTCCTTCTGGGCCTCTGCGGCCTCCGGAGACTGGGCCTCCGGGTCTTCCTCCACTTCCAGGGACGGACCGGGGCCGGCTTCCTCGCCGTCGGACGGTTCCGGTGCTTCCTGCATCATGGATTCTTCCGGGTCGGAGCCCCGCTGACCGAAGTCACAGCCGGTCAGAGAGGTGGAAACAGCCAGTGCCAGACAAAGCAGCAGGGCGATGGTCTTTTTGCCCAGGGGCTGTTGATATCTGCTCATAGGGAAACCTCCTTTATACAAGGGTGGGAGAATGTCACCCGTATCTGGTGTTGGGACGGGCCGAGGCCAGGTTTTGCGGACATTCGTTCTTACCATAAAGACGAAGCGGCCGGCCAAAATGTTACACCGTCCGGCCAATTTCCCGCCGGGGCGGCGTCCTCGTGACCCTTTCCCCCTTTACTTCTTAGGTGACGATCCGGCGTCGGTTTGTTGCAGGGCAAAAAAATTTCTTCGGAACAAGGGGTGACGAAAAAAGGCCGGCCCCCTGCGGGACCGGCCTTTGCTGCCAGGATATTTGGGTTATTCGGCCTGGGATGCTGCGTCCTGGGCGGACTGCAGCTTGCCCTGGGCCTGCATCTTCAGGTATTCGTTGATGAACATGTCCAGGTCCCCGTCCATAACGGCGTTGATGTTGCCGTTTTCGTAGCCGGTACGGTGGTCTTTGACCAAGGTGTAGGGCATGAACACATAGGAGCGGATCTGGGAGCCCCAGGCGATCTTCATGTGCTCGCCCTTGATGTCCTCGATCTTTTCCAGATGCTCGCGCTCCCGAATCTCCACCAGCTTGGACTTGAGCATCTTCATAGCCACCTCGCGGTTCTGGAACTGGCTGCGCTCGTTCTGGCAGGCCACGATGATGCCGGTGGGGATGTGGGTGATGCGGATGGCGGATTCGGTCTTGTTGACGTGCTGGCCGCCTGCGCCGCCGGAACGGTAGGTATCTACCTTCAGGTCCTCGGGGCGGATCTCGATCTCGTAGTCGTCGTCCAGCTCCGGCATGACCTCGATGGAGGCAAAGGAGGTGTGCCGCCGGCCGGTGGTGTCAAAGGGGGACACCCGCACCAGGCGGTGGACGCCGCTTTCCGAGCGCAGGAAGCCGTAAGCGTTCAGGCCGATGACCTGGATGGAGACGCTTTTGATACCGGCTTCCTCTCCGGCCAGATAGTCCAGCACCTTCACCTTGAAGTGGTGCTGTTCCGCCCAGCGGCAGTACATGCGGTAAAGCATCTGGACCCAGTCCTGGGCCTCGGTGCCGCCGGCGCCGGCGTGGAAGGACATAATGGCGTTGTTGGCGTCAAACTCGCCAGACAGCAGCGCCGCCAGCTGTTCCTCCTGTACCCGGGAAGCGATCTCCCGGATGGCATCCCGGATCTCCTTGAGGACGCTGTCGTCCTCCTCCAGGGCGTCGCCCTCCTCCTGAGCGATGAGCAGCATGGTCTCGGTATCCTCGTAAAGGCTCAGCAGGTCGCGGAAGACGCCGATCTTCTCGCCCAGCGCCTTCTGCTCCTTGAGCACTGTCTTGGAGCGTTCCATATCGTCCCAGAATCCTTCTTCGGCAGTCTGCTCCTCCAGCTCCTGGCGGCGGCGCAGCAGGGCGTCGTAGCCGATGGCGCCCCGCAGATATTCGATTTTTGGCTTCTCTGCCTGAAGCTCCTGTTTAAGATCTTCGATCTGAAGCATAAATTCCTCCCATATCTTCTTGCCGAAACTTGGTTATACTAAATTATTATAATGAAGCTTCCCCGAGAAGTCAAATCAAATGTAAAGAATCCATGAAATCCACCTAACCAGGCGGTTTTTGACCGGTGCGTGAGTGGATTTTTTTGCAGAATTATAGTATACTGCTTAGAAAGGATGACTGCCGCACGCCCCACGGCCCGGCAGCTTCTCAGAAAGGTGATTGCTTTTATGAATTATACCGGTGTAACCTGTCCCATTTGTCAGAAGCCATTCCAGCAAGGGGACGACATCGTTGTCTGCCCCGACTGCGGCGCTCCCTATCACCGCAGCTGCTTTAAAGAGGCCGGTCACTGCGTCATGACCGACCTGCACCAGACCGGCGCCGAGTGGGTCAACCCCAACGCCTCCCGGCCCGATCCGGAGCGCAGCCAGCCTTCCATCATCTGCCCGGTGTGCGGCCTGGCCAACCCCGGCGACCAGACGGTCTGCTCCCAGTGCGGCACTCCCCTGCCCCAGCGCTCTTCCCAAAACCCCGGCCAGACGGTGGTCCCCGGCGTGGACCTGCCCGGCCCCTTCGCCAACTTAGAGGAAAACGGCTCCGACCACACCATGGGCGATATGTTCGGCGCTATCCACGAAAACGACCTGATCGGCGACATCTCCGCCCGGGACTATATCTACTATACCCAGGGCAACTACTTCTACTTCCTGCGGGTGTTCAAAATCTTCGGCCAGCAGGTAAAAAGCCGGGTCTTTAACTGGGCGGCCTTCTTCTTTAACTTCATGTACTTCTTCTACCGCAAGATGTACAAAAAAGGCTTCCTGCTGCTGGGCGTCTTCCTGCTGACCAACATCCCCTCGGTGCTGCTCAGCTACCACATGATGCAGCAGGCGGTGGTCAACCCCGCCCTGCTCACCACCCTGGCCTTCGACCTGACCGGCCTGGAGGGCCTGACCCTGGCGGCCAACCTGATGTTCTACGTGCGGCTGGGCTTTCGCATCTACGGCGGTCTGACCGCCAACCGCACCTACTACCAGCAGGCCTCCCAGCAGATCCGCCAGATCCGCGCCGAGTCCGGCAGCCTGCCGCAGGAGGACTACACCGCCCTGCTTTCCCAGGCCGGCGGCGTCAGCATGAAGGCCGTGCTCTTCGTCTTCCTGGGGCTTGTCGCGCTGCTGTTTGCCACCAGCTTTGCCATCAGCGCCCTGCTGCTTTATTAGTACCCCTAAAAATCGAACCGACAGCCTCGTTCCCCTGTTTTCGGGCAGATTTGACCAACACCCCTTGCTTTTTGGAAGGAAAGTTTGGCAAAGCGCCCCCTTGACAGTGGTGGACGAGGCTGTTATACTTTTACTGTTACTGTAATGCAGTAACCAAACGGCCGGACGCTCATCGGGCGCCGCCGTTTCCTTGCTCTGCTGTACCAGGCAGGGCCGCTAAAGTCCAAAAGGAGGTGCACTATAATGGCAAAACTCAACGAAAATTACGAGACCATCATGATCTTCAACACCAAGAACGGCGAAGAAGCTGTCAAATCTCTGGTTGAGAAGTTCACCGCTCTGATCTCCAAGCATGGTACCCTGGAGACCGTAGAGGAATGGGGCAAACGCAGACTGGCATACCCCATCCAGGACGAAGTAGAAGGTTACTACGTATTCGCTACCTTCAACAGCGCTCCTGAGTTCCCCGCAGAGCTTGACCGTAACTACAAAATTACCGACGGCGTTCTCCGTTCTCTGATCGTAAAGAGGGAAAAGTAAGGAGGTCTTGTTATGCTTAACAAAGCCATCCTCATGGGCCGGCTCACCGCTGACCCGGAACTGCGGAAAACTCCCAGTGATGTTTCCGTAACCACCTTCACCCTGGCAGTAGACCGTAACTACGGCAAGGGCAACGATCGGGCAACCGACTTCATCAACTGCGTCGCTTGGCGGCAGGAAGCGGAGTTCATCTCCCGCTACTTCTCCAAAGGCCGGCTGATGGCCGTGGAAGGCTCCATCCAGACCCGCAACTACGAGGACAAGAACGGCAACAAACGCACCGCCGTGGAAGTCGTTGTGGACCGCGCCCATTTCGGCGGGGACAGCAAAGGCTCCTCTTCCGGCAGCGATTTTGGCCCGCCGCCTCCCATGACTCCTCCTCCCGCTTCCAGCAATGCGGCTTACTCCGCACCGGCTGCCAGCTATTCCTCCGGTTCTCCGGAAGATTTCGAGGAGATTGAGGGCGAGGACGATCTTCCCTTCTAATTTTGTAACCACACCATATTAAGGAGGTCAAGTTTCATGGAAAGAACCGAAAGAAATGAAAGACGCAGCAGAAAACCCCGCAAAAAAGTTTGCGCTTTCTGCATGGATAAAATTGAGCAGATCGATTACAAAGATGTTCCGAGACTGAAACGGTATCTGTCTGACCGCGCTAAGATCATCCCGCGGCGTGTTACCGGTACCTGCGCTCGTCATCAGAGACAGCTGACTGTCGCTGTAAAACGCGCCAGACACGTTGCCTTCCTGCCCTACGTTGGCGAATAATCGCGCTGTTACCCAGATGCGTATCCCCTGCCCCACTTCGGTGCGGCAGGGGTTTTCTTTTGCATAAAAAAGCACCAGGTCTCCCCTCTCGGGCGGCCCGGTGCTTTTTTTGCGTTTTTTATTCTTCGTAGTTTTTAAACCACAGCAGCTTGCGGCTCCAATAGCTTGCCATAGCGTAGTAGGGCTCCTCGGTCACATCCCGGCCCAGCTGCGGCGGGGGCACAAAGTCCCGGGCCTCCTGCTCGCTTGCAAACTCCACCTCCGCGTAGCAGAAGCTGCGGGGGGACTCCGGGTCCACCCGGCTGCATTCCAGCAGGCGGCCGTCCGGCAGGCGGTAGCAGGCAAACTCCTTCTTCACCGGCGGGATGGGCAGCATGGCGCACAGCTCCTCGTACTGCTCCCGGGTCAGCGGGGTCTCCACCTCCGCCCGGGCCAGGGTCCCCGGCCCCTTGATGCAGAGCTTCCAGTCCTCGGTGCCGTCGTCCTTTATACGGTACCGGATGCGCACCACCGGCGCCAAAAAGTACAGATACCCCTGCCACACCTGGGCGCGGCCTGCCGGCTGCCAACCCTGGGGCAGCTGGTCCTCCCGGGGCATCTCCTTGAGTAAAAACTTGCGCTCGATCTCCATGTTACCGACCTTCCTTTTCCCATTCCTGGCAGGCGTGCCTGCCGTTTGTCCTTTATTATAGCACAAAGGGCCGCCGCTGTAAAACAAAACCGCCTCCCCGAGGGGAAGCGGTTTCAAGAAACGTTTGCTTAGATGTTGATGGCGTCGTTGACGTCCTTCATGAAGGGGTCGATACCCTTGTGCATGGTGAGGGCTTCCAGAATATCATAGTCGATGATCTTGGAATCCTTCTGGATGACCACGCGGTTGCCGATGCCCTGTTCCAGCAGGTTGACGGCGTAGTAGCCCATCTCGCTGGCGACGATGCGGTCGTTGGCGGTGGGGGTACCGCCGCGCTGGATGTGGCCCAGGACGGTGGCGCGGCTTTCCACGCCGGTCTTGGCCTGGATCTCCTTGGCCAGAGCGTGGACGTCGGTGATGCCCTCGGAAACGATGATGATGAAGTTGTGCTTACCGGTCTGGAGGGTGGACTTCATCTTGGCGATGATGTCGCGGTCGATGTTGAAGCCGACCTCGTTGACCCAGCAGGCGGTACCGCCGCAGGCGATGGAAGCGTACAGTGCCAGATAGCCGGCGCCGTGGCCCATGACCTCGACCACGGTGCAGCGGTCGTGGGATTCGGAAGTATCGCGCAGACGGTCGATGGCCTCTACTGCGGTGTTGAGCGCGGTGTCGAAGCCGATGGTGTAGTCGGTGCAGGCGATGTCGTTATCGATGGTGCCGGGGATACCGACGCAGGGAACGCCCAGCAGGGAAAGCTCCCGAGCGCCGCGGAAGGAGCCATCTCCTCCGATGACTACCAGGCCGTCCAGGGCGTATTTTTCGCACATCTGGCGCGCCTGTTCCCGGCCCTCCGGGGTCAGGAATTCGGGGCAGCGAGCGGTATACAGCATGGTACCGCCCTTGTGCAGCACGGTGGATACCGAGCGCAGGTTCAGCTCCACCATATCCCCGTGGATCAAGCCTTTGTAGCCTTTGCGGACGCCCAGAACGCGGATGCCCTTTTTAATAGCCGTTCTGGTGACCGCGCGGATGGCAGCGTTCATGCCGGGGGCATCGCCGCCGCTGGTCAAAACTCCGATGATTTTCTGATCTCCGATCATAAAAGCCCTTCCTTTCTGCCTGCTTTGCAGCAGGTTTCCAACATCCCAGCTCTTCCCGACCGTTCCAAAAAAGGCGACCTTTTCCGGCGCGGTCTTGCTGGTTTCATCCCCATTTGGATGCTCCAACTTTGATAGTTCATTATTTAACAATCATATTATAGTATATTTCACCCAGGGATACAAGTCATGGACTTCCAAAAAACTGCCTAAAAACGAGCCAGCATAACCCAGCAATATCACCGAAGGAAAACTACGTTTTCCTCCCCCAGCAGCCGCTTCAGCTGGACGTCCAACGGGGCGTTGTAGTCCACCCAGAGGCTGCGCGGGGCCAGGGTCATCTTGCCGGTGTCCAAAAAGCGCACATACACCGGCTCGATCCCTTCGAAGATGCACAGATACTGCTGCGCCTTGCGGAACTCCGGGCAGTTGCGGGAGGCTACCCGCAGGTAAAGGCCGTGGCGCTTGGTGCGGGGAGCGGAAAGATCCAGCTGCGGGGCAGCCTTTTCCGGCTGCGGCTGGGGGGCCGCTTCCCTGCCCGGGACGGCACTTTGTCCAGCATTTTGGGCGCCGCCCTGTGCCGCCTCCTGGGGCAGCATCAGGTTTTGGCAGATGAGCTTCGGGTCTTCGTCCTCCCGCAGGCTCAGCCGTCCCTGGACATAGAGCACCTGGTTTTCCCCCAGCAGATGCTTGTAGCTTTCAAACACCTTGGGGAAGACCAGCATCTCAATGGCGCCGGTGGTGTCCTCCATGGTGACAAAGGCCATGGTGCCGCCGGTTTTGGTGATCTTGTTTTTGCGGGCGGAGACGATGGCCAGCAGTTCCACCGTGCTGCCGTCCTGCAGGCGGCTGTCTTCCTGGGTGAGGATCTCGCCGATGTCGGTGACCCCCAGTTTCTGGGTCAGTTCCCGGTACTGGGCCAGCGGATGGCCGGAAACATACAGCCCCGACACCTCTTTTTCCATCTGCAGGCGCACCTCGGGTGGGTAATCCTCGCAGCGGGGCAAGGTATAGCTGGGGCCGGTACCGGCAGCCGGTCCGGTATCGAACAGGTTCAGCTGGCCTTCCAGGTTGTTTTTGTGCTTGTCCTCAATGTCGTCCAGCACAGCGTTGTAGCCGGTGAGCAGCTCCTTGCGGTTGTAGCCCAGCTGGTCCAGGGCGCCGCATTTGATGAGGCTTTCCATGGCGCGGCGGTTGAGCTCTTTGCCGTACATCCGCTCGCACAGGTCGCCAAAGTCCTGGAAGGGACCGTTTTTCTCCCGGTCGGCCACCAGGGCTTCCATGACCCCCTGGCCCAGGTTCTTGACCCCCAGCAGGCCGAAGCGGATACCGCCCTCCTCCACCGTAAAGCCGGTGAAGCTGCGGTTGACGTCCGGCGGCAGGATGGGGATCTTCAGGTTGTCACACTCGGCGATATAGCCCAGCAGCTTGTCGGTGTTGTCCAGGACGCTGGTCAGCAGGGCGGCCATATACTCCCGGGGGTAGTGGGCCTTGAGGTAGGCCGTCTGGTAGGCCACCACCGCATAAGCAGCGGCGTGGGATTTGTTGAAGGCGTAGGAAGCAAAGGAGCTCATCTCGTCGAAGATCTCGTTTGCCACCTTGGCATCCACCCCGTTGGCCACGCAGCCGCAGCATTCCACCGTTCCGTCGGGCTTTTTGGCGCCGTAGATGAAATTCTGGCGTTCCTGCTCCATGACGTCGTGCTTTTTCTTGGCCATGGCGCGGCGCACCAGGTCGGCGCGGCCGTAGGAGTAGCCCGCCAGCTTGCGGCAGATCTGCATGACCTGCTCCTGGTAGACGATACAGCCGTAGGTCACGTCCAGGATATCCTGGAGCAGCGGGGTTTTGTAGGTGATCTGGGAGGGGTCGTGGCGGTTGCGGATATAGCGTGGGATGGATTCCATCGGTCCCGGGCGGTAGAGGGAGATAACAGCGATGAGATCCTCCACCGACTGGGGCTTGAGCTGGGTAAGCACCTGGCGCATGCCGCCGGACTCGAACTGGAACACCCCTTTTGCCTGCCCGCGAGACATCATTTGGAAGGTCTCCGGGTCCTCCATGGAGATATTCTCAATGGAGAAGTCCGGCTCCCGGCGGCGGATCATCTCCTGCGCGTCGTGGATGACCGTCAGGTTGCGCAGGCCCAGGAAGTCCATCTTCAGCAGGCCCAGCTCCTCCAAGGTGGTCATGGGGAACTGGGTCACCACCGCGTCGTCGTTTTTGGCTAGGGGGACGTAGTGCTCCACCGCCTCCCGGGCGATAACCACACCGGCGGCGTGGGTGGAGGCGTGGCGGGGCATCCCTTCGATTTGGGAAGCCGCGTCGATGAGCTGCTTGACCTGGGGGTCGCTTTCGTACATGGCCTTTAGGTCGGTGGATTTTTCCAGTGCCTGGGCGATGGTAATGTGCAGGTCCATGGGGATGGCCTTGGCCACCGCATCGGTCTGCTGATAGTTCATCCCCATGACCCGTCCGACGTCGCGGACCGAGCCTCGGGCCGCCATGGTACCGAAGGTGACGATCTGCGCCACCCGGTCGGCGCCGTATTTCTGGATAACATAGTCGATGACCTGTCCGCGGCGCTCGTAGCAGAAGTCGATATCAAAGTCCGGCATGCTCACCCGCTCGGGGTTGAGGAACCGCTCAAAGAGCAGGTTGTACTTCATGGGGTCGATGCCGGTGATGCCGATGCAGTAGGCGGCGATGGACCCGGCGCCGGAGCCTCTCCCCGGCCCTACCGGGATGCCGTGGGTCTTGGCGTAGTTGACAAAATCGTAAACAATCAGGTAGTAGTCCACATAGCCCATCTTTTCGATGACGCCCAGCTCGTATTCCAGCCGGTCCACCACCTCCTGGGAGGGATGTTCCCCATAGTGGCGGTGCAGCCCCTCCCAGCATTTTTGCCGGAAGAAGGTGACGTTATCCTGGCCGTCGGGGGCTTCGTAAAGGGGAAGGATGTGGTGCCCGAAGGTAAAGTCCACCTGGCAGCGCTCAGCGATGCGGACGGTGTTGTCCAGCGCCTCCTGGATGACCTCCTGCTGCCCGATGCACTGGGCCATGGCGTCGGCCATCTCCTGGCGGCTTTTGACGTAAAACTCCTGGGTCTCGAACTCCATGCCGTTGTCCTCGTCCAGGGTGTGGTTGGTCTGGATGCAGATGAGGATCTTCTGGACCTCGGCGTCCTGGCGGCGGATGTAGTGGCTGTCGTTGGTGGCTACCAGCCCGACGCCCACCTCTTTGGCCAGACGCACCAGGTCCGGCAGGATGTGCTGCTGCTCGGCGATGCCGTGGTTCTGCAGCTCGATGAAGTAGTTTTCCGGGCCGAACAGGTCCCGGTACCAGCAGGCGGCCTCCTTGGCGCGGGCCCAGTCCCCGGCAGTCAGCGCGCGGGGCACCTCGCCTGCCAAACAGGCGGACAGGGCGATGAGGCCTTTGCTGTGCTGGGCCAGCAGCTCCCGGTCGATCCGGGGCTTAAAGTAAAAGCCCTCGGTGAAGCCGTGGGAGACCAGCTTGATCAGGTTGTGGTAGCCCTCCTCGTTCTGGCAGAGCAGCACCAGGTGGTAGGGCGAGGTGTCCATCTGGTGGACCTTGTCCCACCGGCTGCGGGGGGCCACATAGACCTCACAGCCGATAATGGGCCGGATGCCCGCGGCCTTGGCTTCCTTATAAAAATCGATGACGCCGTACATGACGCCGTGGTCGGTAATGGCCACAGCGGTCTGCCCCAGCTCTTTGACCCGCTGGATCAGCGGCTTGATGCGGCAGGCGCCGTCCAACAGGCTGTATTCGGTGTGCAAATGCAGGTGGACAAAGTTCTCTTCTGCCATCGGCGGCGGCTCCTTTCTTGGGTTATTTCTTCTCCTCCCGGGCTTTTTTCGCCAGGGTGACCAGCTTGGTCAGCCGGTGGTTGACCCCCGAGCGGGAGACCCCCATCAGCTCGGACAGCTCCCGCAGAGAAAGGTCGGGGTTGTCCAGCCGGGCCTGGGCCGTTTCTTTCAAGGCCGGTTCCAGACCCTCGTACCAGCCCACCTCCTTGAGGTAGCGGATGGCGGCGGTCTGGATGGTGGCGGCGGAGACGGTCTTTTCGATGTTGGAGGTCTCGCAGTTGGTGACCCGGTTGACCTTGTTGCGCACGTCCTTGTAGATCTTGACGTTCATGACCTCCATAGCGGCCTTGGGCGCGCCCATCATGGTCAGCAGGTCCTCGATGGATTTGCTGTCCTTGCAGTAGACCACCGGCTGGCCGCGGCGCTCGGTGCGTCCCGCCCGCAGGCCCAGCTCTTCCAGCAGTTCCAGCAGCTCTTGCGCCAGCCCCTCCTGGGAAAGGACGAACTCCAGGTGGTAGTCCTTCTGCGGGTCGCTCAGGTTGGAGCAGGCCAAAAACAGCCCCGCCACAAAGGCAGAGCGCTCCTCAGGGCGGGCAATCTGTTCCCGGTCCAGATGGGCCGGGCCGTCCAGCGGCTGCCCGAAGGCGGCCAGGATGCGCTCCCGGTCCTCCTGGGCGTCCACCTGGGAGACGAAGGTCAGGCGGTCGCCGCCGCCCACATGCTCCCGGGTGGTGACGCTGGTTTTGATCTCCACGGCGGAGAAGAGCATACGGGAATAAAGCCGGCTCACCGGCTTATGTTCAGTGCTCAGCGAGATGCTTTCCCGGCAGAAGGTCTTGCCGCCCAGCAGCATCCCGTACAAAAAGGCGCGGGCGTAGCGCCCGGTCCAGTTTTTATTGTGACAGATCTCGTTTTTTACCTGATAGGCGAAGGTCAAAGGGGATCCCTCCGTGTGTGATGTATGGTCGGCGCCGTTAGCGGGGGCGCTTTTTTTCAATATCCCGGTGTCCGCTGCAGACCCGGTACCCAGCCTGACGCAGGTGGGCGGTCAGCTCCTGGATCACCGTCACCGAGCGGTGCCGCCCGCCGGTGCAGCCGACGGCGATGAGCAGCTGGCTTTTCTGCTCCTGACGGTAAAGGGGAAGCATGTAGTCCACTAGATCATAAAACCGCTGCAGGAAACCGGTGGTCTTTTCGGAGTTGAGTACATACCGCTGTACCTCCGCATCCAGGCCGGTCTTTTCCCGCAGTTCGGGCAGGTAGAAGGGGTTTGGCAGGCAGCGGACGTCCAGCACCAGGTCGGCGTCCATGGGGATGCCGTACTTAAAGCCGAAGGAGATGCAGTGGATCACAAAGTCCCCTTCCTCCTTGGTCTGGAACAGGTCCTTGATGTCCTGGCGCAGCTGGCTTTCCCCCAAAAGGGTGGTGTCCAGGTAGTAATCGGCGCGGACGCGGGCCGGTTCCAGCATGCGGCGTTCCTCGGCGATGGCGTCGGAAAGGGAGAGCCGCCGGTCGGTGAGCAGCGGGTGCCGCCGCCGGGTGATCTTATAGCGGCGCACCAGTTCCTCCTCCCCCGCGTCCAGATAGACGATGCGGTAGGCGATCTTCTCCCGGTCCATCTCCTCCAAGGCGTCAAACAGCTGGGGGAAGCGTTCCTTGCCGCGGGCGTCCACCACCACGGCCACCCGGTCAATACCCGGGGTCCGCTGGAACAGCTGGGCAAACTTGGGGATCAGCTCCGGGGGCATGTTGTCCACGCAGTAGATGCCCACGTCCTCCATAGCGTTGACCGCCACCGATTTTCCGGCGCCGGACATTCCTGTTACGATGAGAAGCTCCATATTTTAAGCCTTCCTTTATAAGAAAACAAGCAGAAGCCGGGGCCTGCCCCCTAGGAGGACGGCTGGGTCCGGCTTCCGCCTGACATCCTGTTATTTTTCCTGCGGGTCCCGGCCGACGATGCGGACCTCCGGCTCCAGCACAAAGCCCGTCTGGCTCTGTACCCGGGCGACCACCTGATCCATCAATTCCAGGATCTGAGACGCCGTAGCCTGGCCGCAGTTAATGACAAAGCCCGCGTGCTTTTCGCTGACCATGGCGTCCCCCACCCGCAGGCCTTTGAGGCCGCACTGGTCGATGAGGGCGGAAGCGAAGGCCCCTTGAGGGCGCTTGAAGGTGCTCCCGGCGCTGGGCCATTCCAGGGGCTGTTTGTCCCGGCGGCGCTGCAGGATTTCCTCCATGCGGGCGCAGATCTCCTCCGGGTCTCCGGCCGACAGGGCAAACACCCCGCCGGTGATGCAGCCGCCCTTCCACTGAGGCTGGGAAAAGACGCTTTCCCGGTAGGAAAAGGCGCATTCCTCCGCAGACAGCTCCACTGCCCGGCCCTGGGCGTCCAGCGCCCGGACCCGGACGGCTACGTCCTTCATCTCGCCGCCGTAAGCGCCGGCGTTCATATACAGCGCGCCGCCCACCGAGCCGGGGATGCCGTAGGCAAATTCCAGGCCGGTCAGGCCATTCTCCTGGGCAAAGCGGCACAGCTGGGAAAGCTTGGCCCCAGCCGGGCACCAGACCTTCCCCTCCCCCAGCAGGCGGGGACCGCCTTCAAACTCCGGGGGCAGATGGACCGCAGGACCCTCCAGGCCGCCGTCGCGGACCAGGAGATTGGAGCCCCGCCCCAGCACAAACAGCTCCTGCCCGGCGGCAGAAGCGGTGCGCAGCAGCCCGGCCAGCTGCTCCTCGGTCTGGGGGAGCAGCAGCAGCGGCGCCGGCCCGCCCACCCGGAAGCTGGTCCGGCTGGAAAGGGGGCTTTGCTCCTCATAGGCACAGCCGCTGCGGCGGCACTGCGCCAGCAATTCCTCGTATTGCGTCATAAAAACCTCCTCGGTTTTGGTGATGTTGCCTTACTGATTAGCGTGGTTGGAGTGGTTGCCCCGTTTGGACTCCGCCAGCTGGGCGAAGCGGTCCGGGTCAGCGTTGACCACCAGCCGCTCCGGGAAGTCAAGACCGTCCAGCATGGCCAGAGCGGTCTCGAACTTGCCGACCTTGGTGCAGAAGTGGGCGTCGCTGTTGACCACCACCGGCACCTCCCACTTTTTGCAGAGGCGGGCGATCTCGATGCAGTTTTCTTTGGCGCCGGGACGGACATAGGCGGAGTTGTTGTTGATCTCCACGATCTTGCCGGTCTCCTTAAACACCTTGATGACCCGCTCGTAGTCGAAGCGGTAGCGCAGATCGCCGCAGTGGCCGATGACGTCTACATGGGGGTTTTCGGCCACGGCCAGCCAGGCGTTGGTGTGGTCCTCCACCGTCCCCGGGGTAAAGCAGGGAATGTGCATGGAGGCGATGACCCAATCCAGCGAAGCCAGCAGCTTGTTGTCCAAGTCCAAAGAGCCGTCCGGCCCTAAGACGTCCGCCTCTACCCCGTGGAGCACGTGCACCCCGTCGTAAAAGTCCGGGACCTCGTGCTGGTTGGTAAAGTGCCAGTAAAAGGGAGCGTCCGGCATCTTGGGGCCGTGCTCGGTCATAGCAAGATACAGCATCCCGGCCTCCCGTGCTGCATGGATATTCTCGGAGATGGTGCTATATGCGTGGCTGCAGGCAATGCTGTGGGTGTGGGTATCGGCAATGATCTTCATACAAACTTCCCTTCCTTTCCGCTCCCGGCGGCGGAGAGCCTCCTGCCCTCGGGTGCGTGATTGTTTTCCTTTTTTTATGAAACCCTATGGGTGGTTCTCTTAATAAACCGAATAGTCCACGGTAGGCTCCGGGATATCGTCGGTCATGCCCAGCTTCTGCAGAAGCTCCTGGGCGGCGTTGTAGCCCATCTTCTTCTGGCGGTTGTTCATGGAAGCGACCTCGATGATCACCGCCAGGTTTCGGCCCGGCTTAACGGGGATGGTCAGGCTGGGGATCTTCAGGCCCAGGATCTCGGTGTACTCGTCCTCCATGCCCATGCGGTCGTAGACCTTGGTTTTGTCCCAGGTTTCCAGGTTGACCACCATGTCCAGACGCTCGGTCAGCTTTACCGAACCGATACCGAAGATGCGGCGGGCGTTGATGATGCCCACGCCGCGCAGCTCCATAAAGTGGCGAATGTTTTCCGGCGAGCTGCCCACCAGGGTCTTGCTGGACACCCGGCGGATCTCCACCGCGTCGTCGGCCACGATCCGGTGGCCGCGCTTGATGAGCTCGATGGCGGTTTCGCTCTTACCGACGCCGCTTTCGCCCACCAGCAGGATACCTTCGCCGTAGACCTCCACCAGCACGCCGTGGCAGGTCTCGCGGGGAGCCAGCTCCACATTCAGCTCGGCGATAAGGGCGGACATGAACTCACAGGTGGCCTGCTCGGTACGCAGCAGCGGGACCTTGTATTTGTTGGCCGCCATGACCAGCGGCTCGGGGCAGTTGAGGTTGCGGGAGATGATCACCGCGGGCACCTGATGGGAGAAGAAGCGGTCGGCAAATTCCCGCACCCGCTCCTCGGGGAAGGATTCCAGGCAGGTCAGCTCGCTGAGGCCCAGCAGCTGAAGGCGTTTTTTATCAAAGAGGTCAAAATACCCGCTGATCTGCAGACCGGGACGGTTGACATCGACGGTGCTGATTTCGATGAATTTGGGATCTTTGGGCATATATATTGTTTCCAATTTCAGATCATTGATCAACTTTTCCAACGAAACAGAATAGCTTACGCTCATGGCCGGTACCTCCAAACTTTTCCTTCCTTGGGGCCGCCGGATCGCTCCGCGGCGCCCGCCGCCGCACCTTTCGGGGCGTGCTGGCCGTATGGCAACATTATATCATAGTTTTGCCCCTGCGTCCATGCGAATCCGGCCCGCCCCAGCCCGGTGAGGAAGAATTTTCTCCGCCCTGCATCATCCCCGCTCCGGCTGCCCATATTCCTGATAAGCGGGCAGCATCCTGCCCCGGAAAGGAGAATTCCCCATGAAAAACAAGCCCTTTTCTTCCCATTCTCAGCCCATGTCCGGCCCCACCGCCGGCGCCTTGCCCCCTTATGTCGCCTCCGGCGCCGACGCTCAGGCCCTGAGCCAGCGCTTTTCCTGCCTGGCGCCCAACGTCCAGGAGACCATCATGCAGGCGGGCCTGAGCTTCACCAGCGTGGAACAGATGGAGCGCTTTGCCCAGGGTCTGTCCCACTGATCGCCCCGTTTCCCCGGTCGCCCCAGTGGCGGACCGGGGATTTTTGCCAAAATCCGGTTACTTATGCTACCTCAAGTATGAACATCGTTAAATTAATATCAGCGTTCTGCCTAGTTCCTTCTGACCCGCCCGATGTTTTTCGTCTAAATATCTAAAATATACTTGTTTCTTTGTTAAATTTGCCCCCGACCACTTGATTCCGGCCGCCATATTCGCTACAATAGTCCCAGAGCCGGACAACAAAGGGCCGGTTTTCACCGCAGAAACATGCGTATACTTTTTAAAGGAGGTTCCACTATGGTAAAACGTGTTCAATTCCCGTCCTCGAAGGATCTGATGGAGTTTATCGACATTGCCCGGGAGTGCCCCAGCGACGTTGGCGTGCACACCTACGACGACAAGATGGCAGATGCCAAGTCCATTCTGGGACTGCTGTCTCTGGACTACACCCAGCCGGTGAAGGTCGTCACCGAGGACACCAGCTTCTACCGCTACATCCAGAAATGGATCGTGGCCTAACTGGTTTTTAAACCAAAACAAAGCGGGCTGCGGCCCGTTGCACGCGAAAATCCCCCAGGACGCTGTCCTGGGGGATTTTTTGCTGTGGTTTTGCTGCATCGGCCGGCCGCTTTTGGCGCAGACTAGCGTTTGGCGGGGCGGGGCGGCTCCTCGGGGGCAAAGCAGCGGTCCACCACCTGCTCGGCGGCCCGCTGGAGGAAGTAGGACATACTGGACAAGCCCAGCAGCACCGCCGCCAGGTCGTTGGTGTCCAGGTCGGGGCCAAAATGCTCCCCGATGCCCTGCAGGATGCTGTCCGAAAGCACCGCCAGGGACTCCTGGGTCTTCTCAAAGTGGCTGAAGATCTGTTCCAGGCTGTCGGCGTCCTGGCCTTCCGCCATGAGTTTTTGCATCACCTGCTTGATGTCCCCGATGCTCAGGGTGCTTTTCAGGTAGAAGATCAGCAGGATCTGCAGCACCTGCTCCCGGCTGTATTTTTTGCCTTTGATGGGACGGATGAGCTTTTCCTTGCTGTAGTTGTTCACCATGGATTTGGTCAGGATCTTATCGCTTTCCTTGCGGCGGCTCTGCCCCATCCGCTCCTCGAACAGGGTAAGGATCTGGTCGATGTACAGGTCCAGGTCCGGCAGCTGCTTGGGTGTCAGGGACGGCTGCTCTAAGCTATGCCGGAGCAGCTCCCCCAGCTGTTCGTTGGTCAAGGTCATGAAAAACGCTCCTTTGCGGGCTATGGTCTTGGGTTTATTGTAACGGATTTTGTGAATTTTTGCAAGACGTCTTGAAAGTCACCACGCAATTTGATATCATGTAAGAAGTAGTATTAATAACTATATTATATGGGGGGTTATCGCATGTTATCCTATTTTAAAAAAGCCCGCGAGCCGATGAGCAGCTACACCCACTTTTGGGGCATCGTCTTTTCGGTGTTTGCCACCGCCGCCATGGTGGTGCTGCATCTTTGGGGCGGCGACCCCTCCGGCGCTACCCTCGTCTCCGCCCTGGTGTTCGGCGGCTCCATGGTGGCGCTGTACTCCGCCAGCTCTTATTATCATTATTATAATGGGCCGGTGCGCCGCCAGGAGTGGCTGCGCAAGTTGGACCACTCCATGATCTATGTGCTTATCGCCGGTTCCTACACCCCCATCTGCATCAAGTTCATGCCACAGGGGCACGGCCTGCGCTTTGCCCTGGCCATGTGGGCCATCGCCGGGGCGGGCATCCTGGTGAAGCTTGGCTGGATGAACGCCCCCCGCTGGCTGTACACCGGGCTGTACCTGCTTATGGGCTGGGCCATCGTCTTTGACGCCGGGGCGCTGGCTTCTCTGCCCATGGGGGCCTTCCTCCTGCTGTTGGGCGGCGGCCTGTGCTACACCGTGGGCGCGGTTTTCTACATTATAAAGCGCCCCAACTTGTCGGCGGAATTCGGCTTCCACGAGCTGTTCCACCTGTGCATCCTGGCCGGCACCTTCCTCCATGTGTTGACGGTGCTGTGCTACGTCATGTAGGCCCTTGGCCGCTGCTGCGCGTCCCTGCTTCGGTGGGGGCGCGTTTTTTTGCGCCATTTTCCGGCAGAACACAGACAGTTTGTTGGTATCGAGGAAGGTTTTTTGTGAAAAGTTACACAATCGTTGAATTTTATTTCAAGATATATTATAATCATCGTGTATGGATGAGATAGAGCGGCGGTCTGGGGACGCTGCTGTTTTGATTCCTGTAAAATAGAGGAGTTCCCTCTCATCACAGGCGATGCGCCCTGAGCGTTCATCGCCGGAAAAGGAAACGGTGTTATGGAAAATAAGACTTTAGAACAGATGACTGCGGAAGAAAAACGCCACATCATTCGTAGCATGGGCGGCGATACCGAGCATCTTCTGACTATTTTACTCGAACTGCAGCGCCATTCCCAGCACAGCTGCATCGATCAGGCGACCGCCGAGATCGTTGCAGAGGAGGTCGGTCTGACTCCGGCTAAGATTTCGGACGTGATCACCTTCTACGCTATGCTCAACGACAAGCCCTCCGGCAAGTATGTGCTGGAGGTCTGCAACAGCACCCCCTGCTATTACTCCCGTTCCAGCCGGGTGGCCAAGATCCTGGAAAAGGAACTGGGCATCCACATGGGCGAGACCACGCCGGACGGCGTCTTCTCTCTGCGCTATACGCCCTGCGTCGGCGCCTGCGAGATCGGCCCGGTGATCAAGGTCAACGACGAGGTTTACGGCAACCTGACCGAGGAGAAGATCGTCGCACTGCTCAGCGATCTTCGCAGCAGATAAGGGGGGCTTGTATATGTCGAAATGCATGAATGTTTTGCTGAAAGAGGCGGGGAAGATCAACCCCACCAGTGTGGAAGAATACGTTGCCAACGGCGGTTATCAGGCGCTTCGCAACACCGTCAACATGGACAGCCAGGCTGTCATTGACGAGCTGACCCACGCCGAACTGCTGGGCCGCGGCGGCGCCGCTTACCCGGCTGGCCGCAAGTGGCATCTGATGAACCAGATCCCCGAAAACCCCAAATACATCGTCTGCAACGCGGACGAGGGCGAGCCCGGTACCTTCAAGGACCGCGACCTGCTCCAGTACACCCCCCTCAAGGTCATCGAAGGTATGACCATCGCCGGACGGGTGTTCCGCTCTCCCCGCGGCTTCATCTACATCCGCGGCGAGTACCGCAACATCCAGAAGCTGTTCCAGGAAGCCATCGACAACGCCACCAAGGCCGGTTACCTGGGCAAAAACATCATGGGCATCGAGGGCTTTGACTACACCATCACCATCGTGTCCGGCGGCGGCGCTTACGTCTGCGGCGAAAACTCCTCCCTGCTCAACTCCATCGAGGGCAAGGCCGGACGTCCCCGCATCAAGCCTCCGCACCTGGCCGAAGTGGGCCTGTACAGCCTGCCCACCCTGGTCAACAACGTGGAATCCTACGCGCACCTGACGGTCATCTTCACCCACGGCGCCGACGCTTTCCGCGAATACGGCGTAGAAAACAGCTGCGGCACCAAGCTGATCTCCATCAGCGGTCACGCCAAAAACCGCGGCGTTTACGAAGTCGGCCTCGGTAAAGTCACCCTGCGGGAGATCATGTGCGATCCCGAGCTGGGCGGCGGCACCCCCTCCGGCCGTCCCATCAAGTTCTACCACCTGGGCGGTCAGTCCGGCCCCATCGGCTTCCCCGAGCAGCTGGACGTTCCCTACGGCTACCAGACCCTGAAGGAAAACGGCCTGTCGGTCGGTTCCGGCGCAGTGGTCGTGCTGGACGACAGCGTCTGCCTGGTGGACTACTGCCGCAAGGTGATGGAGTTCTTCGTCCACGAGTCCTGCGGCAAGTGCGTTCCCTGCCGCGTGGGCACCACCCGTGCCCTGGAGCTGCTGCAGAAGCTGTGCGACGGCCGCGGCGAACCCGGCGACGTGGATAAGCTGGAACACACCATCAAACAGATCGCAGCCCTTTCTGCCTGCGGTCTGGGCCAGTCGGTGGACAAGGCGATCCTCCCCTGCCTGAAGATGCGCCGCGAGGAATTCCTGGCGCACGAACAGGGCACCTGCCCCTGCGGCGGCTGCAAGGAATACGTCAAGGACTAACCGTTTTTCTGCATCATATGACTGCTTCGGCCTGCTGCAACCTGCTTTGCGGCAGGCCGTTTTTTATTGGTTTGGAAAGGAAGGCGATACTATGAACCAACACCCTGCCGGGCTTCCCGGCGCCGAGACCCTGCCCCTGCGGCGCATCTTCCGCCAAGGCGGCCAGGAGGAAAGCAGCCGCTCCCTGCCGGCGGAGCATCATCTGGACGTTTGGATCAACGGCCTGCACACCCTGCGGCTGGTCTGCACACCCTGCTGTTTGGAGGAGCTGGTGCTGGGGCGGCTTTACACCGAAGGGATGATCGCTTCCCCTCAGGAGGTGGTCTCCCTCACCCTTTCCCCGGACGGCACCCAGGCCCAGGTGACCCTGCGGCGGGATGCTCTGCCGGAAACCGAGCCCTTTGCCGAGACCGTCCCCACCAGTGGGGCGGGCAAGCTGCTGCACGGGCGCTTTGCCCCGGACCGGCCGCTGAAGCCCCTCTCCCCCATCCCCTGGCGTGCGGAGTGGATCTTTGCCATGGCGGACGCCCTGGACGAGGGCCTGCCCCTTTACGCCGCCACCCGGGCCATCCACAGCTGCTTTTTGTGCCGGGAGGGGCAGATCTGCTGCCGCCAGGAGGACCTGGGCCGGCACAACGCCGTGGACAAGGTGGTAGGCCAAGCCCTGCGGGAAGGCATCGACCTGGGGCAGACGGTGCTTTACACCAGCGGCCGTGTGCCCACCGATATGGTCACCAAGGTGATCCGCGCCGGTATCCCGGTGCTGGCCAGCAAGGCCGCTCCCACCGGGCGGGCGGTGCAGCTGGCCCGGGAATACGGCCTGACCCTGCTGGGCAGCGCCCGGCGGGACCAGATGGACCTGTACTGGCCGCGATAACAAAGGAGGGACAGCCATGAAACCGTCGATCTGCGCCGGCATCCTGGCCGGCGGAAAAAGCAGCCGCATGGGGCAGAACAAGGCCCTGCTCCCCTACGGCGGGCACAGCTTCCTGGAACAGCTGATCCAGGTGTGTTCGGTGTTCCCGGAGGTGCTGCTTTCGGTGGACCGCACCGAACCCTACGCCCATCTGGGGGTACCCATGGTGGTGGACCAGCTGGCGGGCTTCGGGCCGTTGGAGGGTATCTACCAGCTGCTGCGGGCCTGCCAGAGCCCTTATTTGTTGGCGGTAGCCACCGATATGCCGCAGCTTTCCCCCGCCTTCCTGCTGGCCCTGGCCGGGTCTCTGGAGGGGCAGGAGGACTGCCTGGTGCTTCTGCGAGACGGCCGTCCGGAGCCGCTGTGCAGCATCTACGGCAAAGGGGCCCTGCCGGTGCTGGAGCGGATGCGCCAGGAAGGCTGCCACCGTCCGCGGATGCTGTTCGAACAGGTGAACACCCGCTGGGTGGAGCTGGGCGACCTGGGCTTCGGGGCCGAAGCGGTGGCCAACATCAACACACCGGAAGAATATGCAGCCCTGGGCAGGAAAATCTTGCCATAGAACCAGCACCACCGAATTCTTAGAAATTCATGGGATATATCTAAAATGTACAGCGTTATTTGTAAAAACTGCTGTGATTGTGAAAAAGTTAATAAGCAAACTGCATAAATACCCCTTGCAATTTGGGCACAAAAAAGGTATCCTAAGTATGAACCTCTTTCATCACTTTAGCAGGAAAATGCTCCGGTATTTTCCTCAACGGAAGGGAAGCTCCGGAAATTCGTCCGGATAGATAAAGAGGCCTTTGCGATTTCCCCCCGACCTCCCCCAGAGTGGACGGGGCTCCATCGCGTCCCAGCCGTTCCGGAAAAAGGCAGGCTTTGGTTTGGTCTGCCCTGCTGTTGTGCGCCGGTGCGGCTTTGGAGAAAAAGTTGGAAAGTTAAGGGAGGTATCCGCATGATTCATGCTACCATCAACGGGATCCCTGTTGAAGTGGAACGCGGCACAACCATCCTCCAAGCCGCGGAAAAGGTGGGCGTTGAGATCCCCACCCTCTGTTATTTAAAACATCTCGCACCGGAAGGTGCCTGCCGGATCTGTGTGGTTGAGGTCAAAGGCTGGAACAAACTTGTTACCGCCTGCTCCACCCACATTGGCGAAGGCTATGAAGTACTGACCGAAAGCCCCAAAGTTTGTGAAGCCCGTCGGGATGTGCTGGACCTGCTCATGAGCCAGCACAACACCCACTGCTTCTCCTGCGGCGCCAACGGCGACTGCAAACTGCAGACCTACTGCATGCGCTACGGTCTGGAAGAGTCCACCTTCCCCAAAGGGGAGTTCACCGAAGTGGTGGACAATTCCAACGAGTTCTTCCAGTTTGACCCGACTCTGTGCATCCGTTGCCGCTGCTGCGTCAACACCTGCGAAAAACTCACCGGCCGCAACGCCATCTGCAACATGGACCGCGGCATCCACGCCCACATCGGCGCGCCCTTCGGTCTCAAATGGGACCAGTCCATCTGCGAATCCTGCGGCTGCTGCGTCCAGGCCTGCCCCACCGGCGCCCTGACCATGAAGCGCACCAAGACCTACCGCAAATGGGAGACCAAAAAGGTCCTGACCACCTGCCCGCACTGCGCCACCGGCTGCCAGTACTACCTGCTGGTGAAGGATGGCAAGATCGTGGACGTAGAAGGCGCCGACGGCCCTTCCAACCACGGCCTGCTGTGCGTCAAGGGCCGTTCCGGCAGCTTTGACTTCGTTCATTCCAAACGCCGCCTGACCGAGCCCATGATCCGCAACCGCGAAACCAACGAGTGGCGCACCGCTTCCTGGGACGAAGCCCTGGATCTGGTGGCCTCCAAGTTCCTGGAGATCAAGGAGAAATACGGACCCGACTCTCTGGCCGGCTTTGCTTGCTCCCGCTCCACCAACGAAGATATCTACATGCTGCAGAAGATGGTGCGCACCGCGTTCGGTACCAACAATACCGACAACTGCGCCCGTGTCTGACACTCCCCCACAGTTGCCGGTCTGGCAACCACTTTGGGCTCTGGTGCAATGACCAACACCATTGCCGACATTACAAAAGAGTCCGACCTGATCATGCTGGTGGGCTCCAACCCGGAGGAAGCGCATCCCGTTATCGGTATGCAGGTCCGCCAAGCAGTCAACCGCGGCGCCAAGCTCATCGTCGTCGATCCTCGTGAGATCGACCTGGCCAAACGCGCCGACGTCCATCTCAAGCTGAAACCCGGTACCAACGTTGCCTTTGCTAACGGCATGATGAACGTCTTCATCACCGAAAACCTGGTGGATGAGGAGTTTATCCGCACCCGTACCGAAACCGATACCTTCGAGCAGCTCAAAGAGCTGGTCAAGGACTACACCCCCGAGCGGGTCGCCGAGATCTGCGGCATCGATGCCGATGACCTCCGCCGCGCCGCCCGTATGTACGCCAAAGCCAAAGCGGCTCCCATTATGTACTGCCTGGGCGTCACCGAGCACAGCACCGGCAGCGAAGGCGTTATGTCCCTGTCCAACATGGCCATGATGGTCGGTAAGATCGGCCGTCCCGGCTGCGGCGTCTGCCCCATCCGCGGTCAGAACAACGTACAGGGCGCCTGCGACATGGGTGCTATGCCCACCGACTTCACCGGTTACCAGAAGGTAGACGGTCCCGGCGTCATCGAGAAATTCGAAAAAGCCTGGGGCTGCACCCTCAACCGCAAGGTCGGCATCAAAGCCACCGACTGCTTCCCCAAGATGATCTCCAAGGAGATCCGCGGTCTGTTCATCTTCGGTGAAGACCCGGTGGTCACCGACCCGGATACCGGCCACGTGCTCAAGGCTCTCCAGTCCCTGGACTTCCTGGTTGTGGATGAGCTGTTCATGACCGAGACCGCCCAGTACGCCGATGTGGTCCTGCCCGGCCGTTCCTACGCCGAGAAGGAAGGTACCTTCACCAACACCGAGCGCCGCGTCCAGCGCGTCCGCAAAGCGGTGGAGATCCCCGGCCACACCCGCCTGGATACCGATATCTTTACCGACCTGATGAACCGCATGGGTTACCCGCAGCCTTACCTGACCTCCGCGCAGATCATGGATGAGATCGCTTCTCTGACCCCGTCCTACGCCGGCATCAGCCATGCCCGTCTGGACAGCGAAGAAGTCGGCGGCCGCGGCCTCCAGTGGCCCTGCACCGCTCCCGATCATCCCGGCACCCCCATCCTGCATGTGGGCAAATTCAGCCGCGGCCTGGGCAAATTCTACCCGGTAGAATATGTTCCCTCCGCCGAGCTGCCGGACGAGGAGTACCCGGTGATCCTGATGACCGGCCGTGTGCTCTACCACTACAACGCCTGCGCTATGACCGGCGAGACCGAAGGTCTGGTGAAGATCTCCGGCAGTTCCTTCATCGAAGTCAACGATGAGGACGCCGCCCGTCTGGGCATCGTTGACGGCGAGACCGTAAAAGTGTCTTCTCGCCGCGGACAGGTCACCACCACCGCCCGGGTGTCTTCCAAGACCTCTCCCGGCCAGTGCTGGATGCCCTTCCACTTCAAGGACGCTTACGCCAACATCCTGACCAACGCGGCTCTGGACCAGATCGCCCGCGTACCGGAGTACAAGGTGTGCGCCGTCCGCATTGATAAGATCCTCGACAAATAAATCATAAGACACGGCTCGTGCATGACATGTTGGCATTTTGTGACAATATGATAAGGCAGTGCATGGGCCTGTCTTATACCCAAAAATTTTCAAATTGCACAAAATTCAAATTTGATGGTGAAAACATTTAACAAAAAGAAGGTGTGGTACGGTGTTTCATGGTAACTTTCCCACAGGGATAACGGTGGAGGAAGGGGTCCGGCTGCTTTGCCGGGAAGCCCCCCTTCCCCAGGAGGAAAGCGTCCCCCTCCCCGACTGCGACGGCCGGGTGCTGGCCCGGGACCTGCTGGCGCCGGAAAGCGTCCCTCCCTTTGCCCGTTCCCCTTACGACGGTTATGCTCTGCGCGCCGCGGACACCGTACCGGCCTCCGAGCAGACGCCGGTGATCCTCTCCATCCTGGAGGAGGTGCCCGCCGGTCACGCACCACGCTTTGCGGTGGGACCCGGCCAGGCCACTAAGATCCTCACCGGGGCGCCCATCCCCGAAGGGGCCGACCTGGTGGTCATGTATGAGGAGACCACCTTCACCGACCAGCAGGTGACCCTGACCCGCTCTTACCCCAGCGGCAAGAACGTGGTGCCGGTGGGAGAGGACATCCTTGAGGGACAGCTGGTGGCCAAAAAGGGCACCCTGCTCTCCCCGGCGACGCTGGGACTGCTGGCCGGGCTGGGCTTTACCCAGCTGCCGGTGTACCGCCGGCCGGTGGTGGGGCTGATCTCCACCGGCGACGAGCTGGTGGGACTGGGTGAAGCGCTGACCCCGGGCAAGATCCGCAACAGCAGCGTCTACGCCCTCAAGGCCTATCTGGAGCGCCTGGGAGCCCAGGTGCAGCTGCACGGCATCGTCGGCGACGACGCCGGTGCCATCGCCCAGCGGGTCCAGGAGGCAGCGGCCTCCGCCGACCTGGTGATCACCACCGGGGGCGTCTCGGTAGGCGATTACGACCTGGTGGGCCAGGCCATGCAGCAGCTGGACGCCCGGGTCCTCTTCTGGAAGGTGAAGATGAAGCCCGGTTCGGCGCTGCTGGCTTCCTGTTACCAAGGCAAGCCGGTACTGAGCCTTTCGGGCAACCCGGCTTCGGCAGCGGTGTCCTTCTTCCTGCTGGGCATCCCCCTGCTGCGGACCATGGCTGGACGGACAGACATCCAGCTGCCGCAGGTCCAGGTGCGCCTGAAGGAAGCCTTCCCCAAAGCAAGCCCTGGACGCCGCCTGATCCCCGGACAGCTGGAGATCCAGGACGGCCAGGCTGTGCTGGCGCTGATGCCCAAACAGGGCAACGGTATGCTGGCTCCCTTGTTCGGCTGCGACCTGCTGGGCGAGATCCCGGCTGGAAGCCCGGCCCTCCCGGCGGGCAGCGTGCTGAACGCCTATCGGATCTTCTGATCCATCCCCAACATTCTGGGTGCGACCCAAGAGAAAAGGAGTTGTGTTTGTATGAATTCCCCTGCTGAAGTTGCTAAAAATTATATTGCTATCGGAAAAGGTAAGGTCAATAACCCGGTGCCGAAGATGTTCCTCCTGGGCATCCTGGCCGGTATGTTCATCGCCTTTGCCGGCGTGACCGCCAACACCGTGTCGGCCACCGTCGAGTCCGGTTCCATCGCCAAGCTGCTCAGCGGCGCGGTGTTCCCGGGCGGTCTGGCCATGGTGCTGCTGGCCGGAAGTGAGTTGTTTACCGGAAACAACCTGATCGTTATCCCCCTTATGGAAAAGGAAGTTTCCCTGGGCGGCATGCTGAAAAACTGGGTGGTCGTTTACCTGGGCAACCTGGTGGGCGGCGTTCTGGTGGGCGCCATCTGCGCTTACGGCAACCAGGTCGGTCTCTTCGGCGGACAGCTTGCCGTTGCCAGCATCAGCACCGCGGTTGCCAAATGCTCCATGTCCTTCGGTGATGCCTTCCTCAAGGGCGTCGGCTGCAACTTCCTGGTCTGCATCGCTGTTTGGATCAGCTTTGCTGCCAAGGATATCTCCGGCAAGATCCTGGGCATCTTCTTCCCCATTATGATGTTCGTAACCTGTGGCTTTGAGCACAGCATCGCCAATATGTACTACATCTCGGTGGGCCTGTTCGCCAACAGCATCCCCTCCTTTGCCGCTCTGGCTGCGGAGGCTGGCGTCAACACCGCCAACCTGACCTGGGGCAATATGTTCCTGGCAAACCTGCTGCCGGTCACTCTGGGTAACATCGTCGGCGGCGCCGGTCTGGTGGGTCTGCCCTACTGGTTCATCTATCTGCGCGGCAAGAAAGCCTAGTTGTTCGTACTCTCTGTCCCGGCAGGTTCGCCTGCCGGGGCGTTTTTCTACCCTTGAAAAGGACCCTTGGAAAGGAGTCACACCCATGAAAGACCGCTCCCTCCGTGTCCTGCTCCTCGCCCTGGTGGTGCTCAACATCCTGGACGGGGATTTCGCCTCCCCTTCCCTGCTGGACTGGATAAAGCTGCTGCTTCTGGCGCTCTGCCTGCTGCTTACCTTCCGCCGGGAGAAGGCAGAATAAGAATCAAAAAAGCACCCCTTTGGCTGGAAACCGGCGGCTTCCAATCAAAGGGGTGCCTTATTATGCTGTGTTGTTAGCGGTGCATTATGCGCGCTGCTTCTCGTAGGACTCCCGCCACGCCTCAAACTCCGCCACCGGAAGGGGCTTGGAGTAGTAGTAGCCTTGGATAAAGTCGCAGTTGAGCTCGGTCAGGGTTTCCACCTGATGCTCCACCTCGATGCCCTCGGCCACCACGCAGATGCCCAACTCGTGGGCCAGCTTGATGATGCTTTCCACGATTTTGGGGGTCCGTTCGTTGTCGTTGATGAAGAACGCCCGGTCCAGCTTCAGCACGTCGATATCAAATTCTCCCAGCAGCGCCAAGGAGGAATAAGCAAAGCCAAAGTCGTCCAGTGCCAGCTTCAGGCCAATATCGTGGAAGCCGTCCAGAATCTCTTGGACGGTCTGGATATCCGAAAAGTCAAACAGGGCGCTTTCGGTCAGTTCCAGCTTGATGAGGCCATCGGGGATGTTGTATTTATCCTTGATGCGTTTGTATTTTTCGCAAATCTCTTTGCCTTCCCGGAGCAGAGGTTTTCGCGACAGATTGACCGAGATCCCGGCGCCGACGCGGCCTTCCTTGAGCCAGCGTTCGGCGATCTGGCAGACCGCCTCAAACATATACAGGTCCAGCTCTCCGATGCGGTCGTATTTTTCCAGCAGCGGGATGAACTTGTCCGGGTAGATCATCCCCTTTTCGGGATGGACCCAGCGTACCAGAGCCTCCGCCTGCAGCACTTCCTTGTCATCGGTGGGGACCTTCGGCTGGAGATACACCTGAAAATCCTTGTTTTTCAGGGAAGCCTCAAACAACTTCATCAATTCTTTTTCTTCGTGCCGCTTCTGGGCGATCTTTTTGTCGTAGAACTCGCAGTGATTCCTGGCATTTTTCTGCTGGCTCATATAGCTAGCGTTGTAGATAGCACCCAGAAGGTTGCAGTCGTTGTTCAGACGGCTGGCGCCCACCGAAAAGCTGATATCAAGCAGCGTGATCTCCGTCTTGACCTGCTCGATGATACGGTCCACCCGCTCCTTGGCCTGCTCATCTGTTTCTTCCTTTAAAAGCAGGACGAAGCGGTCCATGTTGCTGCGGGAAACCAGCTCCTTGCCCCGGAGGGAGCGCTTTAAAATATGATAAATCTGCAGCAGAAGCTCATTGGCCCGGTTTTCGCCCAGGTACTCGTTGATCTGGGTAAACTCGCTGACGTTCAGGTAGACCACCACGAAGGAGGCGGGATGTTCGCTGAACAGCTGATCTTGGGCCGCTTCGATGAAGCCCTCACGGTTGTAACCGCCGGTAAGCAGATCGGTAATATAGATCTTCCTGCGGTTGTCCAGCTCCATTTTCAGCAGACACAACAGCGTGATCCAAAGTACCGTTTCAACCGAAGCCGGCAACGCCACCGGCGGAAACGGGAGCTGTGCCAAAGAGGGGAAAAGCGCCCTTGCAATATATGGCAGCCGAAAGAGAAACAGCGCCACGGCACAAACAGATAACGCAATACATTTTCTGCGTTGATTCTTCATTTAATGGGCCTCCCTTTGTTACATCCGGACCCTTGTTCCCTTCTTCCCTCCCAGGCGGACAAGCCGTATGAGGGTTCCGAAAAAAGCAGTGAGCGCATGTTTCGTTATACTGATTGTATGCCGAAATACGCTTTTCGTCAATGGGATATCCTGGTTAATTTGGCGTTTTTCCGCCTTTTTTCGGGTAAGAGGGAAGGGAAATCTTTTGTCATCTTTCGGGCAAGGGTTGGTTTTCTCTTTTTCCTTTTTCCGCATAAAAAAGGGCCATCCTCGCTCCGTCTGTGGAAAAGCACAAGATGTTTCCCTCGGCTTTTTTCCTTGTATCCTTTCCACTCCCTTTTGCGGTCCGATATAAAAATATTGTCACAAACGTGACGATTTATCCGATTTGTTCCTTCCAAATTGCATCCCATATCCCTTTTGGAAAAAGCCGCAAAATATTTTGTACGAAAGCTGGACAGGGGGAAGGGTTTGTGCTATAATAGTGCTGTTGAAATCGTATGGGCGATTAGCTCAGTTGGGAGAGCGTTGCGTTCGCATCGCAAAGGTCGTGGGTTCGAATCCCATATCGTCCACCAAAAACAAAAGCCGCTGCAGGATCTTCTGCGGCGGCTTTTTGCATAAAGAAAAAACCGGTCTGGGCAAAGGCTCCGGCCGGTTTTCTTATGGAGTCGTATTTTGTGGGGGCGGCGGCATCTCAGTCCCAGGTGTTAAACAGGATCTCCCCGACGGTCTGCGGCTTCCAATAGCGGAGCTGCTCCTGCTCTTCCAGGCCAAGCGCCCCGCACCGGCCGCGGCAGTCCTGCTCCAGCTGGGCAGGGCTCAGAAAACACACCGTCCCCTCCGGCAACCGGAGCCACTCCGGCTGCTCGGTGAAGGCCATCCTGCCGGAAGGGCCCCGCCGGGCAAAGGCCGCGTAGGGAAAGTGCCGGTTCTGCAGGACAAAAACAGTATCGTCATATCTTCGAATCCCGGCAAAATAGAAGTTCCCCCCGGCGGCGGTGTTCATTTCGGTCACTGTCCCACCGGTTTCCCGGGCCAGGGTATGGCACAGCTGGCGGAAAGCTTTTTCGTCCAGAAAGGGCGGTGGCTCGGTGTCCCCGCTCCAAAACCCCGTGATTCCTTTGGGAAGCTGCATTTTATCGTCCCTCCCGTAACATCTCAACCATGGCATACATTCCGCTTCCCGGGTCGCTCAGTCGCCGATACCGACAAGCCCACACTCCTCTTCCATCGCGACATCGCATATCCGGCCCAGGCTGACGGCAAATTTTCGAATCTTTGGGAAGGACAAAGCATATTGCTGGATGATTTGGTTTTCCTCGGCGCTGTGTTCCTCAAGCCATCTTATCAGGGACGCCGAAAAAGCCTTGATTGCCGGGACCTGCTCCGCTTCAAGGAAGGTCTCCCAGTATGGGTCAAACCGGTAATAGATTTCATAGTTGGGGAACGCCGCTCGAAAATCATACAAAAAGTCGCCCAGTCTTTCCGGTTCATCGACCACACGATGTCTTACCGTCTTATAGGGCTTGGTACAAAGAAGCGCAACGGCGTGCTCAATTTCTTTTGCTGCAACGATGGAAAGGGGCATACGTGCTCGCCTCCTCTTTATCTGCGTACGATCTGTACACCATACGTCTGTTTTGTCCGGCGGGTGCGGCAGAAAGATTCCTCCGGTATCGGATGGAAAGTGAATCTGCCCGGACCCGCCGTGTTTAGATTTGGTTGTGAGATTATACCACAGCGGAGGGGGCAAGCGCATGAACATTCTTTTAATTTTCCTTGTGTTTCGGAATCGGCCAAAAAAGCGCCCTGTTTTAGTACAGATTGACGAAATTCTTACAATGTGGTAGGATAATAGACCGGCGCGGCTCTTTCACAAGGGCCGCGCCTTACCATGACTTGAGAAAGGCAGTTTTATGAATACCATCTATTGTTTCTCCGCTACCGGCAACAGCCTGGCTGCGGCCAAGGAAATCGCCAAAAGCATCGACGCCCAGGTCCTGCCCATGAACGACGCCTCCTGCGTCCCCACCGACGCTTCGGTCATCGGCTTTGTGTTCCCGGTGTACGCCTGGGGCATGCCCAACCAGGTGGAGCGCTTCATCTCCCGGCTGGAGATCGAGCACCCCTCCCCTTACCTGTTCGGCGTGGCCACCTGCGGCGTGCTGGGCAAAAACGCCATTGCCGACCTGGCCCGGCTGCTGTCCCGCAAGGGTCACACCCTGGACTACGGCAAGGTGCTGCGTTCGGTAGCCAACAATATTTTCTTATATGATATCGATCTGGACCGCGCCTCCCGCCGTCTGGACCGCTGCGACAGCGACCTGCGCCAGGTGGTCTGCGATATCTTCGCCCAAAGCCGCAGCCGCCTGCCCAAAGGCGACCCGGTGTCCCACTGGCTGCACAGCAAAACCACCGGCTACTCGGAGCTGGACCGCCGCTTTACCGTCCACGACAGCTGCACCGGTTGCGGTATCTGCGCCAAGCTCTGCCCTGCCGGCAACATCTCCATGCAGGACGGACGGCCGGTCTTTTCCCATCAGTGCGAGCACTGCATCGCCTGCGTCCAGTGGTGCCCCCGACAGGCCATCGACTGGGACGGCCGTACCCAGAACCGCACCCGCTACCACAATCCCGGCGTCAGCCTGGAGGAGATGATCGCCTTCCAGCAGGAGACCATCGTCCAATAGGGCAGGATGGCAATTTTCACCGCGAAAAATCACGAAACTTGTCAGAAATCAATTGATTTTTGAGGGAAAAGAGATTATACTGGTTTTGACTGAACAGCAAAACTTCGCTGGCGGCAGCGCCCCCAGCATAGATGGAGGAAAGCAATGAGGATCGCTTTGTTTACAGAGGTGTATCTCCCTCATATTAACGGCGTCGTGACTCATGTAAAGATCTTGAAGGAAGGCCTGGAAGCGCTGGGGCACACCGTCCTGGTGGTGACCTCCAACTCCAAGACCAAGCGGCATTACATCGAGGATGGCGTCCTCTACTGCCCGGGACACAACCTGAAGCGTCTGTACGGCTTCGATATGGCTGGTCCGGTCAGCAAAACCCGTCTGCACTTTTTAAAGGAATTTGACCCCGACATCATCCACGTCCACACCGAGTTCGGCATTGGACTTTCCGGCATCGCCATCGCCAAGATCCTGCGGGTGCCGCTTGTCTATACCCTGCACACCATGTACGACGAGTACATTTACTATGTAGCTCCCAAGCATCTGGTGGGCCTGACGACCAAGCTTTCCCACCGGTACTTCCGCCTGTTTGCCAAGTGTGCCAACGCGGTCACCGGCCCTTCGGCCAAGTGCCAGGAATACGTTTGGGAGACCGGCCTTGACAAGCAGGTCAGCGTCATCCCCAACCCGGTGGAGCTGGACGCCTTCTCCCCCCAGGCCACCCCGCCGGAAGCGGTGAAGGCCGTGCGGGAGAAATACCAGATCCCCGACGACGTGACCCTCGCCTGCTTTGTGGGCCGCCTGGGCCGGGAAAAGAGCGTGGACGTGCTGCTGCGCTACTGGGCGCAGGAGATCCGTCCCGAGGACAAGATCCGCCTGCTGGTCATCGGCGACGGGCCGGTGCGCCCCGAGCTGGAGGCTCTGACTCAGGAGCTGGGCATCACCGACACGGTGATCTTCACCGGCAAGGTGGAGCATCCCCAGCTGCCGCCCTACATCCTCTGCTGCGACGTGTACGTCACCGCTTCCCTGTCGGATACCAACTCTATCTCCATGCTGGAGGGTATGGCCGGCGGTCTGCCGGTGCTGCAACTGTACGATGAGCTGAACAAGGACCAGGTGCGCGACGGGGTCAACGGCTTTGTGTTCCACGACGCCGCCGACCTGGGCCGCGAGCTGCGCCGCATCCGGGACATGAGCCCCGAGGAGCTGGCCCAGCTGAAACATTCGGTCATGGATTCGGTCAAGTCCTCCGGCGCGGAGAACCTGGCAAACTACATCCAGACCATCTACTACGACATTTACAAGAACAAGCCCAAGCGGATGATCTTCGGCCGTCATCGGGACTAGTCCCCGGTCTCTCCCCCGCTTGTCTGCGCAGCCGGTGCTTCCGGCTGCGCTTTTTTTGCGCGGTTAGGCCGGATTTTGCCGCCGGGACGGGTCTTGCCCTGGGGGGAGAAATCGTGTATAATGTAACTGTTGTTTTATTTTCCCCGGAGATTGCCGGGGGCATTTTACCGTTAAAGGAGACTTGTTCATGGTCATCGAACCCAAAGTCCGTGACTTTATCTGTACTACCGCGCATCCCGTGGGCTGCCGGGAAGCCGTGCGCCGCCAGATCGCTTACGTCCAGCAGCAGGGCCCCATGGACGGCCCCAAAAAGGTGCTGATCATCGGCGCCTCCACCGGCTACGGCCTGGCTACCCGCATTGCGGCGGCCTTCGGCTGCGGTGCTGCTACCCTGGGGCTCATGTACGAGCGCCCCTCCTCCGGCAAGCGCACCGCTACCGCCGGTTGGTACAACACCCAGGCCTTTGAGGAAGCCGCGGCGGCCCAGGGCCTTTACGCCCGTTCCATCAACGGCGACGCCTTCTCCTGGGAGATCAAGGAGCAGGCCATCGAGGCCATCCGTCAGGACCTGGGACAGGTGGACCTGGTGGTATACAGCCTGGCCGCGCCCAAGCGCCTGGCCCCCGACGGTGTGCTTTACAGCTCGGTGCTTAAGGCCACCGGCACCCCCTTTGAAAACAAGAACCTGGACCTGCGCACCAATCAGGTGAACCGCGCCACCATCCCCGCCGCCACCCAGGAAGAGATCGACGCTACCGTCAAGGTCATGGGCGGTGAGGACTGGCTGGACTGGTGTGTCGCCCTCAACGAGGCCGGCGTGCTGGCTCCCGGCGCCCGCACCATCGCTTATTCCTACATCGGGCCGGAACTGACCTACCCGGTGTACCACAACGGCACCATCGGCGCCGCCAAACAGCATCTGGCCGCCACGGTGGGCGCCATCCAGCAGCAGTGCCCCGGTCTCGATGCCCGCATCTCGGTGAACAAGGCCCTGGTGACCCAGGCAAGCTCCGCCATCCCGGTGGTGCCGCTCTACCTCTCCCTGCTGTACCGGGTGATGAAGGAGGACGGCTGCCACGAAGGCTGCATCCAGCAGATGGACCGGCTCTTCCGCCAGAAGCTGGCCGGCGGTGTCCAGGCCGACGAAAACGGCTGGATCCGCCTGGACGACTGGGAGCTGCAGCCCGAGATCCAGAAGAAGGTCATGGAGCTGTGGGAGCAGGTGAACAGCGAGAACCTTTCCCAGCTTGCCGACCTGGACGGTTACTGGCAGGACTTCTACCAGATGTTCGGCTTCGGCTTTGATAACATCGACTACACCCAGGACGTCGCTCAGTGGTAAAAAGCGCAAACGAACAGGACCCCCGATCTAGCCGGAGGTCCTGTTTTTTCGGGATATTTTGTGATTACAGCCGGGCAAACTGCGCCTGGTAAAGGGCGCTGTACACGCCATCGGGGTTTTGGAGCAGCTGCTCGTGGGTGCCCTCCTCCTGGATGCCGTCCCGGCCCAGCACCAGGATGCGGTTGGCGTTGCGGATGGTGGACAGCCGGTGGGCCACCACGATGGTGGTGCGGCCCTGGCAAAGCTGGTCGATGGCGTCCTGGATCATGTTTTCGGTGAGGGTATCCAGAGCGGAAGTCGCCTCGTCCAGGATGAGGATAGGCGGGTTTTTCAGGAACACCCGGGCGATGGAGATGCGCTGCTTCTGTCCGCCGGAAAGCATGACGCCCCGTTCTCCCACATAGGTGTCATAGCCGTGTTCCAGGCCCATAATATAGTCGTGGATATTGGCGCGGCGGGCGGCCTCCTCCACCTCCTGGCGGGTGGCGTCCGGGCGGCCGTAGAGGATGTTTTCATAAATGGTACCGGTAAAGAGGAATACCTCCTGCTGCACGATGCCGATCTGCTGGCGCAGGGAGGCGCGGGTCACCGAGCGGATATCCTGGCCGTCGATGGTGATAGTGCCGCTTTGGATCTCGTAAAACCGGGGGATCAGGTGGCAGAGGGTGGTCTTGCCGCCGCCGGACGGGCCGACGATGGCGGTCATCTCTCCGGGGGCAAAGCGCAGGCTCAGGTGGGACAGGACCTCGGTGTCGTCGTTGTAGCGGAAGGTGACGTCCTCAAAGCGGATATCCCCCTGCACCGGGCCCATGCGGCGGGCGGTGGGGTCTTCGGTCTCCTCCGGGACCTGCATCAGCTCCTGGAAGCGCTCATAGCCGGTGATGGCGTTCTGGAACATCTCCACAAACTGGATAAGCTTGTTGATGGGCTTGAGGAACATGCTGATAAACAGCATATAGGCCACCAGGTCGCCGAAGGTGATCTGCTCATAATAAAGGAACACACCGCCCAGGCTCAGCACCAGGACGTTGAGCAGCGCCGTGATGAAGTTGGTGCCGCTGAAAAACTCCGCCATGACCTTATAAAACTGCCGGCGGGCCTCCACAAAGTGGGCGTTGTCGGTCTCGAACTTTTCGGCCTCCTGCTCCTGGCCGGAGAAGGCGCGGGCCACCCGCACCCCGGCGATGGAGTTTTCCAGGCTGGCGTTGACCTCACCGATCTCCCGCTTGGCAAGCAGGCTGGTGCGGCGCATCTCCAGGCGCTTATACAGGACAAACGCCACCAAAAACGGCAGCACCGCAAAGATCACCAGGGTCAGAGGCACGTTGACCGCCAGCAGGATGACAAAGGCGCCGATGACGCTCACCGCCGAGATAAACAGGTCCTCCGGGCCGTGGTGGGCAAACTCGGAGATGTCCATCAGGTCATTGACGATGCGGGACATGATGACGCCGGTCTTGTGCTCGTCAAAGTAGGAAAACGGCAGCCGGTGCAGGTGGGAAAAGACGTCCCGCCGCATGTCCGCCTGCATCCGCACGCCCACCAGATGTCCCCAGTACTGCATGATGTAGTTCATGAGGATCTGGAACACATACAGCGCCAGCAGCACCGCGCACCAGGTAAGCACCAGGCGCAGGTTTTTCTGCGGGATGTACAGGTTGAGGATGTTTCGGGAGATCACCGGGTAGGCCAGGTCGATGGCAGCGGCCACGAAGGCGCAGAGCATATCGATCCAAAACAGCTTCCGGTGGGGCTTGTAGTAGGCCGCAAAGGTTTTGAGCATAGGGCGGGCCCTCCTTTTGTGTTGAGATAGCGCGTCTAGGCGCGAAGGATGAACAATTATGCATCTATTATACATCCTCGCGGCCCGGCTTGCAACGAGAAAGGCCGGGAGAAAATTTGCCGCGGCCGGGGGTTTTGGCTTTCTTTCCGACAGAGAACATGATATAATAGACCCCGAACCGCCCGGGGGGCCCGCCATGCGGCGGCAGATGGCCTTTTCCCGGGAAAAACCCGAAACGATACGAAGGAGAATCTTCTGGATGAAAACAGGTTTTTGGATGTTATTTTTGGTTTCCATGATGCCGCTGGTGGAGCTGCGCGGCGCCATGCTCATGGCAGCGGCCGCCGGGGTGGATTTCCTGCCGGCCTACGTGGTGTGCGTCCTGGGGAACCTCTTACCCATCCCCTTTTTGCTGTTCTTTGCCCGCAAAATGGTGGAATGGCTGGCCACCTGGCCCAAAATCGGCCCGTGGTTTTCCCGCCTCATTACCAAGGCCCGCGCCAAGGCCGAGACCATCGGCAGCTATGAGCTGCTGGGGCTGTTTGCCTTTGTGGCCATCCCGCTGCCCGGCACCGGCGCTTGGACCGGCTCGCTGGTGGCCACCTTTTTGCAGCTGGAACGCCGCCGGGCGCTGGCCGCCATCTCGCTGGGCGTTTTGTGCAGCGGGCTGATCATGGGTGTGGTGTCCTTTGGTCTGTTCGACCTGCTGCGGATGCTCTTTGCCGCCTAAGGCAAGCCGAGGATGTTGAGGAAGGGGAAAACAATCGTGTCAAAGCTATATTTCCGCTACGGAGCCATGGACTCCTCCAAATCCGCCAACCTGATCATGGTGGCGTACAACTACGAAAAGCAGGGCAAGCGCGCCGTGGTGCTCAAGCCGGCGCTGGACAGCCGGTCGGACGGCGGCTTTGTGGAAAGCCGCATCGGGGTGCGCGCCCCCTGCCTGGATATCCCGCCCCAGGGCTCCATCCTGGCGCTGCTGGAGCCGGTGCGCCAGGCCGCTCCCCTGGACTGCATCCTGGTGGACGAGTGCCAGTTCCTTTCCGCCGCCCAGGTGGAGGAGCTGGTGCAGGTGGTGGACCAGTGGGACATCCCGGTGATCTGCTACGGGCTAAAAAATTCCTACGTCAAGGGGGAGCTGTTTGAAGGCAGCCGCGCCCTGCTCTACTACGCTGAAAGCATCGAGGAGATCAAAACGGTGTGCAGCTTCTGCAACAAAAAGGCCATTATGAACCTGCGCATCGTGGACGGCAAGCCGGTGTACAGCGGCAACAAGGTGCAGATGGGCGACACCGCCCGCGACAGCCAGGAGTATTATATCCCCGTCTGCCGCAAGCACTACCTTGCCCCGCCTCTCGGCCAAAAAGAAGAATAAACCGCCTCTTTCCCCCTTCCGCGCCTGCGGGAGGGGGTTTTTTTGCGCAGAAAAGCCCTCCCAATCGGGAGGGCTTTGGTGTTTTATGGGGTTTTGGGGATTATTTTGCGATCTGCAGGTTGGGGGTCTCCTCGCTGAGGGCTTTGACGCCGTCGCTGCCGATCTGCTTCATGTAGGAGATAACCGCTTCGTCCAGGGCGGCAAACTCGTTTTCGATGGGCTGGTTCAGGCTGGTGTAGCCGTCGCCGCCGCTCTGCATAAAGTCGTTGGTGGCGACCAGGTAGGTGGCGTTATCGTCGATTTCCTCGCCGTTGTGGGTGATGGTGACGATGCGGCTGCCTTCGGGGGCGTCGGGATTATAGGTAACTTCCAGGCCGCCGACCTGAGCCATCTTGCCGATGACCTCCAGGCTGCCGCCGGAGCGGCCGGGCAGACCGTTTTCTACCGCTTCTTTCAGCTGCGCGCCGGTGAGCTTGACGGTGACGATGTAGTTGCCGAAGGGCAGGACGTTCTGCACGTCGCCGACGGTGATCTCGCCGGCTTCGATGGAGGCGCGGATGCCGCCGCCGTTGGTGATGGCTACGTCGGCGCCGGTCTCGTTGAGCATAGCGGCGGTGATCAGGTGGGCCAGGTTGGTCTCACTGGTGCGGACATTTTCGCGCTCGCCCAGCAGCTTGACGGGGGTGCTGGCTACGACCTGGCTAAGGATGCTCTCCTGGGAGGCTTTTACTTCGTCGATGACCTTCTGGACCGAAGGAGCAGCCGGCAGGGATTCTTCGGTATAGTCGGAAGCCTTCAGCTGGTCGGCGGCGACTTCCACCTCACCTGCTTCGTCCACGGTGATGGTGACCATGCCGACCTCTTCCATGTACTGGCCAGCGGAGTTGATAACGGTGTCGTTGACCACTTCGTAGTCCTCGCCGGGGGTGTGGCTGTGGCCGTCGATGATCAGATCGATGCCGTCCACCGCAGCGGCAACGTCGGTGCTGCGCAGGCCTTCGCTGGAATCATCCACGCCCAGGTGGTTGAGGCAGACCACCACGTCTACCTCTTCCTCGTTGCGCAGGGTGTCTACCATCTTCTGCGCGGTCTCGGTGGGGTCTTCAAACTTCAGAAACTGGACGTTCTTGGGGTTGGTTTTGAATTTGGTCTCGGGGGTGGCCATGCCGAACACGCCCACCTTCACGCCGCCTTCGTCAAAGACCAGGTAGTCCTGCATATAGGCAGGAGATTCGCCGTTGGCGCGTTTGACGTTGGCAGCCAGCACCGGAACGTCAGCGTGGCGGCCCAGCTCGGCCAGGCGGTAAGCGCCGTAGTTAAAGTCGTGGTTGCCGGGGCACATGGCGTCATAGCCCACGGCGCGCATGACCTTGGCAATGGAGTCGCCCTCGTTGAGGGTGGCGAAGGGCTGGCCGTGGAAGGTATCACCAGCGTCCAGCAGCAGGACATGGTCCCCGGCGTCGGTGTTCTGGTTGATGAGGGTCTTCAGGCGGGCGTAGCCGAACTGGCTGAGGGTGCCGTCGTCGTTGGTGGCGCTTTCGTAACGGGAATGGACGTCATTGGTGTGGAAAATCTTGATGACGGTCTCGTCGGAAGCGGCGTCTGCGGCAAAGGCCGGTACACTGATGCTGGCGAGCATCAAAGCGGCGGTAGCCAGGGACGCGATCTTTTTGGTTGCGTGCAGGTTCATCTGAAAAAACCTCCTTTTTTCGCCGGGCAGAAAAAAGGCGCTTCCATCCCTGGAAACGCCCCGAAACGCCACGGCTCAACTCCAATTTCTTTCGATCCTCCCAAAATGGGGCGTCGCCTTCATTATAGCAAAATCCCCCGCTGTTGCAAGGGATTTTTCCAGCATTTTATTCCAATTAAACAAAAGTTTTGCACTTTGCCTATTTTTGTAGAAAAAATTCTCTCTGCTCTGCCGAAGCACCGCTTTGATGGGAAAAAGCCGTCTAAAGCGGGTCCAGGAGGTTGGAGTCCGCCATGGAGACAAAGTCCTCCCCTGCCACCACGATGTGGTCCATGAGCCGCAGCTCTAACGGCCGCAGCGCCCGCTGAAACTCCCGGGTGATGGCGATATCCTGGGTGGACGGGACGGCAAAGCCCTTGGGGTGGTTGTGGGCCAGCACCACCGACACCGCACCCACCCGCATGGCGATCTCCACCACCCGCCGCAGGTAGACCGGGGTGGTGGTCACGGTCCCGGAGAAGATCTTGTCCAAATATAGCACCTTGCCGCGGTTGTCCAGGCACATGAGGCAGGTGATCTCATTGGGCTCGCCGATGAAGCGGGTCAGCATCCGCCGCCCGGCCTCCTCGCTGTTGTGGATCACATCCAGGTCGCGGTTTTTGCGGTCCAGGTAGTAACGGCTCATGTCGGGGATCAGGTGGAGCAGCGAAGCGGTGTGGGCGCCCACGCCCTTGACCTTGCACAGCTCCTCCACCGGGGCTTCCAGCACACCGGCAAAGGTGCCGAAGCGCCGCAGCAGCTCGTAGGCCAGGGTTTTGGTGTCCTGGCGGGGAATGGTGTAAAACAGCAGCAGTTCCAGGGCGTGCTGCGGCTCAAAATGGTCCAGCCCGTTTTTCAGGTAGCTTTCCTTCAGGCGCTGGCGATGCCCCAGATGGTCCTCCATCCCGTTCCCCTCCTTTTCCCAAGATTCTTCCCTATTATACAATATTTCCCCCAGAAAGAAAAGCAAAAAAGCGCTCCCGCTGGACGGGGCCGCCCGGTTTGTGCTATAATTTGCCTGACTTTATGGAAAGGAACCCGCCGCTATGAAAGCCTACACCATCTCCAAAAACGACGCCGGCCAGCGGGTGAGCAAGTTTATCGAAAAGGCGGTCCCCGCCCTGCCCCGCTCGCTGCTGTACAAATACATCCGCCTCAAGCGCATCAAGCGCAACGGCAAGCGCTGCACCCCCGAAGAAAAGCTGGTGGAGGGCGACCTGCTGGAACTTTACATCAACGATGAATTTTTCGGCCAGCAGAACCCCGACCGTCCGCCCATCTTCCTGCAGGCGCCGGCCCAGCTGGACATCCTTTATGAAGACGAGGACCTGCTGCTTTTAAACAAGCGCCCGGGGCTGGTGGTCCACGAGGACAACGACAACTCCTGGGACACCCTCATCAACCGGGTGCTCCACTACCTTTACGACAAAGGGGAATATGACCCGGCCCGGGAAAACTCCTTCACCCCCTCCCTGTGCAACCGCATTGACCGCAACACCGGCGGCATCGTCATCGCCGCCAAGACCGCCGAGGCCCTGCGGGTCATGAACCAGAAGGTCAAGGACCGGGAGCTGCACAAGTACTACCTCTGCCTGGTACACGGCACCCCCTCCCCCGCCAAGGCCCTGCTGCGGGACTATCTGGTCAAGGACAGCGCCGCCAACCAGGTGAAGGTCTACTCCAAGCCGGTGCCCGGCGGCAAGACCATCCTGACCCAGTACCGGGTGCTGCGCTCCGGCAAGGGGATGAGCCTGCTGGAGGTGGACCTGAAGACCGGCCGCACCCACCAGATCCGCGCTCACATGGCCTACTACGGCCACCCTCTGGTGGGGGACAGCAAATACTGCCGGGACCGCCGCCTCAACGACGCCGACAAGGCCCTGGGGTTCCGCTACCAGGCCCTGTACGCCTACAAGCTGACCTTCGACTTCACCACCCCTGCCGGCTGTCTGGAACGGCTCAACGGCCGCACCTTCCAGGTGCCCCAGGTGGATTTCGCCCAGCTGATCTAACAAAATCGAAAAAAAGCGCCTCCGTTCCCAGGTTTCGGGAGCGGGGGCGCTTTTGGTTTTTGTGGAATTATTTTAAGAAGCCGTTGATGATCTGCTCCTCGGCTTCTTCGGTGGTGAGGCCCAGGGTACGCAGCTTGAGGATCTGCTCGCCGGCGATCTTGCCGATGGCGGCCTCGTGGATCAGGGCAGCGTCCAGATGGGCAGCTTCCAGCGCCGGAGCGGCGTTGACCCGTCCCTGGTCCACCAGGATGGCGTCGCACTCCGAGTGGCCGGTGCAGCGGTTGTTGCCGTGGATCTGGGAGTTGAACTCCTGGTAGGAGTGACCTCTGGCCACCGAGCGGGACACCAGGTCCACCGCCGAGTCCTCGCCCTCCATGACCACGTCAAAGTCGGTGGTGGCGCGCTGCTCGTAGTCGGTCATGATGCGTTCCCGCACCACCAGACGGGCGCGCGGGCCCAGAACAGCGGTGGTCTTGCGGACGCTTTCGTCCACGCCGCCCAGCTGGACGGTGTCCATCTCCAGGCTGGCGCCTTCTTCCAGGGTGATGTCGGTCACCGGGTCGATGCTCTTGGAACCGTCGCCCCGGCCTTCGCCGATGTGTTTTTCGCGGTAGACCGCCCGGGCGTTTTTGCCCAGGAAGAAGCGGTGGATGCCGTTGTGGCGGGCTTCGCCGTGGTCGTCGGTGTGGACGCCGCAGCCGGCGATGATCTCCACGTCGGCACCTTCGCCGATGTAGAAGTCGTTATACACCAGGTCGTCCACATTGCCGTGGGTGACACAGGCGGGGATGTAAACCTTCTCCCCCTTGGTGCCGGGCAGCACCTGGATGACCAGGCCCTTGCCGTCCATGCGGGATTCCAGCTTGATGTGCTCGGTGGATTGGCGGGCGGCGCACTCGCCGTCCTTGCGGATATTGTAAGCGCCGTGGAAGGTGCCGTCAAATTCCGACACCATCCGCAGCATATCTTCGGTGATCTGGTCCAGTTCGATCATACTCTTGCGTCCTCCTTTCGCAGCGGGCAGCGGGGCTGCATCTCATCGGCCAGCAGGGTGGGCAGCACCTGCAGGCGCGGGCCGGCCTGACGGACCTTGCCGTCGGCGATGACCACAATCTCGTCGGCGATGCTCAGGATGCGCTCCTGATGGCTGATGACCACCAGGGTGCCCCGGCGTTCCCGCCGCAGCTCCTCGAAGGTCTCCACCAGGCGGGCAAAGCTCCACAGGTCGATGCCGGCTTCCGGCTCGTCGAAGATGGACAGGGGCGCGCGGCGGGCCAGCACCGAGGCGATCTCGATGCGCTTGATCTCGCCGCCGGAAAGGCCGGAGTTGAGCTCACGGCCGGTGTATTCCCCAGCGCAGAGGCCTACCTTGCCCAGCAGGTCGCAAAGCTGGTTCTCCCCCAGCTTCTCGCCCGCTGCCAGTTCCAGCAGGTCCTGAACGGTGACGCCCTTAAAGCGCACCGGCTGCTGGAAAGCGTAGGCCACGCCCCGGCGGGCACGCTCGGTGACGTCCCGGTGGGTGATGTCCTCGCCGCGCAGCAGGATGCGTCCGGAGGTGGGGGTCTCAATGCCGGCGATGAGCTTAGCCAGGGTGGTCTTGCCGCCGCCATTGGGCCCGGTGATGACCACCAGCTTGCCTTCCTGGATCTCCAGGTCGATATCCTTGATAATTGCTTCCCCGCCGGGCAGCTGCCAGGCGAGATGTTCCAATTTCAGCATGTATCCATTTCCTTCCTTTTATAGCAGGAGGGGCGTTTCCCTCCCTCCCGGCAGGCGCCGGTAAATCCATTTTCCCGGAAAACCGGGCGGGATCAGACAAAAAAGTTGGCCGCGTGCAAAACGCATTGCCGACTTAAATGGTATTGTTTTTTCCCGAGTTTGTCAAGAGTATGGGCCAAATTTCTCCGAAAAATGCGCCGTGCGCCCCTTCTCCCAACAAAAGAAAAGCGCCCCATCGCAGCGATACGGGCGCTTTTTTCATTTAAACGAAGCTATTCGGTAACCGTTTTGAGATAACCAGGGACATCCACCCCCAGCACACCCAGTAGGACGCTGTACAGCAGGGCGTAAAGCGCCCCGCAGAAGGCAGTGACCAGCAGCGGCGCCAAGTCCAGCCCCAGTAGCCACAGGTACACCAGCCGCACCGGCAAGATGCCGCCTACCGCCGCCAGGGCGGGGCGCAGGAACCAATTCTGCCAGCGGATCGCAAGGCCGGTGGTGCGCACCACCCACACGGAGCAGAACGCCAGTCCCACCAGGGAGTAGCAGATCTCCCCGGTCAAAAAGCCCCAGATGCCCAGGCGCAGCACCCCACCTACCAGGACGGTGCAGCCCAAACTGCACACGCTGGCCGCTACCCCCAGCACCGAGCAGCGCTTCTGCAGACCGATGCCTTCCAGCACGCTTTCAAACACCGAGTAGTAGAACCCCAGCAGTGCCGACACAGCCAGTGGGCCTAAAAAGATGCCCGCGTTGGGATTCTTGTAAAGAAGGACCGCCAGCCGCCGCCCCATGCAGAGCAGCGCCGCCAGCGCCGGGAAGCCGATGAGCCCGGTGACGTGGATGGCCTTGGCGGCCTTGCGGCGGATCTGCGCCTGGTCCCGGAGGGCCGCCCCGGCGGAAAAGCGCGGGGTGAGCACCGTCAGCAGCGGGTACAAAAACGCCGAGGGCAGCATGAGCAGCGGCATGGTCATGCCGGACACCGCGCCGAAGAGGGTCAGGGCGTCCTCCCGACGGTACCCGGAGTGCACCAGGGTCCGGGGGATGAGCACCACGTTTGCTGAGGAAAGCAGGCGGCTGAGCAGGGTGGACAGGGAGATGGGCGCCGCGGTGGAAAGAATATCCCCCACGATCTGGCGGCGGCCGATTCGGTCCTGGCCGGAAAGGTGCTTCCGCCGCACCCGGTAGCAGAGGGTCAGAAAGGTGGCGGACAGCACCTCCGAAATGACCATCCCCAGCACAATGACCGCTGCGGCCCGGGCCGGTTCCAGCCCCTGCCCCAGCCGCCAAAACAGCCAGGCGGTAGCCCCGATGCGCAGGCACATCTCCCCGATCTCCGAGATCATCGGCGGCACGGTGTCGCAGCTGCCGTAAAAGTAGGCCTTGTGGACGTTTTCAAAGCCGGTAAGGAACAGGCAAGGGATGAGCAGCAGCAGGGCCGGGGCGGTGTCGGCGCTGCCCAGCACCGTCCGGGCGAAGAATTCCCGGTTGAGCCCAAAAGGCACCGCCAGCACGGCAAACAGCCCCAAAAACATCCCCAGCGCCGTGGCGATGAGCCGCTTGACCGACTGGCCGCTGCCCACGGCGATGTAGCGCGAAGCGATACGGGACACCGAAAAGGCGATGCCCGTCAGGGTGCAGGAAAGCACCACGTTATAGGCCGACATGACCAGCCCATGCACCGCCATGACCTGCGGTCCGGCTGCCCGGCCCAGCAGGATGCGGTAGCCAAACCCCAGCAGCTGCAGCGTCACCGAGGACCCGGTGAGCAGCAGAGAATGATACAAGACCGAGTCCCGTCTCAGATGCACAGCACTTCCCCCTTTTCCCTCCCCCGGGCGTCGGGGGCGGTTCTGCTGTCATCTTATGAAACAGGCCGTCCGGTTTATGACGCAAAAAAGGCCCGGCCCCCGAAGGAGCCAGGCCGAAAACGGTCCACCGGGCTACACCCGCAGGACCCATCCATATTCACAGCTGTTTTCCTGCCAGAGGCACCGCAGCCGGTATCCCAGCAGCAGTTCCCCCGATTGCGCATCTTGGCCGTCAGGGCGCTGGACCTCGATGGTCAGGCGGCTGCCTGTCTCGGCAGCTTCCAGCGTTACCGTCTGGGCTTCGCCCTCCTCCAGGACGCTGCCGTCCTCGTTGAGCACCACCACCGTCAGCACCGCTTCGTCCGGGACCCGCTGGGCAAGTTCCAGCTTCAGCGTCGTCCCTTCGGCAAGCTGCGGCACCGCAGAGGCGGTCTGGTCCTTCATCAGGCTCACCAGCACGTCCTCCCGGTCATAGGCGACCGAGTCCCACTGGTTGAGGCCCACCGTCCAGGGCAGGGAGAGCGCCTCCCCCTCCACCTGCGCCGTTACCTGCAGGTCCGGCGGTTCCGATACCCGGCCGGTGCAGCCGGTCAGGCAGAAGGCCAGAGTCAGCAGCGCTGCGGCCAGGGCCAGCCATTTTCGCATCCGTGCCACAAGAAGCCCTCCTTTTTATTCCAGGTTGCCGGTGCGGCGGAAGATCTTCTTACGCAGCACATGGGCATAGGCGTAAACAATGCGGGAAAGCGCCCGGTCATACACGGCAAACACCACGTTGAGCAGCGCCAGGGTAGCCAGGGCGGTGTATTTGCCGAACAGCCCCATCTCCTCCAAAATCTCGGTGAGGCCGAACACATAGACGATGATGAGGGTGGTGAGGATCACCGCCACGTTAAAGAGGGCGTACTTGGCCGCATACTCCAAAAAGCGGCTGTGGATACGCTCCAGCTTGCCCTTTAAGATGGGGTAATAACCGAAGAAGCCCACGAACATCATGGCCGCTTCCTTGTCCGGGCAGATAAACAACGACAAAAACGCCACCGCCGCGTACACCATGGCCGCGGTGCGGTAGCCGTTTTCGATGACCACAACGATGAGCACGATCCCCGCCATGGCCGGCATGGCGTAGGTCATAAAGGGGATCAGGGTCATGAGCATCAGCAGGAGGCAAAGGGTGGACGCGATGCCGCCCATAGCCACCTGGGTACTTTTTTTGATCAAAAATACCGTCCCCTTCCCGCTAGCAGCAGCCGATCAGGTCGCCGCCGGTGCATTCGCAGCAGCTGTCCAGGCACCAGAGGCCGACGCACAGGTCGCACATATCGCTGCTGCTGCCGCCGGGTGCGCCGCGGTAACCGCCGTAGCCGTAGGCCCCGCCGGGACGGCCGGTATTGCGCTGCCACATGAGCTGGTTGAGCGCCGCCTGGTACTCGGGGTTGCCGGGGGCCATCTGGTTGGCGCGGACGTAGCAGCGGTAGGCCTCATCCAGCCAGCCTTTGGTGTAAAAGACGCTGCCGCGCAGGAAGTTCCACTCGGCGTCCCGCTGGGCGGTGGGGACCCCTTCCAGCAGCTCCTCCGCCTCGGTGATGCGGCGGGAGTTGATCAGGTTGCGGATGTCCGCAAACTGGCTGGACTGGTAGCCGCCCTGGTAGCTTTGGTAGCCGCCGCGGCTGGAACCGGGGCCGTAACCGCTCCGGGAGCCGTAGCCCGCCTGGGGGCCGCCCTGCTGGCGCCGCTGGCGCTGGATGGTATCGTAGGCCTCATTGATCTGCTTCATCTTCTCCTGGGCCAGGTCGGCCAGGGGGTTGTTGGCGTAGTTGTCCGGGTGGTATTTGCGGGCCAGCTCCCGGTAGGCCGCTTTGATTTGCTCATCGGTGGCGGAGGGGGATACCCCCAACACCTCATACGGATCTGTCATCGATTTCGTTCCTTTCCCAAATCGACCCTGGGGTCGATGAAACTTCTCTTCTTTTTATATTATGCTATTATATCCCCTAGCGGGGCGTTTCCTGCTTTTTTAAGGCGGCCTCTACCCGGTCGGGCAGGCCCAGCTCCAAAATGTTGTGCAGCGTTTCGCCAAAGCCCGCCGGTTCCAGCAGGTCCAGGGCCAGCACCAGCTCGGCGCTAGTCAGCCGCAGGGCCGCTGCCGCTTCTTCCCGGTCCAGCCCGGCGCGCAAAAAGGGGTTGTACCCGCCCGAGCGGCGGTCCTGCTCCCAGTCGTCCAGGGCGTCCATAAGATAGACCCACCGACCGGTCAGGTAGCCCATGCGCTCCAGCACCCGCTTTTTCACCGGGTCCGGGGAAAGGCGGGCAAACACCGCCTCCATGATGCGGGCGGTGGGCTCGGCGGCCTGGTCCGGGGAGGTACAGCCCTCCCGTTCCAGGCGGGCCTGCTCGGCCATCTGCCGGGCCATCTCCTCGGCCAGCTCCGGCTGGGCCTGGGCAGCTTTTTTCCACCCGCGGCGGGCCAGCGGACGCAGCAGGCGCAGCGGCAGGCTCAGATACCAGGGGCTATCCTGGATGTTGTCCTCCAATTTGTGCCAGCACAGCAGCACCGAAACGGCGCAGGCATAGGAAAGGCTGCCGCAGCTTTGGCAGCAGCTCCTTTTGGAAAGCGGGTGGACCATGCACCGGCACCGGCAAAAGTTCACCGGCTTTCCCTCCACCGCCATCTGCATCATGGCCAGGAACACCAGGTCATAGTTGAGGGTGAGGCGGTACAGCTGGCCGTATTCCTTTCCCAGCTGGCGGCACAGCCCGCAATAGATCCCCCGGTAAGCCTCGAACTCGCGGATGCGCAGCTCCGGCTTGCGGGGGGTGATGTATCCAAACAAAGGCGTCTCTCCGTTCTAAAACTCCGTTTGTTTCATTCTATCCCATCGGGCGGGGACAATTCATCAATAGATTGTAAAGATTTTGGATTTTAGCGGCTCAGGCGCTCCACCCGGCCCAGCAGCACAAAGCCCACGATAAACAGCGCCAGCAGGCCCAGGATGCCGTAGGAGGAACGGCCGGTAAGCTGGGCGCAGACGGCCACGATCAGCGGGCCGAGGAAGTCGGCAAACCGCCCGAAGATATCAAAGAAGCCAAAGTATTCGTTGGACTCCTCCTTGGGGACCAAGCGGCCGAAGTAGGAGCGGCTCAGCGACTGGATGCCGCCCTGGGCCATGCCCACCGCTACCGCCAGCACCCAGAACTCCCACGCCTGGTCCAGCCCGAAGCCAAAGAGGCAGATGCCGCAGTAGAGCACCACGAAGATGCGCAGGATGCGCAGGGTGCCGAAGCGCTGGGCAGCCTTGCCCGACAGGATGGCGCAGGGGAAGGCCACCACCTGGGTCAGCAGCAGGGCAAGGATCATGCTGGTGTCGCTGATGCCCACCTCGCCGCCGTAAACGGTGGCCATGGAGATGATGGTATATACGCCGTCGATGTAGCAGAAGTACGCCAGGATAAAGTAGAAGAGCTTTTTATCCTGGCGGATCTTCTTTAAGGTCTGGCCCAGGCGGGCAAAGGCGTGGCCCAGCTTGTCGCGGCGGTCTTCCAGGTAATGCACCTGCCGCACCCGCAGCAGCAGCGGCAGAGAAAGCACCGCCCACCACACCGCGGTCAGCAGGAAGGAAAACTGGGTGGCGCCGGTGGTGCCCATACCCAGAGGGTCGAAGAGGATGAGGAAGATGCCCGCCGCAAAGGGGATGCAGCTGCCGATATAGCCCAGGGCATATCCATAGGAAGAAACCAGGTCCATGCGCTCGTCGGTGGTGACATCCACCAGCATGGAATCGTAAAAGATGTTACAGGCCGCGTAGCCGATCCGGGCGATGAGGAACACCACCAGGTAGACGCCCCAGCTGTTTGCCTTGGAAAGGCCCACCAAACCGGCCAAGCCTACCGCCAAAAACAGCAGGAACATCCGCTTTTTCATCCCTTTATAGTCTGCCAGGGCGCCCAGCAGCGGGGAAAGCAGCGCCAGCACCAGCACCGATACCGAGGTAGCGGTGCCCCACAGGCTGGTCACCTGGGCGGACTCCATGCCGCTCAGGTCCGCCAGTCCCCGGAAGAGGATGGGGATGGTGGTGGAGATGAGCATGGTAAAGGCGGATGAGGCTACGTCATATTCGATCCAGCCGCGCTCGGCGGCGGTCAGTTTCGTTTGATTTTTCAAGGCGTCGTCCCTTTCTCCCCCGGCGGGGGCCGTATTGTCTCCGCCGATTTTATCACAAATCCCGCCGCTTCACAAGCGTCCTTCGGCAAAATCCGGGGCAAAATTTCCTTCGTTGACAAAAAGGGGCCCGGCTGGCATAATGATAACATCTTGAACGCTTGGGAGGGACCGATTATGTCCGATTACGAAAACGCGCTGGAATGTGTCCGGCTCATCCAGTCCAAAACCGCCTTCCGTCCCCGCATCGCTATCGTCCTGGGCTCCGGCCTGGGCGACCTGGCCGACCAGCTGGAGGACGCCTGCTCCATCCCCTACCAGGAGCTGCCGCATTTTGCTGTCTCCACCGCCCCCGGCCATAAGGGCCGTCTGGTGCTGGGCCGTCTCTGCGGCCGGGAGGTCCTCTGCATGCAGGGCCGCCTGCATCTGTACGAAGGCTACCCCATCCAGCAGGTGGTCTTCCCCATCCGGGTCATGAAGCTGCTGGGCATCCAGACCCTGATCCTCACCAACGCTGCCGGCGGGGTGGACCTGTCCTACACCCCCGGGGACCTGATGCTCCTTTCCGACCACATCAACTTCATGGGCCAGAACCCGCTGACCGGCCCCAACGACGAGCGCTTCGGCCCCCGCTTCCACGACATGGGCTCCATCTACAACCCCGAACTGCGCAAGCTGGCCCACCAAGCCGCCGGGGAGCTGGGCTTTTCCCTGCATGAGGGCGTCTATCTGGGCTATATGGGCCCCTCCTACGAGACCCCGGCGGAGATCCGCGCCTTCCGCCTGCTGGGCGCCAACGCTGTGGGGATGTCCACCGTCCCGGAGGCCATCGCCGCCAACCACTGCGACATGGACATCCTGGCCATCTCCTGCATCACCAACATGGCCGCCGGCATCCTGCCGGAAAAACTGGACGAAAACCACGTCATCGAGGTGGCAAACAAGGTAGGCGCGCGCTTCCAGGCGCTGGTCCGCCGCATCCTGGAGCTGCTGCCCCAGGCTTAGCCGTCCCCGACCGGTTTTCCCGAAAAAACGCAGAAAAAAGCTCCCTTCGCCGTGTAGGCCGAGGGGAGCTTTTCGTTTTCCGGTTATTGGGCTGCGGACTTCTGCTTCAGGGAATCCAGGTAGGACTGCTTGAAGCGCAGGGTCGCCACAATGGGGAAATGGTCGGAGGGATACTGCCCGTCAAAGCTGCTGGTATCCACCTTGGCATCCACCACCTCAAACTCATCGGAAACAAAGATGTAGTCGATGGGCTTGGCATTGGCTTTGAGTTTGCCCTTAAAGCCGTGGTAGGTGTTGCCGGTCATCTCGCCGATGACGTCGTAGATGTTCTGCAGGTGGACGGTGCCGTTTTTGTTGAGATACTGGCGCAGGTACCGGACCGCGCAGCTGGATGGGGAGGCGTTAAAGTCTCCCATGACGATGGACGGCAGCGGTTCCTGCTGGTTGAGGCGCTCGATCTCCTCGAGGATCATCTTGACCCCCAGCTTCCGGGCCAGGAAACAGATGTGGTCAAAGTGGGTGTTAAACACCCGGGCCCGGGCGCCGCTGCTTTTGAGCCGCACTTCCGCCACGGTGAAGATCCGCGGGAAGGCGGCAAAATAGGCGCGGGAGGGATGGTCCGGTTTTTTGGAGATCCAGACGGTGCGGCAGCTGAGCAGCTGCACCTCCTCGTTTCGCAGGATGATGTCGGAATGTTCGTCGTTTTTCGGCTTGGCGCCGTTGAGCCGGCCCTTGCCGAAGATGCTGTATCCTTCCAGAAGCTGGCCCAGGTCCCGCCGCATCTGGGGCAGCGATTCCTGTACGCCGATGATCTGCGCGCCGGAGTCCTGGATCAAGCGGGCGGCCAGGTCTTTGCGGCTTTCCCAGCGGTTCTTTCTCTGAGGGCCGAAATCCCGCCGCAGATTAAAGGAGATCACCTTGATCTGTTCGCCGGCAATGGCATGTGTTGCCATGGGACCCACCTCTTTCTTGCATCAAAATCACAAAACCGGAAGAAAGCGGCTCGCTTCCTTCCGATTTTATTATACCCTCTTTTTGCCGGGAAAGGAATCCCACCCGGCTTTCATCCGACAAAAATCAAAAATATTTTTCCCTTCTGCACAAAACCGCGCCTGGTTTTTTGACATTATCTTGTGGGAGAGCCTTGCCGCATCTCGGCCCGCACCGAAAGCGGCACCGAGGTGAGGATGGTGTCGGTCAGGCGGTCCACCGTCCAGGTGATGCGTCCCCCGTCCGGGCAGCAGGCGTCCTGGCGAAGCACGGGGCCGCTCTCCCCCATCTCCCACACGGCGTAATCCACCGGCAGGCGGGCCGCCGTGGGGCGGTACCAGGTCAGGCGGGCGGTCCCGGGAAGGGCGTCCTGGTGGGCAAAGGAAAGGACCTCCTGCCCGCGGCCCAGCGTCCCCTCCCAGCCCGCGGTCACGCTGCTGCCGGTATATACCCGGGTGTCGAACCAATCCAGCCCCTTGCGGCCGGGCAGATCATCCAGGTCAAATTCCCACTGGTAGCCGTCCCCGCGCAGCACCAGCGTCTTGTCCGGGTAGGTACGGGCCGCCTCCCGGAACACCTCCCCGCTGACCAGGTACTGGGTGCTGGTGTTGAGCACGATCTGGGGGCCGCTGCTGGCCTGGGCCCGCTGGCGAAATTCCCCTAAAGTAAACAGGACATTGGCGTCCCAGCCCAGGGTCTGCCCGCTGGGGACCGAGCGGATCAGCCCGGCGGTGTCCTCCTCCCAGATGGGCTGGCTGGTGAGCAGGTAGTCGCCGCCCTGCTCCAGGTCGAAGGTGACAAAGCCTTCCTCCTCGCCGGGAGCCTCCGCCGTCAGGGTCAGCTTGTTGTCCGGCTGCACCTGGTAGACGAAGATGGTCTCCCCCGGGTCGGGCAGCAGACAGCGCACCCGAAGCTGCGCTCCGCCCAGCGGGAGCGGCCCGGCGTGCTCGAAACTCAAACCCTGGTAGCTGCCCAGGCGGTAGCTTTCCTCCAACTCCGGGAAGCGGGCGTCAATGTCGCCGTAGGGGCACCAGTCCTCCGCTTCGCCCTCCGCCTGGGGCTGGAAGATCCACTGCATCAGCAGCTGGTCCTGCTGCTGTACCCCGATGCGCAGCAGGCCCTCCGCCTGGGAAAAGGCCCGGCTGTCCAGGGTCAGAGGGGCGGCGTAGTTTTCCACCGTCACCCCGGCGGAAAGGGTCCCTTCGTCCAGCCAGAGGCCCTCCCCCGCCCAGACGGTCTCCGCCGCCGGCAATTCCTCGGCCTGGGCAGGCATGGGCGCCAGCATCAGGCAGAGCGCCGCTAAAGCCCCGGCAAACAGGCGTTTTCGGCTGTTTTTCATCTCGCTTCCCCCTCTCCGTTGTCCCACTCCTGCGGCAGGTCGGAGAGGGTGTAGGTCACCGTCATAGAAACCGACGCGTGCAGCGGGTCCTGATAGATGCGGGCGGTGACCTGGGTGGCGTCTTGGCCGGAGCGGGTCTCCAACACCGCCGAATGGACCGGCGACGCCCAGGACGGGTCGTACCGATAGCAGCCGCTTTGGGCGTCGAACAGGTCCGGGTCAAAGTCGTACCGGAAATCTTCCAGCCCGAAGAACAGCTTCGCCGCCTGGCGCACCTCCTCCTGGGGGATGGCGGTGTCCGACGGGTCGCCGCCCTGCTGCACCCGCCGCAGGTAGCACTGCTCCACGCAGAAGGCCGCCACCTGGCTTTCCGGCAGCTGGCCTTCCTCCTCCAAACCGGTGACCAAGCCGTAACGGTGCAGCGATTCCACCAGCTGCGCCGCCGGGTCGTGCTCCTCCGCCAGGGACATACGGCTTTGGAAGTCGCCTTTTCCCTCCAATCCCGCCAGCCAGATGCCGTCCTCGTCACTCCGCCGGAAGGTGGCCATAAGGCGCAGCTTGCCGCCGCCCAGCGTCACCCCTTCCAGGTCGCAGTAGGCCAGTTCCTCCGACTGGGGGTAGAGCTTCCAGCTGCGCACCAGCACCGGCTGGTCCTCCACCCACTGGTACAGCGGCAGAAGGGCCACGTCCGGGTCCTGGGTCAGGGAAAGCAGCTCGATGGGGTTCTGGTTGTCCAGCACCCAGGCCAGCTCCTCGGCCAGGCCGCGGAAATCGTCCCCGGCCTGCTGGCTCACCGGGTAGCGCTGCAGGTAAAAGCCGTCCGAAGGCACCGGGTTGGTGGTGATGCTCACCCCCAAGGCCAGCACCGCCAACATCAGCAGGGCAGTCTGCACCCGGCCCATTTTGTGGAAGCGGATGATGCCATAGATGCGGCTTTTCAGGGCGGTCTCCCCAAAGCCCAGGTAACCGCCCCAGTCCGCCTGCTGGGCGCTCACTTCCAGAAGCGTCTGGGCGTAACCGGCCTTTTCCCCCTCGCCCAGCACCGAAAGCACCGCCTCGTCGCAGGAGCGTTCCAGCTCCTGGGTGAGGATACGGCAGCAGAACCACACAAAGGGATTGAACCAATGCACCGCGCAGGCCAGCTGGAACAGCAGCCGGAACACCACGTCCAGGCGGCGGATGTGGACCAGTTCGTGTGTATAAATATGCACAAGTTGGCTGTCCGTCCAGGGCTGGGAGCGGCGGGGCAGATAGATGCGCGGCCGCAGCACCCCGCAGGTGACGGCGGTATTCAGCCCGGGGGCGGATTCCACCCGGACCGGGCGCCGCACCCCGACCCTTCGGCGGCAATCTTCCAGCACCGCATCCTCCCGCACCAGGCAGGCAAAGCGCATTTTATACCGGAAACGCCACCCGACCAATGTCCGCCACAGAAGGACAGCCGCCGCTCCCACCAGCCACACCCTTGCCGCCACCGGCAGCAGGGCGCTCCAATCGAAGGTCTGGGCCTGCCAGGCGGAAGCCGCCGGGTCGTACCGGACAAATTCCATGGACACCAGCGCCCCGCCGCTGGACGGGCTCACCGGGCCGCCGGTCAGGTTAAAGACGCTGACCACCGCCGGCAGCGACACCGGCACCAGCAGCCGGAACACCACCACGCCCCACAGCAGGTAGGTGAAGCTCACCGGCAGCCGCTTGCCAAAAGGCAGACGCAGCAACAAAAGCACCCCCGCCGCTAAGGTGGCAGAGATGCTCATGTTCAGTACGGATGCAAACAGACGGGGCAGCATCAGCCAGCCCGAAAGATCAGCAACCAGTCCGCTCATCGGCGGTATCCTGTTTCAGCTGGGCCACAGCCTGACGCAGCTCCTCCCGCTCCTGCTGGGACAAACGCTCGCTCTGCAGGAAAGCGGTCATAAAGGCCTGGACCGAACCGCCGAAGATGCGGTCCATCAGGCTGTCCACCTCGGCGCGCTGGACCTCCTCGCGGCTCACCAGCGGCACCACATAGAACCCCGGGTCCTCCCGGCGGATGGCGCCGCGGTCGATGAGGCGTTTCAGCACCGTGTAGGTGGTGTTTTTCTTCCAATCAAATTCCGCCCCGGCAAAGGCCGTCAGGTCGGTGGCTTGCAGGCGTCCGTGCGCCCAAATGTATTCCATCAGCGGATATTCCGCATCGGAGATCTTTACCGTCTTGCCGGACTTCATGGTCCATTTCCTCCTCCGGGCCAAAACGCCCGTTTTATTCTAGTCATCATTCTACCAAATTCGTTTGAAATAGTCAAGATTCGACTTTTGAAAATGCATAAAACATCTTCGTCAAACTGTATAAATTTGGCACCTCCCCCCCGTTTTTTATGCAAGTTTTACGTATTATTATCCAGACTCAAATATTACATCCGTTTCCAGTTGACGCAATCTCTGATTTTTTATATTATATGGTTGTCTTGCGGTGTATTTTGTATTTAAAAATGCACCCCCAAGGAACTTTTGCATTAGAGAGAGGTATGATTATGAAAGCATCTTGGAAGAAACTGCTTTCCTGCGCGCTGTGCGCTGCTCTGATCCTGAATATGAGCACCGTGCTGGCGTTTGCAGAAGAGCAGCCCGGTGAATCCGGCGGTGAACCCTCCATCGTGACCGGTGAAGAGTCCAATGGAGACCCCAATGGAGACCCCAATGGAGACCCCAATAAGGACCCCAATAAGGACCCCAATGGAGACCCCAATAAGGACCCCAATAAGGACCCCAATGGAGACCCCAATAAGGACCCCAATGGAGACCCCAATGAGAACCCCGACGGCAGCAACTCCACTCCCCTGGTTCCCCTCGAGCCCCCGGTAACCGTTCCTCCCATGGAACTGACCCCAGCTGCTCCTGGCGTGATGCCGATGAGTAATGGTATTGCATCTACAGAGAACGAGTTAACGGATGCCATCGCCAATGCTTCCAATGGTGATACCATTACTCTGACCGCTGATATTTCCCTGACTTCTCCCCTGGTTATTAATAAGAGTGTTACCATTGATGGTGGAAACTTTAAGATTAGCGGAAACATCGCTGAAAATTTAATTACCGTTCAGAATACGACAGGTGCAGTCACTCTCAAAAACATGACCATTGATGCTGGCAGTAGCTGTAAATATGCTGTACACTTCTACAACGTAAGCGGCGGCGAATTGAAAAATGTAGCCATTTCTAGTGGTAGCGATTATGCTGGCGTTTATGTAAATGGTTCTCAGGTAACCATTACCGGTGGCAGTATTTCTGTAAACAACAAATATGGCGCCATTGAAGTAGGTAACGGCAGTGGCGTTGCTGCACAGCCCAAATTGACTGTTAGCGGTGTAACCACCAGCGGTCGCCCTCTGGTTTATGTTGATAAGGACAGTCTCAATAACGCTGGAGTCTCTGATGCTAAATCCTATCTTGACGAAATTGGTGTCAGCGCTAAAATCGGCCTGGTTGATACTGAGGGAAATTACTGCCTGACCAACGACATGAGCTTCCATACAGAAGAAGCTGCTGTAAAGGGTCTGCCTTACGCCCGGTTTGCAGACGCTCTGGCTGCTGCTTCCTCCAATGATACCATTGAGCTGCGCAAAGATATCAGCACAGAAGGTATCGTCATCAACAAGAGCAACATTACAGTCGAAGGCAATGACTACTCTATTACCCCCGCCAGTACCACTACTTCCGGTACCAGCAACTCCTTGGTTCTGGTAACCGCAAATAATGTTACCTTGAAAAATGTAACGGTGGATACCACTACTGCTCCTTATGATAAGGATTCCAAGAATGGCATCAAGCACCCCATTCAGTTCTATTGCACTACTGGCGGTACTTTGAACAACGTTACCAGCAACGGCGGCAGCTACACTGCTTTGATGGTAAACGGTTCTGACGTAACCGTAAACGGCGGCAGCTACACTCCCGCTACTGGTGCTTATGCTGTTATGGAATTTGGTATGGGTAGTGGAGTAACCACCATTCCGGAACTGACTGTAAACGGTGTTACCAACCCCAATCCTAACGATATTCCTCCTCTGGTTTACCTCGATGCCACCACTATCAGTAGAATTGCAACCCAAGCTGGTATCAATAACTCTGCAGATGATGTTCTGGCTCACTTGCAGCAGAGTAACAAATTCGGCGGCGATCTGAAAAATGCTGTGGTAAGTGGCGGCAAAATCGTTATTATGGACGCCACTCCTTCTACCCCGACTCCCACTCCCGACCCGGAAGAGGACACCCGTCCTTCCCGCCCCTCCAGTGAGTCCGGCGAAAGCAACTCCGGCCGCGACGAGCGCACCCCCGCTCAGGTGGAGAACGACTTCTGGAAACGCGCGCTGAGCAAGATCCGCTCCGCTAAGGACGGCAGCTCTGTACGCCTCTTCCTCGGCATTTACGACGAGATCCCCTCTGACATCATCAACGCCATCCGCGAAGGCGACCTGACCGTTACCTTCTACAACCGCGATGGCCTGGAAGTGACTGTGGACGGCTCCAAGCTGCCCAAGCTCTCCCCCAGCGCTACCCTGGCTGTGAAGGAACTGGGCCAGTATGTCCTCGCTGCGGACGAGGTTTCCACCGAGACCGGCGCTTCCCAGTCCGGCAGCACCTCCAACGTCAAGGAGAACCCCTCCACCGGCGCGGAGAGCACCTTCCCTGCCGCTGCTCTGGCTGTGGCTTCCCTGCTGGGCGTGGCCGCTCTCTCCAAGAAAAAAGATTAGTTTTCCCTTCCTTTTGGGCGTGCCTTCGGGTGCGCCCACTTTTTTTGTGTTTCGCCGCCGGGGTTTCGTAATTTTATAACAATTCGCTACTTCGTTGGGAAAACATTGCAAAAGCGCGCGGCGCAAAATCCTTTCCCCTGAAAGAGCCCATTCCTTATTTTTCGTTAATATTATAACAATTTGATAGTTATGTTATAAATGATTCGAAAAGCGCACAGCGCAAAATCCTTCCCCGGAAAGAGTTCATTCTTTGTCTTTCGTTAATTTTATAACAATTTGCTACTTCGTTGAGAAAACATTAGAAAGGCGCGCAGCGCCCAAATTCTTTCCCCTGAAAGAGCCCATTCCTTATTTTTCGTTAATATTATAACAATTTGATAGTTATGTTATAAATGATTGGTGCTTCTGACGATTGATAAATCTTTAACAACCGGATATAATGAAACCAGAACGGGAAAGCTTCCAGCAGGACCGTTCCTTTCAAAAGGTTGACAATCATTCGTTCTTTTGAACCACATAGATGGAGGTATTTTGTATGGCTGAAAAAGAGACCCGCAAACCCGCTACCGACAAGGAAGAGATCGCCAACATGATCGACGGCCTGGTAGAACGCGCCCAGGTTGCCCTCGGCGAGTTTTTGAAGCTGGACCAGGAGCAGGTGGACCACATCGTCCACGAAATGGCTCTGGCCGGCCTGGACAAGCACCAGGAACTGGCCCGCATGGCGGTGGAAGAGACCGGCCGCGGCATCTACGAGGATAAGGTCATCAAAAATATGTTCGCCACCGAGTACATCTGGCACGACATCAAAAACCAGAAGACCGTCGGCATCCTGGACGAAAACGACATGGAAGGCTATGTGGAGGTGGCCGAGCCGGTGGGCGTCATCTGCGGCGTCACCCCCACTACCAATCCTACCTCCACCACCCTGTTTAAATGTCTGCTGGCCGTCAAGACCCGCAACCCCATTATCTTCGGGTTCCACCCCTCGGCTCAGAAATGCTCCGCCGAAGCCGCCCGCATCGTTTATGAAGCGGCCGTTGCTGCCGGCGCTCCCAAAAACTGCATCCAGTGGATCGACAAACCTTCCGTCGAAGCCACCGGCATGCTCATGAACCACCCCGGCGTAGCCACCATCCTGGCCACCGGCGGCCCCGGCATGGTCAAGGCGGCATACAGCTGCGGCAAGCCCGCCCTGGGCGTCGGCCCCGGCAACGTCCCCTGCTACATTGAAAAATCCGCCGACCTGCACCGCGCCTGCACCGACCTGATGATGTCCAAGACCTTCGACAACGGCATGATCTGCGCTTCCGAGCAGGCGGTCATCGTGGACCGGGAGATCGCCCCCGCCTTCGAAAGCTACATGAAGCAGAACAACTGCTACTTCCTCTCCCCCGAGGAGACCGAGAAGCTGAGCGCCTACATGTTCCCCGACCCCAACGGCGGCGTCTTCAGCCCGGTGGTGGGCCGCAGCGCCAACTGGATCGCCCAGCAGGCCGGACTCACCGTCCCGGAAAACACCAAGATCCTGCTGGCTCCCCTGGAGCGTCCCGACGCCGGTCACCCGCTGGCAAAGGAGAAGCTCAGCCCGGTGCTTGCCTACTTTGTGGTAGACAGCCAGCAGCAGGGCTTTGATTACGCCAACCAGATGCTGGAGCTGGGGGGGCTCGGCCACTCCGCCGTCATCCACACCGGAAGCATGGAGATCGCCGACGCTTACGGCGTGGCCATGCGAGTCGGACGCATCATCGTCAACAGCCCCTCCTCCCAGGGCGCCATCGGCGACATCTACAACACCAACACCCCCTCCCTCACCCTGGGCTGCGGCTCCTACGGCAAAAACAGCGTGTCCCAGAACGTTTCCACCGTCAATCTCATCAACAAAAAACGCATCGCCAAGAGGAGAGTCAATATGCAGTGGTTCAAGGTCCCGCCGAAGATCTACTTCGAGGAAGGTTCCATCCAGTACCTGGAGAAGATGGAGGGCATCAGCCGTGCCTTCATCGTCACCGACCCGGTGATGGTGCAGCTGGGCAACGTGGACAAGGTGCTGTACTACCTGCGCAAGCGGGAACGCTACTGCCACAGCGAGATCTACTCCGATGTCGAGAGCGATCCTTCTGTAGAGTGCATCATGCGCGGCGTGGAGGCTATGCGCTCCTTCCAGCCGGATGTGATCATCGCCATCGGCGGCGGTTCCGCCATCGACGCGGCCAAGGGTATGTGGCTCTTCTATGAGCACCCGGAAACCGACTTTGACGGCCTGCGCCAGCGCTTCCTGGATATCCGCAAACGCGCCTTCAAGTTCCCCAAACTGGGCGCCAAGACCAAGCTGGTAGCCATCCCCACCACCTCCGGTACCGGTTCCGAGGTGACCAGCTTCTCGGTCATCACCGACAAATCCAACGGCAACATCAAATACCCCCTGGCCGACTACAGCCTGACCCCCGACGTAGCCATCATCGACCCACAGTTCACCCACTCCATGCCCAAGAGCATCGTGGCGGACACCGGTCTGGACGTACTGACCCACGCCATCGAGTCCTACGTCTCGGTCATGGCCAACGACTACACCGACGGTCTGGCCCTGCACGCCATCGAGATGGTCTTCAACTACCTGGAAAAGAGCTACCACGGCGACAAGCTGGCCCGGGAGAAGATGCACAACGCTTCCTGCATCGCCGGTATGGCCTTCACCAACGCCTTCCTGGGGCTCAACCACTCCATGGCCCACAAGCTGGGCGGCGAGTACCACATCCCCCACGGCCGCGCCAACGCCATCCTGCTGCCCTACGTCATCCGCTACAACGCCACCCGTCCCACCAAGTTCGCCGCCTTCCCCAAATATAAGGAGTACGTGGCCGACGAGCGTTACGCCAAGATTGCCCGCCGCTGCGGCCTCTGCAACGCCGACACCCCCACTCCCCAGGCTGTTCAGGCGCTCATCGACGCCGTTATCCGCCTGATGAAAGCCACCGAGCGCCCGCTGACCATCCAGGCCTGCGGCGTGCCCGAGGCGGAGTTCATGAGCAAGGTGACCGAGCTGAGCTACAAGGCCTTCGAGGACCAGTGCACCACCGCAAACCCCGTTTACCCGCTGGTTTCCGAGATCGAAGCCCTCTACAAAAAAGCTTACTACGGCAAATAAACAAAGCCCTTTCCCAAAACCCATAGAAAAAGCCCCGGCTTCCTGGGAAGCCGGGGCTTTTTGCGCTAGTAACGGTTACGGAAGATGGTTGTGTTCCGGTTCGTGGTGCGGCAGGGCGGCGTTGACCGCCAGGGACACCAGAATCCCGATGCCGGTGTCGATCATACGGTCGATGGCAAAACGGTAAGGGCTCACGTCCATGCCGTGGGAGATGGTGATGCACAGGAAAACCACGCAGGTGATGTAGGCTGCCGTCCCTTTGTGCAGCGCCACCGTCAGGTAGATCAGCGGGATGATGCACAGGGATACCAGCAGGTACCAAAGGATGGCCGGCTTGTCCCAAAGGAACAGCCAGTACAGGTACAGCACCCCCATGCCGGAAAAGCCGCCGATGAGGGTCCCCACCACGCGGTTCCACGCCACCGAAAAGCTGTTTTTGATCTCCCTCTGCATGCAGAGGATGGCAGCGATGGCCGAATAAAACGGGATGCCCTGTTCGCCGCGCAGCAGATAGACCACAAAGCACAGAAATACCGCCAGCGAGGTCTTAACGAGCCGCATCCCCACATGGGGCCAATGTTGCATCCGGACTCCTCCTTCTAAAAAACAATAGTTGATGATTGGTCGTTAAAACAGGGTCATCTGGCTGGATTCCGGCAGGGAACCCAGCACGCCGCACTCCCGCAGCGTCTCGATGACCGATTTGGGTACGCCCGCCCGGGTGGAGATCTCCTCCGAGGAGAGGAACTCCCCTTCCTTGGCGGCCTCGTAGATGCTGTTGGCGGCGGCGTCTCCCACCCCCTTCAGGGAGCAGAAAGGCAGCCGGATGCAGCCGTCCTCGATCTGGTAGCGGGTGGCGTGGGAGCGGTACAGGTCGATGGGCAAAAACTTCACCCCGCGGCACAGCGCCTCCAGCGCCACATGCAGGCACTCGTAGGTTTTCTTCTCCTTATCGGTGGCCTCCATGCCCTTGGCGCGGATCTCCTGCATCCGCTGCTTGACCACCTCGATGCCGTCCATGACGGCGGCGGCGTCAAAGTCCTCGCCGCGGACGGTAAACAGCGCCGCGTAGAAGGCCAGCGGGTAATGCACCTTGTACCAGCACAGCCGGATGGCCGCAATAACGTAGGCGGCAGCGTGGGCCTTGGGGAACATGTACTTGATCTTGAAGCAGCTGTCGATGTACCACTGGGGGACGTCGTGGTCCTTCATGGCCTGGACGTGCTCCGGAGTCAAGGCCTTGGTGGCCTTGCCCTTACGCACGATCTCCATGATCTTAAAGGACATGGACGGGTCCAGCCCGTGGTAGATCAGGTAGAGCATGATGGAGTCTCGTGTGCCGATGACGTCCTTGATGGTGCAGGTGCCGCTTTTGATCAGATCCTGGGCGTTGCCCAGCCAAACATCGGTACCGTGGGACAGGCCGGAGATCTGCAGCAGGTCGGCGAAGGTCTTGGGGTCGCAGTCCAGAAGCATCTGCCGCACGAAGGGGGTGCCCATCTCCGGGATAGCCAGGGTACCGGTCTCGCAAAGGATCTCCTCCGGGGTGACCCCCAGCGGCTCCGGCGAGGTAAACAGCTGGTAGACCAGCGGGTCGGACATGTCCGCATCGGTGACCTTGGTGCCGGTCAGGTCCTCCATGTACTTATAGAGGGTAGGCACATCGTGGCCCAGGATGTCCAGCTTGAGGATGGTGTCGTGCAGGGAGTTAAAGTCGAAGTGGGTGGTGACGATGGTGGAGTTGACGTCGTCGGCCGGGTGCTGCACCGGCGTGAAGTCGCAGACTTCGTAGTCGTTGGGCACCACCACCATGCCGCCCGGGTGCTGGCCGGTGGTGCGTTTGACCCCGGTGCAGCCCATGGTCAGGCGGTTTTCCTCCGCCTTATGCAGCGTCTTGCCCCGCTCGTTCAGGTAGTTTTTCACATAGCCGTAGGCGGTCTTTTCCGCCAGGGCGCCGATGGTCCCCGCCTTGAACACGTGGGAGGAGCCGAACAGCTCCTCGGTGTAGCGGTGGGCCTTGGACTGGTATTCGCCGGAGAAGTTCAGGTCGATATCCGGCGATTTGTCCCCGTGGAAGCCCAGGAAGGTCTCGAAGGGGATGTCGTGGCCGTCGCGGATGTAGGGGGTGCCGCACTTTTCGCAGTTTTTCGGCGGCAGGTCAAAGCCGGAGCCCACCGAGCCGTCGGTGAAGAAGATGCTGTGGCGGCAGTTGGGGCAGCGGTAGTGGGGCGGCAGGGGGTTTACCTCCGAGATACCGGCCATGATGGCCACAAAGGAGGACCCAACCGACCCTCGGGAGCCCACCAGATAGCCGTCGCTTTCTGACTTGGTCACCAGCTTCTGGGCGATGACATACAGCACCGAGAAGCCGTGGGTGATGATGGAGTCCAGCTCCTTCTGCAGGCGCTTCTCCACCACCTCCGGCACCTTTCCCTCAAACTCGTACCAGTCGCGGCAGCGCTTCCAGGTGCGCTGGCGCAGGTCCTCCTCCGCCCCATCGATGGTGGGGGTGAAGGTCCCTTTGGGGAAGGGGCGCACCTGCTCGATGCGGTCGGCGATAAGGTTGGGGTTGGTGACCACGATCTCGTAAGCCTTCTCCGGCGGCAGGTAGTTAAATTCGTCCAGCATCTCCTGGGTGGTATGCAGGTAAAGGGGCGGCTGGTCGTCGGCGTCGGAAAAACCGGTGCCCGCCATGAGGATGGCCCGGAAGACGGCGTCCTCCTTTTTGAGGAAGTGGACGTCGCCGGTAGCCACCACCGGCAGCCCCAGCTGCTCGCCCAGGCGGATGATGGTGCGGTTGTAGTCCTGCAGCTCCTTGACCGATTTCACCTGGCCGTTGCGCAGCATGAACATATTGTTGCCGATGGGCTGCACTTCCAGGTAGTCGTAGAACTTGGCGATGGCGCACAGCTCGTTCCAGGGCTTGCCGGAGGAAACAGCGCGGTACAGCTCCCCGGCCTCGCAGGCGCTGCCGATGAGCAGGCCTTCCCGGAGCTTGAGCAGCTCGCTTTTGGGGATGAGGGGGCGCTTTTTGTAGTACTTCAGGTGGGAAAGGCTCACCAGCCGGTAGAGGTTGCGCAGGCCCACCGAGTTGCGCACCAGCAGGATCATGTGGTGGTACTTGAGGCTGCGGGGGTCCACCCCCACCAGGGAGGTGTTGATCTGCTGGATGTCGGTAAGGCCGTAGTCCTTCTGCATGAATTCCAGCATTTTCAGGAAGATGCGGGCCAGCATATCGGCATCGTCACAGGCGCGGTGATGGTTGAAGCTGCCCAGCTTCAGGTGGGCGGCCACCGTGTCCAGCTTGTGGTTCTTGATGCCCTTAAACAGCGAGCGGGAGATGCTCACCGTGTCGATGTAGGTGTTTTGGAAGCGATAGCCGCAGCGGTCCAGGGCAGCCCGCAGGAAGCCGGTATCGAAGTCGGCGTTGTGGGCCACCAGGATGTCGTCGTCCCGGACAAAGCGGCGCCAGATCTCCATGGCTTCGGCTTCGTCCGGCGCGTCGGCCACCATGGCGTCGGTGATGCCGGTCAGCTCCACGATCTTGGCCGGGATGGGCTTGCCGGGGTTGACGAAGGTGGACAGTACGTCCACCACCTCGCCGTTTTTCACCCGCACGGCGCCGATCTCGGTGATGCGCTCCTGGCTGGCGGAAAGGCCGGTGGTCTCCAGGTCAAAGACCACAAACTCCCCGTCCAGCGCCCGGGGCTCCCGCCCCTTTACCGCCATGACCATATCGTTGACAAAGTAAGCTTCCAGGCCGTAGATCATGAGGAAATCCTTCCAGCCTTCGGAAGCGTACATGGCGTCCGGGAAGCCCTGCACCACCCCGTGGTCGGTGAGGGCGCAGGCACGGTGGCCCCAGTCGTGGGCGGTCTTGACCAGGCGGTCGGCGCCGGTGAGGCCGTCCATAGAGGACATATTGGAGTGCATATGCAGCTCCACCCGCTTGACCGGAGCGTCGTCGGTGGGCTTTTTCTTCTCCACCATGGTGATGCTCTGGGGGCGGATGGTCACGTCGTGTTCGTATTTATCAAAGGCGGCGTCGCCCTTGACCACCAGGGTGCAGCCCAGCTTCAGCTCCTCGATGGCCTCCTTTTTGTCGGACGCCAGGATAAGCTTGAGGGTGTTGGAGCTGGTGTAGTCGGTAATATCCAGGGAGTAGATCTCCCACTTGCCGTCCTTGGAGGTGACCGACTCCTTGCGGATCAGGTCGCCCCAGACGGTACAAAGGCCGGTCTCGCCGGTGACCTCCCGCAGGGGGATGGGCCGGTCCTTGATGGGCTTGCCGTAAACCACAATGGCGCTGCCCTCCACAAAGGGCAGGCCCTCGGCGTCGAAGGAAAGGCTCCGCGGCTCCCGGGAGACCGGGGCGGCGTCCTTTTTGCGGGGACGGTCGCTGCCCTCGTCCCGGGCCGCGGCCCCGGAGAAGGTGGCGGGCTTTTCCAGCGCCTGCCGCTGCTCGGGAGTCAGGGTCGGGGCACCGATGATCTTCTGGTAGGCCGGGTCCTGCTCGTCCAGGTCCAGCACACCGGTAAACTCCACCTGGATGGCCAGGCCGAACTCCTCCTGCACCACCCTCGCCAGCTCCCGGTCGCAGCCGGTCTGCTGGATCAGGTTGTAGCCGCCGTGGGTCAGGCCGATCTGCAGGGTGGTGCCGTCCCAGCTGCGGCTGCACCCCTCAAAGATGCCGTTGGCGGGATAACCCCGCCGCCGCAGCTCAAACAGCACGTCCTCCAGATATTCCTCCGAAAACAGCACCGGCGGGTACCGGGTCAGCAGGCGGCAGAGGCTCAGCTGTGCCGCCGCCACCAGCTGTTTTTCGATCTTCAGCAGGGCGCTTTTGTGGACGATCCCCTCCGGCTGCAGCCGCACGGTGATCTGCCGTTTTTCCCGGTGGGCATCCATCTGCTCCACGCGGGCTTCCAGCAGCTCCTGGGGGGCGCCCTCCACAAAGGGCCCGAAAATATCTGCAAAGCGTTTCACAAGCGGTTCCTTTCTGTCTGCTGTTTGTGTCTGCTGCCGGTTACATAGCCTCGATCTCGGCCACCAGTTCCTCCACCACCCGGTCCTCGGGGATCTTGCGCAGGATCTGACCCTTCTTAAAGAGGATAGCGCAGCCGTCGCCGCCGGCGATGCCGATATCGGCCTCCCGGGCCTCGCCGGGGCCGTTGACGGCGCAGCCCATGACCGCTACGGTGAGGGTCTTGGGGCAGTCGCGCAGCCGCTCCTCCACCTGTTTGGCCAGGCCGATCAGGTCGATGCGGGTGCGGCCGCAGGTGGGGCAGGACACGAAGGTGATGCCGCTTTGCAGCAGGCCGCAGGCGCGCAGGATGTCCTGGGCGGCGGCGATCTCCTCCACCGGGTCGGCGGTGAGGGAGACGCGGATGGTGTCGCCGATGCCGTCGCAGAGCAGCGAACCGATGCCCACAGCGGACTTGACCAGACCCATGTGGGCGGTACCTGCCTCGGTGACCCCCAGGTGCAGCGGGAAATCGCACTGCTGGGAGGCCAGGCGGTAGGCTTCGATCATGGTGCGCACGTTGGAGGACTTGATGGAGACGGCGATCTGGTTATAGTCGTACTTCTGGATCAGCGCGGTGTGATACAGAGCGCTGTCCACCAGGGCCTGGGCCGTCGGGGAGCCGTAACGGGCCAGGATGTGCTTTTCCAGGCTGCCGCTGTTGACCCCAACGCGGATGGGGATGTTCTTCTGGGCGCAGGCCTGCACCACCTGGCGGACCCGGTCGTCGTCGCCGATGTTGCCCGGGTTGATGCGGATCTTATCCACCCCGGCGGCCACCGATTCCAGCGCCAGCCGGTAGTCAAAGTGGATGTCCGCCACGATGGGCGCCGACACCGCTTCCTTGAGCCGCGGGATGAGCCCCACCGCTTCTTTGTCCGGGATGGCGGCCCGGATGATCTGGCAGCCGGCGGCTTCCAGGCGCTTGGCCTGGGCTACGCTGGCGTCAAAGTCGTGGGCGGGGGTGTTGAGCATCGACTGGATGCTCACCGGCGCGCCGCCGCCGATGGTCCATTTCCCCACCTGGATGGGGTTTGTGTGTTTGCGCTCCGTCATATTGAAACTTCCTTTCCCAAAGCAAGGTCGGTTTTGTCGTAATCTATCCCAGCAGCAGCCGCGCCAGGTCGTTGAAGGTGACCACCAGCATCAGCCCCAGCAGGAGCATCAGGCCGGCGGCGTGGACATAGCCCTCGTACCGGGCGGGCACCGGTTTGCCCCGCAGCCCTTCCAGCAGCAGGAACACCAGCCGTCCGCCGTCGAGAGCCGGCAGGGGCAGCAGGTTAAAGACGCCGATGTTGATGGTGATGAAGGCCGCCAACATCAGCACGTTGCTGTAGTCCCGGGTAGCCGCCACCTGGCCGATGGCCTGGGTGACCCCCACCGGGCCGGAAAGCTGGTTCATCTCAAACTGTCCGGTGATGAGCTTGCCGAAGGAGATCCACACCTGTTTGACCACGCCGGTGGTCATGTACCAGGCCTCCCGCAGCATGTTGGGGATGGTCTTTTCGGTAGCTAAGATCTTAAAGTCCAGCTGTACCATGGACATCCCTTCGATCTCTTCCCGCACAAAGGGGACGTCCGCCAGCAGCATCCGCTGGCCGTCGCGCTCGATCTCCAGGTCGATGGGGTCGGAGCCGCAGCTGGCAAAGGCGTAGATCATGTCGTTGGCGATATGCACCGAGATGCCGTTGACCGAGCGGATCTCATCCCCCACCTGCAGTACCTGGCTGCTGGTGGCCTGGGGGTCAAACTGGGTCAAGGTGGTGGTGGAGGTATAAGGCTGCATGGCGGCGATGCCCACCATGAGGCCCAAACCCAGCAGGATGTTCATGGCCGCACCGGCGCAGACCACCAGGATGCGCTGCCATACCTTCTTGTTGCAGAAAGCGCCGTCGTCGCTGCTGTCCTCGTCCTCCCCTTCCATGGAGACAAAGCCGCCGATGGGCAGCAGGCGCAGGGTGTACTGGGTGCCGCCGCGGGTGGTCTGCCAGATGGCCGGGCCCATGCCCAGGGCGAATTCATGCACCGAGATGCCCACCGACTTGGCGGTGAGGAAGTGCCCCAGCTCGTGGATAAAGATGATGACGCCGAAGATCAGCGCCGCCAGGAGAATGGTAATCACTAGATTCATGCCACATCTCTCTTTCCTAGTAAGATGCTGCCCCGATTAGTCCAGAGCAAAGCGCTCCCGTACCCAGGCGCGGGCCTGCCGGTCGGCGGCGAGCACCTGGTCCACGGTATGGTAGTCCTGCATGCCGTCCTGTCCCTGGGCCCATTCCAGCGCCCCGGACACCGCGTCAAACAGATCGAGGAAGCCGATCTTCCCGCCCAGGAAGGCCGCCACGGCCTCCTCGTTGGCGCCGTTGACCACGCTGGGGTAAAGCCCGCCCAGCTCGATGGCGCAGATGGCGTCCCGCAGGCAGGTGAAGGTCTCCAAATCGGGGCGGGCAAAGCTCAGCTCCCCGCAGGAGAACAGGTCCAGCTTCTGGGCCGGGGACGGCAGGCGCTCCGGCCAGGTGAGAGCGTACTGGATGGGGATGCGCATATCCGGCGCGCCCAGCTGGGCCATAACCGAGCCGTCTGCATATTCCACCATAGAGTGGATGATGCTCTGGCGGTGGACCACCACCTGGATCTGCTCCGGGCGCACCCCGAAGAGCCACATGGCCTCGATGAATTCCAGGCCCTTGTTCATGAGGGTGGCCGAGTCGATGGTGATCTTGGCGCCCATGGTCCAGTTGGGATGGCGCAGGGCCTGGGCCGGGGTGATTCCACTAAGCTCCTCCCTGCTTTTGCCGAAGAACGGCCCGCCGGACGCGGTGAGCAGGATCTTGCTCAGCTGCCGGGGGTCGTTGCCCTGCAGGCACTGGAAGATGGCGGAATGTTCACTGTCGATGGGGGTCATCTGCACCCCTTTTTCCCGCACCAGACCGGTGACCAGCTTGCCGCCGGCCACCAGGGTCTCCTTGTTGGCCAGGGCCAGGTTATGCCCCGCCTGCAGCGCCTCTACCGTGGGACGCAGGCCCGCTACCCCCATAAGGGCGTTGAGGACGGTATCCTGCTCCCGGTCGGCAGCGGCGGTGAGCACCCCTTCCTCTCCGCAAAGCACCTGGGTGGAGGTGTCCCGCAGGGCGTCCTTCAGGCGGGCGGCTGCGTCCGGGTCGGTGAGCACCGCGTATTTGGGGTGAAACTCGCGCACCTGCTGCTCCAGCAGTTCGGCGTTTTGGTGGGCGGTCAGGGCGTTGACCTCATATCCCTGCATCCGGCAGACGTCCAGGCTCTGGGTCCCGATGGAGCCGGTGGAGCCTAAAATCGCAATACGTTTTTTCATACGGTTCCTCCTAAAACGCAGAGCGCCTCTCCCCCGCTATTTTGCCCCAGCGGGAAGAAAAGCATCCTTCTGCATCGTTCTTTCTATATGGGCGGGGCGGGCGCTTCATGCTCCCGCCGCCGGCAAAATCCAAACTAAGACAGACAACGGCCCACCTCCCAGCAGGAAGCAGGCCGCATGCCCCTCCCGGACGTTACGCCAAGGTGCACAGGGGCAGATATTTGGTGACGACATAGATAAACGGCGCTACAAACAGCACACTGTCGAAGCGGTCCAACACGCCGCCGTGGCCGGGCATGATGTTGCCGAAGTCCTTGACGCCGTACTGCCGCTTGATGACCGAGGCCGAAAGGTCCCCCAGCACGCTCATGAGCGAGGCCACCGGCGCCACCGCCAGCAGCAGCGGGTAGTTGATGATCACCGACACGCCCATCTGGCCGCAGACAAACTGGAACAGCGCCGCCAGTACCCCAAAGAGCACCGTGCAGGTGACTAAGCCCCCGATGAGGCCCTCTACCGTCTTTTTCGGGCTGATGCGGGGGCAAAGCTTGTGCTTACCGAAGGCGCAGCCTACAAAGTAGGCCCCCGAGTCGGAAAGCCACGCCCCGGCCAGCGCCAGCAGCAGGTAGAAGATGCCGGTGATCAGGTCGTGGTTGTCGCGGATGTACACCGCCGAGGAAAGGGAAAGCGGGATGCCCAGGGTCATGGCGAACACCATGGCCACCTGGTCAAACCCGGTGGTATCGTGGGTCAGCAGAAGGATGCAGAACAACAAAAACAGATACGGCAGCAAAAACACCGGCAGCAGGTCCATCTCCCGCTGCACCGGGATAAACGGCACCCCGATGGTCGCCAGGTATGCCGCCGCCGAAAGCAGCCGGTTTTTGCAGATGCCGGTGGCGTGCAGAAACTCGTACACCGCCATGATACAGATCACCGCCACCGCCAGGTTGAGCACCACGGTGTCGTATGCATACAGCACCACCGCCAGCACGCCCAGCCCCAGAATGGAGGAAATGATTCGTTGCTTCAAAATGATCGCTCCTATCTTGCCAATATCGCCGCGGCCCTTGCTTTTATGCTATGCCGCACAGGGGCGCTAAATACCGCCAAAACGGCGGCTGCGCCGGTAATAGATCTCCAGTGCCTCCTCCAGGTGCTGGGGGGTGTAGTCCGGCCACAGCACATCCTGGAAAACAAACTCCGCGTAAGCTGCCTGCCAGATGAGGAAGTTGGAAAGGCGTTCCTCGCCGCTGGGGCGGATGATCAGGTCGGGGTCCGGCTGACCGGCGGTGTAAAGCTGCGCGGAAAGGGCCGCCTCGTCGATGGCCTCCGAGTCCAGCTGGCCGCTTTGTACCTGCCGGGCCAGGGCGCGGGCCGCATGTACCAGCTCGTCCCGTCCGCCGTAGTTGAGCGCCACGTTGACGGTCATCCCCTCATACTGGGCGCTGTCCTGCTCCAAGCGGGCGATCTTCTCCTGCAAACGGGGAGACAGGGGCGCGGTATCCCCCAGGATCTTCACCCGCACGCGGCGTTCCTTCTGGGAAAACGCCTCGTCCAGGTACTGCTCCAGCAGCTTCATGATGGAATCCACCTCGTCCTTGGGGCGCTTCCAGTTTTCCGTAGAAAAGGCGTAGACCGTCAGATATTCGAGCCCCTTCTTCTGGCAGTAGTCTAAAATGCGCCGGAAGGCCTTGGCGCCCTCCCGGTGGCCCATGGTGCGGGGCAGACCGCGCTTTTTGGCCCAGCGGCCGTTGCCGTCCATGATGATGGCGATGTGCTTCGGCAGCTGAGGCGCCGGGGTCGGGTTCGGTTGGTTTTTGAAAATCACGGGGGACCTCCTTCTTTGGGTGAGAAAACGAAAATCACCCCGCAGCCGCAGCCTTTGTACAGAAACCGCCGCTTCTGGGCAAAGGCTGCCCCTGCGAGGGCAGGCCAGTCCCGGCCGCCTGCAGACACACAGGCAGCCGGCCGGCTGGATACAACATTACAGGGAGAGCACTTCCTGCTCTTTGTCCTTGACCATCTTGTCGATGTTCTTAACAAAGCGGTCGGTGATGTCCTGGATCTCTTTCTCGGCGTCTTTGAGCTCATCCTCGGTGATCTCGTTTGCCTTCTTCATGGCTTTGTATTTGTCCACGAATTCGCGGCGCAGGTTACGGATGGCCACTTTGGCCTCCTCGCCCTGTTTCTCTACCTTGCGGCAGAGCTCTTTTCTGCGTTCCTCGGTGGGAGCCGGGAACACCAGGCGGATGACCGAGCCGTCATCGGTGGGGTTGATGCCGATATCGGAAGCCTGGATGGCTTTGTTGATGAGCTTGAGGGTGGATTTGTCCCAGGGCTGGATGGTCAGGGTGCGGGCGTCGGGGGTAGCTACGGTAGCCAGCTGCTGTACGGGGGTGGCAACGCCGTAGTAGTCCACGCTGACGCGGTCCAGCACAGAGGCAGAAGCCCGGCCGGCGCGGATGCTCTTGAACTCGCGGTCCAGGGCTTCGAGGGTCTTGTTCATTCTCTCGTCGACTTCTTTAAACTGAGCTTTCATAAAATCCTCCATCCTGCTCCCGGCCGGGCGTCTCCGGCCTTGGCGGGAGCATTGTTATACTAAGATACGGGGAGGCCGCGCCGCCCCGCTGGGGTCCTAACGGGTGATTAGTGCACCAGGGTGCCCACGCCTTTGACCTGGTTGACCGCGCGGACGATGTTGTCCGGGTCCTCCAGGCTGAAGACCAGCACCGGAATGCCGTTGTCGCGGCACATGGAGAAGGCGGTCATGTCCATAACGGCCAGCTGACGGCCCAGGGCCTCGTCAAAGGAGATGGTGTCGTAACGTTTGGCGTCGGGGTTCTTGCGGGGGTCGCTGTCGTAAACGCCGTCCACCATGGTGGCCTTGAGGATGATGTCTGCCTCGATCTCGGCCGCACGCAGCGCTGCTGCGGTATCGGTGGAGAAGAAGGGGTTGCCGGTGCCGCAGCCGAAGATCACGATGCGGTTTTTCTGCATGTGACGAACCGCGCGGTTGCGGATGTAAGGCTCGGCGATCTGCTGCATGGCGATGGCGGTCTGTACCCGGACATCGCAGCCCAGCTGCTCAAAAGCATCGGCCAGGGCCAGAGAGTTCATCACGGTAGCCAGCATGCCGATGTGGTCGGCACGGGTGTGGTCCATGTCGCCGCTGGTGCGTCCTCTCCAGAAGTTTCCTCCGCCTACGACAATGGCCACCTCGGTGCCCATATCGTAGACCTTCTTTACGCTGCTGCAGATATCCAGCAGGGTCTTGTTGTCGATGCCGGTCTTGTTGGGGCCAGCCAGCGCCTCGCCGCTGAGCTTGATCAACACTCGCTTATACATGGTAATCCAACCGTCCTTCCTTGCCCCGCCGGTCCAAAAATCCGGGGCTGCTTTTTGCCCTGCCGGGCCCCTCTTTCCCCAGAAGGCCCCCTTTTGCGCAGGGTTTCGTCATCTATCCTATTTTACAATACCTGCCCGTTTCTGTAAAGCCCTTTTCCCCATTCTGCACAGGAGAGCTGTGCATAAAAATAGGACACAAGGGTGAGCTTGTGTCCTATTTGAACTTGTGCAGTTGTGGCAGAGAACTACTTGATCATGCTGGCAACTTCGCTAGCGAAGTCGTCGGTTCTCTTCTCCAGGCCTTCGCCTTTTTCCAGACGGACGAAGGAGACGATCTCGATCTTGCCGCCCAGCTCTTTGGCTTTGGCTTCGGTGTATTTCTTCACGGTCAGGTCGTTGTCTTTGATGAAGACCTGATCGATCAGGCAGTTTTCTTTGTAGAACTTCTGGATTCTGCCCTGAACCATCTTCTCAGCGATTGCTTCGGGTTTGCCCTCGTTGATAGCCTGGACTTTGAGGATCTCTTTTTCCTTCTCCAGAACTTCAGCGGGAACCTGAGACTCGTTGAGGTAAGCGGGGTTAGCAGCAGCAACCTGCATTGCTACGTCGTGGCCGAACTCAGCGAAACCTTCTTTGTCAGCAACGTCGGTGTCGAATTTAACCATAACGCCGATGGAGCCGCCAGCATGGATGTAGGTAGCAACGTCGCCCTCGTAGCGGGTGAAGCGGCGAACCTTGATGTTCTCGCCGATGGTCTGGATCTTCTCGGTCAGCAGGTCAGAGATGGTCATCTCGCTGCCAACAGCGGTGCAGGCCAGCAGAGCGTCAACGTCAGCGGGGTTGCACTCAACAACGGTCTTCGCGCAGGTGTCAACAAAGTTCTGGAAATCAGCGTTCTTCGCAACGAAGTCGGTCTCAGCGTTTACTTCGATTACAACGCCAACCTTCTTAGCGGTGTCAACGTAAGCTTTTACGATACCTTCCGCAGCGATTCTGCCAGCTTTCTTAGCAGCAGCAGCCAGGCCCTTTTCACGCAGCAGTTCGATTGCTTTGTCCTGATCGCCGTTGGCCTCGGTCAGAGCCTTTTTGCAGTCCATCATGCCGCAGCCAGTGATTTCACGAAGGGTTTTAACGTCCTGAGCAGTAAATGCCATGGTAGGATTCCTCCTCTGATTTAATCAAAAAATAAATGACCGGCAGGCGTCCCGAAAAGGGGCTGCCTGCCGGAACGGTTCTCCTAACGATTCGGTTTTCCGAAAGCAGGGATTATTCTGCGTCCTTCTCGGCAGCTTCTTCTGCCTCGGGAGCTTCCTGCTGGCCCTGACGGCCTTCGATGATAGCGTCAGCTACGGTGCTGGCAATGAGTTTTACCGCACGGATAGCGTCATCGTTGCCGGGGATCACGTAGTCGATCTCATCGGGGTCGCAGTTGGTGTCAACGATAGCAACGATCGGAATACCCAGTTTCTTTGCTTCGGCAACAGCGATTCTTTCTTTTCTGGGGTCAACGATGAACAGAGCGCCGGGCAGTCTGTCCATCTCTTTGATGCCGCCCAGGTATTTCTCCAGTTTCTCGATCTCCAGCTCCAGTTTGCCGACTTCCTTCTTGGGCAGACGGTCAAAGGTGCCATCCTCCTGCATTTTGCGCAGCTGCTCCAGTCTCTGGATTCTGCGACGGATGGTCTTGAAGTTGGTCATCATACCGCCCAGCCATCTAGCGTTTACAAAGTAAGCACCAGCGCGCTCAGCTTCTTCTTTGATGGACTCGCCAGCCTGTTTCTTGGTACCAACGAACAGAACGTTCTGGCCGTTAGCAGACAGGTCGCGAACGAACATGTAAGCTTCTTCCAGTTTCTTAACGGTCTTCTGCAGGTCGATGATGTAGATACCGTTTCTCTCGGTGAAGATGTATTTAGCCATCTTCGGGTTCCATCTTCTGGTCTGATGACCGAAGTGTACGCCAGCTTCCAGCAGCTGTTTCATAGATACTACGCCCATGATAAAATCCTCCTTGGTTTGAACCTCCGCTGCTCGCGCCTTGCCGGGAATCCGAAAGAGCCGCTCCTTTGGGCAAGGGGCTGCTCCTGGGCAGATGGATTTTGCCATCTGCTGCTTGCCTTTGTCGGCACCACCCTAGCAATTGGGCAGCGTGTGTCATTTTTTCTGCGGCCGCAAGGGACTAAGCCCCTATGGGACCGCTCCAGGATATTATAGCAAAACTGCCCCCGGATTGCAAGGGCAAAATGCACGATTTTTCCTGCCTCGGGGCCGGTTTTTCCCGGTGATATGGCGCAAAACCCCGCTTTTACCGCTCCCGGCGGCGCCGGGAAGGCGGCGCGCTTTGACATTCCACCAAAATGGCGTCCTCCCCGATGAGGGAGATCTCCTCCCAGGGGATGACCCGGTCCGGCTCCCGTCCCAAAAGCCCCAGCAGCCGGTACCGCCCCCGGATGACGATGGCGGTGAGCCGCGCGGTCTGAGGGTCCAGCTCCACGTCCCCCACAAAGCCCAGACGCTGCCCGTCCTTCACCGAGACTACATCCTTATATCGAAACTCCTCCAACCGGCAGGTCATACCCATCCCTCCTCGGGCAAAAAATATGCGGGACAGAGGGCGGATTATTCCCCTCTGCCCCGCTTTCGGGCTGGGTATGCGGTTTAGCGGGCGGCGTACTTGCCTCTGGGGGTCAGCACCGCCAGGCCTTTTTTCAAAAAGGCGTAGTCAAAGTAGAAGCCCTCGTCCTTGGCTTCCTGCATAGAAGCTTCCAGCTCGCGGAACAGGTCGCTTTCCCGGTAGGGGGCGTAGTCCGCCTGGACGTAGGCATGCAGCTCGTAGTTGAGGAACACCAGTCCCTTGCGGGCCAGACGCTCCAGCATCTCGCCGCGGCGCACTACCTCTTCCATGGTGTCGTCCACGCTGTAAAGATGGACGTTTTCCAGCGCGCCGGAGTAGACGCTGGGGTCCTTGGTGCTGCGCAGCTCAAAGTTTGCAACGGGGAACCGGCGGCTGGCGCGGATCTCCTGCAGCAGGGCTTTTTCCTCGGGGCTCACCCGAGGGGAGTGGGTGGCTTTGATGTAAGCTCCCATGTGGCATCTTCCTTTCCTGTCCGGTTTTTTCGCCGTTATTATACCACCAAACCCCCGCCCTTGGCAACCGGGCCGGGGCGCAAAAAGGGGCCGCCCTCCCAGAGGGAGGACAGCCCCAATGATAAGGTGCAAGTGTAAACAGGACGGTTATTTTACCAGGCCTTTGCCTTTCAGGTACTCATCGATGGACTGCGCAGCGGTCTTGCCGGCGCCCATAGCCAGGATAACGGTAGCCGCACCGGTAACAGCGTCGCCGCCGGCGTACACGCCCTCACGGGTGGTAGCAGCTGCTTCGTTGGCGATGAGGCAGCCGTGGCTGTTGGCTTCCAGGCCCTCGGTGGTGGTCCGGATCAGCGGGTTGGGAGAGGTACCCAGGGACATGATAACGGTGTCGACCGGGATCTCGAAGTTGGAGCCTTCCACAGCCATGGGTCTGCGGCGGCCGGAAGCGTCGGGCTCGCCCAGTTCCATCTTGACGCACTCGATGGCGCGGACGTTGCCGTTCTCGTCGCCCAGGATGCGGACGGGGTTGGTGAGCAGGGTGAACTCGATGCCCTCTTCTTTGGCGTGATGGACTTCCTCCCGACGGGCAGGCAGCTCGGCCTCGCCGCGGCGGTAGATGATGTAAACGTGCTCAGCGCCCAGACGCATTGCGCTTCTGGCAGCGTCCATCGCAACGTTACCGCCGCCGACAACGGCAACGGATTTGCCTTTGCGGATGGGGGTATCGTAATCATCCAGGTAAGCCTTCATCAGGTTGATACGGGTCAGGAACTCGTTGGCGGAGTAAACGCCCACCAGGTCCTCACCGGGGATGTTCATGAACATAGGCAGACCGGCGCCGGAACCAACGAACACAGCGGAGAAGCCCATCTCGAACAGCTCGTCGATGGACAGGACCTTACCGATAACCATGTTGGTCATGATAGTAACGCCCAGCTCTTCCAGGTTCTTGACCTCTTCAGCCACGATCTTCTTGGGCAGACGGAACTCGGGGATACCGTATACCAGAACGCCGCCAGCGCTGTGGAAGGCTTCGAATACGGTCACTTCGTAACCCAGGCGAGCCAGGTCACCAGCGCAGGTCAGACCGGCAGGGCCAGCACCGACTACGGCAACTTTCACGCCGTTGGAGGGAACTTTTTCCACAGCCAGGGTCTTGTGCTCCATCTCCCAGTCAGCCACGAAGCGCTCCAGACGGCCGATGGCTACCGGCTCGCCTTTGATGCCGCGGACACATTTGCTTTCGCACTGGGTCTCCTGCGGGCAGACACGGCCGCAGACGCAGGGCAGGGCGTTGCAGCCCTTGAGGATGCGGGCAGCAGCGCTGAAGTCGCCTTCTGCTACCTTGGCGATGAACTCGGGGATATGTACATGCACCGGGCAGCCGCCGACGCAGGGTTTGTGTTTGCAGTTGAGGCAGCGTTTTGCCTCTTCCACTGCCATCTCCTCGGTGTAGCCGAGGGTAACTTCTTCAAAGTTTCTGGCGCGGACTTTGGGGTCCTGCTCCGGCATGGGGACTTTGGTCAGGGACATATTAGGCATGGTAGGCACCTCTCAGTCTGCATTCTCTGCAATGTTCTCTGTCATGATCTTCCTGAGCCTTGTTGGTGGAGTTCCGTTTCATCAGCTCGTCGAAGTCAACCTTGTGGCCGTCGAAGTCGGGGCCGTCTACGCAGGCGAACTTGGTCTCGCCGCCGACCTTGACGCGGCAGCCGCCGCACATGCCGGTGCCGTCGATCATGATGGGGTTGAGGGAGACGATGGTCTTGATGCCCTTGGGCTCGGTGGTCTTGGAGACGAATTTCATCATCGGAACGGGGCCGATGGCGATAACGGCGTCATAGTCGTTGCCAGCGTCCAGCAGTTCCTGCAGTTTTACGGTAACAAAGCCCTTCTCGCCGTAGGTGCCGTCGTCGGTCATAACGAACAGACGGTCAGCAACAGCGCGCATCTCGTCCTCGATGATGACGATGTCCTTGGAGCGGAAGCCTGCGATCATATCAACATGGGCGCCCATGTTGTGCAGGGCTTTTGCCTGGGGGTACGCAATGGCGCAGCCTACGCCGCCGCCGATCACGCAAGCTTTTTTGATGCCTTCCAGATGGGTGGGGATACCCAGGGGGCCCACAACGTCCAGCAGGTAGTCGCCGGCTTCCATCTTGCCCAGCATCATGGTGGTGCGGCCCACGGTCTGAACGATCAGGGTGATGGTGCCTTTCTCTCTGTCATAATCTGCAACGGTCAGCGGAACGCGCTCGCCCTGCTCATCAATACGGAAGATGATGAACTGGCCCGGCAGGACCTTTTTGGCGATGAAGGGGGCTTCCACCTCCACCAGGACGACAGCGTCGTTGAGCTGCTGTTTTTTCACGATCTTGTACACTTGCAATTCACCTCTTAATAGTTATATCCAAAAGAAACCCTTCCCATCCCGTCTGCGGCCTGGGAAAACCCTCCGCCGCACGGGAAGCAAGCTGCCGGAATCTTAGCCGCAGCTTCTGTTTTAAGTTTACCTTCTTGCTAAAAGTTTGTCAATATCCGCGGCGGAAATTCCTCCACAAAATTACTTAAATCTTCAAACTTTCCCCTTGCATCTTTGCCCAATATGCTCGAAAATGCTGCCAAAAGCCACGGTGTTAATTTGTCCAAAACGCACAAAACGCCCCCTTCCCGAAACGGAAGGGGGCGAAAGGCAGAGCGTATGGTTTTAACTATTGAAGGGAGGGCTGGCGGCGTCCGGAAAGGACGGTCTCGCCGGTTTTGGGGCGGCGCACCAACAGCCAGATGGTGCAGGCCAGCACCGCGAAGGCCACGCCGGTCCAGGCGGTGAAGCCGCCGCCGCCAAACAGCAGCCCGAACTGGTAGACCATCAGGGACATGGCGTAGGCGAAGATGGTCTGATAGCCGATGGCAAAGACGGTCCAGCTGGGGTTGTTCATCTCCCGCTTGATGGCGCCGATGGCCGCGAAGCAGGGCGCGCACAGCAGGTTAAACACCAAGAATGAGTAGGCCGAAAGGGTGGTGAAATGCTGGGCGATGGCGGAAAGGCCCGCGAAGTTGCCCTCCTCCACCATGGTCAAAGCGTCGCCGCCCACGGCGTACAGAGTACCGAAGGTGCCCACCACCTCTTCCTTGGCCACCAGGCCCAGGACGGTCGCCACCGCGGCCTGCCAGTTGCCGAAGCCCAAAGGCGCAAAGAGCACCGCTACCGCGCCGCCGATGGCCGCCAGGATGGAGTGGTCCATATCCTCCACCATGCCGAAGGCGCCGTCCACAAAGCCGAAGCTGGAAGTAAACCACACAAAGATGGAAGCCAGCAGGATGACGGTACCGGCCTTCTTAATGAAGGACCAGCCGCGCTCCCAGGTGCCGCGCAGCACGTTGGGAACGGTGGGCAGGTGGTACTGGGGCAGCTCCATGACGAAGGGGGCCGGCTCCCCGGCGAAGCGCTGGGTCTTTTTGAGGATGATGCCGGAAAGGACGATGGCCGAAAGCCCTACAAAGTAGGCCGAGGGGGCCACCCACCAAGCGCCGCCGAACACCGCTCCCGCGATAAGGGCCACGATGGGCATCTTGGCGCCGCAGGGGATGAAGGTGGTGGTCATGATGGTCATCTTGCGGTCCCGGTCCTGCTCGATGGTACGGGAGGCCATGACGCCGGGCACGCCGCAGCCGGTGCCGATGAGCATGGGGATAAAGCTCTTGCCCGAAAGGCCGAAGCGGCGGAAGATGCGGTCCATGATAAAGGCGATGCGGGCCATATAGCCGCAGTCCTCCAGGATGCAGAGCATGAGGAAGAGCACCAGCATCTGGGGCACGAAGCCCAGCACTGCGCCCACGCCGCCGACGATGCCTTCCACCACCAGACCGGTGAGCCAGTCGGCGGTGCCGATACCGGTGAGGAAGCTTTCCACCGCCGGGGAGATGATCTCCCCAAAGAGGGTGTCGTTGGTCCAGTCGGTGAGCCATCCGCCCACGGTGGAGATGGAGATGTAGTAAACCAGGGTCATCACCGCCGCGAAGATGGGCAGCGCCAGGACGCGGTGGGTAACGATGCGGTCGATCTTGTCGGAGGTGGTCAGGCCGGTGCGGCTGCGGCGGACGCAGCGCTCCATCACCCCGGAGATGTACTGGTAACGCTCGTTGGTGATGATGGACTCGCTGTCGTCGTCCAGCTGGGCCTCACAGGCAGCGGTGATCTCCTCCACCCGGCGGCGCACATCCTCCGCCAGAGAAAGCTCACCCAGCACCTTTTCGTCCCGCTCAAACAGCTTGATGGCGTACCAGCGGGCGCTTGCCTCCGGGAGGCTGCCGGCAGCGGCCAGACGGATCTCGCTCAGCGCCTGCTCCACCGGCTGGCTGAAGCAGTGCTTGGGCGCCGCAGAAGCGCCGTCCCGGGCCAGCTGCACCGCCGCCTGTGCCGCTTCCAGGGAGCCTTCCCCGCGGATGGCGGCGGTCTCGATCACCGGGCATCCCAGCTCCCGGGAAAGGGCCTGGGTATCGATGCGGTCGCCGCGCTTGCGGACCACGTCCATCATATTCAGGGCGATGGCCACCGGCATCCCCATTTCGGTCAGCTGGGTGGTCAGATAAAGGTTTCGCTCCAGGTTGGAGCCGTCCACCAGGTTGAGGATGGCGTCCGGGCGCTGGTGCAGCAGGTAATTTCGGCTGACCACCTCCTCCAGAGTGTAGGGGGAGAGGGAGTAGATACCCGGCAGGTCGGTGATGATGACCTCGCCGCCGCCTTTTTTGGTGCCTTTCAGGCGGCCTTCCTTCTTTTCGACGGTGACGCCCGGCCAGTTTCCAACAAACTGGTTGGAGCCGGTCAGGTCGTTGAACATGGTTGTTTTGCCGCAGTTGGGGTTGCCGGCAAGCGCAATGGTGATTGACATGATCGTTTCCCTCCTCTGCGGGAAAGGGCCTGCGCCTTCGTTGGCGGGTGCCTCCCGCTGGCCGAACCACCGGCCTTTGTGGATGTTTGTTAGTTATCGCTAACTATTGGTCAAAAAAATACTCCTAGTCCACCAGGATATTCTCGGCGTCGGAGCGGCGGATGGTCAGCTCGTAGCCGCGCACCGTCACCTCCACCGGGTCTCCCAGCGGGGCCACTTTGCGTACATAGATCTGGGTACCCTTGGTGATGCCCATGTCCATAATGCGGCGGCGCAGGGCCCCTTCCCCGCCCAGGCGGGTCACGGTGACGGTCTGTCCGCAGCGTGCTTCCTTCAATGTTGCCAAAACGATCCCTTCTTTCTCTGTCTTTTGCTCGGTAATTAGACGGCAGGCTCGATCTGGATGCGGGCCGCCATGTTCTGGCTCAGCGCCACCCGGGTGTCCTTGACCTCCACGATCAGGTTGCCCCCGATCTTGGAGACCACGGTCACCTGGCCGCCGGTGACAAAGCCCATGCTTTCCAGAAAGCGGCGGGTATCGTCCCGGCCACGGATCTGTTTTACGGTCATCCGCTCCCCCGAGGGGGCGAAGCTCAATGGCATGATAACAATCCCTCCTTCCGTCTTTTTGCAGGATTAGATATAGCTAACCATGCGTCCGAAGAAAAAGGTTAGTGTTCGCTAACCTTTGCGGGTTTTACTATACACCATCCCTCTCCCCTTTGTCAAGAGGGTGAGAAAAAGTTTTTTCCTGCGGATTTTCCAAGTATTTTCCGCTTTGTTTCCCTTCCGAATAATGGGACGGATCTTTGCCGCTGCCCCTTTCCCCAAAAGCAAAAAAATGACGCATTTTCCCTTGACATCCGCCAAAAGCTGTGATAAAGTAATGGCAGGTTAGCAATATCTAACCGCACAGACTCCGGGGCGAAGGCCCCTTTTCTTCCCCTTATTGGTTAGCTTATACTAACCTCACAAGGAAAGCTGTTTCCCCTCCGCCCGGCGGCAGGGGGAGCACTTCCTCCCCCCGGGGAGACCGTTTTCCCGCTTGAGAAAGGAGCATCGTTCCATGGCTATCTCGCCTTCTGCTGCAAAATATCTGCTTACCATCTATCACCTGGGGCCCGGCACCGGCTCCCCTGCCTCCGACGGCACCTGCGTGCCGGTGCGTTCCGCCCGGGTGGCGGACAGCCTGGGGGTTTCCCGGGCCAGCGTAGTGAAAATGCTGCGCACCCTTTCCCGCTGCGGGTTGGCCAGCAAAGAATATTACGGCTGCATCCACCTGACCGACGCCGGTCTTTGTGAGGCGCGCAGCCTGGACGCCGTCTGCCGCAAGATGGGCTGCATGCTCTGTCAGGCCTACGGCGTCAGCCAGGGCACCGCCCAGTGCGACGCCCTGACCATCGCCTGTTCCCTCTCCCCGGAAAGCCGCGCCCGGGTGCTTTCCACCCCTGCTTTTTCTTGACATCTTCCTCTTTTTATCCAACTTATTCCCATCCAAAAACAAAGAGCCGCTGCCGGGAAAGCCCCGACGGCGGCTCCGCGTTTGCAGTTTGGGGATTTATTGGATGACCACAGCGGTACCGGACACGCTGACCATGAGCATGCCGTTGTCGGCCCCCAGGACCTCATAGTCCACGTCCACGCCAACGACAGCGTTGGCTCCCAGACGCATGGCGCGCTGCTCCATCTCGGCCAGGGCGCTGTCCCGGGCTGCCTGGAGCTCTTCCTCGTAGCCCTGGCTGCGGCCACCGAAGATGTTGCGCAGGCCGGCGCCGATGTCTTTAAACATGTTGACACCGGAGATAACCTCTCCGAAAACGATGCCCTTATACTCCACGATACGGGCGCCTTCTACTGCGGGGGTGGTGGTGATGATCATAAACGTGTCCTCCTTTGTGATGGTTTTTCCAACCTTATTTTACACCAGTCACGATGTTTTCCGCAAGAGGAAAATCGACCGTTCCTCTCAAAATCCGCGAAATTTTCCCCCTTGCTTTTTTTCTCTGAAGCGAGTATAATATATAAGCAAACGAAATGCGGATGTGGTTTAATGGTAAAACTGATGCTTCCCAAGCATCCGTCGCGGGTTCGATTCCCGTCATCCGCTCCAAAATACCACAGATATCTTCGGATATCTGTGGTATTTTTTTGTATAGGAAGGGAATCGAACAGCCCGGCGCGGGACCCGCGCTGGAATTTTCGCGCACCTAGTTTTCCCCAAATACAAAAGCAAGCTGCCCGCGCCGGAAGCTTCTGGTCGCGAGCAGCTCTTTTTTCGTTCCAACCGGACTTTCCGCATAAAAATGCCCCCAGAGCACTTTGCTTTGGGGGCGTTTTTTTATTTCTGCTTGGGTTGTTTCTTCCCCGGGAGCTTCTGGCGGATATATTGGATGGGGAAGGGCAGCTTTTCTTTTAAAAACTCCCGCATCTGCTCCACCTGCCGCTCCTGGCTGCTGCCTTCGGGGGCTTCGATGCCTTCCTTTGCCAGGATCAGCGCGTGGCGGCTGTCCAGCAGCAGGTAGAAGAACTCCTGGCTTTCGTAGGCGCTGGTGAAGGCCGCAAAATCGTAGTGGCTCTGCATGCCGGACTCGGTGCTTCCCAAGCCGGTGTCATCCAGCACGGCCAGGGATTTGTCCCGGCCCTTGGGCATCATGCGGCGGGTGTTCCAGGCGCCGATCCGCTTGAGGAACACCGCCTCGGTCAGGGCAATAGCCGCCACCAGCAGGCCGCCGATGGCGATGAGCCGCTCCGAGGTCTCCAGCTGGGAGTAGATCATCATGAGCATACTGCCGGAAAGCAGGCCCAGGATGCCCAGCACCAGCAAAAACGCCTTGCGCAGACGGTAGCTGCGGCGGCGGGTGGTGCGGCACACCAGGTCGTTGAGGGCGTAAAGGGTGCGCTTATCGTAGTGGGTCAGGATGGAAAACCGCTTCTCCCCAGCGGTTTCCGGGGTGGTTTGGGTGATTCTTTCTTCCATTGGGTCCTCCTTTTGGGGCGGTTACAGGGTTTTGCTGACCTCTTTGAGGTATTCGCGGAACTCCACGCCCACCTCCGGGTGCTGCAGCGCCACCTGGACGATGGCCTGCAGGATGCCGAACTTGTTGCCCATATCGTAACGGGTGCCGGAAAATTCCACGCCCATCATCCCCTTGGTGCGGGCCAGCTCCCGCATGGCGTCGGTCAGCTGGATCTCGCCGTTGGCGCCGGGCTGGGTGTCCTCCAGGATGTCGAAGATCTCCGGCGGCAGCACCACCCGTCCCAGGATGGAATAGTTGGAAAGGACCTCTTCCAGCTTGGGCTTTTCGATCATGTCCAGCACCCGGAAGATGCCTTCGCTTTCTGCCTCCACCTTGAGGCTGCAGTATTTGGAGATCAGCTCCACCGGCACCGGCTTGATGCCCGCTACCCCCAGACCGTACTGCTCATACACCTGGCACAGCTCCTGGCAGGCGGGCTGCTTGCCGCCCAGGATCACGTCGTCGCCGTAAAGCACGGCAAAGGGCTCGTTGCCTACAAAGGTCCGGGCGCAGGAAACCGCGTGGCCCAGGCCCTTGGTCTCCTTCTGGCGGATATACTGGATGTTGGCAAGCTTGGAGATGCTTACGATATTTTCGTACATATCGTTTTTACCGGCAGCCAGTAGGCGGGCTTCCAGCTCGGGGGCGCGGTCGAAGTGGTCCTCGACGGTGGTCTTGCCCCGGCTGGTGATGATGAGGATATCGGTAATGCCGCTGGCCACCGCCTCCTCCACAATGTACTGGATAGCAGGCTTGTCCACAATGGGGAGCATCTCCTTGGGCATGGCCTTGGACGCCGGGAGCACCCGGGTCCCCAGACCGGCGGCAGGGATAACGGCTTTTTTGATCTTCATGTTGTCAGACCTCCTTTGGGTCGGGATTCGTCGCAATTCTTCCTTACTTGCTATTGTAACGGACAAAGCCCCGGGAATCAACCTTCCCGGGGCCTTGGTAAAAATTTTTACAATTGACAGGATGAACCCTTCCCCGCCGAACTTACAGCAGCGGACGCAGGGCGTTGCACACCTGCTCCACCTCTTCTTCGGTGATGTAGGGATGGATGGGCAGGGAGAGTACCGTCCGGCAGAGACGCTCGGTCACCGGGAAGTCCCCTTCCTTGCCGCCAAGGTCTGCAAACGCGCCCTGCAGGTGCATGGGCTTGGGGTAGTAGACCATGGTGGGGATGCCCTGTGCCTTGAGGGCCTCCTGGATGCGCTGGCGCTGCTCCTCGCTTTGGAGGGTGATGGTGTACTGTGCCCAGCTGGAAGAGAAGCCCTCGGGGATGACCGGGGTCTTCACCAGGCCCTGCAGGCGCTGGGTGTACCAGCCGGCAGCGCGGTTGACGTCGGCCAGCTCGTACTTTTTAAAGGCGTCCAGCTTCACCTGCAGCACCGCAGCCTGGATGGTGTCCAGACGGGAGTTCCAGCCGATGCGCACGTTGTCGTACTTAAAGGAGCCCTTGCCGTGGACGCGGATGGAGCAGAGGTAGTCGTTCCAGTCGTCCCGGTCCAGGAAGATGGCCCCGCCGTCACCGTAGCAGCCCAGGGGCTTGGCCGGGAAGAAGGAGGTGGTGGAGATATCGCCGAAGCTCCCCACCCGTTTGTCGCCGATGGCGCCGCCGAAGCCCTGGGCGCCGTCCTCGAGGATCAGCAGGCCGTGGGCGTCCGCAATGGGACGGATGCGGGTATAGTCTGCCGGCAGGCCGAACAGGTCCACCGCCACCACAGCGCGGGGGCGCAGCTTGCCCTCCTGCTCCACCCGGCGGATGGCCTCTTCCAGGCAGTCGGGGTCCAGGTTGAAGGTGTCGGCGTCCACATCCACGAACACCGGGGTCGCACCCTCAAAGGACACCGTCTCGCCGCTGGCGAAGAAGGTGAAGTCCGGCACGAACACCGCGTCCCCTTCTCCGATGCCCCAGGCCATCAGCGCCATGGACAGCGCGTCGGTACCGTTGCCGCAGGTGACGCAGTGGCGCACGCCGGTGTATTCACACAGGCTCTGTTCCAGCTGGGTGACCTGCTTGCCGCTGATATAGTTGGCGTCCCGGAGCACCTGGGCGATTGCCTGGTCCATGGGCTCCTTGAGCACCTGATACTGTTTTTTCAGATCACGAAATTCCATAGAGATCCCTTCTTCTGTTTCGATCTGCCCGCTGTCTGCGGTGCCGCCCCCTTGTGTGCAAGAGGGACTTTGATTCTGTGCTTTTCAAAAACCGGTTTTTAAAGCGCCTGCCAAATGGGTGAGAGCGCCCCCGCGAAGCGGTGGACTCCCCTCCCCTTCCCTAAACTGGACTAACCTACCCTATCCTTACCTGTGTGTCCAAGGTTCCGGGTTCCTGTGTGTCCAGGTTTTTTTGCGCGATTATGCCTGCGGGGGCTCCCCCGCCCTGTGTGTCCTGGGTTTGGGCGTTTTTTTGGGGGGCTTAGCGGTCCTGGCCCTGTTCCAACTCACAAAGCTGGCCGTCGCGCAGGGCGTAGCGGCGCCCGCAGTCCGGGCAGCACAGCACGCCGTCCTCGGCGGCAGGCAGCACCGCGCCGCACTCGCAGGCCCAGCCCATCTGCCGGGCGGGCACCCCTGCCATGAGTGCATGGTCGGGGACGTCGTGGGTCACCACTGCGCCGGAGGCAATGAGCGCCCAGCGGCCGATGGTGTGCCCGCAGACGATGGTGGCGTTGGCGCCGATGCTTGCCCCGGTACGCACCAGGGTCTTTTTGTAGCCGGCGGGGCCTTTGGGGTACTTGGCCCGGGGGGTCAGGTCGTTGGTGAACACCATGGACGGCCCGCAGAAGACATAGTCCTCCAGCTCCACCCCCTGGTAGAGGGAGACATTGTTCTGCACCTTGCAGCCGTTGCCGATGCGCACGTTGTTGGCGATGTTGACGTTCTGCCCGAAGGAGCAGCCCTCGCCGATGACCGCGCCGGACTGCACGTGGCAAAAGTGCCAGATACGGGTCCCCTTGCCGATCTGTACCCCGTCGTCCACATAGCTGCTTTCATGCACAAAATACTCGCTCATGCTCTCCTCCTTGCCGGTTTTGCCGGGTGTTTATTTGCCGAATTCGCCCTTCATGTCCAGGCTGCCGAAGTCGTGCAGCGGCAGCTTCACCGGGCGGCCTTCCTTCTGGCTCTGGTAGATGGCAAGCACCATTTCCAGGGCGTTGCGGCCGGCCACCGCGTCCACATAGGGGGCACGGTCGTTTTCGATGGCGTCGATGACGTCGGCGTACAGGCTGGTGTGGCCGTTGCCGTAGACGTTGCTGGTGGCCTCTTCCAGGCCCTTGTTCTTCTGGTCGGCTTCGCCTTCATCGGCAAAGTCCCAAACGTCGATGTTGTTGGTGGATTTGCCGCCCAGCTTGACGGTGCCGTTTTCCCCGAAGAGGTAGAGGGTCTCTTCCAGGTTCTTGGGATAGACGTTGGTGGTGCCTTCGATGGTACCTACCGCGCCGTTTTTAAACTTGACCACCGCCATACCGATGTCCTCGGCTTCCAGGTAGTGGTGGAACTGCTGGCGGGTAACGCCGTACACTTCCTCCACCTCGTCGCCCAGCATCCAGCGCAGCAGGTCGATGCCGTGGATGCACTGGTTCATGAGGGCGCCGCCGTCCTGAGCCCAGGTGCCGCGCCAGGGAGCCTGGTCGTAGTATTCTTTATTGCGGTTCCAGCGCACGTGGATGGAGCCGTGGGACAGCTTGCCGAAGCGGCCGCCTTCCAGCGCCCGGCGCATCTCCTGCACCGCCACGTTGAAGCGGTTCTGGTGGCAGGCGGAGACCTTCACGCCCTTCTCCTGGGAGCGGCGGATGATCTCCTCCGCGTCCTGGATGCTCATAGCCATGGGCTTCTCCACAATGACGTTGACCCCCGCGTCGATGCAGTCCAGAGCGATCTGGGCGTGCAGGCCGCTTTCGGTAGCGATGGCCACCAGCTGGGGCTGCACTTCCTGCAGCAGCTGGCGGTAATCGGTGTAGCGACGGATGGAGGGGTCGTTCTCCAGGCCGTGCTTGGCAAGCAGGCTTTCCATATGCTCCGGCAGGATATCGCAGACCGCCGCCAGTTCCAGGTGGTTGTTGAGCACCGCCTTGATATGGTTGGTCGCGATCCGGCCGCAGCCGATCAATGCGTATTTCATCTTGCAGATCCGCCTTTCTCAAATGCCGGGGAGGGTCTGCCCCTCCCCGCAGAAGATATTACAGTACCTCGATGTTGGAGCGGTTTGCCACGTTCTTGGCGGCGTTTTTGGTGTCGAACACCAGTTTTGCGTGCTTCTGGACGAAGTCGTAGTCCACGTTGGTGTGGGAAGCGGTGATCATCACCAGGTCCGCGCCGGCAACTACCTCTTCGGTCAGCTCGGGCAGGGACTGACGGCACTGGCCGTGCTCCTTGTACTCTCTTACCCACGGGTCGAAGTAGGTGACGTTGGCGCCCACTTTTTCCAGCTCCTCGATGACGCGGATGGCCGGGCTTTCGCGGTAGTCGTCGATGTCCTGCTTATAAGCTACACCCAGGACCAGGACGTTTGCGCCGTTCATGGCCTTTTTGGCGCGGCGGTTGAGCATCTCGGAAGCGCGCTCCACGCAGTACTCGGGCATACGGTCGTTGATCATCATGGAGCTTTCGATCATGGAAGTATGGAAGCCGTACTCTCTGGCCTTCCAGGACAGGTAGTAGGGGTCCAGGGGGATGCAGTGGCCGCCCAGGCCCGGGCCGGGATAGAAGGCCTGGAAGCCGTAGGGTTTGGTCTTAGCAGCGTCTACGACCTCCCACATGCTGATGCCCATGCGGTGGCAGAGCATAGCCAGCTCGTTGACGAGGCCGATGTTGATGTTGCGGTAGGTGTTTTCCAGGATCTTCTCCATCTCAGCAACAGCCGGGCTGGATACCTCATATACCTCGCCTTCCAGGACTGCGCGGTACATGGCAGCGATGACCTCGGTGGCGTCCTGACCGATAGCGCCGACGACCTTGGGGGTGTTCTTGGTCTTGTAGATCAGGTTTCCGGGATCGACGCGCTCGGGGGAGAAGCCCAGGTAGAAGTCCTCGCCGCATACAAGGCCGGAGTTCTTCTCCAGGATGGGACGGATCAGCTCCTCGGTGGTGCCGGGGTAGGTGGTGGATTCCAGGACCACCATGCTGCCGCGTTTCAGGTAGTGAGAAACGGCCTCGGTGGAGGAACGGACGTAGCTGATGTCCGGCTGCTGGTGAGCGTCCAGGGGGGTGGGCACGCAGATGGCGATGAAGTCCACGTCCTTGACGAAGCTGAAGTCGGTGGTTGCAGTGAGCATCCCCTTCTTCACCAGGTCAGCAAGCTCGGCGTCTACCACGTCGCCGATGTAGTTGTGGCCGGCGTTGACCATGTCCACCTTTTCCTTCTGGACATCAAAGCCGATGGTCTTGAAGCCGGCGGCGGCTTTTTCTACCGCCAGCGGCAGGCCAACATAGCCCAGGCCGACTACGCCTACGACGATCTCACGATTTTCGATCTTTTTCAGAAGTTCATTCTTCATCATGATGATTACTCTCCTCTGCAATGGCATTTTTGCATATATTTCTTAAATGAAGATTCATTATAAGGCCAGAAATAAAGTAAACCACGATCAGCGCCACCGCGGCCCCCATAATGCCGAAGGTCTTGATAGCCACCACGTCCACCACCGCGTGGATGACCACGCAGACGATGTTGATCTTCAGGTTGAAGTTTTCCTCGCCGGTGACGGCCAGGATGTTGCCCGCCAGTCCGCGGAACACCGACTGGATCAGCGAGGCGATGAGGAACATCCGCACCATGGGCGCGGCGCTGGCGTACTGCTTGCCCCACAGGATGGGTACATAAAAGTCCGCCAGGACAAACAGCCCCAGGTGGATCACCGTCATCACGGCGCCGTTGATAAGCATGAGTTTTTTATAATTTTCCCAAATCCAGCGCTTGTCGTTCAGGTGCTGGATGAAGTAAGGCAGGATGAACACCAGCACCGCTTCCAGCACGAACAGCGAGATGGGCAGGATGTTGGCGGCCACCTTGTATTCGGCCAGCAGCTCGGCGTCCCGGATGAGCCAGCTGACGATGGTGGTCTCGTTGTAGTTCATCACCAGCGAGGCCGCCGAGGCGGTGAGCATGACGATGCCGAACTTAATAAGCCCCCACATCATGTGGCGGTCGGGCAGCTCGGCTTTCACCTTCATCAGCGGCAGGTCCCGGATGAGCCAAAGGCCCATGACCAGGCACAGCCCCAGAGCCACATACCGTCCCCAGATGACGCCGTCTACTCCCCACACCACGGCAAACCCGATCTGGAACACCATGAGCAGGAAGGAATAAGCGAAGCTGAAGACCGAGTACTTCTGGTTTTGGAAGGTGGCCCGCAGCAGCAGCTGGATGTCGTTAAACAAGAAATAAAACAGCGGCAGCACCGAAGAAAGCAGCAGCAGCCGGTTGGAGCCGTCATACTGAAACGGCACCGCCCAAAATACCGCGATGCTCCCCAGGATGATGACCACATCGGCCCCGACGCCGATGTAAAGGGAGGCTAGGAAGTAGCCCTTTTTGCTGGCGTCGCTGTCGCTTTGGGCACAGAAACGCAGGGTGGCGTTTGCGATGCCCAGGCCGTTTGCCAGCATGATGTAGTTGCGGATGTTGTCCACATAGGCAAGCAGGCCGTAGTCCGCTTTGGAAGCCAAAAACCGCGGCAGAAAGATCACCGAAACAAAGCTTGCGATCTTTGCCAGGGTGGAACCGGCGATAATGTGGAAGAAGCCCTTCTCCCGCAGGGCGCGCAGCCCTCCGAGGAGCTTCTGTTTCCATTCTACCTGCACGAGCAACCCTCACCTTCCTTCCTGCCGGGCAGCGGCCGGCGTGTGTCCTTTGTAACTAGGGCGGGCGTCGTGCCCTCAAAGGCGATGGCCACCGCCCAAAATACCCACAGCCACTCGGTTTTCATATTGGAGCTGGAACTGATGCTGCCCATGAGGAAAGCCGCCATGCAGCAGCAAAATGCCCCAGCCAGCTCCTGGCCCACCCGGTCGCCGCTTTGGGCCGACTGGGCGTAGCGCCGCAGCAGGTTCTTCCAAAGCCGCAGGTAAAAGACCAGGTACAAAACAAAGAAGATCACCCCGAAGCTGGCCAGCAGCTCCAGCCACCAGTTGTGGATGTTTACATAGCCGTTGGTGTTGACAACGGTATCATGGGCCATCCAGTACTCGATATTCCCCGCCCCGGTGCCCATCCACCAGGTTTTGGGCAGGAAGGACAGCCCGTTGATGATCAGCCGGATGCGGACGCTTTCGGAGTTGTAGGTGCCGGAGTGGAAGTCAAACCGCATGACCGAGGCGGCCTTTTCCAGCAGAAGCCCCCAGTATGGGGTGGTCATAAAGATGCCCAGTCCCGCCGCACCCAGCAGCACCAGCAGGGCGATGCGCTTTTTGTCCCGGCAGGTGAGGATGACGTACATCCCCGCCCCCAGCACCAGCCCCAGCAGGTTGGCCCGCGATTCGGAAAAGGCCAGCAGCCCCAGGGAGGAAACCATCGCCCCGGCGCTGATTGCTTTTCCCAGCAGGCTGCGGCTCAGCCGCATGCAGGCAAAGCTGATAAAGATGCCGAACAGCACCACCAGCGCAAAGTCGTTGGGGTTGCCGGACAGGGCGATGGGCACTCGCGCCGGCGCGTCCACAAAGGCGTGGATGTTTTCCGGCGTCATGGGGATAAATCGGTAGTCCTTGGTAGCCACCTCATACCAGCCGATGGCGCTGACAAAGAGGATGGCCCCCTGCATCACGTAAAACACCCGCAGGATCTGCCGCTCCTCGTGGAAAAACAGGCTGTAGCACACCGTCCAGAAGGCGCCGGTGCCGATAAAGTACAGCGCCTTGAGCCAAAGGCTCAAATCCTGCACCCACAGCACCGAAAACGCCGCCCAGGCAAACCACCCCAGCAGAAAAGCCACCGAAAAGCTGTTTTTCTGCCGCAGCGGGAGCCTGGCCTCGTTGGGCAGGCCCAGCATCATCAAAAACAGCAGCCCCGCTGCGCCCGCCAGGCACAGCCGGTACAAGGAAAGCTGCGCCGGCCCCAGCGATACGGTGAACAGGTTCGCCGCCAAAAAGACGACCCCCGCCGCCGCGTAGAGGATGGTTTTCATCAAAGCCAAAGCCGGTCACCTCCTTGTGCTGTCGTTTGGGTATCAAAAATGGTTAGATCTCCGCCGTCTGGCGACGGGAATCCGGCTGGGATGCCGGTACACCGGCCACCGCCGCCGCATACACCCGCTCCAACTGCCCAGCCACCGCCTGGGCGGAGAACCGGTCGCGGGTCGCCTGGGAGATGGCCACCCGGTCGTAACCGGCTGCCTGCTCGTAGATCTGGCGCATGGCGTTTTCCAGGGCGGTTTGGTCGTCGGGGAGGACCAGCATGCCGTTTTCCGGGCCCACAAAGTCCTCGGGGCCGCCGCAGCGGGTGGCGATCACCGGCACGCCGCAGCTCATAGCCTCGATAAAAGCCACGCCGAAGGTTTCAGAGTGGGAGGCCAGCACAAAGGCGTCGGCCTGCCGCAGCCCAGCGGCGATGTGCTGCCGGGTGCAGACCCCTTCAAAGATCACCTGCTCCTCCACCCCCAGCTCCGCCGCCAGGTCCCGCAGTTCCCTTTCCTGCGGGCCTCCGCCGTAAAGGCTCAGCCGCACGTCCCGCCGCCCGCCAAACACCGCCGCAAAGGCGCGGATGGTCAGGTCGTGGCGCTTGATCTCGGTGAGATTGCCCACCGTTACGAAATCAAACCCCACCTTGGGACGGGGAGGCGCATAGGAAAAGGTCTCGGTATCGACGATATTGGGGATGATGCAGGGGGTAACGCCCAGGTTCTGCTGGATATGCCGCCCCAGCGCCTGGCTCACCGCCACCACCTGCGCGGCGGAGGAATAGGCTTTCTGGGCCGCCCGCCGCAGGGGTTCTTCGATGTGGTCCCGGTTCATTAAGGAAGAATGCTCGGTGACCACCAGCGGCACCCCTTCCCCGCCCAAAGCCAGGGCGGTTATGTAAGCATGGTCGGTGTAATGAGCGTGGATGACCTGCGGCACGCCGAATTCCGCCACGATGCGGCGGTACAGGCGGCGCAGTCCCCAGGCGCCCAACCGGTAGAAGAGCCCCTTGGGCAGCCCGCCCAGCGGCAGGTCCAGCCCCCGGATCTTCACCCCATACTGCTCGGCCGAAGAGTAGCCCAGCGGGCGGCGGCGGCGGATGGAGCGCAGGTCCAGCGCCGCCAAAATCACCGTGTGCCCTTCCCGGGCCAGCGCCCGGGCCTGGTCCATCTCAAACAGGCCGTTCATCTTGCTGTTCTCGGAGGGGACCCCCCGAGAAACCATCAGGATAACCATGGATAACCTCCAAACAAAAAACACACAAAAAATCCGCTTCCCGCCCCGGCTATTTTGCCAGCTTGCGGTACAGCGCGAAGAGCTTCTGCTCCTCGATGCCCCAGTTGTAGCGCTGCTCCACCGCCTGGCGGCCGGCTTCGCCCATGCGGTCGGCCTCCTCGGGATGGTCCAGCAGCCGGCGCACCGCCGCCGCGATGGCCTGGGGGTCCTCCGGGTCCACCGGGATGCCGAAGCCCTCTCCCCGGGCCGCATTGGCCAGGAAGGGATAATCCGACACCACCACCGGCAGGCCCGCTGCCATATATTCATACACCTTGGTGGGGAAATTGTCCAGGCAGCTGTACTGCCCCACGTTGAGGATGGTGGACATGCCCACCGCCGCCTCGCGGTAGATCTTTGCGATCTCCTCCCGGCCCACATAACCGCGGTAATCTACAGCGGCGTACTCCGGCATGGCTTCCAGCTGGGCGCGGTACTCGGCGGACTCGTAGTTGCCCGCCAAAATCAGCCGCGCGTCCGCCAGGCTTGCCGCCTGGATCAGCTGGGTGATGCCCCGCAGGCGGGTCAGGCTGCCGGTGCAGCAGATCACCCGGCCCTTTTGCTGGGCGGGGATGCGCTCCGCAGCTTCTTGGAGCATCACGGCGTTGCTGATGATCACCGTCTCCCGGGCGCGGCCGTCAAAGATGTTCACCCCGTTTTTGGTGCAGGGGAAGAGCACCGCGTCCAGCCGCCGCACCACATAGGTCTCGTAGGCCTTGTAGCAGGCGGAGATGATCTTTCGCAGCGGACCGGGGATCCACTGTTTGCCCAGGATCTGGGTGGGATAATCCTCGTGGCTGTCAAAGATCACCCGTTTGCCGCGGCGCTTGAGCTTGAGGCCATAGGGCAGCAGCTCCGGATCGTGAAATTCGTAAATATCGGCGTCCACCGCAAGGGCCGCTTCGTAGACCTTGCGGGTGGTGCCCAAAAAGCGCTGGAGCCGGGAGCCTTCCTCCGCCGGCACCCCAACTACATGCACGCCCTTTTCTTCCCGGCTTTCGCCCCGGGCCACCAGGTAGGTGTCGTACCCTTCCCGGGCCAAGGAGGCGCACTGCTTGTGGAAGATGCGGGGGTCGTTGCTGGGGTGGGCGCTGGTCAGATGACAAACTTTGGTCATATCGGTCTCGGTTCCTTTCTAGGAGCGGCGTTCCCCGGCCGCTTCCTGCAAGATTTCCAGCAAGCGGCGGCTCAGCGCCTGATAATCGTAGTCCTCGGCGGCCTGACGGGCCCGGCGGCAGTAGCCGTCGTACTCCTCCTGGGGCATCTGGGCAAAGCGCAGCACCTCCCGGCAGAGGGCCTCGGTATCCTGGGTGGGCAGGGTGACGCCCGCCTGGTAGCGGGTGATCAGGTCGTGGCTCACCGTCAGGTCGGAAAGCAGCGGCCGTCCGCTGGCAAAGTAGTCAAACAGCTTGTTGAGGCTGCAGCCAAAGCGCATGATGCCGGTCTGCTTGACGTGGTTGAGGTTTAGGTCGGAATGGGTCAGGATAAAGGGCACAAAGCGCTTTTCTACCTTGCCTTTAAAGACGATGTTTGTAAGGCCCCAGTCCTTTGCCTGCTGTTCCAGGGCGGCGCGCTCGGTGCCGTCGCCGTAGATAAGGAACTTCACCCGCTCCTCGCCCTGCTCCTGCAGCCAGCGGGCCATCTCCACCACCTTGCTCAGGTTGTTGACCAAGCGGATGGAGCCGGTGTACACCACCTTGAAGTGCTCCTTGTCCAGCAGGTCCGGGTCGTCCAGGGTGCAGGCAGCGGCGTTGTGGTCAAATTCTTCCAGATCCACACCGTTGTTGAGGTTGCGGATTTTTTCTAAGAGGATGGCCTTTTCCCAGTGCTTTTCCCGGATGTAGTCCGGGCCGCCCTCCATGGTGAAAATCAGCCGGTCGGCCTTTTTGTAGAGCCATTTTTCCAGCCCGTACAGCACCAGGATGATGGGGTTTTTGCGGGAGAAGCCCTTGTATTCCACAATGGACTCCGGCCAGATGTCCCGCACCTCGGTGACGCAGGGCACCCGCAGTTTTCTCGCCAGCAGCTGGGCCGAAGCCGCCGCAAAGATGGACGGCGAGGAGGTGTAGATCACGTCCGGCTTTTCAAAGTGCCGGGCCGCCTGCCAGATGCGCACCGGGAACTCCAGCATATTGCGGATGCGTCCCAGGCCGTTGCCCGAGTAGTCGCTGGTGCGCAGGTAGGTATAGACCACTCCGTCCTCCTCCACCTCCCGGTAAAGGGAAGCGTCGGTGATCTTGTTGACGGTGGTGTTGTGGATCTCACTGGAGGTGAAGATGCGCACGTCGTGACCCATGCGGGTCAAGTATTTGGAAAAATAATAGTGCCGCACCAACCCGCCCAAAGCCGGCGGGATGGCGTAATGGTTGATGATCCAGATCTTCATAGAATCCTTTGCATGCTCCTTTGTGCGGCGGCGTTACAGCACCGCCCGGACGGTATCCAGCATGGTCTTCCAGTCCTTTGCCAGGGAGAACTCCCGCAGGTAGGAAAGGTTGTAGGCCATCTTCGCCGGCAGCACCTGTTCCAGGTACACCTGGTCGGCGTCGGCGGCATTTTCCAGCAGCTGGTCCTCGTCCTTGTATTGGATGCTGGCTACCGAGGTGACCCCGGCGGGCAGCAGCAGGGTGGCCCACATCTCCGGGGTGTAGCCCGCCACATAGCGGGGGACCTCCGGCCGGGTGCCCACAAAGCTCATCTCCCCTTTGAGGATGTTCCAAAGCTGGGGCAGCTCGTCCAGACGGCAGCCGCGCAGCAGCTTGCCCACCCGGGTGACGCGGCTGTCGCCTTTGGTGGTGACCAAGGTGCCCCGGCGCTGGGCGTCGGCCACCATGGTGCGGAATTTGCAGATGCGAAACTCCCTTCCGTACTGGGTCACCCGCACCTGCCGGAAGATCACCGGCCCGGGGGAATCCAGCCGCACCGCCACCGCCAGAATCAGCAGCACCGGGGACAGCAGCACCAGCAGTACTGCCGCCATAACGATGTCAAACAGCCGCTTGGCGGCCAGGCTCCCCCGGCGGCGGTCCAGGGCGTCGTAGTAGGGGCGCACCGCCTCGGTGCGCAGGTTGGGAGGCAGCTCCTCCCAGCGTTTCCAAGCCATCCGGCAGTTCTCCTTTGTCGCGTTTTCGCGGTGTTCTCGCGGCTTACTGGTGCAGCAGCCGGCGGAAGGTGTCGATCACGTACTCCACTTCCTCGTCGCTGAGACGGGTGTGCAGCGGCAGGGTGATCTCGTTGCGGTACTGGTCGTAGGCGTTGGGATAATCCTTGATATCAAAGCCCAGGGCTTTGTATGCGGTCATCATGGGCAGAGGCTTGTAGTGGACGTTGGTCGCCACACCGGCCTCGGCCATCTGGGTGATGATGCGGTTGCGCTCCGGCACGTCCTTGCCGTCCATCCGCACCAGGTACAGGTGCCCGGAGGAAGCAAAGTCCGCCCCATAGTGGCGCAGCACCTGCACCGGCTCGTCCGCCAGCGCGGCGTCGTACCGGCCGATGATCTCCCGGCGGCGGGCCAGCAGCTGGGGATAGCGCTTGGTCTGCGCCAGGCCCAGAGCGGCCATAATGTCGGTCATGTTGCACTTGTAACCCGGCATGACGATGTCGTACTCCCAGGCGCCCAGCTGGGTCTTGGCCAGGGCGTCCTTGGACTGTCCGTGCAGGGAAAGGAGCATGAACTGACGGTACAGCTCCTCGTTATCGATGCCCGGCAGGTCGCGCCAGGTGGCGGCGCCGCCCTCGGCGGTGGTGAAGTTCTTCACCGCGTGGAAGGAGAAGCTGGTGAAATCCGCGATCTCGCCGCACATCTTCCCCTTGCGGGATGCGCCGTAGGCGTGGGCCCCATCGGCGACCACGGCCACCCGGCCCAAAGCCTCCTGCACCGCCCCATTTGGGGTGAAGAGGGCGCGTTTGTTTTCCACCGCCTGGAAGATGCGGTCGTAGTCGCAGACCACGCCGCCCAGGTCCACCGGGATCACCGCTTTGGTGCGGGAGGTGATGGCTGCTTCCATCTTGTCGTAATCCATCTCATAGGAGCCGGGTGCTGTATCGATGAGCACCAGCTTCGCCCCCAGGTGGCAGACCACGCTGGCGGAGGCGGTATAGGTATATGCCGAGGTGATGACCTCATCCCCCGGCCCAACGCCCAGCACCTTGAGGCAAAGCTCCAGCGCGGCGGTGGCGGAGTTGAGGGCCACGGCGCGGGAGGTGCGGCAGAGGGCTGCGATCTCCTTTTCAAACTGCTTGGTCTTGGGCCCGGTGGTGATCCATCCAGAGCGGAGGGTATCCACCACCTCGGCGATCTCCAATTCGCTGATGTCCGGGGGGGAGAACGGGATATTCATACTACTACCTTCTTCTATTATCTCTCAATCTATGCTCCAACCGGCCGGGGACCCGATGCCCCCGGCCGGAAATGGGCTATTCTTCGATCCAAAGCAGGCCCAGGGCGGGCTTGCCCAGCTGCTTTAAGCGGAGCAGCTCCCGCTGCGCCTGCGCGGCGGTCTGGCGGCTGCTTACGGCAAGCACGGTGCGCTGGCAGTTTTCCAGCGCCTGGACGGCTGCCGGGTCGGTGAGGACGCTTCCGGCGCGCAGAGCGCCCAGGGTCCCCTCGCTTTGGGGCAGGGAGGCCGTTTCGCCGCAGAGCAGCACCTGCTGCACCTGAGACTGGGCAGCGGCAGCCGCGAGATTGGCTTCAAACAGCTTCCAGGCGGAAGCGGCGTCCGGCTGCATGGGGGACGGGTCCTCCAACCGGCGGACAAGGCCTTCCAGCAGGCAGCGGCGGCCTTTCTTCTGAGCGGGCAGGGCACCCAAAACCGGCAGGGCGCACATGCGCTCCACGGCGGTGAGGCTGCCCAGGCGGCTGTCGGCCAGGAACAGGCAGAGCACCACAAGGCACCCCAGCATCCCGCCGACGATGCCGCCGGCCACGCCGTAAAGCACCGCTTTTTTCACAATACTACCCAGGCCGCCGGCTTCCGGAGGCTGGGGCATGGTGGCCTGCTTCTGGGCCAGTTCCGCCTGCTTGGTCTGCAGGGTGGTGGAAAGCTGATCCAGCTGGGTCAGGGTCTCCTGCTGGGCCTTTTCCAGCTCCGGGTCATCCTGGAAGCCGGAGGACTGGGAGACCACCGTCACGGTATGGGGCAGCACGGCGTCCTGTACCTGCTGCTGCAGCAGAGCGAACACCGCGTCCGCCAGGGCGTCGGCGGTCTCCTGGTCGGAGTACACCGCCCGCAGGTCCAGGATGCGGACGTTTTCGCTGCTGTGCTTCACCGTCACGTTGCCCAGGTTGTCCTTGACCTTTACGTCACCGGCCCGCTGCACCGAAATCAGCTCGTCCAGGTAACGCTGGTCCACCTCCTCGCCCAGAACTTCCCGCATGGTCTCATACAGGTCCTGGCTGCGGTAGGCGTCGGCGTAGGCGTTGACCACCTGCGCCGTCAGGTCCGGCTCCTGGTAGGGGCGGTTGACGTCGATCTGGTATCCGGTATCGACATAGAATAAGATCTGCTTCTGTGCCACATGGCTGGGATCAAATTGGAAGTACAGGCTGTTTTCGCTGTATTCCAACAGGGCGTCCCGGCTGCGCTGGGCATCGGCCACCTCCAGCTCCAACTGCTGGACGCTGTCGTTATACTCTCCCAGCTTCACCAGGTATGCTTCCTCCTGCTTCTGCTGGGTCTCCGGGTCCTGGAAGGCGCGGTAGGCCCGCCAGCCGCCCAGGACTCCCAAAACCAGGGCAAAGGCCAGGGCACCGGCCAAAATCTGGCCAAAGTGCCGCAGGATCGCTACAAAGATGTCTTTTAAGGTTACCTCACGCTGCATGGAATCCTTCCCTTTCTGCTGTCGGTGGGTGTGGGGGCGCTACTGCTGCCCGGCGGGTGCGCCATCGGCAAGAAAGCGCTTGCTGTTGACCTCGTCCGGGTCCCGATAGGTGGGGACCACCGCCTTCATGGCGGCACGGATGTGGTCGCGTTTTTCGATGTCGGTGCCGTCCTTGCTCAAGGCGGCGCAGAGGATATCCAGCTTGTCCTGCATCTCCTGCTGGGAGATCTCCTGCTGGCGTTCGATAAAGATCTTGGCGCTGGTGGTGGCGGTCAGGCCCTCGCTCTTCATAAGCAGCTCCTCGTAGAGCTTTTCGCCGGGGCGCAGGCCGGTCTCCACAATATCGATATCCACATAAGGGGTGTAGCCGGAAAGGCGGATCAAGTTCTCCGCCAGGTCCAGGATGCGCACCGGCTGGCCCATATCCAGCACGAACACCTCGCTGGACTCGGCCATGGCGCCGGCTTCCAGCACCAGCTGGGCCGCCTCCGGGATGGTCATAAAGTAGCGGATGATGCGCTTGTCGGTGACGGTCACCGGGCCGCCGTGCTCGATCTGCCGCCGGAACAGCGGGATCACCGAGCCGTTGGAGCCCAAGACGTTTCCGAAGCGTACCGCCACATATTCAGTCTTACTGACGCTCTTCATGCTCTGCAGGATCATCTCGCAGAAGCGCTTGGTGGAGCCCATAACGTTGGTGGGGTTGACCGCCTTGTCGGTGGAGATGAGCACGAAGCGGCGCACCCCGGCGCGGTCGGCGGCATGGACTACATTATAGGTACCGAAGACGTTGTTCTTCACCGCTTCCTCGGGGCACTCCTCCATGAGAGGAACGTGCTTGTGGGCGGCAGCGTGGAACACCACCTCCGGCTTATAGTACTGGAAGAGGGTGTCCATCTTCTTGGCGTCGCGCACCGAAGCGATCTCCACCACCAGGTCCAGCTTGTTGCCGTATTCCAGCTTCAGCTCCTGCTGCAGGTCGTAGGCGTTGTTTTCATAAATATCCACCACGATCAGACGCTTGGGGCCGCGCTTGGCGATCTGGCGGCACAGCTCCGAACCGATGGACCCGCCGCCGCCGGTGACCATGATGGTGTGGCCGCGCAGCAGGCGGAACATCTCGGCGTCGTTGAACACCACCGGGTCGCGGCCCAGCAGGTCGTCGATCTTGACGTTACGCACGTTCTGGCTCAGGTTGAGGGCGTCGATCTTGCCGCTCTGCACGATGGTGAAGGTATCCGGCAGGATCTTCACGTGACAGTGGGTGGTGGCGCAGATCTCCAAAATCTCCTTGCGGCGGGCGGGGCTGGCCGAAGGGATAGCCACGATCATCTCGGAAAGCATAGCGTTTTTGAGCAGCTGGGGCATCTCCGAAATGGGGCCCTTGACCTCGATGCCGTGGATGAATTTGCCGATCTTCTCCGGGTCGTCGTCAAAGAAGCAGACCGGCTGGTAGTGGTTGCGGGCGTTGCTCTTGATCTCGTTGAGCAGGCTGACGCCGGCCTGTCCGGCTCCCACGATGGCCACCCGGACCTTGCGGGCGGTGACCTTGGAGTTGGAGGCCTGGCGGTATTTGCGGTAGATAAACCGCGCCGCCATCATCAAAATCAGCGAGAAGGAGAAGATGCACAGAGAAAGGATGCTGGGGATCTTCGCAATGGGCAGCAGCTTCTGCAGCACGAAATACACCAGATACGCCGCGCCGCCGTTGACCAGCAAGGTCAGATACTCGTCGGTCTCGGCGTAGCGCCAAAGGCTGCCGTAGGAGTGGGAAAGCCACAAAAAGGCGCTGATGCAAAGGAGCATCAGCCCGAAGTTGGGCAGCCACAGCCCCAGCTCGTAAAGGGTCATTCCCTCGCGGATGGGCACCCAAAGGATCAGCAGGATATAGACGGCCGTACAGATGACCATATCCATCAGATAGACCAACTGTTTTCGGAATTTACTGAAATACACCTGTTTCACGTTCCTTACTATTTCCGTATTTTTTACATACTCCAAACACACAAAGCGGCCCTACCCGGGCCATATCCTATATATTTTACCACCCCTCTTTGGCAAGCGCAATGTTTCTGCCCTTCCGGCGGCGGATTTCCATCTTTTTTGCCCGATTTTCCGCCTCAGAAATTTAATATATTATACATATTACCAAGCACTTTTTTGCACAAAGTAACAATTTCGAACGTTTTTTGCCTTTTGTTTCCATTCCTGGTGCCGCCGCCGCTTTTCCTCCCCCGAAAAACCGCTGCCGCGCCCCCTTTGGAACCGTTTTCGGCGTTTTCTTATTACATAGGTACATAATATTTCGGTATTGGTGAAAAAATCAAGATATATTCTATGAATCTTGCGCCGGACGGGCGATTTTGTCGGGCTTTCCAAAAATTCTGGGGCAAAGCCGTTCAAATCCCCGACAGCCGCCGCAGCTTTGCCGCGCCCAAAAGCAGCAGCACCGTCCCCGAAAGCCAGGAAAGGTCCCCTTCCCAGCCATTTTCCCCGCCCGGTGTCCGGCGGCGGGAGAGACGGCGGGCCAGCATCCTGCCCAGGCGGCACCCGCCCCACACCGACGCCAAACTGCACCCCAGGCAGAGCACCACTGCCGCCGCCCAGAAGGCCAGCTGTTCCCCCGGCGCGCCGCCCTGCCCGACCCCGGCCCCGAACCCGGCGGCCAAACCGTCCAGACTCAGCGCCGCCGCCAGGCTGGCTGCCTCCTTGGGGGACAGGTCCTGGGAGCCGTTGACGTCCGCCTGGGTGGAGTCGGCGTAGATAAGCAGCAGAAAGCGCAGGTGCATCAGGGAAAAGTCCAGCCGCCGGGGCCCGTTGCCCCACCGGGTGCGGATGAGCCCCTTGACCGCGCTGTCACACAGCCGCACCAGCCCCATGCCGCCCAGCACCAAAAAGGACAGCCAGGCCGCTGCCTGGGGCGGCACCCAACCGGACACCCCGCTGCCCGCCGCCAGCGACACCGCCAGCAGTCCGCTGCACCCGCCGCCCAATACCAGCGCCGAGCTGGCGGGCACCCGGATACCCTGGGCCCCGAAGGCCAGACAGGCCGCCAGCGCGTCTAGGCTCAGCGACGCCGCCAGCAGCGCCGCCTGCAAAATGACCGTCCCCATGAAAAAGACCCCTTCCCGCAAACAGATTCTCCCCATCCTATGCCCGGTCCCGGCGGATGGTGCCCCGGCCCTTGCCCCGGGGTCGTCTTGGGGGTATAATAAGGAAAAAGGCCCCACGGTCTCCACAGAAAGGAGGCGCAGCCATGAAAGGGATGTCCATCACCGGCCTGGTGCTGGGGATCGTCGGCACCGTGGCCGGCATCGCCGCCGTGGTGCTCAGCTCCATCGGCCTGGCCAAGTCCCGGTAACCGGTTTCCCGGCACAAAAAAGCACAGCGGCGCTGCCGCTGTGCTTTTTGCTTTTCCGGTATGCTGCCCGGGCTAACCGCGCAGGGTGGCCTTCAGGCGGTTGTCATCTATTAAAAGGAGAAGGGCATCGGCGATGGAGGGGCAGAGGATGTCCGCCGCCAGCGCCGCCGGCACAAAGCAGCCCTCCTCCCCCAGGATGCACAGCGCCAGGCGGCTCGACTCAAACATCCCCAGGTCGTTGCGGCCGTTGCCGATGCTCAGGGTATGCTCTGCCCCCAGCCGCTCCACCAGCTGCCGCTTGGCGGAGGCCACATCCTCGCCCTGGCAGACCACCAGCTCCAGCGGCAGCCCGGCGCACTGGGCCGCAGCGGTGCCGTTGGTGTCGGCGGTGATCACATAGGTTTTAATCCCCTGGCGTTCTAGTTCCGCCAGCCCCTGGGCCACCCCGGGGCTCAGCACCCCGCCCTGGGCGATGGTCCCGTTAAAGTCCAGCACCAGGTTTTCCCATTCCAGCCCTCCCCAACCGGGGATATCCAGTCGCTTCATCTGCAAACTCTCCTTTCCGCCCCTGCGGGCAGCGCCTTTTCTTTGAGGATAACACATCCGACCTGCCGGGCGCAACCGCTCTTCCGGGTCGAAAGCGGGGGAAATTTTGCCCGGCGGGTTGACTTTTGCACAGACATGGTGTATCTTAGGGAAAAGCAAAACGCCCGATACGGGCAAAGCTCCCCTTTAACTTAGCACAGAGAGGCTAAAAAGGAACCGGGCTGGGCAAGATCTCCTCCCCTTTTTTTGCGGGGCGGGAGCATTTTTGCGGGTTGCGTCGTTTTTTTGAGCCTTTCTCTGCGCTTTTGGCGGGGAAAGGCTTTTTTGTTGCCCTGTGAGCATTCCAAACCTAATACATTGGAGGTACCCTTATGCGTCATCTGATCGATCCGATGGATCTCTCGGTGGAAGAGATCGACCAGCTGCTTGCGGTGGGGGACGATATCATCGCCCACCCCGAAAAGTACGCCCACGTCTGCGCCGGCAAAAAGCTGGCCACCCTCTTTTATGAGCCCAGCACCCGTACCCGCCTGAGCTTCGAATCCGCCATGCTGGAGCTGGGCGGCAGCGTCATCGGCTTCTCTTCTGCCAACTCCAGCTCCGCCGCCAAGGGCGAAAGCGTCGCCGACACCATCCGGGTCATCGGCTGCTTTGCGGACATCGCCGCTATGCGCCACCCCAAGGAGGGCGCTCCCCTGGTTGCTGCCATGCACTCCCCCATCCCGGTGATCAACGCCGGTGACGGAGGCCATCAGCATCCCACCCAGACCCTCACCGACCTGATGACCATCCACCGCCTCAAGGGCCGCCTCAACGGCCTGACCGTCGGCCTCTGCGGCGACCTGAAGTTCGGCCGCACCGTCCACTCCCTGATCACCGCCCTCTCCCGCTACGAAGGCATCCGCTTCCTGCTCATCGCGCCGCCGGAGCTGCGCCTGCCCAGCTACATCAAGGAAGAGGTCCTGGACCGCAACCACATCCCCTACACCGAGGTGGAGCGTCTGGAGGACGTTATGGGCGAGCTGGACATCCTCTACATGACCCGCGTCCAGAAGGAGCGCTTCTTCAATGAGGAGGACTACATCCGCCTGAAGGACAGCTACATCCTGACCCCCGAAAAGCTGGAGGCTGCCAAGAAGGATATGTGCATCCTGCATCCCCTGCCCCGCGTCAACGAAATCTCGGTTGCCGTGGACAATGACCCCCGCGCCGCTTACTTCAAGCAGGTATACTTCGGCAAGATCATCCGCATGGCTTTGATTATGAAACTTTTGGAGGTGCACCCATGCTAAACGTCGACAGCATCCAGACCGGCATCGTCATCGACCACATCCAGGCTGGCAAAGGGATGGAGATCTACCGTTACCTGCACCTGGACGACCTGGCTTGCAGCGTTGCCATCATTAAAAACGCAAAAAGCGCCAAAATGGGCCGCAAGGACATCATCAAGATCGAGGACACCATCGACCTGAACCTGGACATCCTGGGCTTCATCGATCCCGACGCTACCGTTAACGTCATCGAAAACGGCAAGATCTACGAAAAACGTCAGCTTGCCCTGCCCCAGCGCATCACCAACGTGATCCAGTGCAAAAACCCCCGCTGCATCACCTCCATCGAGCAGGAGCTGCCCCATGTGTTCCAGCTGGTGGACCCCGAGCGCCGCATCTATCGCTGCATCTACTGCGAAGCACAGCAGAAGTAATCCCGTCTTCCCCGCTTTTTCCAGCCGCCGGCCCGCCTGGGTCCGGCGGCTGTTTGCTTGAAGGGGCGGGCGTCCTGTGCTACAATAAGGACAGAAACCGGCCGGGCTCATCCCCGGCCCCCGTTATGATCCAAAAGGAGTGAACCATCATGGAAGAACAATTCCTTTCGCAAGTCGCCTCCGAAGCCCACACCGCCCTGCAGGAGCTGCTGCAGGTAGCCAAGCTGCGCCGGGGGGATATCCTGGTGCTGGGCGCCAGCTCCAGCGAAATCACCGGCCAGCGCATCGGCAGCGCCAGCAGCATGGACACCGCACAGGCGGTCTTTTCCGCCATTTATGAGGTCGCCCAGGCCCACGGGCTGTTTTTGGCCGTCCAGTGCTGCGAGCACCTCAACCGCTGTCTGATCCTGGAGGAGGAAGCTGCCCGCCGCTACGGCTACGAGCCGGTGAACGTGGTGCCCCATCCCCACGCCGGCGGCGCCTTTGCCACCACCGCTTGGGCCCGCTTCGACCACCCGGTGGCGGTGGAGCGCATCCAGGCCAGCGCCGGTATGGACATCGGCCAGACCTTCATCGGCATGCACATGAAGCCGGTGGCGGTGCCGGTGCGCACCAGCGTCAAGACCGTCGGTTCCGCCGTGCTGAGCCTCTGCCGCACCCGCCCGAAATTCGTCGGCGGCAGCCGCGCCCAGTACAACGAGGAGCTGCTGTAACCATGGCGCCCCGGCTCATCGCCGCGGTAGGCAGCGGCGGCAAGACAAGCTCCCTTTGCCAGCTGGCCGCGGTGGCGTCTCACCGTCCGGTACTGCTGACCACCACCACCCACATCGGATGCCCGCCGCCCCTTCCCTGCCGCTTGCTGAAAAACCCCTCCGCCGAAGCCCTCCGCCAGGCCCTTTCCCAGCCAGGGGTAGTCTGCGCCGGGACGGCCTGCGGCGAGGGGAAACTTTCCTCCCTGCCTCCGGAGGCTTGGGAAGCCGGGGTCCGGGCTGCCGCTCTGACCCTCTGTGAGGCGGACGGCTCCCGCCAGCTGCCGCTGAAGCTGCACCGCCCGGACGAACCGGTGGTCCCGCCGGGGACCGACCTTTGTCTGGTGGTGGCCGGGCTTTCCGCCCTGGGACAGACGGTAAAAAATGCCGTCCACCGCTATGCCCTCTGCCCCGCCTGGGAACAAAACCCTGCGCAGGTGGTGGGGGTGGAGGAATTCCTTTTCTGCCTGCGGGAAACGGTGCGCGCCTGCGGCCTCCCCAAGGAGAAAATCCGGGTGCTGCTCAACCAAACCGACGCCCTGCCGGACCCTGCCCCTGCCGACGCCATTCTAGCCGAACTTGCGCGGGAGGGCCTCGCCTGCCGGGCCGGTTCTCTGCGCCGCCAGCCCCAGTTGTTGGCCGAGTGGCTGCTTGCCGATTAACCGAAAAACGCAAAAAAGCTTCGGGACCCTTTCCGGGTTTCCGAAGCTTTTCTTTTTCCCTTTGATTTTTCCGGGGCGGTTACAACAGCGGGATGCCCTTTTTCCGGGAAAGGACCAGCAGCGCCTCCACCACCGCGCCGCCCATAGCCCGGGCCTTGTCCGAGACGGTGTCGCACCAGGCGGCGGAATCGGCCCGCGGGTCGATGTCCGCGATCTTCAGGCCCTGGATCACCGGGTAACCGGGGCGGATGAGCCCCCGCAGCACCCCGTCCAGGGTGGCGCAGACCGGAGTTTCTCCGATTTTGGCGATGATCTGCCCCCGCTTGACCGGGGTTCCGATGTCCACCAGCGTCCCGTCCGGGCCGGGGACCAGTTCCAGCGAGCCAGACGCCGGGGCGTGGATGACCCGTTCCTTCCCCCAGCCTTCCACCGGGGCGGGGATACCGGTATTGGGCAGGGCTCTCCCCTGCCAGAGCACCCGGCCCAGGTCGTGGCCGCGCATAGTCTCTACCACGGCGTCCACCTCCTCCCCGGCGGCAAAGCCCGGCCCCAGGGCCACCGTAATCGGGGCCATGGCCCGGTTGGTGCCCAGGTTGCGCTTCGCCAAGATGGCGTCCACCACCGCCGCTGGGGCAAACTCCCCGGCGCAGCGGCAGTCCGGGTCCACCAGCAGGGGGATCTCCCCGGCCTGCTGTACCCTCTCTGCCTCCTGGATGCTGTACACCCTCCGGCAGGTGACCCCTTCCACCTGGGCGCTCCCCTGCCACACCGCCTCACACAGCGAAGCTTTGCGGCGGATGGCCGAGGGTGCGGCGCACTCGCTGACCACCACCCGGAACCCGCAGCGGTGCAGCCGCAGGATCACCCCGGTGGCCAGGTCCCCGGCGCCTCGTACCAGCACCCAAGGCTGTGTCTGTTGCTTCATCTTCTCCCTCTCCTTTTTGCGCTAGCGTGCCTGCTCCGGGCCGCTTTCCGGCTCCTGGGGGGCAAAGTACTTCTGCGCCAGCTGGTCCAACGCCTGCTGGGCCTCCTTTTCAAAGGCGCGGTACCGCTCCAGCAGCTCCTCCCCCCGGGGGGTCAGCTGGGCGCCGCCGCCTCCGGCCCCGCCCACCCGGCGCTCGGTCAGGGCAAAGCCCGCCTGGGCCTCGCACTGGCGCAGGATGCTCCAGGCCTTGCTGTAACTCATCTGCATCTCGGCGGCACTGCGCCGCAGCGAACCCAGCCGCCGCACCCCTTCCAGCAGGCGGGCCACCCCCGGGCCCATGAGTTTTCCTTCCCGCACCAGCCACAGCCGGGCCCGCACCTGTACCTTCTTTTCCATGGGGCGCCTCCTTTGCTTTTTTGCCCATTGTACCATCTGCCCGGTGGAAAAGCAACCGCCGGGCAGCGGCGTTTTCGGGGAAGAAAGGGCCGTTTTCCCGGCAGGATGCTTTGTTTTTCCTTTAACAAGCAGAAGCTCTTTGTGCAAAATCGTTAATCTCTGCAAAAAACAACGCCGAAAGTTTGGCGGAAAACCGAGCGCTTTGCACAGCCCCTTTGGTTGCGGAAAAAGCCAGCGGCATGGTATAATTTGATAACACAAACGGCGGCTGCCGGACTGCTTTTAGGAGGCTCCTTATGAAACTCATGCGCACAGAAGACGCGGTAGGCCAGGTGCTCTGCCACGACATCACCCAGATCATCCGCGGCGTCACCAAGGACGCCGTTTTCCGCAAGGGACACATTATCCGCCCCGAGGACGTACCCGTCCTGCTGAGCGTGGGCAAAGAACACGTTTATATTTGGGAAAACGACGAGACCCGCCTGCACGAAAACGACGCTGCCGACATCCTGCGGCAGATCTGCCAGGGGCTCAATATGCATGCCACCGAGCCCAAAGAGGGCAAAATCGAGCTTATTGCCGACTGCGACGGCCTGCTGCTGGTGGACGTGGAGCGCCTGCGTGCGATCAACGCCCTGGGCGAGATGATGATCGCCACCCGGGCCTCCGGCTTCCCGGTAAAAAAGGGGGACAAGCTTTGCGGCACCCGCATCATCCCCTTGGTTATCGAAAAGGAAAAGATGGCGGTGGCCCAGGCAGTGGCCGGCGAACAGCCGCTGCTGGAACTGCTGCCCTTCACCCCCCGCACCTTCGGCGTGGTCACCACCGGCAGCGAGGTCTACCACGGCCGCATCCAGGACACCTTCACCCCGGTGATCCAGGAAAAACTGGCGGAATACGGCTGCACCATGGCCGCCCATGAGATCTGCGACGACGACCCGGCCGCCATCACCGCCGCCATCCGCCGCATGGCCGACAGCGGCGTGGGGATGGTCTTCTGCACCGGCGGCATGAGCGTCGACCCCGACGACCGCACCCCTCTGGCTATCCGCAACGCGGGAGCAAAGGTCGTGGCCTACGGCGCGCCGGTGCTGCCGGGCGCCATGTTCCTGGTGTCCTACCTGGCGGACGGCCGTCCGGTCTGCGGCCTGCCCGGCTGCGTCATGTACGCCAAGCGCACCATCTTCGACCTGGTGCTGCCCCGCCTGCTGGCCGATGTGCCGGTGACCCAGCCTTGGCTGGCCGGTCTGGGACACGGCGGCCTGTGCCTTGGCTGCCCCGAGTGCCACTTCCCCAACTGCGGCTTCGGCAAAGGCATCTAATCTGAAGGGCCTACCCTTCCTTGGAGTGTGATTCATATGGAATTTACGCATATTGACCCCAACGGCAACGCCATTATGGTGGATGTGGGACAAAAAGCGCCCACCCAGCGCACCGCCGTCGCCACCGGGCGGATCACCATGAGCCCGGAGTGCTTCGCCGCCGTGAAAAACGGCACCGCTAAAAAGGGCGACGTGCTGGGGGTGGCGCAGATCGCCGGCATTATGGGCACCAAGCACACCGCCGACCTGATCCCCCTGTGCCACCGGCTCAACCTGACCCGCAGCGCCGTCACCTTCCGCCTGCTGGAAGAGGAGTGCGCCGTGGAGGTCAGCTGCACTGCCGGCTGCCAGGGTCCCACCGGCGTAGAGATGGAGGCCCTCACCGGCGCCACCATCGCGCTGCTCACCGTCTACGATATGTGCAAGGCCATCGACAAGCGGATGGTCATCTCTCAGGTGCATCTGGTAGAGAAACACGGCGGCAAAAGCGGGGACTTTCTCTTTGAGGGGGGGGAGGCCCATGCTTGATCAGTACGGACGGCAGATCAACTACCTGCGCCTTTCGGTCACCGACCGCTGCAACCTTCGCTGCCGCTACTGTATGCCCGAGGAGGGCGTGCCCCTCACCGAGCACAGCCGCCTGCTGCGCTACGAGGAGATGCTCCGCCTGGCGGAAGCGGCGGTGAGCCTGGGCATCGACCGCTTTAAGATCACCGGCGGCGAACCGCTGACCCGCCGGGACTGCCTGCCCTTTATCGCCGAGCTCAAGCGGCTGCCCGGAGTGCGTCAGGTGACCCTGACCACCAACGGCCTGCTGCTTCCCCAGGCCCTGCCCCAGCTGGTGCAGGCCGGATTGGACGGGGTGAACATCAGCCTTGACACCCTGGACCCGGCGCAGTTTGCCGCCATCACCCGCCGGGACTACCCGGTCGAGCAGGTGCTGGACGCCATCGCCGCCAGCGCCGCGGTGCTGCCCACCAAGGTCAACGCCGTGCTGTTGGACGAGACCGCCAGTCAGCTCATCCCCCTGGCCCAGCTGGCCCAGAAGCTGCCGGTGGACGTGCGGTTTATCGAGTGGATGCCCATCGGGCAGGACGCTGTCCCCCGTCACGACACCCAAACCGTCCTGGAGCGGCTGCAGGCCCAGTGGCCCCAGCTGACCCCCACCTCCCAGCGCCGGGGCAACGGCCCCGCCCGCTACTATACCGCACCCGGCTTTTTGGGGTGCATCGGGCTCATCGAGGCGGTGAGCCACCAGTTCTGCCAAAGCTGCAACCGGGTGCGGGTCACCAGTACCGGCACCCTCAAGCCCTGCCTCTGCTACGAGGACGGGGTGGAGCTGCTGCCCCTGCTGCGGGGCGGCGCTTCCCAGCAGGAGCTGGCCCTGGCTATGGCCGGCGCTATCTACAACAAACCCCAGGCTCACTGCTTCGGCTCCGGCCATTCGGCGGAGCGGCGCACCATGAGCCAGATCGGAGGATAATATTATGGGAAAAGTACTGGCTGTCTGCACCAGCAAGGTGCGCGGCATTCAAAAAGAGGACCGCGGCGAAGGCTACTTTGCCGTGGATTGGGGCCTGGAAGGCGACGCCCACGGCGGCAACTGGCACCGGCAGGTGAGCCTGCTGAGCGCCGACCGCATCGCCGAGTTCAACGCCCGGGGCGCCGGCGTGCAGCCGGGAGCCTTCGGCGAAAACCTGGTGGTGGAAGGCATCGACTTCCGCAGTCTGCCGGTGGGCACCCTGCTGCGCTGCGGCGACGTGCTGCTGGAAATGACCCAGATCGGCAAGGAATGTCACTCCCACTGCGCCATCTACCATAAAATGGGCGAGTGCATCATGCCCCGGGAGGGCGTCTTTGCCCGGGTGCTGCAGCCGGGACACATCGCCGTCGGCGACGAGATGACCATCGAGCCCCGCACCACCCCCTTCCCCTTCCAGGCGGCGGTGATCACCCTTTCCGACCGCTCGGCGGCCGGCCAGCGCCCCGACGAAAGCGGCCCCGCTATCGCCAAACGCCTGCTGGACGCGGGTTATGAGGTGGTGGAGCAGCTGCTTCTGCCCGACGAGCGCGCCCTGCTGGAAAAGAACCTGATCCGCCTGGCCGACCAGCGCCAGCTGGACCTGGTGCTCACCACCGGCGGCACCGGCTTCGCCCCCCGGGACATCACCCCCGAGGCCACTTTGGCGGTTTGCCAGCGGCAGGCCCCCGGCATCGCGGAGGCCATCCGCGCCGCCAGCATGCAGATCACCCCCCGCGCCATGCTCAGCCGGGCGGTGTCCGCCATCCGCGGCCGCACCCTCATCGTCAACCTCCCCGGCAGCCCCAAAGCCTGCATGGAGAGCATGGACGTCTTCCTGGACCAGATGCCCCACGCCATCGAGCTGCTGCGGGGCCAGCCCCAGGACTGCGGACGCTAAGCTTCGATTCGGCCTCGCCGTAAAACCGGCGGGTTGAAAATATGATCCCCTGAAACACGGGGAAAAGGAGCAAACCCTATGAAAAAATGCATCGCCTGGCTGCTGACGGCAGCCCTGGCCCTGAGCTTCACCGGCTGCCAGTCTAGCCCCGCCCCCCAGGGCGAAGAAGCCGAGCCTGCCCCCCAGACCGAGACCGCCGAGACCCCCGAAACGGAAGCCACCGAAACCGCCCCAGAGACCGAAGCGGAGCCGGTGGAGTTGGTGGTCTTTGCCGCGGCCAGCCTGACCGAGACCCTGGAACAGATCGCCGAGGACTACAAGGCCGTCGCCCCCGAAGTGACCCTGACCTTCAACTTCGACTCCTCCGGCACCCTCAAGACCCAGATCCAGGAAGGCGCCGCCTGCGACCTGTTCCTCTCCGCAGGACAGAAGCAGATGGACCAGCTGGACGCTTCGGCGGACCCGTCGGTGAACACCGAAGGCCTGGACTTCGTGCTGGAAGGCAGCCGCCTGGACCTGCTGGAAAACAAGGTCACCCTGGTGACCCCCGAAGGCAACCCCAAGGGCATCGACAGCTTTGACTCCCTGGCCGAGCATCTGAAAGCTGGGGACATCCTCCTTGCCATGGGCAACAGCGACGTACCGGTGGGCCAGTATACCCAGAAGATCCTCACCTTCTACGGCCTGGATGAAGCGGCCCTGGCCAACGCCGGCTGCATCACCTACGGCACCAACGTCAAAGAGGTGACCACCCAGGTGACCGAAGGCAGCGTGGACGCCGGCGTCATCTACTGCACCGATGCCTTCTCCGCCGGCCTGACCCCGGTGGCCGAAGCGACCCCCGAAATGTGCGGCCAGGTCATCTACCCTGCCGCCGTGCTCAATGTTTCCGAGCATCCCCAGGAGTCCCAGGCCTTCCTGGACTACCTTTCCACCGACGCGGCCATGAGCGTCTTTGCTGAGGTGGGCTTCTCCCCCGTGGCATAGTTTCCCGGCCGCGGCCTTGCAAAACCGCCGGTTTTCCGGTATGATGGAAACGGAACAGGGCAGCCGCTCTGCCGTACAGAGGCTCTGTGACAGGAGGCTCTGCCGGACAGGGGGCTGCCCTTTTTAAACGAAAGGAGAGGGGCCTTTTTGGATTGGTACCCATTATATAATTCCCTGCGCATCGCCGCCATCAGCAGCGTGCTGGTGTTCTTTTCGGGCATTTTGGCCGCTTACTACGCCGCCCGCCTGCCCCGGGTGGTCAAAGGGGTGCTGGACGTGGTGCTCACCCTGCCCATGGTGCTGCCCCCCACGGTGGTGGGCTACTTTTTGCTGCTGCTCTTTGGCAGCCGCCGCCCGCTGGGTATGGCGCTGGAATCGGTGGGGGTCAAGTTCGTCATGAACTGGACCGGCGGGGTGCTGGCCGCCGCGGTGGTGGCCTTCCCGCTCATGTACCGTACCGCCCGCGGCGCCTTCGAGGCCTTTGACGAGACCTTGGCCCAGGCCGGACAGACCCTGGGGCTTTCCAACACCTATCTTTTCTGGCGGGTGCGGATGCCAGCCTGCCGCCAGGGCATCCTGGCCGGGACGGTGCTGGCCTTTGCCCGGGCGCTGGGCGAATACGGCGCCACCAGCATGCTCATCGGCTACACCCCCGGCAAGACGGCCACCATCTCCACCACCGTCTATCAGATGTGGCGCACCGGCAACGACCGGCAGGCCTTCTACTGGGTCATGGTGAACCTAGCTATCTCGGCGGCGGTGCTGCTGACGGTCAACCTGCTGGAACGCCGCCAGAAAGGAGGCCGCCGGGCATGAGCCTTGTTGTAGAGATTGAAAAACAGCTGGGGGACTTTACCCTCCGGGCGGACTTTTCCACTGATGACCTGGTCACCGGGCTGTTGGGCGCTTCCGGCTGCGGCAAGAGCCTGACCCTCCGGTGCATCGCCGGGGTTCTGCGCCCCGACCGCGGGCGCATCCTGCTGGACGGGGAGCCCCTTTATGATTCGGCGCGCGGCATCGACCTGCCGCCCCAAGCCCGCCAGGTGGGCTATCTTTTCCAAAGCTACGCCCTTTTCCCCAACATGACGGTGGAGCAGAACATCCTCTGCGGCCTGCGGGCCCGTACCCCCAAGCCCCAGCGCCGGGCCGCTCTGGAAGAGATGATGGAGCGGATGCAGCTGCGGGGCTTAGAAAAACTTCGCCCGGCCCAGCTTTCCGGCGGGCAGGCACAGCGGGTAGCCCTGGCGCGCATTTTGGTGAGCCAGCCGCGGCTTCTCCTGCTGGACGAGCCCTTTTCCGCCCTGGACAGCCACCTGCGGGACCAGCTGCAGCCCCAACTTTTGGAGCTGCTGCGCTCGGTAGGGCGGCAGACCCTGCTTGTGACCCACAGCCGGGACGAGGCCTACCACCTATGCAGCCGCCTGTGCGTCATGGAGCGGGGGCAGATCCTCTGCACCGGCCCCACCAAAACGGTGTTTGCCGACCCGGAATGGGAGGCCGCCGCCCGGCTCACCGGCTGCAAAAACATCGCCCCCGCCCAAAAGGCCGGGGAATTTTCGGTGTTTGTGCCCTCCTGGGGCGTACAGCTTACCACCGCCAAGCCGGTGCCGGACGACCTGCGTTCCATCGGCCTGCGGGCGCACTATTTCCACCCCCGTTCCCCTCAAAACCGCTTTGCGGTAAACTGGGTCTCGGCGCTGGAGGAGCCTTTTGAGTGGATCCTCCTCTTCCGCTATGCCGGTCAGGAGCCGGACAGCCCGCCCATCTGGTGGCGGCTGCCCAAGGACCGCAAGCCCTCCCCCCTGCCCGAGACTTTGGGCATCGCGCCGGAAAATATCCTACTGCTTCGCTAGACGATTCTGCCCTTTGGAGGTGTCATTATGAGCATCCGCTCCCTTCTGCAAACCGCCCTGGACCGGCTTTCGGCCGGAGAACCCCTTGTTTTGGTGACGGTGGCCGCCTCCCAGGGCTCCACCCCCCGCTCTGCCGGCGCTTGGATGCTGGTGGGGCAGCAGGGGCTTTTGTGCGGCACCATCGGCGGCGGCGCGCTGGAATACCACTGCCAGCAGTTGGCTGCCTCCCTGGTTCCCAGCTCCCCCGGGCGGCTGGAAACCTTCTCCCTCACCGACGCCGAGGCCGGCGGCCTGGGGATGATCTGCGGCGGCAGCACCCAGGTGCTGTTTACCCCGCTTTCCGATCCGTCCCCCTTCGCTGCGGCCCAGGAGCTGCTGCTGGAAGGCTGCCCCGCCTGGCTCTGCCTGCCGCTGGACGGCTCCGCGCCCCATGCAGTGTCTGCCCCAGAAGGACAGCTCCCCGCCAAGGCGCAAATTGCCGACTGGCAAGGAAAGGCGGTGCTGGCGCTACCGCTGCGGGAGCCGGGACGCTTCTTCCTCATCGGAGCGGGGCACGTGGCCCGGGAGCTGGGGCGGCTGCTGGAACAGCTGGAATACCCCTACCTGGTGGCCGACGACCGGCCGGACTTTGCCTGCCGGGAGCGCTTTGGCGGAGCGCTGGCCTGCCTGACCTTGTCCTGCGACCGGCTGGGCGAGGGCCTTTGCGGGCCCTTTGCCCCCACCGCCCAGGACGGCTTCTGCATCATGACCCGCGGCCACCAGGGGGACCTGGACGCGGTGCGCTTTGCCCTCGGCACCCCCGCCGGGTACATCGGCCTCATGGGCGGGCGGCAGAAGCGCCAGCAGATCTTTGCCCAGCTGGAAAGCGAGGGCTTCTCCGACGCCCGCCAGCGCATCCAAAGCCCCATCGGCCTGGACATCTCCGCCCAGACCCCGGCGGAGATCACCGTCTCGGTGGCGGCGCAGCTTATCGCCTGGCGCAATCAAAAGTAAAAAACCTATGCAAAACGGGACAGGACCACGATTGGTCCTGTCCCGTTTTTTGTCGTTTTGCGGTTTTATACCCCCAGCTCGGCAAACAGCTCCGGCACGGTGGTCATCTTCTCCAAACGCCAGGCGTTTTCCCCGCAGAACACCAGGCCCTCGTCGGTCTGGCCGTCCACGGCGTGGATCAGCGCCTGGGTGATGCAGTAAGGGGTGGTTGCCGGGTCGCAATGCTCCAAGCAGCCGGTGCAGCGGCGGACCGGCTGACGGCCCTCCTCCCGCTGGCGGACAAAGGGGTTACGGATAGCCCGTCCCGGCATCCCAACCGGGCTGGGGACGATGACGATATCCTCCCGCTTGGCGTCCAGATACGCCTGCTTAAAGGCCGGGGAAGCGTCGCACTCCTCGGTTACCACAAAGCGGGTGGCCATCTGCACCCCGGCGCAGCCCAGGGAAAGCCAGTGGTCGATGTCCGCCCGGTCGTACACCCCGCCGCCGAACACCACCGGGATGCGTTTGGCGTACTTCTGCTCGTACTCCGCCACGATTTCCAAGATCTCCCGCACGGCGGCATCGATATCCGGGCAGCCGTCCAGTTCTTCCCGGCTGTAGCCCAGGTGGCCGCCGGCCTTCGGGCCTTCGATGACCACCAGGTCCGCCGTGGTGTGGTAGCGGCGGTCCCACATCTTCAGGATCACCTTGGCGGATTTGGGCGGGGAAACGATAGGCGCCAGCTTCACCGGGCTGCCCTGGGTCAGGGCGGGAAGATTGGTAGGCAGGCCGGCCCCGGAGATGATCAGGTCCACGCCGGATTCCACGCAGCAGCGGACATAATCCTCATAGTGGCGCATGGCGCACATGATGTTCACCCCGATGCGTCCGCCGCCGCTCCGCTCCTTGGCCCGGGCGATTTCCCGCTTGAGGGCACGCAGGTTGGCGCCCAACGGGTCCTTGGTGAAGTCCGGCTCCCGCCAGCCCGGCTGGGCCGCAGAAAGGACGCCGATGCCCCCGGCTCGGGACACTGCCCCCGCCAAAGAGGACAAACTTACCCCGATGCCCATCCCTCCCTGGATGATGGGCACCGGCACACTCCAATCGCCGATGGTCAGTGGCGGCAAACTCATAGCAACAACCCCTATATCATGAAATTCATCCGTAAACATAGTTTTAAATACTATATCAGGCAATGATTAGTATACGGTATTTTCCTGCCGGTGTCAACCGATTTTCGCCGGCGGGGGTGAAAATCCTTCCTATATCTCCCACAACCGTTCTTTGGGGAAAAACCGTATTTTGGTGCGATTTTCTAGGGATTCCCTGTCCTTTGACGACCTTAATTTCTTTTATTTGTCCTTTATTAACGTATTATTAGTAAATATATCTATAAAATTAAAGATTATTCTGTCATAAATATTAGAATTTTGAAAACTCCGGTTGACATGACAGGGAATTTATCTATAATTATGGACGTAGGGACCGTGATTATATACAATTATCATGTGTTTTATGTAGTTAAATAATCGGATTGCACAAAACAGATTATTTTAAAAGACAAATTAAAGACGTGATAGTTCTCCTGTGCGCGCCAGGGCGGTCTCCTCGTCAAAACTTCTATTATGAAATGAAAATAGGACAAAGGAGGATTTTCCGTGACATTTTGGAATCCACTGACCTGTCTGACAGGTTGTTTAGTCGTTTACGCCATCGGTGAATTTCTTTCTAAGAAAACAAAAGGCGTGGTGTCTTCCCTGCTCTTTGCCTGCATCCTGTTCCTGGCTGGTTTCTGGACTGGCATCCTGCCCGCTGACATCACCACCCAGTCCGGCCTGACCACCGTCATGAGCAACTTCGGTACCGCTTTGATGATCACCAACATCGGTACCCTCATCGACCTGGAAGAGCTCATCAGCGAATGGAAGACCGTGGTCATCGCCCTGTGCTCCATCGCCGCCATCGCTCTTATCTGCTTCACCGTCGGTTCCTGGCTCTTCGGCCGCGAATACGCGCTGATCGCCGCACCTCCGGTAGCTGGTTCCACCGTTGCCGGTATCATCGTCACCGCTGCCGCCGAAGCAGCACAGCGTCCGGAACTGGCTGCCTTCGCCGTTCTGGTGCTTTCCTTCCAGAAGTTCTTCGGTATCCCCGTTTCCACCTGGGGCATCCGCAAGGACCTGAAAGAGAAGCTGGCCAACGGCTACTTTGACACCTCTGCTTCTGCACGCAACCGCATCAAACTCCCCAGCATGCGCATCTTCCCCGAAACCCCCAAGCACCTGCGCTCCAGCATCGTTTACCTGACCAAAGTTGCTATCGTGGCCTGCATCGCTGACTTCGCGGGCAAAGCGACCCTGATCCCCGGCTCCGACCCGGCCAACTACTGGCTCAACCCCAACATCGCCTGTCTGCTCTTCGGTATGATCTTTGCCCGTCTGGGCTTCCTGGAGAAGGATATCTTTGTGAAATCCGGCTCCTCCGGCATCATCACCTTCGGTCTGCTGCTGATGCTGCCCGGCAGCTTGGCAAAGGTTTCTCCCTCCTCCCTGCTGCAGATGATCGTCCCCACCTTCGGCATCCTGATCCTCTGCTCCATCGGCATCGTCCTGGTCTGCGGCCTGGTTGGTAAATTCCTGGGCTACTCTCCCACGACCTCTGCCGCCATCGGCGCCACCTGCATGCTGGCCTACCCGGCTACCCAGATCATCTCCACCGAGTGCGTGGAGTCCACTATGGAAAACGCCACCGAGGAACAGCGCAAGAACGCTATGGACTACATCCTGCCCAAGATGATCATCGGTGGTTTCGTCACCGTTACCATCGCCTCCGTGGCCTTCGCCAGCCTCATCGGACCGATGATCTTCCAGTAAACCTCTCAACTTTCTATACATCGGGCCGGGGAAGGGCTTCCCTTCCCCGGCCTCTCCTCATGAATCCAGTCTTTCGATAAAAAGGAGTTGTTTTATATGATCGGTACCCTTGCCATCCAAGAAATCGAAGCCAAGCGCGCCCGCCTGGACGAGCTGAGCCGCAAGATCTGGGAAAAACCCGAAGCCGGCTTCAAAGAGTACGAGGCCTGCAAAAACGTTTCGGAATTCCTGCGGGAAGAAGGCTTTACCGTTGAGGTAGGCGTCGGCGGCGTCCCCACCGCCATCAAGGCAAGCTACGGCTCCGGCCACCCCGTTATCGGCTTTATGGGCGAATTTGACGCCCTGCCTGGCCTGAACCAGAAGGTCTCCACCGAAAAGGAAGCCTTTGTGGAAGGCGCTTACGGCCACGGCTGCGGCCACAACCTGCTCTGCACCGCCCATGTGGGCGCTGTGGTAGGCCTCAAGGAGGAGATGGCCCGGCTGAACCTGCCCGGCACCATCGTCTACTACGCCTGCCCCGGCGAAGAGCTGCTCACCGGCAAACCCCTCATGGCCCGCGGCGGCGCCTTTGAGGGCCTGGATGTGGCCATCAACTTCCACCCCAACAAGGTCAACGAGGCCACCGTCGGCGTGTCCACCGCCGTCAACTCCATGAAGTTCCACTTTACCGGAAAATCCGCCCACGCTGCCAACTCCCCGGAAAACGGCCGCAGCGCCCTGGACGCCGTGGAGCTGACCGACATTGGTGCCAACTACCTGCGTGAGCATGTGACCTCCGACGTACGCATCCACTACACCATCACCGACGGCGGCATCGTGCCCAACGTGGTGCCGGATAAGGCCAGCGTCTGGTATTACGTCCGCGCCTTCAGCCGGGAAGCGGTGGAGGACGCCTACGAGCGCCTGATCAAGGTGGCCAAGGGCGCCGCCATGATGACCGAGACCGAAGTGGAGGTCGAATTCCTCGGCGGCTGCTACAATACCATGAACAACGAAGTGCTGGCAAACCTGGTGGCCGACTGCATGAACCAGATCCCCCAGGAGCCCTGGACCCAGGAGGAGCAGGACTTTGCCGCCGCCCTGGACGCACAGGTCCCGGCTTCCACCGAGGCCATGCGCAAAAAATACGACCTGCCCGAAAGCACCCACCTGTACACCGGCCCCGGCATGGTCACCAACTTCAACAGCTACGGCTCCACCGACATCGGCGACGTGATGCACCTGGTGCCCACCGCTTACTTCTTCACCTGCTGCACCAGCCTGGGCGCTCCGGTACATAGCTGGCAGTTCTGCTCCTGCGCCGGCAGCTCCATCGGTGAAAAAGGCATGATCTACGCCGCCAAGGTTATGGCCATGTACGGCGCCCGCATCCTCAACGATCCTTCCATCGTCACCGAGGCCAAAAAGATCTTCGACAAGCAGATGGCCGGCAAGCAGTACAAATGCCCCATCCCCGACAGCGTGGGCGTACCGCAGTAATCGTCCCCGGACCCACTGCCTTTCTTAAAACAAGGAGGTTTTGGAGATGAACACCATCAAACAAGAAGCCCAAGCCCTTCTGCCCGACCTGCAGCGCTGGCGGCGGGACCTGCACCAGATGCCCGAAGTGGGCCTACAGCTGCCCCAGACCGCTTCCTACGTCTTTGCCGAACTGCAGAAGATGGGCTATGAGCCCTACTACCTGACCGAAAGCGGCATCGTGGCGGTGCTGGAAGGCCCCCACCCGGGCCGGACCATCCTGCTGCGGGCCGATATGGACGCCCTCCCCATGGAAGAGGACAGCGGTCTTAGCTTTTCCAGCCGCAACCCCGGCGCCAGCCACACCTGCGGCCATGACACCCACACCGCCATGCTGCTGGGCGCCGCCCGCCTGCTTATGGAGCACCGGGACCAGCTGCACGGCCGGGTGAAGCTCATGTTCCAGCCGGGCGAAGAAGGCGCCGGTGGCTGCAAGCAGATGATCGACGCCGGTGTGCTGAAAAACCCCGCTCCGGACGCCGCCATCGCGCTGCATCAGGTGGTCACCCGCCACGGGATGCCTTCCGGCATCCTCGGCTACACCGCCGGTACCGCCATGGCCTCGGCGGACGTCTTCCGCATCACCGTCCGCGGCAAAGCCTGCCACGGCGCTGCCCCGGAGCTGGGCATCAGCCCCATCCACATCCTGGTGCAGATCTACAACCTGCTGCAGACCATCGAGTTCTGTGAAAAACCCCGGGCCGACGCCCTTTCCATCAGCGTGGGACAGATCCACGCCGGCACCGCCAGCAACATCATTCCCGGGGAAGGCTGGCTTTCCGGCAGCATCCGCGCCTACCAGCCCGCTACCCGGGAGCTGGCCCGCCGCCGGATGGGGGAGATCGTCTCCTCCACCGCTGCCCTGCTGGGCGGAGAAGCGCAGCTGGAATTCCTCAGCGAGCTGCCCCCCACCTGCAACGACCCGCAGCTGGGCGAGGACCTGTTCTCCTACACCCAGGAGCTTCTGGGACCGGAAGAAAGCGTCCGCATGGACGGCTGCATGGGCTCCGAGGACTTTGCCGAGATCACCTGCCGGGTACCCAGCGTTTACTTCCGCCTGAGCATGGGCAGCTGGGAAGAAGGCTACCACGTCAACAGCCACAACGGCCGGGTACTCTTTGATGAATCCGCCATGCCAAACGGCGCCGCCACCTACGCCTGGTGCGCCCTGCGCTGGCTGGAGGAACACGCTAACTAACGCCCCTCTCTTTTATGACCCAACCCATAGAAACGCAAACCGCCTTCCGTCAAAGAGATAGAAGGCGGTTTGTGTTTTGTTGTATATGGGGGTTTATTCTTGCTCTTCCGGGGTCTTGAGCAGGATGTGGTAGACCCGTTCCGGCCGCCCTTTGGTGGCGGTCTGCTTTTCGTAGAGGATCTCCGCCTCGCCGTGGCGCATGAGGGTGCTCAGCAGGCGGTTGGCGCTGCGGACGGTGATGTCCAGGGTGGAGGCCAGCGCCTGGGAGGTCACCTGGTCGTTGCCGATGCGCTCCAGCGCCGACAGGATGCGCTGCACCGTCATGGTGGACAGCTGGGTCTTGCGGGACATCTCCTGGATGTAGGGGGTCACCTTGGTGGAGACGGTCATGGCCTTGCCCTCCCGCAGGGGGCCGACCATCTCGTCCTGCTCGTTGATCAGATAGCTGTAAGGCTCCGCGTGGGCGGCGGACTCCCGGTTGGCGCTGACGGCGTTGCCCATGGCGTGGGCCACGTCCTGCCCCAAACCGTAGCCGATGCTGACCCCAAAGGGGCATTTTTCCCGCAGCCAGGCCCCCAGCGCGCAGCTGCGGAAGCCGTCGGTGATGCGGCGGATCTCCTTAAAGTGAGAAAAGACGTTGACCCCTTCCTCGTCCCGCTGGATGACGAAGCCCAGGCCGTTTTCCTGGCTGAACTCCGCCACCGCCCGTTCCAGCTGCTTGCAGCGGTGCTCCCGCAGCTCGGGGGAAAGCTCCTTGCCGTCCTCCGGCAGCCGCTTGGGGTTCAGGTTCAGGATGGCCAGCTGGTTGGCGGACATTTTGCGCAGTTCCACATCCTTAATCAGGCCGGTCAGCTCGCTGCGGATCAGTTCCAGATGCGGGTAGACAAAGTAGGTCTGGATGCCTTCGGCCTGCAGCCGGGGCATAATGCTGGAAAAGCGGGTAACCACATACTCGATCTCCCCCTTCTGCCACCGGGTGATGTGCTTCTGCAGGATGCTGCGCTCCTTGGTCCCCAGCTCGGAGAGGGTATACAATGCGGTATTTTCGTAGATCTGGTTGATCAGCTGGGGGAAGGTCCCCTCCCGCAGGTACTGATTGAGCGGCAGCGGGTCCTCCACCCATTCCAGCAGGTCGAAGGAGCCCTTTTCCAGCTGCCAGTCGCTGTGTTCGTACATGGCCTTGAAAAAGACTTCATAGTAACACTGAGGGTCGGTACCGAAGGAGGCCAGCGGTTTTTTCAGGCGGTGGGCCCGCTTGATGATCGCCTCTTTGGGCACCGGTCCGCTGACCAGAAAACCGTCGAACTCCTCCTCCAGTTCCAGATACAGCTCGCCGACATGGATAAAGTCCCGGTAGATAAACAGCTGGATTTCGCACCGGGGGTGGATGCGGCGCAGGGCGTCCCGGACATAGTCCTCCAAAAACTGGGCGGTGATCACGGCGATCTTCATGGCAGAGGCTCCTTTCTTTCCGGTGAAAATGTGTCAATATTATATCACATTTTACCCCTTCTTGAAAGAAGGCTCCGCCAATTTGCCCCCCTTTGCCGCAAAGAGGGGTTGCCCATCGGGCGGTTTTTTGTTATATTGTATACAGTATCCAATCAAAGCAATCGACCAACCATTCTAACAAAAGGAGCGAACCCACCATGGATTTTACCAAAGCCATCGAAGAAAACCGCGCGGCCCTGCTTGCCGACCTGCAGGAAGCGCTGCGGATCAATAGTGTGATGGGCGAGCCGGAACCCGGTATGCCCTTCGGCCCCGGACCCGCCAAAGCCCTCCAGGCGATGCTGGACCTGGGCACCCGCCTGGGCGGCACCGCTCAGAATTTTGACAACTACGCCGGACACATCGACTTCGGCGAAGGCGAAGAGACCCTGGGCATCCTGGGCCATGTGGACGTGGTGCCCGCCGGGGACGGCTGGGTCTGCGACCCCTTCTCCGGCGAGGTGATCGACGGCAAGCTTTACGGCCGCGGCATCATCGACGACAAGGGCCCCACCATCGTCTGCCTCTACGCCATCAAGATCCTGCGGGAGCTGGGCCTGCCCCTGCGCCGCAAGATCCGGGTCATCCTGGGCGCCAACGAGGAGACCAACTGGGACTGCGTGGACCACTACTTCAACACCCTGAAGATGCCCCAGCCCGACCTGGCCTTCACCCCCGACGCCGAATTCCCGGTGACCTACGCCGAGAAGGGCATCCTGCAGTACACCCTTTCCCTGCCCTGCGCCGGGGACTGGGGCCTTGCCGGCGGCAACGCCTTTAACTCAGTGGCCGAATCCGCCCAGGTGCGTCTGCCCGCCGCCTGCCAGGAGGCCCTTGCCGCTTCCTGCGCCGCCGTGGAGCAGAAAACCGGCTGCCAGTGCACCATCCAGCCTCAGGACGGCGCCCTGCTGCTCACCGTCCAGGGCAAATCCGCCCACGCCGCCCGTCTGGAAGGGGGCATCAACGCCATCTCCTGCCTGATGGCCGTGCTGCAGCCCCTGGAACTGCCGGCGGAGCTTGCCGCAGTGCGGGACTTCTACTGCGCCAAGATCGGCCTGGCCCTTTACGGCGAAAACCTGGGCATCACCTGTCGGGACGACATCTCCGGCCCCTCCACCTTCAACGTGGGCCAGATGCAGATGGAAAACGGCCAGGTGATCTTCTCCATCGACCAGCGCCTGCCGGTGACCGCCGACATGGAGCAGTACCAGGAGAAGCTGGCCGCCGCCCTGGAAGGCACCCCCGCCCGTCTGGAAATCTCCTCGGTGACCCCGGCGCTGTACATCCCCCAGGACCACTTCCTGGTCAAGACCCTCATGGAGGTATATAAGGATGTCACCGGCGACACCAACGCCCAGCCCCTGGTGGACGGCGGCGCTACCTACGCCCGCGCCTGCCAGAACTGCGTGGCCTTCGGCGCCCTGCTGCCCGACCAGGAAAACCTGATGCACTACAAAAACGAGCACATCTGCCTGGACAAGCTGGACCAGTGGCTGGCTATCTATCTGGAAGCCATCTACCGTTTGGCAAAATAATCCGATTTCTTCTTTCCCTTCCTGCCTGCACCTTCCCGGTGCAGGCATTTTTTAACTCATATTTTCTCGCCAGTTCGTTTTTCTTCGTAAAATTACAATAAAAATCATCCCCATCTCTTCAAAAAAATTCACAAATCCAGCGGACCCATAGACAAAATCTTTTCAAATTCGACAATAGATAAAAATTATGAATTTGCTTCCCCGGCCTCCCCATGCTATGTTAAATACAGAGATCCGCCGCGGGCGGATGTGCGTTTGGCTCGGTCCAAACGCTAAATTTTTGCATCAAAAGGCTAACTGATATTGGAAAGGAAGCGCTCTGCATGAACCTGAAAAAAGTTCTGACCCTTCTCCTCGCCACTGCAATGGTGACCTCCCTGTTTGCTGGCTGCGGCTCCTCCTCGGAAGAAGCTGCTCCCGCCGAAGAAGGCACAACTGCTGCGGCAGAAGAGACCTCCACCGAATCCGGCGAACCCACCCAGCTGACCATCTGGACCCCTCCGCTGGACTCCGACACCGAGGCCAACTGGCGTCCCCTGCTGGAAAAATTCGAGCAGGAAAACAACTGTGAGATCACCCTGGAACTGATTCCGTGGGCAAACTACCAGGAAAAATACGTCACCGCCATCAACGCAGAGGAAGGCCCGGACATCGGTTACATGTACAATGAGCTGTACCCCACCTTCATCGATGCCGGCGCCATCGACGACCTGACCCCCTACCTGGAAGAAAGCGACTACGAGTACTACAACTACATCGACAACACCAAGATGTACGGCGGTACCTACGGCCTGCCCATCGTTTCCGGCGTTCCCTTCGTTATGTACTATAACAAGGACATCCTGGACTCCCTGGGCGAGACCGCTCCCGAGACCTGGGAAGACTTCTACCGCATCTGTGAAAAAGCCACCCAGGACACCGACGGCGACGGCAAGATCGACCAGTACGGCGTTTCTCTGGGCTGGGGCGGCACCACCGTCGGCCAGCTGAACTCCAACTGGTACATGTGGCTGTGGCAGGCTGGCGGCGACATCTATAACGAAGACTGCACCGCTGTCCGCTTCAACGACGAAGCCGGCCTGGAAGCTGCCAACTTCCTCATGAGCCTCAAACCCTTCATGCCGGAAGACGCCATGTCCCTGACCAACTCCGACGCCTTCCAGAAGGTATTCGGCGAGGGCAAAGCTGCCTTCTCGGTGACCCGTTCCTCCCAGACCCAGGAGACCCAGTTTGCCGAGACCTACCCGAACCTGAACTGGGACTACGTCACCTCCCTGAAAAACAAGGAATACGGCACCTTCGGCGCTACCGACTCCCTGGTGCTGATGAACGCCTGCGAAAACAAAGAGCTGGCTGTGAAGCTGATGAAGTACATCGTCAGCCCCGAGTTCATGACCGAATACCACAAGACCTGCCCCGGTGCTCCTTTGACCGTGGATGAACCCTACCAGGGCGACGCCAAGATGGAGCGCATCGTTACCGAGGACATCGACAAGCTGCGCGGCCTGACCGTCGGCCCCAAAGGCCAGGAGATCTACGAGTATCTCTGGAAACAGCTCCAGCTGATGTTCGAAGGCACCCAGACCCCCGAAGAATCCCTCAATAACGCCGCAGAGTACGCCAACGGCCTGCTGGATGAATATTGGGCAGGGAAATAGACCCAGTATGCAAAAAGGCATTGGTTCCCTTTGGGGGCCAATGCCTTTTTTTAAGAGGAGAGTTACCCCATGAAAAAACACGTCCTTCCCCCTTCCGGCGCGGCGGCGGTCCCCGGACAGAAAAGCCTGTGGAACCGCGCCCTGCCCTACCTGTTTATCCTTCCCATCGCCATCACCCTGCTGGTGTTCACCGTCATCCCGTTCTTTATGTCCTTTGGGCTGAGCTTCACCAAGTATAACATCATGAACCCGCCCACCTTCAACGGCCTGTACAACTACCGCAAGCTGCTGGAGGACGAACAGCTGCGCATCGCCATCAAAAACACCCTGATCTACGCCGCTCTGGTGGTCCCCATCAAGACCCTGTTGGCGCTCATTTTGGCCACCATGGTGGTCAAAAAGGGAAACAGTCCTGTTTCCCGCTTCGCCAAAGCGGTGTTCTTCATCCCCTACCTCACCTCCGCCTCGGTCATCGGCGTGGTGTGGAAGCAGATGCTCAACAGCGACATCGCCGCCGTGGACTGGTTCTTCTCCCTCTTTGGGCTCAACGCTTCCACCCTGCTGGGCAGCTCCTCCACCGCCCTGGCCACCCTGGCGGCCATCTCCATCTGGAAGGACGTGGGTTACTCCATGATCTTCTACGTGGCGACGCTGATGGATGTCCCCAAAAGCTACTACGAAGCCGCCCAGGTGGACGGCGCCAACGGCTGGCAGGAGTTCTTCCGCATCAGCCTGCCTATGGTCAAACCCACCACCGTCCTGCTGGTATTTATGGGCATCACCGGCTCCTTCCAGGTGTTCGAGCTGATCTACACCCTCACCGGCGGCGGCCCCGGTTTCTCCACCACCACCATCGTCATGTACGCCTACAACCTGAACTTCAAGAGCAACAACGCCGGTTACGCTATGGCGGTGTCCAACGTGCTGCTGCTCATCGTGGCGGTGCTTTCCATCCTTCAGCGGAAGATGGTCGCCCGCGAAAACCTGGAATACTAAGGAGGTGCCCAGATGCCATCGAAAAAACACAACTACATTACCGATATCATCCTCATCGCGCTGGGGCTTCTCTGCCTGGCTCCCCTGGTGTATATGGTGGTCACCTCCCTCAACAACAGCTATTCCAGCTACGCCATCAGCTTTGACCCCCGCAACTTCACCCTGGAACACTACATTTCGGTGCTTACCAACAAGAAGATGGTCCGCGCCCTGTTCAACAGCATCATCTACTCCGGCGGCGCGGTGATCCTCACCCTGGTCTACTCCTGCCTGGCGGGCTACGCCTTTGCCAAGATGAACTTTAAAGGCGCCAACGTCATCTTCTTCCTAATGATCATGACCCTGATGATCCCCATGGAGGTGACCCTGGTCCCCCGCTACCTGATCATCAAGGAGCTGCACTGGCTCAACTCCTTCAAGGCCTTGATCCTGACGGCGCCCGGCGTCTTCGGCGTCTTCCTTATGCGCCAGGCCATGCTCAGTATCCCCAAGGAGCTGATCGAATCCGCCCGCATGGACGGCTGCGGCGACCTGCGTATCCTTTGGAGCATCGTGCTGCCGCTGGTGCGCTCCGCTATGCTCATGCTGGTGATCTTCACCTTCCTGGTCACCTGGAACGGCTTCCTCTGGCCGCTGATCGTCAGCACCAAGCAGGAGATGTACACCCTGCCGCTGGCCATCGCCACCCTCAAGGAAAACAACGACGTCAACGTCGGCGCCGACATGGCCAAGGCCTGCCTGAGCTTCCTGCCGCCCTTCCTGCTCTACCTGGTGCTGCAAAAGCGCTTTGTGGAGGGTGTCTCCATGACCGGTATGAAAGGGTAACCCCCGTTTTCTATTTCCCATCAAACATCAGAAAGAAGGAATCCGTATGTTCAAGATGGAATACACCTTCCGTCACATTCGCAAGGACAACACCTTCAAGCACCACAAGGCCACCCTGCTGGGCGGCCCGGAGTGGGAGGAGGACTTCCACCCCATCCAGGTGGCCAAGGGCGAAAAGACCGCCTTCCAGCTGCTCATCGGCGCCAATGAGGACACCCACTGCGTCCTGGACGGCTCCAGCCTGGTCTCCTGGAAAGGCCTGCGCACCCACCACGTCCGCCTGGAACTGGTGGCCCCCAAGGGCCTGGAAGGCTGCTTTGCCATGTACTTCCTCGGCTACCTGCCCGACGACTTTGGCCAGCTGGTAAACGACGCCATCCTCACCGAGCCCCAGATGCTGCTGGAAGCTCACTTCCCCCAGACCGTTTGGGTGGAAGGCACCGTCCCCGCCTCCTGGCCCGGCGGCCCGGTGACCCTGACCATCAACTACTACCACGCCGGCCCCGGCTACGACACCGAGACCCTCCTGGGCTCCGACACGGTGGAGATCGCCGTCCGCAACGTGGTACTCCCCCCGCTCACCGAAAGCCCCTTCTACCTGGACCTGTGGCAGCATCCCAGCTGCCTGGCCCGCTACTACCAGGTGCCCCTTTGGAGCGACGAGCACTTTGCCATCATCGGCCACTACCTGACCGAGCTTGCCTCCCTGGGCGAGAAGGTCATCACCACCATCCTTTCCGATTATCCCTGGGGCGGCCAGAGCTGCGACCTGGTGCCCAAAAACGCCTCCAATCTCTTTGAGTACAACATGGTCGCCCTGCGCCGGGACCCCCAAGGCCAGCTGCACTGCGACTTTACCGCCTTCGACCGCTATGTGGAGACCGCCTTTGCCAGCGGCATCACCCAGGAGATCGACCTGTTCGGCTTAGTGGGCAACTGGGACCGCAACCAGATGGGCAGCCCCATGCCGGAATACGGCGAGCCCCTGCGCCTGCGCTGCCTGGACGAAGCCACCAACACCTATTTCTTCCTTTCCGACCTGGCCGACTGCCGCTCCTACCTGGAACAGCTGTTTGCTCACCTGCAGGAAAAGGGCTGGTGGGAAAAATCCTTCGTCATGGCCGACGAGCCCACCAACCTGGACACCTACCACGGCTGCATGGCCCTCATCGACCAGTGCGCCCACGGACAGAAGGTCCAGTACAAGTCCGCCGTCAATATGCCGGAATTCATGGAAGAATGTAAGGAAGCGGGACACTCCATCTCCCCGGCCCTGAGCTTTGTCATGCGCTACCGCGACCAGATGCCCCAGATCAAGGAGACCATCCGCGCCAAGGGCGGCACCGTCACCTGGTACGTCTGCTGCTTCCCCGAGCGGCCCAACAGCTTCCTGCACTCCCCCAACCTGGAAAGCCGCCTCATGGGCTGGTACACCTACCTGTTCGGGCTGGACGGCTTCCTGCGCTGGGACTACTGCCTCTGGACCGAGGACCCCTGGAAAGACCCGGGCTACAAGTTCCCCATCTGGAAGGCCGGCGATATGTACTTCGTCTACCCGGGCCGTACCGGAAAACCGGTGCGCTCGGTCCGTCTGGAACAGCTGCGCTTCGGCATCCAGGACTTCACCCTGATGCAGATGCTGGAACGCCGCAGCGGACGGGACTGGATGCTCGCCCAGGTGGAAGAGGTGCTGGGCGGCTATGTGGACCCCGACCCGGAGACCCGCCGCATGGACCTGTCCTACTCTCTGGACCTGACCGACTACCTGAAGATCCGCTCTTCCCTGCTGGAACAGTTGGAAGACTAGCTTTCCCCTCCATTTTCGCACACAAAAACGCGCCCTCTGCCCGAGGGTGCGTTTTTTCTTTCTCTCTGCGGTTTACCGGTTTTGCAGCTCCTGCCAATGGGGGATGGAATCGGCCGCGCCGGGGCGGGTCACCGCCAGCGCGCTGGCAGCGGTGGCTACTTCCAGCGCTTGGGACGGGGCCTTCCCCTGCCCCACGGCCCGGAGGAAGAACCCGGTAAAGGTATCCCCAGCCGCGGTGGTGTCCACCGCCTGTACCCTTTGGGCCGGGCAGAAAAACTGCCCCTCCTCCCCGGCGTAAAGGCTCCCCTGCTCGCCCAGGGTCAGCACCACCGCCGTCCGGGGATAGCGGCGGCGCAGGGTGTCGATGATAGCCTGGGGGTCCTCCTGGCCGCTGAGAGCCGCCCCTTCGGTCTCGTTGACCAAAAGCCAGCGAACCAGTTCCAGCGGGTAATCCCTTACCCCGGCGTCCATGGGCGCGGCGTTAAAGGCCACCAGCATCCCACGTTCCGCCGCCTTCTGGATGATGGTCCCCACCAGGTTGGTCTCATTTTGCAGCAACACCCAGTCCCCCGGCCCGAACTGCCCCAGCACCTGGTCCAGATATCCTTCGGTCAGACCGTGGTTGGTCCCCGGGTAAAGCAGGATGCAGTTTTGCCCAGCGGCGTCCACCTGGATAATCGCGTGGCCGGAGCGCTCCTCCACCTGCTGTACCCAGCGGATGTCCACCCCTTCCTGCCGGAGCTTCTCCACCAAAAAGGCGCCATCCGCCCCTACCAAACCGGCGTGGAATACCTCCGCCCCAGCCCGGGCCAGCGCCACCGACTGGTTGAGCCCCTTGCCTCCGCAGTGGACTGACAGGCTCTGCGCCGCCTTGGTCTCTCCCGGCTGCACAAAGGCATCCACCCGGTAGGTGTAGTCAATATTCAGCGACCCGAAATTCACGACCCGCATGCTGATTCCTCCTTCCTGCGGGCTTCCTCGGCGGGAAAGCCCAGTTCCTGACGAGTGTACCATATTTTCGCCCAAAACGCCACCCCGCCTGGCGGCAAAGAAATTTCCCGCCCCGGCCCCGGCGGTTCTTCCCCGGCGGCGCGGAGGTTTTGCACCCAGCGCCCTGGCTTTTGCCCGTTGGCGGCGGCGCGGCGCCCGAGGGCGGGGCACCCTTTCTTCCCCCTGCGTCATAGGTTGTAAGGAGCCGCTTTGCCGGTATCTCACTTGACGAAAGGAGTGTCTCAGATGGAAGATGCAACCTCCCGCGCCTGCGTCGGGGACTTTACCAACCAGCCGGTCTCCCTGGCCATGGCCTATGTGCCGTTTCAGCAGTGGCAGGAATTGTACGATCCCCAGCTGAGTCTGGAGCGGGGCACCATGTTTGCCCAGCTGGATAAACCCTTTATTGGAGAGGAGGCGGTCCCCAGTGGCAAATAACAGCCAAAACACCGTCGACCGTCAGACCCTGATGCAGCGGGTGCAGATGTACCAGTTCACCCTCCACGAGGCCGCCCTGTTCCTGGACACCCACCCCAACAGCAAGGAAGCCCTGCAGTATTACAACAAATACCTCCCCATGTACCAAAGCGCCGTGGAGGAGTACACCAAAAACTTCGGCCCGCTGGAACTGGGTGCCGCCGCATCCGAAACCCAGTGGGACTGGGTCAGCGAGCCCTGGCCCTGGGAATGGGAGGCGTAGCATATGTGGAATTATTCAAAGAAACTGCAGCACCCGGTGAAGATCGCCCGTCCTGACCCGGCTGCCGCCAAGCTGATCATCACCCAGCTGGGCGGTCCCGACGGGGAGATGGGCGCCGCCACCCGTTACCTTTCCCAGCGTTACAGCGCCCCCTGGGGCCCGGTGAAAGCCGTCCTCACCGACATCGGTACCGAGGAGCTGGCCCACGAGGAGATGATCAGCGCCATCCTCTACCAGCTGACCCGCAACCTGACCCCCAAGCAGATCAAGGAAAGCGGATTTGATACCTACTTTGTGGACCACACCACCGGCGTTTACCCCCAATCGGCTGCCGGGGTGCCCTTCAGCGCCGCCACCCTGCAGTCCACCGGCGACATCATCGCTGACCTGGTGGAGGACCTGGCCGCCGAGCAGAAGGCCCGGGTCACCTACGACAACATCCTGCGCCTCTGCGACGACCCGGACGTCCGGGACGTGATCAAGTTCCTGCGGGCGCGGGAGATCGTCCACTTCCAGCGCTTCGGTGAAGCCCTCCGCTACGCACAGGAGCAGCTGGACAGCAAAAACTTCTACGCCTTCAACCCCTCCTTCGACATCAAGACGCCGCTGCGCCCCACCCCGCGCCAGTAGCCTCTGCGTAAAAATGCCCCCGCTTCCTGCCTTGGGAAACGGGGGCGTTCTTGTGTTTGATTTGGTTATTTTTTAAGATGCTGACACTCCCCCCGTATCCCGCATTTTTTCCTCTTTTTGCGGCCCAGCGGGTAGTGTCAACAGTTTTTCGCACTTTGGTTTGCAACCCCTGGCATGAATGAAGTCAGCCAACAATGGAGACGTCCACAATGGTAGCCTCCAGGTGCTTCATGCCCGGCAGTACGGCTAACGCCGCCTTCTTTCTTCAAATTCATGACGGTAACTCGCTCTAGCTGTTCCACTCGGCTCATCGTGGACATATCCTGCGGATATTCCTCGTCACCATTCAACAGAGCTTTTGTCCATCTGCCGATGTTGTTTCATATTTTTCATCTACTCCCATCCCTGCGAAGGTCAGCACACAAATCATGCTCAGATTGGCAATTCATATCACGAAAAACAAACATAATATGCGGCGTTTCGTAATGTTCGGGATCAACAATCCTATCCCGGATAAACACTTGACGAAGAAAAACAACCCCCTGTTTGTATAAAATATTTTTGAAATTATTCTCCGCACTCGATTTTTCCATAGTATAGCGAATGGAAATCTCCCGCAGCTCTTACCTCATATCGTTCCTGCAAATTCTCAAACACAGCAAGCGTCAGATCGTACAGCTCGGCAAGATAGGAATGATCCATCTGCGTCCGCTTGTATTTCCTTTGCTTAATAGCAGGAAGAATTTCATGTGGTTTTCCAAAAATCATATATCCAAAAGCAATAGCAGCAAGTCCGTCTATTGCCACATTTGGTAGATCAAATTTTTGCCCGCATGAATGATACAGGGCTTTCAAAAAGGGCAGATAATATTTGCTGGATTCAAGGACGATCGGAGATAGGGATGGGAGATTATTCAGATACTCAACCGCCTGTGCTTTTGTGATGCCCTTTTCAAGCATTTCGTTTGTTATGCCCGTGATGGTTTCGATTTGCTCCGTGATTGGATATGTCTGTTTGATATAAAGCGTTTCTTTGGATTGAATTTTATAATCTGCCATATAAGAAACGGACAGAGATATTATATCGTCTTCCAATGGGTCAGGCCCCGATGTTTCTATATCCAGCAGATACCATCCATCGTTAAAAACATTGCTTCTCATCCGTGCCATTCCGTCCCAGCATGGCATTGTTGCTTTGCGGATGATCTCTATGGTATCTCTCAAAGTTCTGTCCAGTCCGACACGAAGATCAACACGATGCAGCGCTTTCGTGTCAACGATTTCTTTCTGCTCAACGGTAAAGGGATCGGTGAATAATAGAATAGCGGCGTGGGTATGTTGTGTGGCATATTCGTGTGCAGCAACGATTTGGTATAGTTGAGCGGGCGTTAGTTTTTTCGGGTTGATGAATACGCACCAAGCCTTGCTGACCACAATTTCAATATTCTCTTTTTCCTCCAAAGTGTCGGCTGAAACTTGATAAAAGCTAAATCCAATTGGAAAATGACAACGGAGCGTATGAAACTGCATCCGGGTTAATCCAAGACATAACACATTATTTTCAATCATACGCTGATTTCCTCTCCATCGTTCAAAATGACTACGTTTTTGTTTGGGCAAAGGGTCTGCAGCATATCGGGATTATCCGTATGGATCGGGATAATCATGTCCGGGTTTACTTTCTCAATCACCATCTGAATATCCTTCTGTGAAGCATGACCGCTGGTGTGCAACGGTTCCCACCGTCCTGCGAGATTTAGAAAATCGGGGAGGGTACTACCCGGCTTTGTGCGATAACCGTTCCACATGGAATAGAGGATGATGCTCTGCTCGGGGGTAAAGTTATGGATGATCTCCCTAAATTTTCTGTTATCCCGCACCAACATCAAAAAACCCTTTTTCCGGAATTCGGACAGCAGATTTTCCCCGTATACTGTCTTTTTGATGCTCCGATAAAGCGGCGAGTAATTACCCCAATGCTGTTGCATCAAGTCAAGCAAGCTATCTTGATATTTGTCACAAACGAAATACTTGCCCCGTGGGACAGCCTTTGACAGAGCGCAAATGCGCTCCAGATTTGTAGATGCACATAAGACAAAAACATACTTGTATTGTTCCATATATGCCTTGACCTTCTGCTGCAATTCTCGCTCCGTCATCGGTTGCGTATCAGTACGAGAAAGGGTTGTCCCCTCAATAATCAGTACATCTACCTTACCGATCCGTTTATCAAGGATTTTCGGAATTGCCTTGCCCCGAAAACCATGCAGACGAAAGTCACCCGTGTGCAGGATTTTTTTCCCGTTCGCTTCGATCAAAAACATATAGCTGTCACAAGCGGAATGGTCAACGGAAAAAGGCGTGATAAACATATCCGCAATTTGGATGCGCACTCCTTGCACAAAAGTCTTTGTCTGTTCTACTCGCAGCTTCAAAGACATATTTGATTTTGGTAATGTTGCAAGAAACACATCCTTTGCCAAGCTGCCCATATACAACGGTATTCCATCTCGGATGTTTTTCAGTTGACCGACATGGTCCCCGTGATTATGTGTGAACAGAACAGCTGCACAGTTGCCATTCGCATCGGTGACGCCCGGAATGGAAAGTGGAGCAGGAGCGGAGTTGTCCTCCAGGCTCAGTTCATCCCCCATATCTATCAATACTCGGGTAGCAGCCGTGCAGATCTCTGTTGCAACACCGCCGATTTGATGGGTTCCTCTGTGGATTATAATTTGCATATCTGATACACTTTCTCGCCAGCTTCTTCAAACCGGAATACCGTAATGTCCGCTTTTTTAAGTAATGCGACAAGAGCAGGATCAGCGGCTTCATATTCCTTTTGTTGTGCTGTTTTTTCTCCATCGTCACGATTCTTCTCAAAAAAAGCAATCGCTTTCTTATATCGTCCCGCTGGATAGCCTTCGGTATAGGTCATAATTTCTGTGATCATTCGCAGCAGCGTCTCGTTGTTGCCTTTATAGGGTTTCACTTCGGCTGCGTAGTGAATATTGCCCTTGGTGATGATCAGATCAATCTCCCCTATGCCGTCGCCATAGTAAAAAGCGGGAACTTCATAGTCCGTGATCCTATAATCCCCAACGATTTCAAAACGATTTTGAAAAGCACATCCGGCACAGTTTTTGGAGTGGGTGCTGTTCAGATAGTACATACATTTGCATAGACGTTTTTCTGTATAGCGTTCCCCTTTCAGTCCCGCACACTGGCTATGCTGACCAACCTGATATGCACCATGTTCAGAATACAACTCCGGCGTTTCTGTGCCAAAAAGCAGTTTTTTCAAGGTTGATGCGCCACCATCTATTGCGTCAGAAAGTTCTTTTATCAGTAAATCATAACTGCTAAAAGTAATCCGTTCCTTAAAAAGTTGTGAATTTCTCATGCTCTGCCTCCATCAAAAGTTATCGAATAGAGGGGATACACCATCTTGCAGATACCAGCCTTTTTTCGTGTGATCGTATGTGATCCACTCCCCCGCAGCCTGCAATGTGGAAATGTATCGCTGGACTGTTCGCATTGACAGCTCCAATTCATCAGCAAGCTCTTGGGTTCGAATGCCGGGACGAGAACGGATAAGTTTCATAATCAGCAAACAATCCGTAAGCTGCTTACTGAAATCCTTCACCTTTTTTGACTTTTTGTGTGCAGACAAAAGATGGTACTTCAAATTAGCGGAAAGTTCTCCAAAGTTTTCATAGCATTTGAATTTAGCCCGCAAGTGGTGTGGCGGTTTGGGGTAACCGAGCCAGAATATAGTTTCGTCCGCACAAACGCCAGCCTCTGTATAATAATCAAATACCATTTCCCGGCTTTTTTCATCTAAAGCGGCGGCAATGATGATGAACGCTGCCGCAGAAATGGCGATCAAATCGGTTGGCGTATCGGTGTCAAGCAACTCATACCCCTTTGTGGGCAATGCATTTTCCACCAATTTATTCTGTTCCTCACTGAGCCCGAATGTTGTCACTCTGCCATCCGGGACAGTGATATATTCCCCATTTGGGGCAAGAAATGTCTTCATAATTTGTCCTCCTGCCTATGGATGGGTAAATTATACCATATCACCACGACAACAGTATGGCACGCATAAAAACTTTCTCAGAATTTTAGTCTATTTTTCTTCGCCCACTCATTTGCCGCCTGTTTCCGTTCCTCGTTATACGGCGCAGTCAACCGAAAACTCCATCTGCCTTTTTCAATCTCAAAGGTCAGACCTCCTTGTTCGTCAAGGTTGTATGCACTCACTTTTGAAATATGCAACACCTGTGCAAGCTGATTTGCGTCCATCACAGCGGGCATAGTCCATCGGGCATAGTCTCTAACAGCTCACTGCTCATAAAAATCTCCTTTCCTGCATGAACAAGAAAGAGATACGCCTAAAAGGTGTATCTCTTTCTTTGTAGTTGGTGGCTCTATAATAATTTATTAACCTATGTGGAATTGATTCTAAACGGTAACCCGGTGTATCTCTGATTGCGACAAAAAATATCGGTTGGATTAATAGCACCAAAATTGCAAATAAGTGGATGCCCCAAGATGAGACTTTGATACTTTTTGCTTTCTAACCAATGTTGATAAAAGTTGAGTACTTTGCGAAAACATGATAAAATAAATTCAATTATTTATGTCTTAAAAAACATGAAAATGCAGATTTTCTGTAGTCGGTTATATAGATTATTTACACATTACCATTTACAGAACTATCCAAATCATCAAGTGAGTTCAGCATATGTTTAAGGCACGGAACATTTGATCTTTAAAAGGTTATACCGTGGATTTGGGTAAGCGAAGAGTTACCGTGCAATGAAATATACCCAGAATGTGATAGGAGCGTGGCTGTGATGGCGGCAGCAAACAAAACAGTTTGGGGAATCCATACCATGGACGATCCCCTTTTTTTGAATCAGAATCGAATTGCAATCGGCTGGGAAGAGATGGGAGACTTGTCGGCGATAGATGCATCCCGTGACGCCTATAAAGAAAAATACATCGCAACCTATCCGGATGCGAAAAAAGGTTCGATTGCTACCAGCGCCGGCATGTTGTATCGATTTGCCCATGAGGTACAGGAAGGGGATTATATGGTATTCCCGTCCAAGATCGACCTCAAAATCAACATCGGGGTCGTGGAGAGCACCTATATCTATGAAGATAGCGCATCGAGATACCCCCATCGGCGGAAGGTAAGGTGGCTCAAACACTTACCCCGTACGGCCTTTTCCCAGGGAGCTCTGTATGAAGTAGGGTCCGCGCTGACCTTGTTCCAGGTAAAAAACTATGCGGACGAGTATTTGAAAGCGCTGGATAAAGATTTTAAAGGTAATACTGTGGAGCCGGATACTGATGAGACAGTAGCACAGACAGCGGACGATATTATCGAGGCTACCCGCGACTTTATCCTGAAAGAGCTGAGCAAAAACCTCAAGGGCTATGATCTGGAACCGTTTGTTGCAAATCTTTTGCAGGCTATGGGCTACCGCACGATCCTGTCGCCGCATGGTGGAGACAGCGGTATCGACATTACCGCCTATAAAGATGAGCTGCCGCCCCGCATCGTTGTCCAGGTCAAGAGCCAGGACGGAGACATCAAAGAGACAACCATCCAGTCCCTGAAAGGCGCGATGCGTGAGGGAGATTATGGCTTGTTTGTGACACTGTCCAACTATACCAAAAATGCGCAGAGATACCTGGAAAACACCCCGATTATCCGCGGCATTAACGGCACGGAACTTGTGGATCTGGTCTTGAAATATTACGACCAGCTCAGTATCAAATATCGTAAAATGATCCCCCTGAAAATGGTGTACATCCCCGTTCCGCCAGAGGAATAAAAACAGACAAACTCACTTATTACTGACGATGCGCAGAACTTGCAAGGGCGGTGAGCTGTGGTGAAAAGTAATTTTAAGTTTCTTGATAAGGAATTTCCCGTATTGGCTCAGTTTGGGAAAATGGCAGAAGCGTATCTATATTCGGATTCCAACTCCTGCCTGATGAAATTGGGGATGATCGGTGAGACGGTCGTAAACCTAATGTTTGCATACGATCGCATTGCGCTTCCTGCTGAAAATACGGCCGTGAATCGAATTACGGTTCTTTTCCGGGAAGGCTTTTTGACGCAGGACCTTGTGGATATCCTCCATGCGCTGAGAAAAGCAAGAAATAAAGCGGTACATGAGAACTATACCTCGGTTGCGGAGGGAAAAGTGCTGCTTCAAATGGCGCACAGTCTATGTGAGTGGTTCATGCAGACCTACGGCGATTGGAATTATCAAAATGAACCGTTTGTAATGCCTCTCGATTTGCCGGAGAAAGAAAGCATCGCCGATGCTTCTGAACAGGTGCAGGAGGAAAAACTGACCAAAGAAGCGGAAGAAAAAGCGGCCGCTTCGGATTCGGTTACAAAAGAAAAGCGCCGTCAGCAGGCAGTGAAGGCGGCCAGCCAGCGACAAAAGGCAGAAGCGGAGACGCGTTACATCATTGACCAACAGCTCCGACAGGTGGGTTGGGAGGCGGATAGCGAAAATCTGCGTTTTTCCAACGGCACTCGCCCCGCCAAAGGAAGGAATCTTGCCATCGCGGAGTGGCCCACCGATTCCACCGTGGGAAATCATGGCCGTGCCGATTATGCTCTTTTTATTGGTCTGCAATTGGTGGGTATTATTGAGGCAAAGGCGGAGCACAAGGACATCCCTTCTGTGATCGACTATCAAGGGAAAGACTATCCCCGCAATATTCGTGCGGAAGATGCGCGGTACCAGGTGGGAACCTGGGGCAGCTATAAAGTGCCGTTTACCTTTGCGACCAATAGCAGACCATATCTCGAGCAGTTTAAAACAAAGTCCGGTATCTGGTTTTTGGATCTCCGCCAGCCCTCCAATGTTCCAAAGGCATTGCGGGGATGGATGAGCCCGGAAAATCTGTTGGACCTGTTGGGCAAGGACATCGGCGCCGGCAATCGGGCGCTGGAGCAGATGCCCTTTGATCTGCTGCGGGATAAAGACGGGCTGAACCTCCGAGATTATCAGCTCCGGGCGATTCAGGCAGCGGAACAGGCTATCCTGGATGGGCAAAACACGGCCCTGCTGGCTATGGCTACCGGCACCGGAAAGACCCGGACGGTGCTGGGTATGATCTACCGCTTTTTAAAAACAGGCCGATTCAAACGCATCCTGTTCCTGGTGGACCGCACGGCTTTGGGGGATCAGGCGCTGGATGTTTTCACAGAGGTCAAGCTGGAAGATTTGATGCCCTTGGCAGACATTTATAACATCAAGGGGCTGGAAGAGAAAGAGATCGAGCGGGAGACCCGCATCCATGTGGCTACCGTACAAGGAATGGTAAAGCGCATCCTCTACAATGACGGGGAAACCATGCCTGCAGTCAGTGACTATGACCTTGTGATCGTGGACGAGGCCCATCGGGGCTACATTCTGGATAAGGAAATGGGGGACACCGAACTCCTCTACCGGGATCAGCGGGATTACCAGAGCAAATACCGCAGCGTAATCGAGTATTTTGATGCGGTGAAAATTGCTCTGACGGCCACCCCTGCCCTCCATACGACCCAAATTTTCGGCCAGCCGGTCTTCAAGTATACCTACCGGGAAGCGGTCATCGAGGGTTATTTGGTGGACCACGATGCTCCCCATAACCTCCATACCAAACTGCGGGATGAGGGTATCCACTATCAATCCGGTGATACCGTCACCCTTTACGACCCAGTGACCGGGGAGATTACCAACAGCGAGCTGTTGGAGGATGAACTTAACTTCGATGTGGAGCAGTTTAACAAGAAGGTCATCACCCGTTCCTTTAACGAAACGGTGTTGGCGGAGATTGCCAAGGACATCGATCCAGAAAACCCGGAGGAGAAGGGCAAAACCCTCATCTATGCGGTGGATGATCAGCATGCGGATATGATCGTGGATATCCTGAAAAATATCTACTCGGAATACGGTGTGGACAATGATGCGATTATGAAGATCACCGGCAGCGTAGGCGGCGGCAACCCGAAAAAGGTCAAGGAGGCCATCAAGCGGTTCAAAAATGAGCGCTATCCCAGCATTGCCGTTACCGTGGACCTGCTGACTACCGGAATCGATGTGCCCGAGATCACCAATTTGGTGTTCCTGCGCCGGGTGAAATCCCGTATCCTGTTTGAGCAGATGTTGGGTCGTGCGACTCGTCTGTGCCCCGAGATTCATAAGACCCATTTCGAGATTTATGACCCGGTCGGTGTTTATGAATCGCTGGACCCGATGAATACCATGAAACCAGTAGTGGTTAACCCATCCGCGTCCTTTGAACAGCTGTTGGATGGCCTCGAGGTGCTGGAAGATGAAAGGCAGATTGCGTACCAAATGGACCAGATTATCGCCAAACTCCAGCGGAAAAAACGGAACCTGAGCAGCAAGACTTTGGAGCACTTTGTCAGCATGACCGGCGGCATGGACCCCACCCAGTTTATTGGGCAGCTGGAACAGGAGCCGACCCTAGAGGGCCGCAACCATATTTTGGCCCATCGGAATGTTTTCGAACTGCTGGATAAAAAAGAGGACAAGAGCGGCCGTTCGGTGGTTATCTCCGACGAGCCGGATGAACTGGTCAGTCATACCCGCGGTTATGGTACCGGCAGCCGCCCGGAGGACTATTTGGATGCCTTTGCTGACTATGTAAAAACCAATCTCAACGAGATCGCAGCGCTGAATATTATCTGCACCCGACCGAGGGAACTGACTCGGGCGAGTCTTAAGGATCTGCGCTTGACGCTGGACCGGGAGGGCTTCACCACCCAGCAGCTCAACACTGCCATATCGGAACTAACCAACGAAGAAATGGCAGCAGACATCATCAGTCTGATCCGCCGGTACGCCATCGGTTCCACCCTTATCAGCCACGAAGCCCGCATCCGCCGGGCGGTAGACAAGCTCAAAAAGGCCCACAAATTTACTGCCATCGAACAAAATTGGATCAACCGCATGGAAAAGTACCTGATGGAGGAATCGGTGCTTAATGTGGGCGTTTTCGATGAAGATTCCCGGTTCCGGAGCGTGGGTGGATTTAGAAGGATCAATCAAATTTTCCAAAACAAATTGACAAATATCGTGCTGGAGCTCAATGAATATCTGTACGATGATGGAGGAAGAAGCGCATGAGCAATTATAACGCTGCAAACGAACTGGAGCAGGATAGTCTTTTCGCGCTGGAGAAAATGGGGCAGTTTGAACTGGTCCCCAGCGATACGGCGTATGACTTTGAGGACAAATCTCGCTTTACAAAGTTGAGCTTATCGGAAGCTCAGAAGATGCATCTGAGCGCTGCCTATCAACATTTCCCTTCTATGGCAGCGGCCGGGACAATGGCGCAAGCCTATATTGTCCGTTTCCCGGAAGGGCTTCCGCATACCCTCACTGCGTTGAAACAGGGTGGCTTTGGATCGATGATCCAGGGAAAACAGGGTTTTGTCGGGTCTGCTTCCTTCTTCCCGGTTACTGGACAGGCCCTTTTCCTGGGTACCTTTACGGCTATGTCGGTGGCATCGGGACAGTACTTCCTCGCAAAAATCAACAGCCAACTGGAGGTTGTTCACCGTGGAATCGGTGAAATTCTGGATTTCCTGTACGGCAATAAAAAGGCGGAGCTGATGTCTGAGATCAGTTTTACGAAATACGCTTTTGAAAACTATGCTTCCATCATGGCTCACGAAGCCCAGAGAGCTGCCACAATCACCAGTCTGCAAAGCGCCAAAAAGCTTGCGATGAATGATATTGAGTTCTACATCCAAGACCTTAGCTCTACGGTGGAGTCTTCGGAAAAGGATCTGAAAAAGGTGCTGGACAAGACCGAACAGATCCGGGACAGCCTGCGCCTTTCTTTGGAGCTCTATACGATGAGCAGCCTGATGGAGGTTTACTATGCCCAGAACTTCGATGCCACTTACCTGAAGTATCTGCAGCAGGAGATGGAGCGGTATATCGAAAAGTGTGAAACCAGAATGCTGGGCAGCTTCAATCTGCTGCGGGGCAAGATTCTCGGCTCCAACAAGAAACCTTCTCTCCCCTTGGGAAAAGAAAAAGACCTTTCTGCATTGCAGCAGAGAAGCTTTGAGCTGACTGAAGCTGCAAGTGGAAGCAACACCAAGGAGCTTCGGGAGCTGATTGCCCGTTCCTTGAGTGCGGCAAGTCAGCCGTCAGAATACTATCTCACAGCAGACGGAGATATCTATTGCAAGAACTAAACGGAGGAAACCACATATGACCACACAGGAAATCGTATCCAAGCTCTGGAACCTTTGCAATGTACTGCGAGATGACGGGATCACCTATCACCAGTATGTTACCGAGCTTACTTACATTCTGTTTTTGAAGATGGCCAAAGAAACGGACAAAGAAAGCAAATTTGCCGAGGGACTCACACCGCAGGAAAGCAAGGATGGTCAAGAGCTCACCCCCGAGCAGAAAACACAAAACCATGAAAAACAGATTGTCATGGAGTATAGCTGGGACAAGCTGACCAGTAAATCCGGTATCGAGTTGTATAAGTACTATAAGGATTTGCTCCGTCTGTTTGGAACTTATTGTACCGGCCGGGTACGAGAGATTTATCAGGGTTCGATGACCAACATCGATGAGCCGAAGAACCTGGAAAAAATTATCACCACCATCGACGGCCTGGACTGGTATTCCGCCCGGGAAGAGGGGCTGGGCAACCTGTACGAAGGTTTGCTAGAAAAGAACGCCAGCGAGAAGAAATCCGGCGCAGGCCAGTACTTCACCCCGCGCGTCCTGATTGATGTCATGACCCGTCTGATGAAGCCTCAGCCCGGTGAGCGGTGCAACGACCCGGCCTGCGGCACCTTCGGCTTTATGATTGCCGCCCATCAATATGTCAGGGAGCACACCGACGATTTTTTCAATGTGGATTCGGATACCGCAGAATTTGAAAAAAAGGAAGCCTTCACCGGCTGCGAGTTGGTCCACGACACCCACCGTCTGGCTTTGATGAACGCCATGCTGCACGACATCGAGGGTCAGATTTTACTGGCGGATACCTTGTCCAACCAGGGCAAAGCGCTCCATGGCTATGATCTGGTGCTCACCAATCCGCCCTTTGGCACCAAAAAGGGCGGTGAGCGTGCCACCCGTGACGACTTTACCTTCCCCACCAGCAACAAGCAGCTGAACTTCCTCCAGCACATCTACCGCAGCCTGAAAGCCAACGGAAAGGCCCGGGCCGCCGTGGTGTTTCCGGACATGCCTAGTGAGACGACTATTTTAGGAGATCTCATGGATAAATGCAACCTACATACGGTTCTCCGTCTTCCTACTGGTATTTTCTATGCGCCAGGGGTCAAGACCAATGTGCTGTTCTTCACCCGAGGCAAGAGCGACAAGGGCAACACCAAGGAGGTCTGGTTCTACGACCTGCGCACCAATATGCCCAGCTTCGGTAAGACCACGCCGCTGAAGGCGGAGCATTTCGCGGACTTTGAGAAGGCTTACGAGGCCGAGGACCGCCATGCCGTGCAGGACGAGCGGTGGAGCGTTTTAACTCGGGAACAGATTGAGGAAAAAGGCAACATTTTCGATTGTGGATTGATTGAAGATAGCTCCGTAATTAAATATGAAGATTTACCCAATCCTGCTGATAGTGCAGAGGAGGCCGCCGCCAATCTGGAAGAGGCTGCGGACCTGCTCATGAGCGTGGTTAAGGAGCTGCGGGCGCTGGAGGTGCGGGACTAATGGCAAAGCAGATTGTAATTCCAAAGTCGACTAAAGTGCCACGTAATTGGTGTTGGATAGAGTTGGGAAAACTGACATCAGTGAAAAGCGGATTTCCATTTGATTCCAAGAGATTTAAAAGGAGCAAATCAGAAAATACTCGTCCGTTAATTAGAATTCGGGATGTTGTTAATGGGGTGACTGAAACTTATACAGATCAAGAATGTTCAGAAGAGTATATCATCAAAAAAGGTGAGATTTTAATTGGTATGGATGGCGACTTTAATGTGGGAAAATGGCAAAGTGAAGATGCTCTGCTAAACCAGCGAGTCTGTTGTATTCAGTCTTGTTCTTCTCTGTATTTAAATGATTTTTTGTTTTACTACCTACCCGATCCACTGAAGAAAATCAATGATGCGACTCCAAGTGTGACGGTTAAACACCTTTCTACTAAAACCATTTCCATAACTCCTGTACCGGTACCGCCCCTTCCCGAACAACAACGCATTGTTGACCGCATTGAAAGCCTGTTTGCCAAACTGGACGAGGCCAAGCAAAAGGCCCAGGATGCGCTGGACAGCTTTGAAACCCGCAAAGCTGCCATTCTCCACAAAGCCTTCACCGGCGAACTTACCGCCCAATGGAGAAAAGAGCACGGTGTGGGGATGGAGAGTTGGAAAAAACTCAAAATCGGAACATATGCAGAGGTAAAGGGTGGAAAACGACTCCCTAAGGGACATAAATTAATTACGGAACGAACAGCGCATCCATATCTTCGAATAGCAGATTTTGGAGATGGAACGATAAATGATGCGGACTTGCACTACATAACAGAAGAAACCTTTTCTCAAATCAAGAATTATATAATCAACAAGGAAGATGTTTATATCTCTATTGTTGGCAGCATTGGTAAAACTGGTATAATACCAGAAGCGCTTGATGGAGCAAATTTAACGGAAAATGCAGCAAGAATTATCAGTAAACAAACATTGCCACAATATTTAAGTGCATTTCTTTCCTCGCCTGGAGCACAAAGTGATATTCAAGGACGAATTAGGTCAGCCACCCTGGGAAAGTTGTCTCTATTGAATATCAAGAACATTGAGACTCCCGTTCCATGTATGGATGAACAAGCTGAAATTGTCCGCATCCTTGATGACCTCCTCGCCAAAGAGCAGCAGGCCAAGGAAGTAGCCGAAAAGGTGCTGGAGCAGATCGACCTCATCAAAAAAGCCATCCTCGCCCGTGCCTTCCGCGGCGAGCTGGGCACCAACGACCCCAACGAGGAGAGCGCGGTGGAGCTGCTCAAAGTTATTATGTAGCGATTGATAAAATAACATAAAGTGAGTAGGCGGTAGATAAATTTCAGGCGGGGTGGGCATCAATTTGCAGTACGAACGCTTGGTCCACAGGCTAAGCAGAAAATCCGCCAAAAGGATTTATTATGACTTTGGTTTGACGAAGTAGTGGGTTAGTTGATGCTTGGAAGAGAAAAATCCCAGCAAATCCAACTTTTCTAAAATCCTCGTAAACCCCTGTAATCATGCGGAAAATTGAGGTTTACTTAAATTGATCATTTTG
>JAHZAU010000010.1 GCA_019423755.1 Oscillospiraceae bacterium
GACGAATGTTCTTTGACAGCTAAATGCTGTAAGAACATTCGTCATGGTCTGAGTGACGGGACTTGATTCTCGCTGCACGGTGCAGGCGCAGGACCTGCGCTGGAATTTTCGCGCAACTATCTTTTTCAAAAAGTAAAAGAAAGAAGCCCACGTCAATACAGCTTATGACGCGGGCAGCTCATTTTTCATTTCGGAAAGCGGTAGTGCGCGAAACAGCCACCGCGGGCTGGCCGCGGCGCGCCGCTTCAAGTCCACCTAAGGACTGATTCAAAATGCGAAAAAGCCGCTCACTTGCATGAGCGGCTTTTTGCTGGTCTGAGTGACGGGACTTGAACCCACGGCCTCTACCACCCCAAGGTAGCGCGCTACCAGCTGCGCCACACCCAGATATCCAGCCAAATAAGTATAGCGGATATCGGGGGAAATGTCAAGGCCATTTGGGAAATATTTTTACTTCTCCATGCCCAGGTGCCGCTCGATGAAGGTCTGCATCTCAGCGGTGGTGCGGTAGAAGTATTCACCGGTACCGCGGTCGTGGCTGCCGTAGGGCAGGACACGCAGCAGCACCGGGCCGCCGGTGGTCGCCTGCTGCAGGGCGGCGGCGAACTTCTTGCCGTGGTAGGGCGGGACGTTGTTGTCCATCTCGCCGGTCTGGACGTAAACCGGCGGGTAGGCGGTACCGGTATGGATGTTGTGATAGGGGGAGTAGCTCTTCATGTAGTCAAAGAACTCCTCGGTGCGGGGGTCGCCGTATTCGGTGACGTACATGGGGCCGCGGTCGTCGCAGCTGAAATGCAGCATGTCGGTGTGCGGCACGCTGGCGATGACGCATCCCCACAGGCTTGGTTCCATGGTCAGCAGGGCGGTGGTCAGCAGGCCGCCGTTGCTTCCACCGCAGATGGCGATGTGGGCCGGGTCGGTCCAGCCGTCTTCCAGCACCGCGTGGGCCAGATCGATGAAGTCATGGAAGACGTTCTTCTTGTTGAGGCCGCAGCCGGCGTCGTGCCAGGCGGAACCGTATTCCGCGCCGCCCCGCAGGATGCAGTGGACGTAGAGGCCACCGCGGTCGGTCCAATCGGGGATATCCAGGCCGATGAAGGGGTTGTTGTACCAGGGCAGCTGGCTGGAGGAATAGCCGCCGTAGCCGTACATGAGGGTGGGGACGGCGCCGTTGGGCTCCAGGCCCTTGCGGTACACCAGGAAGGCCAGGATGCGCTGACCATCCCTGCTGGTGACGAAGCGGCGCTGTACCTGGATGTCCTGCCGGGGCTTGCCGGTGCGGTACACCACCCGGACCTCACCGGTGTCTACGTCGCAGCGCAGCACACAGGGCGGGCAGGTGAAGCTTTCATACCCCAGATAAACCACGCTGCTGCCCGGCTGGCTGCCGCTGATGGGCTTGGAGCAGCTGAGGGTGCCGATGGGGTCAGGCAGGGAAAGGGTGCGCACAAAGCGGCCCTGGGCGTCGCAGACCTGAGCGGTGCAGGAAGCGTCCTCCAGGTAAACCAGCAGCAGCTTGTCGCCGATGACGCCGGCGCCTTCCAGCGGTTTTTCGCCCTGGGGGATGACCTCTTTGTATCCCTGGCCCAGCTGGCTGGCTTCCACGGCCAGTACCCGGCCCAGCGGGGCGTTTTCATCGGTGAAGAAGTAGTGGCGGCTGTCGATGGTGCCCAGGTAGATGGTCTCGGCGCCGTTTTCCGGGAAGACCTGGGTGGCCTTGCCGTCGGGGGTCAGGTGGATCATCACCACATCGTGGTAGTTCTGGTGGACGTGGATGAACATCTCCCCGCCGGGAGCAGCTCCCGGCTCCAGGAAGACGGCGTGTCCCGGCCAGGTGTAGACCGTTTCGGTCTCGCCGGTGGCGCGGTTCCAGCGGATGACGCAGTTTTCGGTGGTGCCGTCGGCCCGCTGGGAAACGGTGGAGGAGTACAGGTAGGCGCCGTCGGCGGACCAGGTATAGAAGAAGGTGCCGTCCAGCTCGGCCAGGGTCTTTTGGGTCGGAATGTCCCGGATGACCACCGTCAGACGGGGTGCGCCGTGCTTCAGAGCGCCGAAGGCCGCTACCTGCTCGTCGGCCGGGCAGGGGACCACGCCGAACACCTGCATCCGTTCCTCCATAGCGGCGGAATCCAGCAGGGTCTCGCAGTGGGAGAAGTCCTCGTTGAGCACCACGGCAGAATGTTTGCCGTCCGCATTGGTGCAGCCGGCGTAGATCTTGCCGCCCATAGGGGAGAAGCCGCTGTAGTTGGGGGCGGCTTTCTTTTCCTTCAAAAAGCGGATGCGCTCCTGGATGGGGGTGTTTTCGAACCACTGGTCGGTGTACTGGTTTTCCTGGGCCACCCAGTCCAGGACCTCCGGGTCTTTGCCGTTGGTCAGATAGAGATACGGGTCCTCGACGGTGTGAGCGCCGCACTGCCAGCTGTCGGGATGCAGGGGCGCCTTGGGGTAAACATTTCCAGCCATAGGGATACCTCCTTTAACTTGCCTGATTTGTTAGAAAATGCTTTTTTGATTTCCATCGCTAAAGTAATAATTTTTTTCCTCATGGACCAAAAGGCCCATGAGGATGGAAAAGCAAGGATTGAAAGCGGGGGTGGGTCAAAACAGGGGCGAAAGATTTGCATAAGATTCCGGCGGCCCACCGCCCAAGATTTTGGGTTCGTCGCTTGTACTATACTAGCACATATCAAAGTTGAAAGCAATGGCAGGAGGCAGCAGGGCGCAGGACCTGCGCTGGAATTTTCGCGCAACTATCTTTTTCAAAAAGCAAAAGAAAGAAGCCCGCGTCAATACAGCTTACGACGCGGGCAGCTCACTTTTCATTTCGGAAAGCGGTAGTGCGCGAAACAGCCACCGCGGGCTGGCCGCGGCGCGCCGCTTCAAGTCCACCTAAGGACTGATTCAAAATGCGAAAAAGCCGCTCACTTGCATGAGCGGCTTTTTGCTGGTCTGAGTGACGGGACTTGAACCCACGGCCTCTACCACCCCAAGGTAGCGCGCTACCAGCTGCGCCACACCCAGATATCCAGCTCAATTATTATAGCGGATATCCCGGGAAATGTCAAGGCTTTTTCTGCGGGAACTTTTCTTTTTCCTTCGTTGACACCGGGGGAGGAACTTTTTATAATGAAAGCAAACCCGGCGGGCTGTCCCGCCGCCCCCAAAAAGGAGAGTTGCGCTATGAATTTTGTGGATTTTCACTGCGATACCTTAATGCGTCTTTATGAGCTGGAGGCCAAAGGCCCCACCACCGAGACCCTGTGGCAGAACAACGGCCACATCGACCTTTCCCGCCTGCGCCAAAGCCAGTACGCGGCCCAGTGCTTTGCCTGCTTCCTGAACCTGGAAGGCAAGCCCATCGCCGGCAGCCACTTTGCCGACGCGCTGGCTATGTGCGACCGCTTCTACCAGGCGGTGGAGCAGCATCCCCAGGAGCTGGCCTGGGCCGGCAGCTTCAAGCAGTACCAGGAGAACAAACAGAAGGGCCTGCTTTCGGGCATCCTGACGGTAGAGGAAGGCGGCATCCTGGAAGGAAAGCTGGAACGCCTGGACCAGCTGTATCAAAAGGGCGTGCGCATCCTGACCCTAACCTGGAACTATGAAAACTGCCTGGGTTACCCCAACTTCCAGTTCCAGCATCAAAACGAGGGCCTTAAGCCCTTCGGCATCGAGGCGCTGGAGCGGATGGACGAGCTGGGCATCGCTGCGGACGTGTCCCACCTGTCGGACGGCGGCTTCTACGACGTTTACCGCTACGGCAAGCGGCCCTTCCTGGCCACCCATTCCAACGCCCGCGCCCTTTGCGGTCATCCCCGCAACCTGACCGACGATATGATCAAAAAGCTGGCAGAAAAGGGCGGCATCACCGGCCTTAACTTCTGCTCGGCCTTCCTGCAGGAAAACGGCCCCAGCACCGTGGAAGCCATGCTGCGCCACCTGCGTTATCTGATGGAGGTCGGCGGCCGGGAGGTCGTGGCCCTGGGCACCGACTTCGACGGCATCGGCAACGACCTGGAAATCACCGGCTGCCAGGATATGCACCTGTTGGTGGAGGCCATGGAGCGCGGCGGCTTCACCACCGGCGAGATCGAGGCGGTCTGCTGGAAGAACGGCGAAGACTTCCTGCGGCGCTACTTCGGCGAGGAATAACAAACGACCCCGATGCTCAGAAAGGAGGGAGCGGCATGCGCCTGACTGCACAGGAGGACCGGCTTACCCTTTGGGAAGGGGAGCAGCCGGCAGCCCGGGTGGAATTCCCCCGGCACAAAGGGCGGACAGTGGCCTTTACCCAGACTTGGGTGGCGCCGGCCTTTGCTGCCCGGCGGCAGGAGCTGCTGGACCAGCTGTTTGAGGAGGCAGCCCGGCGGCTCATCGAGAAGGAGATGGGGGCCATCTTCTTTGCCCCGGAGGCCCAGCGGTGGTTTGCCCGGCACCCGGAATACCGCAAGCGCCTGCCTTCCCAGGTGAAGGAAAAGCCCTCCTACTGATAGCACCCACAAGGAAGGGTCCCTTCCTAGAAAAAAGGAGCCATGCTCAGGCGAGCATGGCTCCTTTTGTGTTGCGTTAAGGGTTATTTGGGGCGGAACAGGTTCTTGCCGACGCCGCAGAGGGGGCAGGTGAAGCTGTCCGGTTCGGCGTTCAGGTCGCCTTCGTAGATGTAGCCGCAGATGGAGCAGACCCAGCGCTGGGGAGCAGCTTCAGCGGGAGCAGCGGCAGCAGCAGGAGCGCCACCTTCCCGGCGGAACTGGTCCTTGCCGACGCCACACAGCGGGCAGGCGAAGGTGTCCGGTTCGGACATCAGGTCGCCTTCGTAGACGTAACCGCAGACGTTGCAGATCCAGCGTTCTTTTTCCGCAGCGGGCGCAGCCGGAGCAGCTGCAGGAGCAGCAGCTCCGCCTTCCCGACGGAACTGGCTCTTACCCACACCGCACAGCGGGCAGGTGAAGCTATCGGGCTCGGCGTTCAGGTCGCCTTCGTAGACATAGCCGCAGATGTTGCAGACCCAGCGTTCCTTCTCCTGAGCGGGAGCAGCGGCCGGGGCCGGGCTGGCGTCCTTCTTCACAAAGTGGTCCTTGCCGACGCCGCACAGCGGGCAGGCGAAGGTATCCGGCTCGGACATCAGGTCGCCTTCGTAAACATAACCGCAAACCGAGCAGACCCAGCGCTCTTTGGAGGCTTCTTCCGCCTGCATCTGGGCGGTGACCTCCGGCGGGACGTAGGAGGGAGCGGTCTTGGGCGCGCCGCCTTTGATGACCTTATGGTAATAGGTGTAGGTCATGGGGGTGAGATCGGTGGGGCCGTAGGTCTCCTCCACCTGGCCCAGGAAGACGCGGTGGGTCTCGGTATCCACCGAGCCGACTACCTTGCAGGTGAAGGCGGCGGAGATATTTTCCCCGAGCACCGGCAGGCCGTTTTTCTCCTCCCACTCCAGGCCGTCGTATTTGTCGTGGTCGCGGCCGGAAACGAAGCCCAGCTGGGTGATGACCTTGCGGGGGGTCTCTTCCGAAAGGATGGACACGCTGAAGCGGCCGGTCTTCTCGATTACGTCATGGGTGTAGTTTTTGTGGTTCATGCTGATAGCCACAATGGGGTTTTCACTGGTGATCTGGAAAACGGTGTTGACGATACAGCCGGTGGGGCGGCTGCCGTCCATGGTGCCGATGGCATACATGCCGTAAGAGAGTTTGCCGAGTACAGCGAACAGATTGTCCATAGGAATTGACCTCCTTATTGGGATTGCTTATTGATAATCATTCTTGTTTAATTCCATCATAGCGGAAAAAACTTCCGTTGTCAAGGGGAAATGTTAGCGCAGGGGCGTCTTTTTTCCGACAAAGGGGCCAGAAAGGAAAAACACCCGCCCCAGGCCGCCGCGTCCTGGATGAAAACCGGGGGGAGAGCGGGCCGATCTTTGTGTTTTCTGCTGAAAAAGAGAAAGAAGGATTGACAATCCTGTCGAAAGCGGATATCCTGTTAAACGTAAACTGAATAGTGTCCCTTTTTCCGCGGGGGGTCCCGGGAAGGAGGGTTTACCACCTTATCAAGAGTGATGGAGGGTACAGGCCCTGTGAAGTCCGACAACCTGCCGGTGCGAGCCGGAAAGGTGTCAAATCCTGCGGGTAACCGAGAGATGAGGATATCATGAGCTCGATGTTGCCATCGGGCTCTTTTCTTTTGCCTGGCGCCGCCTGCGCCGCAAAAGACCAGTCCATTTCTTGAAGATTGGGAGCGCCGGGCGCTTCCGTTCGGTTTATGGAAGGTAAGAGGACCCCAGCCAATACAATAATGAAAGGAAGTTTTATCATGTCTCAGTTTTTGTTTACCTCCGAGTCGGTGACCGAAGGTCATCCCGATAAGATCTGCGACCAGATCTCCGATGCCGTTCTGGACGCCATCCTGGAAAAAGACCCCAACGGCCGCGTTGCCTGTGAGACCGCTGTTACCACCGGTACTGTGGTAGTTATGGGCGAGATCAGCACCAACTGCTACGTGGACATCCCGCACCTGGTGCGTGAGGTGGTCCGCGAGATCGGCTACGACCGTGCCAAATACGGCTTCGACTGCGACACCTGCGGCGTGCTCACCACCATCGACGAGCAGTCCGCCGATATTGCTCTGGGCGTAGATAAGTCCCTGGAAGCCAAAGAGGCCAATGCCTCCGAGGAGAACAACGGCGCCGGCGACCAGGGTATGATGTTCGGCTTCGCCTGCGACGATACCCCCGAGCTCATGCCGATGCCCATCTCCCTGGCGCACAAGCTGGCCAAACGCCTGGCTCAGGTCCGCAAGGACGGCACCCTGCCTTATCTGCGTCCCGATGGTAAGACCCAGGTCACCGTGGAATATGTGGACGACAAGCCGGTCAAGGTAGAGACTGTGGTCGTTTCCAACCAGCATTCCCCCGAGGTGGAGATGGAGACCCTCCGCGCCGACATTAAAAAGTACGTCATCGACGCCATCATCCCCAAAGAACTCATGGCCGACGACACCAAGATCTACATCAACCCCACCGGCCGCTTCGTTATCGGCGGTCCGCAGGGCGACAGCGGCCTCACCGGACGCAAGATCATCGTCGACACCTACGGCGGCTGGGGCCGTCACGGCGGCGGCGCCTTCTCCGGTAAGGACCCGACCAAGGTAGACCGTTCCGCCGCTTACGCTGCCCGCTATGTGGCCAAAAACATCGTGGCTGCCGGCCTGGCCAAACGCTGCGAGGTGCAGCTGGCTTACGCCATCGGCGTAGCACAGCCGGTCTCCATCAACGTCAACACCTTTGGCACCGGCAAGGTCTCCGACGAGAAGCTGGAAGCCGCTGTGGAGAAGGTCTTTGACCTGCGTCCCACCCAGATCATCAAGACCCTGGACCTGCGCCGTCCCATCTACCGCCAGCTGGCCGCTTACGGCCATATGGGCCGCGAAGACCTGGGCGTCGCCTGGGAAAAGACCGACCGCACCCAGGACCTGCTGGATGCCGTCAACGCATAGTCCCGCCTTTTTGCAAAAACCGGCCCCCGCTGCCTGTGCAGCGGGGGTTTTCTCTCGTCCAGGGCGGGGCGTCCGGCCCCCGGCGGGCAAAATCCCGGCTTTGGCATAGGATGGAATATCCCCCAAACGAAGCGTTGTCTTATGGGAGAAAGAAAGGACGGGATGGACCATGGAACTGATGCTGAGCTGGATTATGCTGATCTTGGCGGTGGTAGGCGCCTGCTGGCTGGGCGGGATGCTCGCGGTCTGGTGGAACCGGCCCCGGGGCACCCGGCGGTTTTGGACGGTGCTGCCGGTGCAGGGCGTGCCGGAGGACGGCGAGCAGCTGCTGCGGTATGTGCGCTGGGCGGCCCGGTGGAGCGCCGGTACCGACCAGGCGGTGCTTTTAGACGTGGGACTGGAGCCGGAAGCCCGGGCTATTTTGGAGGAGCTTTGCCGGCGGGAGCCGGGGGCGGAGGTGTTGGACTTAGAACAGCTGCGCCACCGCTTCGGGACCAGCCGGGTCCCCCGGTAGCGGATTTCGGCCCGGTGTTTGACCCGGCGGCGGGATTGTATTATACTTAAATATTATGGACAAAAAATGGCCGCGCCTTACCATGCGGCGGCCGGGAGGTGACAGGATGGAGCGGCAGCCAAGCGTCAAGATCGAAGGCTCGGTGGAAACGGTGGTCTACGCCAACGAGGACAGCGGCTTTGTGGTGCTGGAACTGGACGTCCAGGGCCAGCTGGTGACCGTAGTGGGCGAGCTGGGCGAGGTGGCGGAAGGCGAGCGCTTGACCGTCCACGGCAGCTACACCACCCACCCCACCTACGGCACCCAGTTTAAGGCCGTCGCCTGCGAGCACACCCTGCCGGCCACCGCTGCCGCCATCGAGCGGTATCTGGCGTCCGGCGCAGTCAAGGGCATCGGCCCGGTGCTGGCCCGCCGGATGGTGGAGGCCTTCGGGGACGAGACCCTGGCCATTATGGAAAAGGAGCCGGAGCGCCTCATGGAGGTGCGGGGCATCTCCCCGGCCAAGTACCAGAAGATCCGGGAGGAGTTTGCCCGGCTGTTCGGCATCCGGGTGACCATGCTGTTTTTGGGGCAGTTTGGGGTGGATTCCTCCACCTCCATCGCCGCCTGGAAGCGCTGGGGCTCCCGCACCCAGGAGGTGGTCCGCCAGGACCCGTATGTCCTGTGCGACGAGGAGATGGGGCTGGAATTTGACCGCTGCGACCAGATCGCCCGGCAGCTGGAACTGCCGCCGGACAGCAGCTGCCGCATCCGGGCGGGGCTGCGCTTTGTGCTGCGCCACAACCTGCAGAACGGCCACACCTGCCTGCCCTGCGACAAGATGATCCCCGCCACTGCCGGCCTGCTGGAACAGAGCGAGACCATGGTGGAGGCGGAGCTGCGGCAGATGCTCCGGGACCAGGAGGCCCGTCTGCTGCGGGTGGAGGGCCGGGACTACTGCTACCTGCCGGAGTACCTGCAGGCGGAGCGGGACATCGCCGCCAAGGTGGAGATCCTGCTGCGCTGCCCGCCGGAGGAGCAGAGAAACTGGGAACGGGAGATCGCCTTGCTGGAACGGGAAAGCGGTATCCGCTACGCCAGCCTGCAGAAAGAAGCCATCCGCCAGGCTATGGAAAACCGCCTCTTCGTGCTGACCGGCGGCCCCGGCACCGGCAAGACCACCGCCATCAACGCCATTTTGGAGCTGTACCGCCGCATGGAAAAGAAGGTGGCCCTCTGCGCCCCCACCGGCCGCGCCGCCAAGCGGATGAGCGAGGTCACCGGCTATGAGGCCAAGACCATCCACCGCCTGTTGGAGGTGGAGTTCGGGCAGGGCAGCGGCCTGCGCTTTAAGCGCAACGAGCGCAACCCTCTGCCCTTTGACGTGGTCATCGTGGACGAGGTGTCCATGGTGGACGTGCCCTTGATGCAGGCGCTGCTGGCGGCCATCCGCATGAGCTGCCGGCTGATCTTGGTGGGGGACAGCGACCAGCTGCCCTCGGTGGGGCCGGGCAACGTGCTCAAGGACCTGATCGAATGCGGCAAGGTGGCCACCGTGCGGCTGACCGAGATCTTCCGCCAGGCCCAGGAAAGCCTCATCGTCACCAACGCCCACGCCATCGTCGGTGGGCAGATGCCGGACCTTTCCCGCCGGGACCGGGACTGCTTCTTCCTGCGCCGCGCCAGCTACGAGCAGATGAAGGGGACGGTGGTGGACCTGGTGCAAAGCCGCCTACCCCGCAGCTATGGCTATTCCCCCTGGCAGGATATCCAGGTCATCGCCCCTACCCGGGTGGGCCCGGTGGGCACCAACAGCCTCAACCAGGAGCTGCAGCGGGTGCTCAACCCCCCGTCCCGGGAAAAGGACGAGCTGGAATACCACGGGCGGCTGCTGCGCACCGGGGACAAGGTCATGCAGGTAAAGAACAACTACGACATCCTTTGGACCCGGGAGGACGGGGAGGAGGGCGTCGGGGTGTACAACGGGGACATCGGGGTTATCACCATGATCGACCACCCGTCCAAGACCATCCAGATCCGCTACGACGACCGCACCGCCAACTATCTCTTCGAGATGGCCGACCAGATCGAGCTGGCCTACGCCATTACGGTGCACAAAAGCCAGGGCAGCGAATTCGAGGCGGTGATCCTGCCGCTGATGCACCACAAAAGCAAGATGCACTACCGCAACCTGCTGTATACGGCGGTGACCCGGGCCCGCAGCACCCTGATTTTGCTGGGGGTGGAGGCTACCGTGGCGCAGATGGTGGAAAACGACCGCCGCACCGTCCGCTACACAAACCTGCGGGAACTGCTGCAAGGGGAGGGGGAGGAGCTGTGAGCGAAACACTTTCCTTTGGAAAATGGCTGCTCTTTTGGCTCTTTCCCCGCAAATGCCCCGTCTGCCGCCGGGTCATCCCGCCCCAGGAGAGGATCTGCCCCTCCTGCCGGGAGGCCCTGCCCCAAAACCGGCGCCCCGCCCCGGCGCTGCGGCACCTGTCCGGCATCTGGGCGCCGTATGTTTACCGGGCCGGGGTGCAGAAGATCATCTCGGCCTTTAAGTTCCGGGGCCGCCGGGAGCTGGCGCCGCTGCTGGCCCAGATGATGGCCGAAAGCCTGCCCGAGCAGCTGCGGCCGGAGCTTGTCATCGGGGTGCCCATGCACCCGAAGCGCCGCCGCCAAAGGGGCTACAACCAGGCGGACCTGCTGGCCTGGGAATTGGGTAAGTTACTGGGGGTGCCGGTGAGCACCTCTGCGCTGGTCAAGTGCCGCAGCAACCGCCTGCAGCACAACCTGAGTGCCGCCCAGCGGAGGGAAAACGTCAAGGACGTCTACCAGGTGAAGGACCCTGCGCAGGTAGCCGGGAAGGCGGTGCTGCTGGTGGATGACGTGTTTACCACCGGCTCCACCTTGGAGGAGTGCGCCCGGGTACTGGCCGAGGCGGGCGCCGGTCTGGTATGGGGTGTGGTCTTCGCCCGGGCCGAGGAGGTAAAAAAGATTGCCCCCGACGCCAGAAAACCGCAGGAAAATGCCCTTTCTCCGGCGGGCACGCTTGCCAAACAGCCGCCGGATACCGTATAATAAAAGATACCAGTGTAAGAAAGAAAAGCGGGCAGCTGCCTGTTTTATTTAGGATAGAGAATCGAAAGAATCAAGATGGGATGGTGTTTTGCATGGATGTTGGAATCGATTTGGGTACCTCATCGGTGATCGTATATGTAAGCGGGGAGGGGATCGTCCTCCAGGAGCCTTCGGTGGTAGCGGTGAACCATAAGACCGACACTATCATCGGCGTCGGCGAGGAGGCCGCCCGGATGATCGGCAAAACGCCGGACTACATCGAGGCCATCCGCCCTCTTTCCCAGGGCGTGGTCTGCGACTATAAGATCACCGAGGCGATGATCAAGCACTTTATCCACAAGATCTGCAAGGACAACCCGGTCAAGCCCCGCATTGCCCTCTGCGTGCCCTCCGGCATCACCAACGTGGAGTCCAACGCCGTCATCGACGTGGCGGTCTCCGCCGGGGCCCGCAAGGTTTACCTGATCGAAGAGCCGGTAGCAGCTGCCATCGGCGCCGGGGTGGATATCTCCCGCCCCAACGGCATCCTGGTGGTGGACATCGGCGGCGGCACCACCGATATCGCCGTCCTCTCCCTCAACGGCATCGTCAACAAGACCTCCATCAAGGTGGCAGGCGATACCATCAACGACGCCATCGCCAAATACGTCCGGGTGGAGCACGGGGTGCTCATCGGCGAGCGCATGGCCGACCAGATCAAGCGCAGCATCGCCAGCGTCTGCTTCGAGCCGGAGGAGGATGTTTCCACCATCGCCAAAGGCCGCAGCCTGTCCACCGGTCTGCCCTGCGCCATCGAACTGAAACGAAGCATGCTTTACGACTGTGTCCTGCGGGAGGCCGAGCAGATCGTCACCGCCGTCAAAGAGGTGGTGGAGAAGACCCCGCCGGAGCTGGTGGGCGATATCTTCACCAACGGCATGTTCATGACCGGCGGCGGCGCCCTGCTGCACGGCATGGACCGCCTGCTGGCCCAGCGCACCAAGATCCAGACCCACGTGGCGGAAAACGCCGTGGAGTGCGTGGCCATCGGTACCGGCGAGTCCTTCGGCTGGCTGGACAAGCTGGTGGACGGCTTCATTACCCCTTCCATGAGAAAATTCTAACGGCGAGAGGAGAACGCCCTTTGGAACTGCCCTTTGACCATTCGTTTGAAGAACTGAGCCCCACCCTGTCGGTCTGCGTCACCCCGGAGCATAAGTTCGGTACCGACGCCTTCTTGCTGTCCCATTATGCCGGCATCCGCCGCAAGGACCGCGCGGTGGACCTGGGTACCGGCTGCGGCATCGTGGCGCTGCTTTGGTTCCGGCAGCCGGCCCTGGCCCCGCGAGAAGCCTGGTGCGTGGACATCCAGCCCCAGGCCATCCGCCAGCTGGAGGAAACGGTCCGCCGCTATGAGCTGGAAGGCCGGGTGCATCCGGTCTGTGCCGATTTAAAGGAGCTTAAAGGGAAGGTGCCCTTCGGCTGCTTTGACGTGGTCACCTGCAACCCGCCCTATAAGGCCGAAAACAGCGGTATCCGCAACCAGCAGGACAGCCACACCATCGCCCGCCACGAGGTGGCCTGCAACATCCAGGACATCTGCTACACGGCGGCCCGCCTGCTGCAGACCGGCGGACGCTTCTGCCTCTGCCAGCGCCCCGAGCGCCTGACCGACACCCTGGCTGCCATGCAGCAGGCCCACCTGGAACCCAAGCGGCTGCGCTTCGTGCAGAAGCTGGGCAACACCGCTCCCTGGCTCTTTTTGGTGGAGGCCCGCAAGGACGGCCGCCCCGGCGGGCTTAAAGTGGAGGCCCCGCTGCTCATCCAGGACGGCAGCGGCGAGTTTTCCCAGGAATTGCAGCAGATCTACCGTGGTAAGTAAAGGAGGCGCCGCATGGCAGGCACATTGTACGTAGTGGGGACCCCCATCGGGAACCTGGAAGATTGGAGCGTCCGCGCGGTGCGGACCTTGCAGCAGGTGGATTTCATCGCGGCGGAGGACACCCGCGTTACCTTAAAGCTGCTCAACCATTTTGAGATCAAAAAGCCCATGGTCAGCTACCATGAGCACAACGCCCGCCAAAAGGGCCCGGAGATCGTCCGGCAACTGCTGGACGGCCAGAACGGCGCCATCGTCACCGACGCCGGTATGCCCTGCATCTCCGACCCGGGGGAGGACCTGGTGCGCCTTTGCGCCGAAGCCGGCGTGCCGGTGCAGGTGATCCCCGGTCCCACGGCGGCTATGTCCGCTCTGGCGCTTTCCGGCCTTTCTACCGGCAAGTTTGCCTTTGAGGGCTTTTTACCGGCGCAGCACAAGGAACGCCTGGCTGCCCTGGAGGAGGTCCGCCGGGAGCGCCGCACCCTCATCTTCTACGAGGCGCCCCACAAGCTTTCCGCCTGCCTGGAGGATATGGCCCAGGTGCTGGGAGAGCGGAAGGTTTCCCTCTGCCGGGAGCTGACCAAGATCCACGAGGAGGTGCGCCGCACCACCCTGCCCGAGGCCGCTGCCTACTACCGGGAGAACGCCCCCCGCGGGGAGTTCGTGCTGGTGGTGGAGGGCTGCCCGGAGGAGGAAGCCCAGCCCGAGGCCATCTCCTTTGCCGAGGCGGTGGAGCTGGTGCGCCGGCTGGCTGCAGGCGGAGCGGCCCTGTCCCAGGCGGCGAAAGATGTGGCCCGCCAGACAGGATACAAGAAAAACGACCTGTACAAAAGCGCCCTGGAGGACTAGTCCCTCCCGGTTTTGCGCACAAGATTTTTATCTCATAAAAAAGAAGCAGCCCGCGTCGGTACACGCTCCGATGCGGGCTTTTTTGCATGATTGTCCCCGCTGCCGCATAGGATGGAGCAGATCCCATTCGGCAAAGGAGGAAACGTGTATGAACAATTCCATGGAAGACAAAAAACAGCTGCTCAAGGCGCCGCACAGCGTGGTCATGGAGGAGCGCCGCAACCTGACCGTCACCGGGGTGGAGGACGTGGACAGCTTCGACGAGCAGACCATCCTGGCGTTCACCACCCAGGGGGAGCTGACCATCCGCGGCACCGGGCTGCACATCAACAGCATCGACCTGCGGGCCGGGGAGCTGCAGGTGGAAGGGGAGATCCAGTCGCTGCAGTACCAGCCGGGCGCGCCCAGCCGCGGCGGACTGCTGTCCCGGCTGTTCCGCTAGGGGGACGGCATGGAACAGATCACCCTGGCGGGGCAGGCAGGGCTTTGGCTGCTGGCGGTGGAGCTGGGCGGCAAGCTGGCGGCCGGGTACAGTTTGGGCAACGGCGTGCGGTGGCTGCTGCTGGGCCGGCGGCTGCAAAACACCTTCGACCTGGGGTATTGGCTTTTTTGCGCCGGGGCGGTGTGGCTGTTTTTGCTGCGGGAAAACCAGGGCCAGCCGCGCTTCTACGCACTGGCGGGACTTTGCGCCGGGTGGGCGCTGTGGCGGGGGTTTTTGGCGCTGGGGCCGGTAAAAAAAGTTGCCCGAAGGGGACGATATGCCTTGCAACGGGGCCGGAAGGTGTTGTATAATTTATTAAGACGAGACCGCTGCCTCGCCGCCAAATCCCGCGAAGGAGGTCCTGCCAATGAGCGTGCATAAGAAGAAAAAAGGCTCTCGCCTGGGGCTTGTGGCGCTGGGCGCGTTTGCGCTGGTGTGCTCGGTGAAGATCATCGGCCTGCAGATGGAGATCTCCCAGAAGGAATACCAGCTCCAGGACCTGCAGGAGCAGATCGAAGAGCAGGAAAAGCGCAACGACGACATCAGCAGCCGCATCAGCAGCAATGCGGAGGATTCCGATACCAACGCGGCCCGGGTGGCCTTTGACCAGTACGGTTACGGTTACCCTGACGAGCATGTGTATAAAGACAATTCAGTCAGCTAAACAACCATTTTCAAGGAGGACGTAGGAACAGTATGCAGTTAGCAATCGGAGACGTGCTGGAAGGCAAAGTGACCGGAATCACCAAGTTTGGCGCCTTTATCGAGCTTGGCGAAGGCAAGACCGGAATGGTCCACATTTCGGAGATCTCCACCTCGTACGTGGAGGACATCGCCCAGTTTCTGGAGATGGGCCAGACGGTGAAGGTGAAGGTCATTAACATTACCGAGGAAGGCAAGATCAGCCTTTCCATGAAGAAGGCCGCACCGGCCCCGGAGCGGGAACCCCGTGCTCCCCGGGCCAACAAAGAAGGCGGCCGCCGCGCACCCGGAGGCCCGCGCCCCGGCGGCGCTCGTTTTGCCGGAAAGCCTCCCCGCCGGGAAGCCCGTCCCTTCAACCCGCAGCAGATGAGCAGCTATGAGTGGACTCCCCGCAAAAGCGAAAGCTCCTCCTTTGAAGATATGCTCAATAAGTTCAAGCAGACCAGCGACGACAAAATGTCCGACCTGAAGAAAAACCGCGGCGAGGTCCGCCGTGGTTCCGGCAACCGCCGCAGCCGTATGGACTAAGTTGGAGCAAAGCTCCAACTATGAAAATAGCGCCTTAAAAAGGCGCTATTTTTTTATGCCCTCGGCGGAGGTTCTTCTTTACAATCCCCCCGCCACGTTGTGGCCCTCCCCCCTTTCACAAGGGGGGCTTTCGTTGTCCGCAACCTTCCCCGAGAATACAAAAGCAGCCCGTATCGGATTATGTACCGACGCGGGCTGCTTCTTTTTCATTTGGGCAAAACCATTTGCGCGAAACAGGGAGCGCAGGCCTAGTTGGCGCAAGCGCCAACTAACGAAAGAACCTTCCTGACAGAAGGTTCTTTCCTGTATATCACGGATAGTTCCTCGAGAACACAAAAAAGAATGTCCCTCCAAGGGACGTTCTCTTTCACAAAACCGAGTCGCGGGTTACTCACTCTCCCGTTTTGGGAAAAGTAGGTGCGCGATTATGCCAGCGCAGGCTCTGCGCCCGAGAACACAAGAAAGAAGCTCCCCTTCGGGGGAGCTTCTTTGGTTTCTTATTTTATTTGAAAAATAAAATAAGAAACCCCCGGTGTGGAGAGACCGGGGGTTTTCCTATCGGGCGGGTGCCCGTAAAAAATCAATTAGGAAAAGTGTCTAGTTAGACTAGATTACTTTTTCAGAGCCAGAGCGCCAGCGCCAGCAACGGAAACAACAGCCAGAGCAACAGCAACGCCTACGAAATCGTTAGCGCCGGTGTTGGGGTTCTCTTTGTCAGCAGCGGGTTTCTCTTCGGGAGCTTCGGTAGCAGGAGCTTCGTCCTCTTCTACTTCCAGCTCGTCAACAGACAGAACGTAGTTGCCCAGAGTCTTGGTGTTGAAGACATAGCCGTTGATCTTGTCGTTGGTGTGAGTTACCTGGTAGTCTTTGACGTATTTAGCGTCAACAGGGTACAGGTTGTTGTCGCTGTCGATCTCGTATACGAACAGGTTAGGATCATTGGATTCGATGATCAGTTCGCCAGTTCTGGAGAAGTTAGCGTTGGTGCCCTGGAATTTGAAGAAGTTGTCGAACTCAGCGTCGTACTCGTTAGCAACAGCTTTCTGATAAGCGGTGCTCAGGTCGAGGTACATCTTCTCTTCAGAGTACATTTTAACGGTGAAGAAAGCTTTGTCTTCGAAATCGAAAACAGCAGTGCCGTTTTCACCTTTCTTTACATGCCATACAGCGGGAACGTTAGCGTTGTTGGTCCACTCGAAGTCAACGTATTTGATGTCTTCGTTGGACAGGGTGCCTTTAACGTAAACGCGATCGGTCTCAGAACGATCGTTGTTGTCGGTTACATATACTTTGTAGTATACTTCATCGTCATCAACAGAGTCGAACAGATCTTTCAGCTCAACTTTGATGTACCAAGCGCCAGTCTCCAGCTTGGTGTCTTTGGATTTAGCTTTGTAGAAGGAAGCCTTGTCAACGTAGTTAGCAGACTTCTCAACAAAGTTGATGGACCAGTTCTTGCCGATTTCGCCGGTGTAGGGGCCCCACTCAACGTACTCGTCAACAGTGTCAGCACCATTTACAGCGTCCTGAGCTGCAACAGCGGGGAAGTCAACATAAACGGAACCTTCATCGCCAACATTCCAAGAAGTAGGCTGAACTTTCCAACGCAGGTTGTTGTAGGTTCTTTCGGTACCCTGATAGTCCAGTTTAGTGCAAGCAGCACCACCGTTGTGAACGATATCAACAACAGCGCCAGTGCCCTGCTGAACTCTCAGAATTTCACCAGTGGAACCCAGGCTCATGTAAATGTAAGTGGGATCAGAAGACAGAACGGTAACGTCATATCTGTGATCCTTAACAGCCTTCAGACCCTCAACTTCAGGGCTATAATGGCCATCGATAACAGCCTGATTCTCACCGTACAGAGGCATGTAGATAACGTCGCCGGGACGGAACTCAGCATCTTCCAGGGTGGTGTTCAGAGCAACGCCAGCTTTGTCGGTAACAACCAGACCGCCGTCGAAGTTCAGACCAACAGCTTTCAGGCTGACTTCGTTGGTGCCAGCGCCAGTGTTGTAGCTGATATCAGCAAAAGCGTTAACGCCCATGCCGAGTACCATTGCAGAAGCAAGAGCTACAGAAAGTACTTTTTTCATAGCAAGTATCCTCCTAAAAATTTAAGTAGGCAAATGTTGTTTGCCAGAGGCAAAACACATTTTGCCGGTTTTGCCCTCCCGCTATACTCCACATACAACGGGAAGTTGACTTTGGGGAAACTCTCCACGCTTTCCCTTTGTCTGGTGTCATTATAATACACCCCCGCAGAAATTGCAACCCCTTTTTCAAAGTTTTTGTCATCTTTTTGTTACTACTTTGTTCCCAAACCGAAAGAAACCGCATGATTAAGCCGTTTCTTTCCCGAAAAAAAGACGAGATTTTTTGTAAAGATTACAGCGGGGTTACAACCCGTCAATTTTCCAGCAGTCTCCAAATTGGCGAAAAGCACCCTGACAGGCAACTTTGTGATGAATGCGTGATTATAGTTATTGCTAAAATATTATAGATAAATTATAGTAATACATATAAAAATACCTCCCGAGCATCCGAAGATACCCGGGAGGATAAAAGAATATTGTTTTTTCTTGCGATATTTCCCACACATAAAAAAGAAGCCCCCAAAAAAGGGGCTTCTTTCGTTAGTTTTCGTTTTCGGGAGCGAGTCCCAGCTGCATGATGCGTTTGCGCATCCAGCCGCCGTGCAGGTAGTACCCCATGAAGATCACCGAGGTCAGCGTCCAGGACAGCGGGTAGCTGATGAGCACCGTGGAAAGCTCCGGACGCAGCGGCACCAGCACCATGATCCAGATGACACGCAGCACGCACACACCCATGCAGGTGAGGATGGTGGGCGCCAGCGAGACTCCCGTGCCGCGGATGGCGCCGGACAGCACCTCGATGCAGATGTAGGTGAAGTAGAACGGGCACATGTAGTGGGTCATCACCTGGCCCAGCTCCAGGACTGCCGGGTCGTTGGTGAACAGCCGCAGCATGGTCTGCATACCAAAGACAAACAGCGTGCTCATGAGTACCGTGGTGCCCAGCGCCATAAGCAGACAGGTGCGGACGCTTTTGCGCACCCGCTTGTACTTCTGGGCGCCGAAGTTCTGCCCCACAAAGGTGGTGATGGACACGCCGAAGGCGGCGATGATCATCCAATAGAAGCCGTCCACCTTGCCGAAGGCCGTCCAGGCGGCCACCGTGTTGGTGCCGAAGCCGTTGATGCAGGTCTGGATGATCAGGTTGGAGAGGGTGTACATGTCCGACTGGATGCCCGCCGGCACGCCGATGCGCAAAATCTCCTGCACCGGCTGGCGGTGGAATTTGATCTGCTTGCGGTCCACGCGCAGCGGCCAGTCCGCCCGCAGCAGCGTCCGCAGCACCAGCACAGCGCTGACCACCTGGGAAAGGATGGTAGCCAAGCCTGCGCCGGCCACGCCCATCTTGAACCCGAGCACCAGCAGCAGGTCCAGCACGATGTTGGTCAGACAGCTGATGATGAGGAAATACAGCGGGCGCCGGGTGTCTCCCACGGCCCGCAAAATGCCCGAGCCGATGTTATAGATGAAGGAAGCGATGGTACCGACAAAATAGATGCGGATGTAGGTGAGCGCATAGGGAAGGATGTCCGACGGGGTGCTCATGGCGCTCAGCGCCCACGGCGAGAGCACAAGACCCAGCACCGTGATGACCGCGCCGGCGGTGACTGCCAGGGCCATGGAGGTATGTACCGCGTTGGAGACTTCCTCCAGCCGCCGGGCGCCGTAATGCTGGGCGATGACCACGGTGGCGCCCGAGGACACTCCCACAAACAGGTTTACCAGCAGCATGATGATGGTGCCGGTGGAGCCGCCCACGGCGGCCAGGGCCTCTTTGCCCACAAACTGTCCCACGATGATGGCGTCTGCGGTGTTGTAAAGCTGTTGGAAAAAGGTCCCGAACAAAATGGGGAAGAAGAAGTAGAGCAGCTGCTTCCAGATGACCCCCTCGGTGATGCCGTTTTCCTGGATGGTTCTGCGAGGCATAGATGGTGTTTCTCCTTTCGTCCCGGACCGAGCCGGGGTATTCCTTGTGCAGATAGTTTAGCACATTTTCCCCAAAAAGTCAGGAGGGGAGAGGAAGGAGGAGAAAACTTTTTACCGCGGTAGCCACAGGACGAACACCGCCCCCTGGGGGGAGTTGTCCTCGATGGTGATGCGTCCCCGGTGCAGCCGGGCGATCTCCGCCGCGATGGAAAGCCCCAGCCCCCAGTGCCCCTTGCGGGAGCGGGACAGGTCCGCCTGGTAAAACCGGTCGAACACCAGCTCCCGCTGCTGGGGCGGGACGCCAGGCCCGGTGTCCGCCACCCAAAGGCGCACCCACCTCCCGCCGCCGGGCAGGTCCACCCCCAAGGTGATGCGCCCGCCCTGGGGCGTGCAGGACAGGGCGTTGTCCAGGAAAATTTCCAACACCTGCCGCACCCGCATGCGGTCGCACCGGCAGAGGGGGCAGTCCTCCTCCGGCAGGGAGCAGCGCACCCGCAGCTCCTTTTGCAGGGCGGCAGGCTCAAAGGCCTCGGCGGTGTTCAGCAGGAGGGTTTCCAGGTCGGTAGGTTCTTTCTGGACGGTCCAGGTCTGGTTGTCCGCCCCGGCCAGCAGCAGCATGTCCCCAATGAGCCGGGACATTTGGGTACATTCCTGGGCGATGGTCTCCCGGAAGCGGGCGGCGCGGTCCGGCGGGGCGGTTTCCAGCGCCGAAACGGTGGACTGGATCACCGCCAGGGGGGACTTGAGCTCGTGGGATGCCGCCGACAGGAAGAAGGCCTGCTTCTGGCGGCTTTCGGCCACCGGACGGATGGCCCGGCCGGTAAACAGCCAGGCAAACACCGCCAACGCCGCGATGGCCAGCCCGCACAGCCCGGCAAAGGTGGCGCTCAGCCGGAAGATCTGGGCCTGCTCCGGGGCCTTGGACCGCAGGATGACCATCCCCAGCCACCCATCGCCCTTGGGCATCACCGAGGCGCAGGCGTAGAAAGCCTCCCCGCTGTCCGAGGTGAAGGGGAAGAGCATGCTGTGGGGCAGCAGGCCCTCGGGCTTCTGGGAAAAGTCAAAACCCAGGGAGATGGCCGTCGCCCGGGCTTGGGCGGAAAGGTCCCGCCGGGAGCCAAAAAGCAGGCTTTGGCCGCCGTCCTCCAGGTAAAGGACCAGGTGAGAGGAAGCCTCGGTCTGGGCAAGCCAGGTGTGGTCGATGACCAGGGAGGTCTGCAGGTGGTTTGTCACCGACGCTACGCCGGAGTTAAAGTCCTGCAGCGCCTGCTCGTTGAGATATTGGATGGAGATGCGCAGCGAGGCGACGGCCATGATCAGCAAAATCACCGCCGTTACCGTCACGCAAAGGAGGGTCAGCCTCCGGCGCAGGGAAGCGAGCATCCTACTGCACCTCCAACCGGTAGCCGGTGCCCCGCACCGTCTGGATGGCGGCGCTGGGGTCCACCGCCCGCAGCCGCTTGCGCAGGAAGTGGATGTAGTTGTCCAGGTTGCCGTCCTCCACCTGGGTCTCGGTGCCCCAAACGTGGTAAAGCAGCGCCGCGCGGGAGAGGGTCTGCCCCGGGTGCTTCATGAGCAGTTCCAGGAGGCTTGCCTCCCGCCCGGAAAGGGAGACCTCCCCCGCCGGGCCGCGCAGACGCTTTTCCTCTAAAAGAAGGGTCAGCCCGCCGCACTGCTGCTGGCGGCTGTCCCCCAGGCCCCGGGGACGGCGGCCCATGGCGCGCACCCGGGCCAGCAGCTCCTCCATGGCAAAGGGCTTGGTGATGTAGTCGTCGGCGCCGGCGTCCAGCCCTTCTACCCGCTGCTGCACCTGCCCCAGGGCGGTGACCAGCAGCACCGGGGTGCCGATGCCCTCCTTCCGCAGCTGGCGCAGCACTTCCAGGCCGTCCATCCCCGGCAGCATCCGGTCCAGCAGGATCAGGTCGTGGGCCTTCTGCCGCGCCCAGAAAAGCCCCTCCTCGCCGTCGCCGCACCAGTCGCAGGAAATGCCCTGCTGCTGCAGCTGCCAGCGGATGGCCTCGCAGAGTTTTTCGTCGTCTTCGATGAGTAAGATCCGCATACGGTCTCCTCGCTTTCTTCCTATATATGCTGCTATTATACCATCCCTGTCTTGAAAAAACCTTAAAATACCGGTGGAAACTTAGAGGTTTTTTCAAGGTTTGGATGATACAATAGGAGCTGTCAAAGGGGCAGCCTGCCCCAAACCGCAAAAGAAAGAAGGAATGGAAATGAAACATTGGTATCAGCGATTACTGGCGGCATTCTGCGCCGCCTGTCTGCTGTTTTCCGCCTGCGGCCAGCCTTCCGGCGAGGAGGTCTCTCTGGAGAACGACGACTCCCAGGGCGCTATGGGCCGGTATCTGGAGGAGGACCGCACCCTGCCGGAAAACGTGGGGATGAACCGCTTTCTGGTGCCGGGGCCGGAAGGCTCGCTGGAACTGCTGGCCTGCACCAGCACCGATATGATGGTGGGTACCTGGAACCTGTACCGCTCTGAGGACGGCGGCCGCAGCTGGACCCAGGAGGACGCCCCCTGGCTCAAACAGCTGGAAGGCGAAACGGTGGTCTACGGCTACGGCGTCCGGGAGGACGGCACCCGCCAGCTGCGCTACATCACCTATCCCCAGGAATATCTCGACGCACTGATGGCCATGGACGGCAATTACAGCGAGCAGATGCCGGAGGAGCCGCCCTACTACGACTGGACCATCGCGCCCGACGGCACCCCTTCCGAGCCCCGTGAGGTCACCGATTATGTAGGCGGAACATCCTCCATTACCTTTGCGGAGGACGGCAGCTGGTTTATCGTGGACTACGCCCAGGTCCAGCATTACGGCAGCGACGGCAAGCTCATCAACAGCATCCCCATCGAAACTTCCAGTTCCAACAACAGCTGCGTCCCGGTGGGGGACCGGCTGTATGTGGGGACCAGCGACGGGGTCAGCGAATATGACATCGCTACCGGAGAGAAGCTTTCCAATGAGGCGCTGGACTCCCTGCGCAAAAAGCCCGGCGAGATGGCGTCCATGGTGTTCAGCTACGAAAGCAACTCGGCCCATGTGGCAGCTTCGGCAGACGGCGGCTCCCTGTGCTTTGCGAACCCCGACGGTATTTACCAGATGAAGCAGGGCGGCTCGGTGGTGGAAAAGCTGCTGGACGGCAGCCTGACCAGCCTGAATATGCCCTCCCTGACCCTGGAAGCCTTTGTACCGGTGGGGGAGGAGGAGTTCGTGCTCCTGCTCAGCGACGGGAAAAATAGCTCGCTTATGGGCTACACCTATTCCCCCGATACCCCCACCGTGCCCCAGACCAAGCTGGAAGTGTTCGGACTGGAAGAGAACAAAACCGTTCGCCAGGCTATGAGCCTCTTCCAGCGCCAGCACCCGGACGTGCAGGTGAAGTATACCGTAGCCAGCGCCGCCGAGGGAACGACGACTTCTGACCAGCTGCGCACCTTGAGCACCCAGCTGCTTTCCGGCCAGGGCCCCGATATCCTGCTGCTGGACGGCATGCCCATCGACTCGTACATGGAAAAAGGGGTGCTCATGGACCTGGGCGAGACCCTTGCCCAGTGTGAACCCCTGCTGGAAAACGTATCCGCCACCTTCCAGTACGAAAGCGGCATCTGGGCCGTTCCGGCGCGCTTCTCGGTGCCCTATATCATGGCGCCGCAGGAAGCAGCCGAACAGATCAACACCCTGGACGGCCTGGTGAAGGCGGTTCAGGAAGGCGAGGCCAGCGGAAAATATCCCACCGGTGCCTTTGTGAATCAGGACCCGCTTGCCCTGTTTAACATCCTTTCCTATACCTCTGCCGGGGCATGGATCGAGGACGGCAAAGTGCAGGAGGAGGCGCTGACCCAGTTCCTGGAGGCGATTGCAGCCATGCAGAAACTGGCGGCCTCCCCGGAGGAACAGGAATACTACTCCAACGCCCTGCAGGACGGCTCCTGGGGAGCCATCGATTGGGCCTATGGCAAGACCATGTTCCACACCGGCCTTATCCAAAGCTGGCGGGACCTGGCTACCATGGAGGCTGCCAGCAAACAGCGGGGCGACGGAACCGTCCAGCCGATGCAGGGCCAGATGGGCGCCACCTTCTGCCCGCAGACGATTGTCGGCATCAACAGCAACAGCAAGCAGAAGGAGCTGGCGGGGCAGTTTGTCCAGCTGCTGCTCTCCCAGGAGGTGCAGAAGAACAACTTCTCCGATGGCCTGGCGGTCAACAAACAGGCCTTTACCGAAACCAGCTGGAACCCCTACTCGGAGTTTGATGACGGATATTCCCTGGGCAGCAGCGACGATCAGGGCAACACCTTGATCCTCACCGTCAAATGGCCCGAACAAGCTACCATGGACGCCTTTGCTGCGCAGATCACCGCCATCACCACCCCCTGTGTGCCGGAACAGACAGTACAGGACCTGATCTGGGAGGCTGCCCAGCCCTACTTTACCGGCGGCATCGACTGCGCCACTGCGGTGGAGGCGGTGCAGCGCAAGCTCCAGCTGGTGCTGGCAGAATAGCCTATGACTTGGGATAAACGCATCTCTCCCGCCGCCCCCCGCCGGAAAAAGCGGGACTGGACCGGGCTTTGGTTTCTGCTGCCAAGCCTTATCGGGGTGACGGTGTTTGTGCTGGTGCCCTTTGCGGACGTGGTGCGGCGCTCCTTCTTCACCGCCATGAACGGGCAGTTTGTGGGGCTTGCCAACTACCGCGCCCTTTGGGAAAACCAGGCCTTTCGCCTGGCGGCGGGCAACACCACCCGCTTTATGCTCACCTGCATCCCGCTGCTCATCGCCCTGTCACTGCTGGTAGCGGCGCTGCTTAGCTGGAACCAGCAGCACACCCAGCTGCTCAAGACCACCTTCTTGCTGCCCATGGCGGTGCCGGTGGCTTCGGTGGTGCTGCTGTGGCGGGTGATGTTTTCCCAGCAGGGGCTGCTCAATGGGGCCCTGGTGAGCCTGGGGGTCATCCAGCCGGAGCAGGCGGTGGACTACATGCAGAGCGGATGGGCCTTTTGGGTGCTGGTGCTCAGCTACCTGTGGAAAAACCTGGGATACGATATGATCCTTTGGCTGGCGGGGCTTGCCAACATCCCGCCCAGCCAGTACGAGGCCGCCCGGGTGGACGGCGCCGGCGGCTGGCAGTGCTTCTGGTCCATCACCCTGCCCAACCTGGTGCCGTCGCTGTTTACCATCTCGGTGCTCAGCTTCCTCAACGCCTTCAAGGTGTTCCGGGAGGCCTATCTCATCGCCGGGGACTACCCCCATACCAGCATGTACCTGCTCCAACACCTGTTCAACAACTGGTTTGTGGACCTGGATATGGATAAGCTGTGCGCCGCCGCTGTGGTGGTGGCTATGGTGATCTTCCTGCTGATCCTGCTGTTGGAGCGCTCCTGGGGAGGAGGGGAGGAAGCATGAAGCGAAACTGTCTGATCCGGGGAGGGATCTTCCTCTTCTTGGGGCTGCTGGCCCTTGGCGTCTGGCTGCCGCTGGCGATGATCGTCGGGGGCAGCTTTATGGGGGCAAGCGAGCTTGCCGGGAAGCTAGGCCCCGCACTGAGCAGCGAAATCTCCGGCAGCGTTCCCGGCTTTGCCCGGTGGAGCCTGCTGCCGGATTTCCCCACCCTGCGGCCCTATGTGGAGCTGATGCTGGACTCCCCGTCGTTTTTCGTCACCTTTTGGAATTCAGTAAAGCTCACCGGCGGCATCCTGGCGGGACAGCTTGCGGTGGGGGCACCGGCGGCCTGGGGCTTTGCCCGGTACCGGTTCCCCGGGCGGCGGGTGCTGTTTTTTGTGTACATCGCGCTGATGCTGCTGCCGTTTCAGGTGACCATGGTCTCCAACTACCTGGTGCTGGACGGGCTGCATCTGCTGGATACCCACGCGGGTATCATCCTGCCGGCGGTGTTTTCCACCTTCCCGGTGTTCATCATGTACCGCTTTTTCACCGGAATCCCCAAGGAGGTGTTGGAATCTGCCGCCCTGGACGGGGCCGGACCGTGGCAGAGCTTTCTGCAGATCGGCGTCCCGCTGGGCGGAGCCGGCATCCTCTCGGCCCTGACGCTGAGTTTTTTGGAGTATTGGAATCTAATCGAACAGCCCCTGACCTTCCTGCGGGACCAGACCCTCTGGCCGCTGTCGCTGTATCTGCCCAACATCACCGCTCAAAAGGCGGGGCTGGCGCTGGCGGCTTCGGTGGTGACGCTGATCCCGCCGCTGCTGGTGTTTCTGTACGGGCAGAAGTACCTGGAGCAGGGCATTCAGGCGGCTGGACTGAAGGAATAGCAAAGGAGACAGACCCATGACCCGACCCATCTCGACCCAGACCCCCGCTCCGGCCCCGGAGCCGGTTTCCCCGGAATTGGTTTCGCCGGAGCCGGTTTCCCCGCCGGACCGCCAGCGGCGCATCCTGCGGCTGGGGGCGCTGTTTTTTGCCGCCATGGCGGCGCTGACGGTGCTTTCCCGGGCAGCCAGCTCCCTGACGGTGCCGGTGGTGGAGACCGCCGCCCCGCAGAACACCTTCCTTTCCCACACCACCGAGGCCGACGGCATCATCAAGCCCAACGGCGTCCACGCGGTGACGGTAGAGGAAGGGCTGCTGGTGAAGGATGTCCTGGTGCGGCCGGGACAGGCGGTGGCCCAGGGGGACCCGGTGCTGACGGTGGACCCCCAGGACCTGGAGGAGCGTCTGGGGGACCTTCGCCTGGAGGTGGAAAAGCTGCGGCTGCAGGCTCAGCCCACCCCGTCGGCGGATTCCGGTGTCCCGGCGGAGCTGGCCCTTTCCCGGGCGCAGGAGGACTACCAGCGGACGGTGCAGCAGCACCAGCAGGCGGTGGACCGGGCCCGCGCGGACCTGAAACAAAGCTATGAAAACTGGGAAAAGGCGGACTCCGACCACTGGGACCAGATCTATTACGGCCAGGAGGGTGACGAAGGGGACAGCGCCGACGAGGAAACCTACGTCAACCCCTACGAGGAACAGGTGCGCTCCGCCCAGCGCGCTTATCAGGACGCCAAATCCGCCCAGGAAAACGCCCTTATCGAGGCCCAGCGGAAGGTAGAGGATGCCCAGCTGCAGCTGGAGCAGGAGGCGTCCCAGCAGGCGGCCCAGGCCCAGACCGAGCAGAAGAGCCTGGCGCCGGTACAGCTGGAACTGGACCAGAAGCAGAAAAAGCTGCAGAAGCTGGAAGCCTTGCTGGCCGCGCAAGGACAGGTGACCGCCCCGGCGGACGGTACCGTCTATGAGGTGAAGGCCACCTCCGGCCAGCGCACCGGCTCGGAAGCGGCGGTGACCCTCACCGACGACGCCTCCGGCTGCCGCCTGGAAGCCACCCTCTCTGCCGAGGAGGCCCGCTATCTTTCCCGGGGGCAGGCGGTGACCGTCTCTCCGGCGGGCGGCGACCCGGTGGAGACGGTGGTGGATTCCCTGGCGGTGTCCGGTTCCCAGCAGGTGACGGTGACGGCTTCCTTGCAGGGGAGCGGCTTGGTGGGCATGTCTGCCACCCTCTCTGCCGAGCAGAAGACCGAAAACTTCCCCCTGGTGCTGCCCATCGGCGCCCTGCATGAGGACAACGGCAGCAAGTACGTCCTGCGGGTGGAGGAACGCCCCAGCATCCTGGGCACCGAGCAGGTGGCGGTCCGGATACCGGTGACCGTCCGGGACCAGACGGCCACCCGGGTAGCGGTGGAGGGCCCGCTTGTGCGGGACGACGCCATTATCGTCTCCGGCAGCCGCCCGGTGTCCGAAGGCGACCGGGTCCGCTTGGGGGTGTAGGCCGGTGAAAACACAGTGGAAATGGGCGGCCGTGTGGGTAGCGGCGCTGCTGGTGCTCTGCCTGGGTTGGACGGCCCTGCGGCAGACGGCGCAGGCGGCTTCCCGCCAGCCCTACCCGGTGGAATGGCGCAGCGCCGCCCCGGCGTGGAGCCTTGCCCAAGCGCGGCAGATGCAGCGCTGGGAGGAGGAACGCGCCCGCCTGGAAGGGGCGTCGGACCGGTTCGTCCTGTGGGACCAGCTGCCGGGCCAAAAGTTTACCGGCTCCGGGGAGGAGGTCTCCGGCAGTCTGGTACCCTTTTTCGGGGAGAGCCGCTCCTGGCTGGGGCAGACCCTGCTGGAAGGGGAATGGCTTTCGGCCGGGGATGAGGAAGGTTGTCTCATCACCCGGGAGCTTGCCTGGGGGCTGTTTGGCTCCCAGCAGGTCACCGGCCTGACGGTAGAGACCCCCTACGGCCCCCGGGTGGTGCGGGGCGTGCTGGAAAGCGGCCAGCCGGTGCTGCTCTGCCACCCGGCGCCCGACCAGACGGAGGAAGCGGTTTTCTCCTCGGTGACCCTCCTTCTGCCGGGGGACACCGCCCAGCCGGACCAGCTGCCCCAGGCCTTTGCCCTGCGTCACAGCCTGCCGGAGGGGGGCGCCTGCCTGCGGTACGGCATGACCGCCCGGGCGGCAGCGTCCCTTTGGCGGCTTCTGCCGTTGGGGATGCTGCTGTGGATTTTTGGCCCCGGAGCGGTCTGGAAGACGTTGCCCCAGCCTTGGCAGCGCCGGGGGGCCTTCTGGATACTGCTGGGCGGCGGGCTGCTGCTGGTGTTTTGGGGAATCCGCTTCCCGGCGGCGTGGGTCCCCACCCGCTGGTCGGACTTTTCCTTCTGGCAGCGCACCGCTTCGGACCTGGGGGAAAGCCTGCGGGCCCTTTTGGCGGCGCAGACCCTCTTTCCCACGGCGTCCGCTGCCGCCGGAGTGCTCTCCGCTGCCGGGTGGCTGCTGTCCTCCCTTGCAGCCCTGCTGGTTTGGAGCAAAAGCGGGCGTCGCCTTTCGGCGGGACCGGCCCTGCGGCTAAGCGCCGTGGTACTGGTAGCCGGGGCAGTTTCCCTGGCTGCGGGACAGGGCCTGTGGAGCGGCGGCTTTGCTTTGCTGCTCCTGCTGCTGGCTTTGACGCAGGGGGAAGCTCCCAACCGATAACGCAAAACAAACGGCCTGTGCTGCCCTTTGGCAGTGCGGGCCGTTCTTGTATCCCCGGAGGGTTTGTGCTACAATAAAAGAAGAAAAAACGCATCTTTGCGGTAACTTCCGCTTTCACAAGGAGGGGTCTTATGGAATACGAAGGTCAGATCTGTCGGCCGCCGATGGAACGGTCGTCCTTTATGCTGCCGGTGGCGGTAGGGTGTTCCTACAATCGCTGCACCTTCTGCACCTTGTTTAAGCATCTTCATTACCGCCAGCTGCCCATGGAGCAGGTGGAGGCGGAGATCGCCCGGGTCCAGGCCGCCGGAGGCAACCCCAAGCAGATTTTCCTGGGGGACGGCAATGCCTTTGGCCTGTCCACCGAGCATCTGCTGGCGATTTTGGAGCGCATCCGCAAGGCGTTCCCCGCCTGCCAGCAGGTGAATATGGACGCCACCGTCACCAACATCCGCCACAAATCCGACGAGGAGCTGCGCCAGCTTGCCCAGGCTGGGGTGAGCCGCCTGTATCTAGGCATCGAAAGCGGGCTAGACGATGTGCTGGCCTTTATGAAGAAGGACCACGACCTGGCCCAGGCCTACGAGGCCATCGCCCGCATCCAGGCCGCCGGCATGATCTTCAACGCCCACATGATGACCGGCATCGCCGGAGCGGGCCGCGGGGAGGAAAACGCCCGTGCCACGGCGGAATTTTTCAACCGCACCCACCCGGAGCGGGTGATCAATTTCTCCATGTTCCTGCACAAAAAGGCGCCGCTGTATGAGGACGTCTTGGCGGGGCGCTTTACCCCGGCCAGCGAGCAGGAAAACCTGCGCGAGGAGCGCGTGCTGCTGGAAAACCTGCAGTGCGAGGGCCTGAGCTACGACGGGTTCCACGATTTTGTGGAGTTCCGGGTGCGGGGCACCCTTCCCCGGGACCGGGAGACCATGCTTGCCCGGGTGGACGAGGTCATCGCCCGCTGGCAGGACAAGGAGCCGGTGCTGGCGCTGATCCCGTAATAGTTATTAAGAAAGAAAAAACGGACATCTCCCCGGCGGGAGGTGTCCGTTTTTTGATGCGCTTATTTTTTCAGGAGATGGATGAGTCCCCGCCGGTCGAAGTCCAGCAGCAGGGAAAGCAGGATGGGGAAACCGAACATCCCCACCAGCCCGAAGAAGTGCAGGCCCAGCAGCATGCACCCCAAGGTAACCACCGGGTGCAGGCCGATCTGCTGGCCCACCAGCTTGGGCTCCACAATGTTGCGGATGACGGTGATGGCCAGATACAGCAGGGCGATGCCGATGCCTTGGGAAAGGTCCCCGGTCACCGCCGCGATGATGGCCCAGGGGATGAGCACTCCGCCGGTACCCAACACCGGAAGGATGTCCACCACCGCAATGATGGCGGCGATGGCGATGGCGTTGGGGATGCGCAGGATGGAAAGGCCGATGGACAGCTCCACAAAGGTCAGCCCCATAATGAGGATGTAGGAGCGCAGGCAGGCAAAGAGGGTGCCGCCCAGGTAAGTGCGGCCTTCCAGGAGCAGCATGCGGCCCCGTTCCGGCAGCTGGCGCAGCAGGAAGGCCACCACAGCGTGGTAGTCAATGGACAGGAACACCGTCACGATCACCAGGATGATGGTCTTTAAAAACAGTCCCGGTACCGTGGCTGCCGCGCCGGACAGGGCAGATACCGCGTGGGAGGACAGGCTGGTAGCCATGTCCGCCGAAGCGCTGAGGATGCTGGCGGCGCTGTCTTCCAGCAGCGCCAGGGCGGTGGGGTCCAGGGTGCGGACCAGGTCCTCCACCCAGCTGAACACCTCCGCCAGGAAGGGGAGGATGGTCTGGGAGAAGAAGGCCGGGAAGGCACCGACCAGCTGCTGGATGCCGTAGGCCAGCTTGACGCTGCCGATCCAGACGGCCAGCCCCACCACAGCAAAGGTGGCCAGGGATAGGACGATGGCGATCCAGGAGCGCCGCAGCGGCGTGTGGGCGGCCAGCCAGTCGATGGGCTTGTGGATGGCCCAGGCCAGCAGGAAGGCGATGAAAAACGGGGTCAGGATGGGCTTGAGAAAGGTGAGAGCCAGAAGGCTCAGGACGATTACCAGGCCCCAGTACAGCACCTGGATGACAAATTCTGCCTGGTGCCGGAGCCGGGGGGATGGGTCTAGGGGCTGCTGCAAGCAAATTCCTCCTTGAAACATAGGTTGTGTTATGGGAATCATACCCCGGCGGCTGGGCGCCGTCAAGACAAAACGCCCAAAAGTCAGGGAACGGATACAATCTTCACAATCCGGTCACATTTCTTCGGCAGGCAGGACGCCCTCGGGCAGGCGAAGGTCCTCCACCGGGCGGGAAGCGGCCCCGATGCGGTAAACGATGCCGTGGATCTCCTTGTTAAAGGCTCCGTGGGAGTCTCCGCCGCAGGTGATAAAAAGCCCGTGCTCCCGGCAGAAGGTCAGGCAAGCGTCGGTATAGGCGGCATCCTGGGCGGGGTAGTAACATTCCACCCCGTCCACCCCTTGGCGGCAGAGCAGTTCCAGCCGGCCGGGCAGCTCCTCCAAAGGGATGTACTCCACCGGATGGGCCAGCACGCAGAAGCCTCCGGCTGCGTGGACCGCCTGGCAGGCCTCTTCCAGCGGGGCAAAGCCGCTTTGCTCGTAGGTGACGCCGTAGCGCTTGTAGTAGGGCATGGCGTCTTCCAGGCAGGTGGCCAGCCCTCGGTCGATGAGGTAGCAAAGCCCCTTCCAGCCGCCGCGGCTGCGGTCGTAGGTGTAGGACTCGTAGTCCGCAAGGGAGACCTGCGGGTAGTGGGGAGCCAGCGCCTCCACCAGACGGTCGCTCATCTCGTCCAGGGTGCGGCGGGAGCGGGCCAGCAGCTGGCGCAGCGGCTGGTCCTCGGGGTCAAAGCCGTAGCCCAGCAGGTGGTAGCTGACCCCCTGGAAGGTGCAGTCGATCTCCACCCCGCAGAGCACCTGGATGCCGAAGCCCTCGGCCAGCTGCTGGATCTCGGGGTAGGCGCCCAGGGTGTTGTGGTCGGTGACCGAAACAAGCCCAATGTCCCGCGCCCAGCACTCGGAGATGATCTGGGAGCAGGAGTAGGTGCCGTCGGACGCCTGGGAGTGGATGTGCAGGTCGGCAAGCAGGGGGAATTCCTCCTGGCCGGCAGAACGGGTCGGGTCCATAGGGATGCTCCTTTCCTATTTTTATTTCTCTTGGGCGAGAGGCTGCTGCGGGCGGACATACCAGTGCAGCCAGTTGGTGTAAAAGAGGGCGGCGTGGCTGCTCCAACTGCGCACCGGCGGCTGGGTGGGGTCGTCATTGGGAAAGTAGCAGCAGGGCAGGGGCACGTCGTCCCGGGTGGAGATGTCCCGGAAATATTCCTGGGACAGGGTGTCGGCGTCGTATTCCGAGTGGCTGAAGATAAACACCTGGCTGCCGTCGGTGGAGGCGCACAGGTTGAGCCCGGCCTGGGGCGACACCGAAAGCACCTGCAGGGCGGGGTTTGCCTGGACTTCCTCCTCCCGCACCTCGGTGTGGCGGGAGTGGGGCATTTTGAACACCGGGTCAAAGCCCCGAATCAGTGGCACGGCAGGCCCGCAGCAGCGGTGCTCAAAGACGCCGAAACGCTTTTCGGGCAGGGGGTGCTTGGGGATACCGTAGTGATAGTACAGCCCAGCCTGGGCGCCCCAGCAGATGTGCAGGGTGGAGCGCACATGGGTTTTGCTCCACGCCATAATGCGGCACAGCTCCTCCCAGTAGTCCACCTGCTCAAAGTCCAGCATCTCCACCGGCGCCCCGGTGAGGATCATCCCGTCGAAGGTCTGGTCCTCGACCTGCGGGAAGGTGGTGTAAAAGCGCTCCATGTGCTCCGCCGGGGTGTGGGTGCAGCGGTGGGTAGCGGTCTGCATCAGGGTCACCTGGATGGGCAGGGGGCTGTGGCTCAGCATCCGCAGCAGCTGGGTCTCGGTCTGCATCTTTTTGGGCATGAGGTTTACAATCAGCACCCGCAGGGTCTGGGGAGGCAGCGGCAGAGCGGGGTCAAAAAAGCAAAAGCCTTCGGCGGCAAGCTGGGCTTGGGCCGGCAGGCCGGGCATGGACTGGATGGGCATAGAAAGTCTCCTTTTGGGTCAGAAAGTCCGCCGGGTGGCGGTTGCTTCTATTGTACCCAAACGGGCCGCGGATTGCAATGCGCAAAACAAAAAGGCCGGCGCCCGTTTTGGGGGCGCCGGCCGGGGGAGAAGGGGAGGACCTCCTTTAGGAGCCGCAGCTGCAGCTGGAACCGCCGGTGGTGGTGTCGGTGGAGTCCAGGTCGTTGAGGCGAGGCGGGAAGAAGTCCTCGGTGGGGAACTGGATCTTGCGGAACATTTCGCAGGGGTCCCCGGTGGAGTATTCGCTTTCCTTGTCGGGAATGCAGAAATCGTAAGCGGGGATGAGCATCTGCACCTTGCGCTGCAGCTGCACGATGGTGAACAGCCCCAGGGTGACGTAGACCTCTTTGCTTACGTCCACGTCCTCGAAGCTGCCGTCCACCTCGCAGCAGATGTTGCAGGGGATGATGGAGCAGGGGCAGCACTTCTTCTGCGGGCACTCCACAAGCTTGCACGCCAGGCAGATGGGGTCCACCACCTGGACCACAGCGTTGGGCATGGAGGTGATCTGCTCGCTGCACTTGCCGCAGAGGGCACCGTGGGAGGAGAACACCCGGGAGGCGGCCTCGCTGCCGTAGAGGATCACCTTTTTGCAGAAGCAGGCGATGCCGCAGCAGGTGACGCAGGGGGTGCCGGGGGATAAGTATACGGACAGCTCCACCAGGAAATAGAATGTCATGTCCACGGAATAGAACCCCTTGTTAAAGGGGACGCTTTCCACGTCTACCGCCACATTCAGCACCTTGACCCGCTTGCATTTGATGCTGACGGCCTTGTCGATAATGGGCTGGGTCTTGTCGCTGAAGAAAACCTGGAGGTCCTCGAGGCAATCTTTGTCGCTGCAGCTGTCATAGATGCGCTCGGCGTCGATGCAGACCGCTTCTTTAAAACAATTGCAGCAATCCGTGTAGTTGGATTTTGTCTCTGCCATAAATCCTCCATTCCACCTTTCTGTTGAGTGATGTACGCCGAACCGACCATGGGGAAGGGGTGTACTCAATACCAGTTTATGAAGGGCAGGGGAATATGTGAACGCCCGCCGCCGGGCCCCAGGCGCGCCAAAGCGGCCTCCCAGGGGGCGGGGGAGGGTTTTGCCTCTCCCAGCTAGCCAAAACTCCTGCCCGGCCGCCAAAAGAGGGAAAATTTACGCAAATTCACAAAATTTTAAGAAAATAAGGCTTGCGGCCCGAAAGCGGGATGTGATACGCTAAAAAGGCGGTAAAACGCCGTAATTTTAAACAAAAGGAGGAAAATCAGGTGGACATATGCGGACGAAGTACGAAAATGGACAGTGATATTCCCTTGTGGGACCGCCGCAGGCAGGCCCCCTGGTTTTCCATTGGGAAATAGCCCGCAAGGGCCCCATGATCGAGTATCACCGCGGTGACAGCCGGAAGAGACCGGCTTGTTTGCTGCGGCTTTTTTGTCCGTTTGGTGACTTCCTCGCTGTATTTTGAGACAAAGAACAGGAGGAAAACCAATGGAGATGAAACTGAATTTTGAACTGCTCCAGGAGCTGCTGGAGCGCCGGGATTACCATGCTCTCCGCGCCGCGCTGGTGGAGGAGAACGAAGTGGACGTAGCGGAGTTTTTGGAGGAGCTTTCCCAGGAGCAGACGCTGCTTGCCTTCCGCACCCTGCCCAAGGAGATGGCGGCAGAGGTCTTTTCCAACCTTTCGCCGGAGAAGCAGCAGGTGATCATCCAGTCGGCCACCGACCAGGAGGTCGCTGCCATCGTCGAGGAACTGTATGTGGATGATACGGTAGATATGCTGGAAGAACTTCCGGCCAATGTGGTCAAGCGGGTACTCAAAAACGCCAAGCCGGATACCCGCAAGCTCATCAACCAGTTCCTCAACTACCCGGAAAACTCGGTGGGCAGCATTATGACCGCCGAATTTACCGACCTGAAACAGAACATGACCGTCGCCCAGGCCATCGCCCACATCCGCCGCACCGGCGACAACTCCGAAAGCATCTACACCTGCTACGTCACCGACCCGGGCCGTCACCTGGAAGGGGTGCTGAGCATCCGCGACCTGCTGCTGGCCGGGGACGAGCAGCTGGTGGGCGACCTGATGGAGACCGACGTCATCACCGCCGAGACCACCGAGGACCAGGAGGAAGCGGTCTCCCGTATGATGAAATACGACTTCATCTCCCTGCCGGTGGTGGACCGGGAGGGCCGTCTGGTGGGCATCGTCACCGTCGACGACGTTATGGACGTTATGGAAGAAGAGGCCACCGAGGACTTCGAGAAGATGGCGGCCATGGCCCCTTCCGAAAAGCCCTACCTGAAGACCGGCGTCTTCGACCTGGCCAAGCACCGCATCATGTGGCTGTTGGTGCTGATGATCTCCGGTATGATCACCGGCGGCATCCTGGGACAGTATGAGGCGGCCTTCGCGGCCATGCCCCTGCTGGTCACCTTTATCCCGATGCTCACCGATACCGGCGGCAACGCGGGCAGCCAGAGCAGCACCCTGGTCATCCGCGGTATGGCGGTAGGGGAGATCGAGCCCCGGGACTTCATGCGGGTGTTCTGGAAGGAGCTGCGGGTCAGCATGCTGGTGGGCGTGGTGCTCAGCGCCGTCAACTATGTGCGGCTGATCATCACCTACCCCGGCAACGAAATGGTAGCCCTGACGGTGGCGCTGGCCCTGTTTGTCACCGTGCTGCTGGCCAAGACGGTGGGCGGCGTACTGCCGATGGTGGCCAAGCTGCTCCACGCCGACCCGGCGATCATGGCGGCCCCGCTGATCACCACCATCGTGGACGCCATCTCTCTGGTTGTGTACTTTAATATTGCAAGCTCGCTGCTGAAACTGTAGACGCTAGCCCGCGCCCCTTCTTTTTGGAAGGGGCGCTTGTGTTTGCGCGGCGGCGTTGACGGCGGGGCGGCCATGTGATACACTGAGACACAAGTATAAAAAGAAGGGAAAGGGGGCAGCGGCATGCCGCAGCCAAACCTGGAGGCGTTTCGCTTCCCGCGCTTTGCCGAGCTTCCGGACATGGGGCTCTATCTGGAGCAGCTGCTCCAGCTCAACAACAGCATCCTGCAGCCGTTTTTCACCCGGGGACAGCCCGCCGCCACCAGCGCCATGGTCAGCAACTACATCAAGGCCGGGGTGCTGGCACCGCCGGAGCGCAAGCGTTACGGTCGGGAGCATCTGTGCCGCCTGCTGGTGCTGAGCCTGCTCAAGGAGTCCTTCACCATCCAGGAGATCTGCCTGCTGTTCCAGGTGCAGAAGGAGACCTACCCGCTGCCGGTGTCCTACGATTATTTCTGCCAGGACTTTGAAAACGCCCTGTCGGAGGCCTTTTGCCCCACCGGGCTCCCCCTGCCGGACCACGCTACCCGCCAGACCCCCCAGACCCGCCTGCTGCGGGCCATGGTGCTGGCCACCGTTAGCCGTATCTACATCAACTGCCAGTTGTTCTGGCGTCAGCCGTAACCCGAGCCCCGCTGTTTTCCCCAAACAGCGGGGCTTTTTTGCTGCCGGGAGTCGGTAGGCCCGATTGACAAAACCCGTCGTTTGCCCTATAATGAACATTGTTCATTTTTCGATTTTCCTGCATACAAAGGGGGCTTTTTATATGAAGGTAAAACGCAATACCCTCCTGCTCCTGGCCTGCCTGGTGTGGGGGGCCGCCGGTTTCAACATCCTGCGCATCGGCCTGGTGACCTACCCGCCCTATGTGGGCGTTTGGAACCTGCTGCTTTCCGCGGTAGTGTTCGGGGTGTTCCAGGTATTCATCTTCGGCAGGCTGGTGACCAAGCACACGACGCGCATCGCCGGTTTGGAGGAGGAGCGGCACTTTTTCCTCAAGTTCTTTGACGGCAAGTCCTTTGCCGTGATGGCGTTTATGATGGCCGGCGGCATCGGGCTTCGGGCGTCGGGGCTGGCGCCGGACCGCTTTATCGCGGTGTTTTACAGCGGACTGGGCGCGGCGCTGCTGCTGGCTGGGGTGCTGTTTGGAAGAAACTACCTGTCGGCGCTCCGCCGGGAGGACGAAGAAGCTGAAATCTAAAATAAGGAAAGGACGATATCCATGAAACGCTATATGAACACGGCCCTCGTTTATTCCATTTTTGCGATGGTAGGCGGGGTCTTCTACCGGGAGTTCACCAAATTCAACGGCTTTACCGCCAAAACCACCCTATCGGTGGTGCACACCCACTACTTCCTGCTGGGGATGGTGTTCTTCCTGCTGCTTTTGCTGCTGGAAAAGGCCTTTGCCTTCACCACCGACAAAACGACACGTCCGCTGGTGATCTACCATGTGGGCCTGAACCTGATGGCGGCTATGCTGGTGGCCCGGGGCGTGGTCCAGGTGCTGGGGATGGAGCTTTCCGCAGCGTGGAACGCCTCCCTTTCCGGCGTGGCGGGCATCGGACATATCCTGTTGGGGGTGGCCATGGTGTGGCTGCTGCTTCAGGTGAAAAAAGCCGTCTGGGCGGAAAAATAAAACGACAACCGAAAAACCGCCGCCCCAGCTTGTTGGCCGGGGCGGCGGTTATGTTTTTCGGGAAGATTAAGAGGGAAACTATGCCCGGGCAGCGCCGTCCACTGAGAGGATCTCGCCGGTGACGTAGCTTGCCATATCGCTTGCCAGGAAGAGGAAGGCGTTGGCGATGTCCTCCGGCTCACCGATGCGGCGCAGCGGGATGGTGGCGATGAGCGGCTGGATCATGGCGTCCGGCAGAGCGGCCACCATGTCGGTGCGGGTGACGCCGGGGGCTACGGCGTTGACGCGGATGTTGCTAGGGCCCAGCTCCCGCGCCAGGGAAAGGGTCAGGCCGTTGACGGCGAATTTACTGGCCGGGTAGCCGACGCCGGAAGGCTGGCCGGAGATGCTCACCATGGAGCTGGTGCTGAGGATCACGCCGCCGCCCTGCTCCCGCATGATGGCTACGGCGGGCTGGATGGCGTGGAAGATGGCTTTGATGTTCAGGTCGATGATCTTGGAGAAATCGGCCGGGTCGTAGTTTTCAATCTTGGTGCTCTGGGAGATACCGGCGTTGTTGACCAGGATGTCCAGGCGGCCGAATTTTTCCTTCACGGCCTGGATGGCTTTGGCAACATCTGCCGGGTCCATGAGATTGGGGGCGGCGCCGTCCACCACCCAGTCGGGGTTTTCGGCGCGAAGGGTGGCCAGCGCTTTTTCCACCGACTCCATCTTGGAGCCGAAGAGGACGACCTTAGCGCCATTCTGCAAAAACTTCCGTACGGTGGCAAAACCGATCCCGCGGGTACCGCCGGTGACAACAGCTACTTTTCCTTTCAGCATACAAAAACCTCCTGACTGTTTGCGAAATGATCGCATATTTCTTGTTTGGATGACCAAGTCTGTACCTAAAGTATACCGATTTGGTATGATTAAAACAAGAGGAATCCTGCCAGAAAAAATCCTGCATAACTTAGCTTTTCTGCAAAAAAATCCCCTCTCCCAAAGGATGGGAAAGGGGAAGGGCCATTAAACCAAGCCCATGAAGTATTCTACCGCCAGCGCCACGATGACCACCAGGGCGGAGATGATGAAGCCATGTACCATGGGGTTGAAGCCGGACTGCTTCATCTCCCGGAAGTCGGTGTTCAGACCGATAGCAGCCAGAGCGGCGACCATGAGGAACTTGCTGGTTTCCTTCATAGCGGCGGAAAGAGCGGCGGGGATGAGGCCCACGCTGTTGATGACCGCCAGCAGCACGAAGAAGAGGATGAACCAGGGGAAGAGCTTGGTGAACTTCACGTCGGAGCGGATCTCCTGGTCGTCGCCCTGGGCCAGAGCGGCTTTGCGCTTGAGGCGGACGTTGATCAGGGCGAAGATGATGACGGTGGGGATGATGGAAAGGGTGCGGGTCAGCTTGACCATGGTGGCGAAGTCGCCGGCGGCCTCCGAGAAGGCGTAGCCTGCAGCCACCACGCTGGAGGTGTCGTTGACGGCGGTACCGGCCCACAGACCGTAGGCAATGTCGCTCATGCCCATCATCCGGCCCAGGATGGGGAAGACCACGATCATCACCATATCAAAGAGGAAGGTGGCGCTCATGGCGTAGGCGATGTCCTTGTCCTCGGCGTCGATGACCGGGGCGATGGCTGCAATGGCAGAGCCGCCGCAGATGCCGGTACCGGCGGAGATCATGTTGGAAAGCTTCCAGTCCAGGCCCAGCATCCGGCCGACGATGTAACCGCCGCCGAAGCAGGTGAGCAGGGTGAAGACCATCACCGTCAGGGAAAGGCGTCCCACGTGCAGGATGGTGCCGATGCTCAGCGAAGCACCCAGCAGGATGATGGCGAACTTCAGCATCTTTTTGGAGGTGAAGGCCAGGCCGGGACGAATGAAGTCTGCCGGTTTGCGCAGCTGGTTAAGGCCCATACCGATAAACAGGGCGATGACCGAGCCGCCGATAAGGTGGATGGGCAGCAGGTTTTCAATGGTGCGGGCGACTGCCGCGATCAAAAGGGCCATCAAAAAGCCCGGGAGCACTTTGGTAATCTTCTGCATTGGAAATCCTCCTGAAATCATTGTTGTAAGACCTCAATTAGGTTACCACAAGATCACCATAAAATCAAATTATAATATTTTATATTTAATAAGTTTATGTTATACTAGGAAGAAAGGAGGAGAGGCTATGCTGGACGGAAAATTGGATACCTTTTTGATGGTGGCCCAGCTGGGCAGCTGTACGGCGGCGGCCCAGCAGCTGGGGCTGACCCAACCGGCGGTGACCCAGCACCTGGCGCGGCTGGAAGAACACTATGGCTGCGCGTTTTTCACCCGGGAGGGCCGCACCATGCGGCTGACGCCCCAGGGGGAGGAGTTTCTGCACTATGTACGGATGCAGCGCTCCAACGAGCAGCAGCTGGTGAAGCGGCTGAGGCGCCGCACCCAACCGCTGCGCATCGGCAGCACCCTTTCCATCGCGGACTACTACCTGCCGCCGCGGCTGGGGCCGCTGCTTGCCCAGCCGGGCTTTGCCCTGGATATGCAGGTGGCCAACACCGACACCCTGCTGGGCCGCCTGGTGGAAGGCCAGCTGGACGCGGCGCTGATCGAGGGCATCTTCAACCGCGGCGCCTTCGAGGCCCACGAGATCTGCCGGACGCGGTTCGTGCCGGTAGCGGCGGCGGACCACCCGCTGGCCGGGCGCCCGGTGCGCTGGGAGGAGCTGTACCCCTACCCGCTGATCCTGCGGGAAAAGGGCTCCGGCACCCGGGCCATGCTGGAAAACAGCCTGGCCCAAAACAACGACAGCCTGGCGTCCTTTGCCCAGGTGTGGCAGGTGGGGAGCCTGGCGCTCATCAAGCACCTGCTGCGCCATTCCCAGGGGGTCAGCTTCCTGTATGAGGAGGTGGCCGCCCAGGAGGTGGCCCAGGGCCTGCTCACCCAGCTGGACCTGGAAGGGTACAGCGTCACCCATCCGCTGCACCTGGTGGTGCTCAAAAACAGCCTGGAATATGAGCGGGTCATGGACTTTTACCGCCGCTGCACCCAGCCGCAGCCCCCAGAACAATAAAAAACCAGCCGGAGGCCCCAAGCGGGTCCCGGCTGGTTTTTCTATGGGGAGGATATGATGGGATCAGGAAAGCTCGAACATACCGTGGTAAAGCTGATAGTATTCTCCCTGCTGGGCCAGCAGCTCCTGGTGGCTGCCGCGTTCCACGATCTGCCCATGTTCCAGCACCAGGATGGCGTCGGCGTTGCGCACGGTGGAAAGCCGGTGGGCGATGACAAACACCGTGCGGCCCTCCATCAGCTGGTCCATGCCCTTTTCAATAAGGGCCTCGGTGCGGGTGTCGATGGAGGAGGTGGCCTCATCCAGGATGAGCACCGGCGGGTCGGCCACGGCCGCCCGGGCGATGGCCAGCAGCTGCCGCTGCCCCTGGGACAGGTTGGCGCCGTCGGCGGTGACCAGGGTGTCATAGCCCTGGGGCAGGCGGCGGATGAAGGAATCGGCGTTGGCGATGCGGGCGGCCCGCTGGATTTCCTCGCGGGTGGCGTCCAGCTTGCCGAAGCGGATGTTGTCGGCGATGGTGCCGGTAAACAGGTGGGTGTCCTGGAGCACCATGCCCAGCGACCGGCGCAGGGCGTCCTTTTTGATCTCCCGGACGTCGATACCGTCGTAGGTCACCGCGCCCTTCTGCACGTCGTAAAAGCGGTTGATCAGGTTGGTGATGGTGGTTTTTCCGGCGCCGGTGGAGCCCACAAAGGCGATCTTCTGTCCCGGTTTGGCAAAGAGGCTGACCTCCTTGAGGATGGGGTGGTCCGAGTCGTAGCCGAAGGTTACGCGATCAAAGCGCACATCCCCCCGCAGCGGTACCCGGGAGCCGTCGGCCTTCTGCCAGGCCCAACCGCCGTCCGGGTCCCGCACCAGGTCCACGGTGCCGTCGTCCTCCTCGGGCAGCTGGTCCATGACAGTGAACACCCGCTCGGCTCCGGCCAGCGCCGCCAGCAGGAAGTTGCTCTGCTGGGTGAACTGGTTGATGGGCATGGCGGCCTGCCGCACAAACACCAGGTAGCTGGCAAGGCTGCCTACGTCGGTAAGGCCCTTCATGGCCATATAACCGCCCAGCGCCGCCACGATGGCGTAGTTGATGTAGGAGATGCTCACCACCGCCGGGACCATGGTAGCGGCGTAGGCCTGGGCGCCGGTACCGGCCTTGCGCAGGGCTTCGTTTTTCTGCTGGAAGCGGTGCAGGTTTTCCCCTTCGTGGTTAAAGACCTTGACCACCTTCTGCCCGGCGGTCATCTCCTGGATGTAGCCGTCCAGGTCGCCGAGATGGGTCTGCTGCTTTCGGTAGTAGCTTTTACCGCGGCTGGCGCTGTACCGGATGTATAAGAACATAAAGATATAACAAACTGCCACCACCAAGGTCAGCTGCCAGTTGAGCAGGAACAGCATGGTCAGGGTGCCCACCACCTGGATGAAGCTTTGGATGAGCATGGCGAAGCTGTTGTTGAGGGCATCGGCGATGGTGTCCACGTCGTTGGTGAAGTAGCTCATGATGTCGCCGTGCCGGGTGGTGTCGAAGAAGCGCAGGGGCAGCTTCTGCAGGTGGGCAAACAGGTCCCGCCGGATGTCGAACAGCACCTTCTGGGCGGCTTTGACCATGGTTTGGGTGTAGCCCAGGGAGGCCAGCGCCCCGGTCAGATAGATGGCCGCAGTGAGGGCGACGCCCCGGGTCAAGGCGGGGAGACCTCCGTCCGCCAGGCCGTTGACCACCGGGCGGATCATATAGGTGCCCAGGAGGTTGGCGGAGGCGCTGATGGTCACCAGCACCGCCACCACCAGCAGCAGATATTTGTGCCGCCCCAGGTAGGAAAGGAAGGTGCGCAGGGTGTAGGCCAGGTTTTGGGGTTTCTTACCGCTGATCTGCCGGACTGCCATCTGCCTCGCCTCCTTTCATCTGGGATGTGTAGATCTCCTGGTAGATGGGGTCGGAGGCCAGCAGCTGGCTGTGGGTGCCGGCGGCGTGGACCCGCCCGTCCTCCAGGATGATGATCTGGTCGGTGTGCATCACCGAGGTGACCCGCTGGGCGATGATGATCTTGGTCACCCCAGTGAGCCGGGCCAGCGCCGCGCGGATCTTGCCTTCGGTGGCGGTATCTACGGCGCTGGTGGAGTCGTCAAAAATCAGGATCTTGGGCTGTTTGAGCAGCGCCCGGGCGATGCACAGCCGCTGCTTCTGCCCGCCGGAGACGTTGACGCCACCTTGGCCCAGGTCGGTGTCCAGGCCCTGGGGCATCCGCTCCAAAAATTCGTCGGCACAGGCGGCCCGGCAGGCTTCCCAAAGGGTCTCGTCATCGGCGTTGGGGTCGCCCCACTGCAGGTTTTCCCGCACGGTGCCGGAAAACAGGACGTTTTTCTGCAGCACGATGCCCACGGCGTCCCGCAGGGCGGCCAGGTCGTATTCCCGGACGTCGTGTCCGCCCACCTTGACCACCCCTTCGCTGGCGTCATACAGGCGGGGGATCAGCTGCACCAGGGTGCTTTTGGCCGAGCCGGTGCCGCCCAGGATGCCCACCGTCTGCCCGACGGGGATGTGCAGTTTTACCCCGGACAGGGCGTATTCCTGCGCGTCGGCGTGGTATTTAAAGGAGACCCCTTCCAGGTCGATGCTGCCGTCGGGCACCGTACGGATGGGATTTTCCGGGGAGGTGAGGGCGGAGGGCTCCTCCAGCACCTGGGCCACCCGGTGGGCGCTGGCCAGGGAGCGGGTCAGCAGCAGGAATACGTTGGAGATCATCATAAAGGAGTTCATCACCTGGAGCACATAGCTGAGAAAGCCGGTAAGCTCTCCCACCTGCAGGGAGCCTTCCAAAATCATCTTGCCGCCGAACCATAGGATCATCACCACGGCGGAATACATGGTAAACTGGAAGGCCGGCAGGTTGAGCACCGCGAAATGGAAGGTCCGCTGGCTGGTCTCCATAAGGTTTTTGTTTACATTTTGGAATTTTTCTTCCTCATATTCCCCTCGGACAAACGCTTTGACGGCGCGGATGGCGGTGAGGTTCTCCTCCACCACCTGGTTGAGCCCGTCCACCGCCCGCTGCAGCCGGCTGTACATGGGCGCTACCCGGCTGACCACGAACACCAAAATCAGTGCCAGCACCGGCGCGCAGACCAGGAAGATCAGCGCCAGCCGGGCGTTCATCCAGAAGGAAAGCCCCAACCCCATGGCCAGCATAACCGGGCTGCGCACCAGAGGACGGAGGCCGCCGTTGATGGCGTTTTGCAGGACGGTGGTGTCGGTGGTCATGCGGGTGACCAGGGAGGAAGTCTCGAAGTGGTCCAGGTTGGAGAAGGCGAAGCCCTGTACCTTTTCGTATTGGGCCTGGCGGATGCTGGCGCCCCAGCCGTAGGCTGCCCGGGCCCCGAAGCGGGCGTAAAGCAGGCCGGTGACCAGGGAAAGCAGGGCGCAGCCGCCCATCTGCAGGCCCTTGAGCAGGATAACGTGCAGGTCCTGCTGGGCCACGCCGATGTCGATCAGGTCCGCCATCAGCACCGGGATCACCAGCTCGAACACCGTCTCCACCAGCACCAGCAGGGCGCCGATGGCCAGGTCTTTCCGGTATGGCCCCAGGTAGGACAGCAGCCGTTTTAGATCACTCATAGACGTTCCTCCTTTTCTGCCTTCAGGTTGCGGTAGGCCCGGGCCAGGTAGTCGGCAAACTGTTCCCGTTCCTCCGGAGAAAAGCCGCGCAGCATCTGCTCCTCGGTTTGATGGCAGCAGGCTTCCCAGGCTTGGTAGGTCTCCTGCCCCAAGGGGGTCAGCTGGATGCGGTCCCGCCGCTTGTCCTGGGCGCTGGTCTCCCGGGTGAGGAAACCGCCCTTCTGCAGGCTGTCCAGCATGCGGCAGACCGCTGCCGGGTCGATCTCAAAATAATCCGCCAGCTGCCGCTGACTGCTGGCACCGTTGCGGCTCAGATAGCCCAACAGCTTGGGCTGGCCGGCTCCCAGACCCAGCTGCCCCAGGCAGGGACGTAGATGGTTTCGCTGGGCGTGGAAGGCGCGGTACAGCAGCATGTGAAAGGTCCGTTCCATGGACTGACACCTCCATGTTGACATGTCAATTATTGATATATCAATTATATTCCCCCGAGACCGGATGTCAAGGGCAGAAAATGGGGGGAAAGCAGAAAAAGACCCCGTCCCGAAGGACGAGGTCTGGGTTTTTGATACAAATTTGATAGTAATAAGTTATTAATCTGCTGTTTTATATTATTTCCATGATTTTCTTCATATATTGTTCCTGCAATTTAAGAGTTTCTATTATCTCTTTTTTTGAAGTCTCATCCATATCAGATGAAATAAGACAATTATGTACAAGTAATAAATCATCTGGACCAATAGATGCCAGAGACCAACTTTTGTAGAGCTCGAATCGGATTTGATAATCAATATTTTGAGTTGTAGCATAAAATGTTAATTGCCAATATTCTTTTGGAGTTTGCATCAAATAAAGCTCTGCAATAATATCTAAAACTAATAATAGTCGTGTCAAATTACGCGTCACTTCTCTGTAATCACCAACACCAGACAATTTGTGGAGAGATAGATTTCTGTTGAAAGTATCAGCATAGCCTTTTTTTACATAATCATCGAAGCGGATATAAAGGACATCCTCCAAGATGTATTTCAAATAGTCCACAAATTCATCAGTGATGTTTTTTCGCTCATCTGTATAGAGAGGTTGATCCTTATAAAGTTCTGAAGTTTTTTTCATACCGCTAAAAGAGAGTTCAGGTACGTTTTCATACCATCGCCGAATGACTGCTTCAACAACAGGAAGCAATGATAAATAGGCGCATATCCAGTTTCCTTTAAGGGCATCGTAGGTGGCGTATTCGATTACGGAGAGAAAAGGTATAAAAATATCGCAATGTTTATAACGATACTCCATTTGATAAGCACGTTGCCCAGGAAGATTGATTGAGGCATAAATTTGGCTATGCAACTTCTCGGCATCATTTGTCTCGACCGTTTTATATAAATTTTTTACGTATTCGCGTGTTACGCAACTGTATGGTGGAATACATAAAAAGTCTTTATGTAATTCCAAGTTTATGGATTTATACATTTCCCAAAGGTCTATGGTAATCACCCCATTCTTTAAGAAGTTATCCGAGTTTTTAAGACATTCATATTCAGTGGTAACAATTATTTTTATTAAATGATAGGATATGCAGGAGAATACTTTCATTTGCATAGAAAAAACCGCCAAGGTCGTAAGACCTTAGCGGTTTTGGTGCGAGTGACGGGACTTGAACCCGTACGTCAAAGACACACGCCCCTCAAACGTGCCTGTCTGCCTATTCCAGCACACTCGCAGATGAAAACAACGCAGCCGTCGTTTCAACGTGTACCATTATATCACCGCTTTTGGAGAATGTCAAGGATTTTTTCACAAAAACCCCGAATCCACAGACCAGCGGCGGCCGGGCCGCAGGGAAGGCGAGACTACTACAAGTGAAAGAAAAACTTGAATTATTTATGAACGCATGAAAAAAGCCTGGAAAGGACACCTATCTTGTGATATACTAAGAAAACTGAGAGAAAATGAAAGCAAAGGATGGGTGCGTCAGAATCATGTTTCAAAAACAGACCAAGATCTATACCAGGCGCAGGAGCAATTCCTTCCTGGTGACTACGGTGGCGATCCTGGTGATCTCCGCGGTGGCGGCTCTGGCTGGTACCCTGTATTGGGACAAGCTGCAAAACGGCGAGGACGCCCAGGGCGTTACCGCGCAGCTGGACCCGCAGGTGCCAAAGCAGTCTGACCAGCCGCAGGCCTCTTCCGGAGGACGGCATCAGCAGGTGATCGAGACCGCCGAAGAAAGTGAGGATACCCCTTCGGAGGAAACACCGGCAGAGACTGGGGAGGAGCAGACCGAGCCGGAAGGCCAGCTGCCTACCACCACCAGTCCGCCCGGACAGGTACCGGAGGGCCCGGCGGTCACCGACAGCTACTTTGACGATGCAGCCTTCGTGGGAGACTCCATCACCGAAGGCGTCGCGCTTTATGAGGTCATGTCCAACGCCACCATTATCGCGGCCAAGGGCATCAACCCCGACACGGTGTTCAAAGAGGACCAGATCCGGACCAAGGACGGCTACGTCAGCGTGCTGCAGGCGCTGGAACAGGCCGACCCGGCCAAGATCTACATCCTATTCGGCGCCAACGGCGTGGGATGGTTCACGCCGGAGCACTTTGAGGAATCCTACGGCAAGTTCGTGGATGAGGTCAAGGCCCAGCATCCCGACAGCATCATCTACCTGCAGTCCATCACGCCGGTGACCAAGGACTATACCGGCAGCGCAGACCAAGAGATCAACAACGACAAGATCAATGAGTATAACAAGATCATCGCTAAGATCGCTGAGGAAAAGGGCGTGTATTACCTGGATATCGCTTCGGCCCTCAAAGGGGAGGACGGCTGCCTGCCCGACGAGGCCAGCAACGACGGAATGCACTTCACCCCCGAATATTACCTCAAGTGGTTTGCTTATCTCAAGACCCATACGGTCCAGTAGACGTATTTTAAGGAGGACACGATTATGAGATTCATCAAAAAAGCCATTGCCGCCCTGCTGACTGCCACCCTGCTGGTGACCATGCTCGCTGGCTGCCAGAGCTCTTCCGTTCTGGACTTCAACGAGCTGTACACCTCTCTTGCCAACGCCAACCTCTTCGAAGGAAGCAACATGACCAAGATGGGCCAGCAGGCACTGGACAACTTCTATTACATCGATGAGGCCGACCTGAAGGACGGCAACTACCTGATCTACTTCGCCGAGACCAGCACTGGCAAGGCCGACGAGGTAGCCATGTTCGAGGCTTCCGACGAGTCCAAGGTGGTCACCATCCAGTCCCTGATCCAGGACCGCATCAACGACCTGAAGATCCGCTTTGAAAGCTACGCACCCGACGAGATGCCCAAGCTGGAAAACGCCGTGGTCAAGACCAAGGGCAACTACGTGGTCATGGTCATCTCCCAGGATCACGAAAAAGCCGCCAAGATCGTGGACGAAGCACTGCAGTAACCCTCAAACAGGCACCGGTCATCCGGTGCCTGTTTTTCTTTTTGCGGCAAGCAGCTTTTGGAAAAACGGCCGCCCCTTGGTGGACGGCGGGCGGCTTCTGTGGTATGATAAAGGCATCTCCCATATTTTATACGGATGCAACAAGGCAAGGAGGAATCACCCATGATTAAGGTCATTTGTACCGACAGCTACGAAGCACTTTGCAAACAGGTCAGCCGCGTTTTCGCCGCGCAGATCACCTTAAAGCCCAACAGCACCCTGGGCCTGGCTACCGGCTCCACCCCCATCGGGGTCTATAGCGAGCTGGCCCAGATGGTGGCCGAGGGGCGGCTGTCCTTCTCCCAGGTGCAGACGGTGAACCTGGACGAATATGTGGGCCTGGGCGCCGAGGACGACCAGAGCTACCGCTACTTTATGAACCACCAGCTCTTTGACCGGGTGGATATCGACAAATCCCGCACCCACGTTCCCAACGGCCTGGCCCAGGACCCCCAGGCGGAAGCCGCCCGCTATGAGCAGCTGGTGGCCTCTATGGGCGGGGTGGATATCCAGCTGCTGGGTATCGGCAACAACGGCCACATCGGCTTCAACGAGCCCTGCGGCCACTTCCCCATGCAGACCCATACCGTCGCCCTGACCGAAAGCACCATCCAGGCCAACGCCCGCTTCTTTGCCGACGCCAGCCAGGTGCCCACCCAGGCCATCACCATGGGCATCGGTACCATCTTTTCCGCTAAGAAGATCATCCTCATGGCCAACGGCCCCAAAAAGGCCCAGATCCTGCTGGATACCGTGGCCGGACCGGTGACCCCCCAGGTACCGGCTTCCATCCTGCAGCTGCATCCCGACGCTACCGTCTACTGTGACGCCGAGGCAGGCGCCCTGCTGCGTCAGCACGGCCTGGTGGACTAAGCCGTATGCAAAACCCCTTCCCGTATTCCGACACCAACAAGCGCTACCACACCTTCACCTACTTCTTACAGCAGAAGTTTGGGGGAAAGGTGGCAAAGGTATCGCTCAATGCCGGCTTCACCTGCCCCAACCTGGACGGCACCAAGGGCACCGGCGGCTGCACCTACTGCTCCTCCAGCGGCAGCGGCGACTTTGCCGGGGACCCGGCGCTGGACCTGCGCCAGCAGTTTGAGCAGGTGCGGGCCGTTATGGACCGCAAGTGGCCCGGCACCCGCTATATCCCGTATTTTCAGGCCCATACCAACACCTACGCCCCGCTGCCGGTGCTGCGGGAGCGCTTCGAGCAGGCGCTGGGCTTCCCCAACTCGGTGGGCCTTGCCATCGCCACCCGGGCCGACTGCATCGACGAGCCCATCGCCGACTACCTGGCCGAGCTTTCCCGGCGTACCTGGCTGGAGGTGGAGCTGGGGCTGCAGTCGGTGTTTGACAGCACCGGCGAGCGCATCAACCGCTGCCACAGCTACGCGGACTTCCTGCAGGGCCTGGAGCTGCTGCAAAGCCGCGGCATCCCGGTCTGCGTCCACATTATCAACGGCCTGCCGGGGGAAAACCGCGAGATGATGCTGCACACCGCCAAGACCCTGGCCCCCCTGGGGCTGCACAGCATCAAGATCCACCTGCTGCACGTGCTGCGGGGCACCGAACTGGCCCGCCAGTGGGAGCGGGGGGAGTTTTCCCTGCTGAGCCGGGAGGAGTATGTGCAGATCGTCTGCGACCAGCTGGAAGTATTGCCGCCCGAGCTGGTCATCCAGCGCATCACCGGGGACGGGGAGCCCCAGTCCCTGCTGGGCCCCATGTGGAGCCGCAAAAAACTGGTGGTGCTCAACGAGATCGACAAGGAACTGGTCCGGCGGGACAGCTGGCAGGGGAAACACTACACCCCCGCCCTCTAATCCGCCGCAGAAAGGAGACCTCATTATGCAAAAAAACGAGATCCTCAAACACATCGACCACACCCAGCTGAAGGCCTTCTGCACCTGGGAGGACATCCAGACTCTCTGTGAAGAAGCCATCCGCTACCAGACCGCCTCGGTCTGCGTGCCGCCCTGCTACATCAAGCGCATCAAAGACACCTACGGCGACCGGGTGAACATCTGCACCGTCATCGGCTTCCCCTTGGGTTACAGCACCACCCCGGTCAAGGAGTTCGAGACCCGTCAGGCCATCGCCGACGGCGCCTCCGAGGTGGATATGGTCATCAACATCAGCGATGTGAAAAACGGCGACTTTGGGAAGGTAGAGGACGAGATCCGCACCCTCAAGCAGGCCGCCGGGGACCACATCCTCAAGGTCATCATCGAGACCTGCTACCTGACCCAGGAGGAGAAGATCGCCCTCTGCCGCGCCGTGACCAACGCCGGCGCCGACTACATCAAGACCTCCACCGGCTTCGGCACCGACGGCGCCCGCATCGAGGACATCCGCCTCTTTAAGGAGCACATCGGCCCCAACGTAAAGATGAAAGCCGCCGGCGGCGTCAAGACGGCAGCCGACCTGGAAATGTTCCTGGAGGCCGGCTGCGAGCGCATCGGCACAAGCTCTGCCGTCAAGATGCTTCAGGGCGAGGAAGCCACCGGCTATTAGCCGCAAATTTTCCCGGAGACCCCGCTTTGGGGTCTCTTTTTTCTTTGCCAGCGGGAAGGTTGTGTGCTATAATGGGGAAGCGAAATTTTGAAGAAATGAGGGAGCGCCATGGAAGCAAAGGACTATCCCCAGCTGTTTGAGCAGATCTACCTGGAACAGATCCAGCGGGAAGGCGCCGACCGTCTGCTGGACTGGCTGCACAAGACCGACTTCTTTACGGCACCGGCCAGCACCAAGTATCACTGCGCCTGTCCTCACGGCTTGGTGATGCACAGCGTCAGTGTCTATCAGACCATGGTGGAAAAGCACTGGGAGGAAGGCGACAGCCTGGAAAGCTACGCCATCTGCGGCCTGCTGCACGACCTGTGCAAGGCGCAGTTTTATAAGGTAAGCACCCGCAACGTCAAAAATCCCGAGACCGGCCGCTGGGAGCCCCAGGAGTATTTCTCCATCGAGGACCAGTTCCCCTACGGCCACGGGGAAAAGTCGGTGTTCCTCATCGAGCGCTTCCTGCGGCTCAAGCCCTCCGAGGCCATGGCCATCCGCTGGCACATGGGCGGCTTCGACGAGGCGGCCCGAGGCGGCAGCTTTGCCATCAGCCACGCCTACGAAAAGTACCCGCTGGCGGTCAAGCTGCACCTGGCGGACCTGGATTCCACCTACCTGCGGGAAAAGGGCACCTCGGTGGTGAATAAAAAGTAAAAGAGGGGGCGCATCACCGTGTGGATGCTGCTTTTGTGTGTGTTTGTAGCCGGGGTGATCGACGCCATCGCCGGCGGCGGCGGGCTCATCACCCTGCCGGCCTATTACGCCTTTGGGGTGCCGCCGCACATGGCTTTGGGCACCAATAAATTTGCCTCCACCATGGGGACGCTCACCGCCTCGGCGCGGTTCGTGCGCTACCGTCAGATCCGCTGGTGGGCGGCGCTGTGGGCCTCCGGCGCGGCGCTGCTGGGCTCCCCAGTGGGCGCGCGCCTGGCCATGGCGGTGGAGGAAAAGTACTTAAAATATCTGCTTTTGGGGGTAGTGCCGCTGCTGGCGGTGCTGCTCTTTACCAAAAAGGACCTGGGCTCCCCGGAGGCCGGACCCCTTCCCCGGTGGAAGGAGGCGCTGGCCGCGGCGGGCACCGGCCTGGTCATTGGTATGTACGATGGCTTTTTCGGGCCGGGAACCGGTACCTTTTTGACCTTGATCTTTATGTCGCTGCTGCGGATGGACGTGGTCAAGGCCTGCGGCACCACCAAGATCGTCAATCTTTCCTCCAACGTAGCGGCGCTGGTCACTTACGCGCTGGGGGACAAGGTGCTGTGGAAGCTGGCCATCCCCTGCGCGGTGGTGTCCATCTTGGGCAACTGGCTGGGCTCCGGCCTGGCGCTGAAAAACGGCCTGCGCATCGTGCGGCCGGTGATGCTCGTTGCCATGGTGCTGCTGCTGTGCAAGGTGGCGGCGGATATGTTTTAACCGAAACCGACCATACAGGAAAGGAGTGCTGGTATGCCGGCGTTTGTTACACACGAACTGGCGGGACGGGAGCTGCTGTCCCGCCTGAGCCTGCGGGAAAAGCGGACGGTGGGCCGCGCGCCCTGGGCCTATTTTTGGGGCCTGCAGGGGCCGGACCTGCTGTTCTTCCGGGACGCGGTACGGGGGAAGAGCCCGCTGCCGCAGATGGGCAGCTTCCTGCACCAGCAGGACCCGGGGGAGCTGCTGGGAGCCATGGCCGCCTATGCCGCCGGACAGCCGGAGGAAGAACGGGAGATGCTGCTGGCATACTGCCTGGGCTTTGTGGGACACTATGTCATGGATACCCAGCTGCACCCGTATGTTTACGCCCAGCAGGTGCGCATCAGCCGCCAGCTGCCCGAGGCTTGGCGGGGCGGGGTACATTTTCGCATCGAAAGCGAGATGGATACCGCCTATTACCGCTGCCGCACCGGCCGCGCCGTCCAGGAGTACGCTCCGGCGCCCCGCCTGTGGGGCACCCGGGCCCAGCGGAAGGTCATCGCCGGGCCGTATGAATTTTTGCTGCGGGAGATCTACGGCTTCGAGGTGGAGCCGGGGCAGGTGGAGGCCTGCTTTGCCGATACCCGCCGTATCATGGGACTGACCCTCTGCCCCTGGGACGGGGTGCAGAAAGCCGCCTGGGCCCTGGAAGGGCTGGGCGCGCGGTGGGGAAGTCTTTCGGGGCACATCCGGCCCCGCCATGTGGATTGGGACGTGCTCAACCTGGCCCAGCGCCCCTGGCAGAGCCCGGAGGCGGGCAGCGCTCCCGACTGCCGCAGCGTGCCTCAGCTCGTCGAGGCCGCCTGCCGCATGGGCGAGGAACTGTGCGCCCAGCTGGCCGCGGCGGTGCGCTCCGGGCAGGAGCTGGTCCTGCCGGGGCTGCCGTCCTTTGACCGGGGCGCCCCGGATGGCACAGACTGCTAAAGTGTTCCCCATGAGACGGGGTCAAGGTCCCTTGGGGCCATAGAAAGGAAGAAGATCATGAGTATCAATTGGACCGAAGAACGCAACCTGAGTATGCTGATGGATTACTACGAAATGACCATGTCCAACGGTTATTTCCTCAACGGCTTCCGGGACAAGAAGGCTGTGTTCGATATGTTTTTCCGCAAGATCCCCGATAACGGTGGATTTGCCATCTTTGCCGGCCTGGAGCAGATGATCCATTATATGCAGAACCTGCGTTTTACCCAGGAGGACCTGGACTACTTCCGCTCCAAAGGGATCTTTGACGAAGGTTTCCTCGAATATCTGCGGGACTTCCGCTTTGAGTGCGACGTTTACGCCATGGAGGAAGGCACCCCCATGTTCCCCAATGAGCCGATCATCGAGGTGCGCGGCCCGGTGATCCAGGCCCAGCTGGTGGAGACCATGATCCTGCTGACCATCAACCACCAGTCGCTGATCACCACCAAAGCAAACCGCATGGTGCGCGCCGCCCGCGGCCGAACCATTATGGAGTTCGGTTCCCGCCGGGCGCAGGCGCCGGACGCCGCCATCCTGGGCGCCCGTGCCTGCTACATCGGCGGCTGCAACGCCACCGCCTGCACCATCACCGACCGGGACTACGGCGTGCCCGCTACCGGCACCATGGCCCACAGCTGGGTGCAGATGTTTGACACCGAGTACGAGGCCTTTGCCAGCTATGCTCGCATCTACCCCCAGGACTGCACCCTGCTGGTGGATACCTACAACGTGCTGAAATCCGGCGTGCCCAACGCCATCCGCGTCTTTGATGAGATCGTAGTGCCCGCCGGCTACCGGCCCAAGGGTATCCGCATCGACAGCGGCGACATCGCCTACCTTTCCAAAAAGGCCCGCGCCATGCTGGACCGCGCCGGTTATCCCGACGTCAAGATCCTGGCTTCCAACTCCCTGGACGAGTATATTATCCGGGACCTGGAGCTTCAGGGCGCCAAGGTGGACAGCTTCGGCATCGGCGAGCGGCTGATCACCAGTAAGTCCGACCCGGTGTTCGGCGGCGTGTACAAGCTGGTCGCGGTGGAAAAGGACGGCGCCTATGTGCCGAAGATCAAGATCAGCGAAAGCAACGAGAAGATCACCAACCCCCACTACAAGAACCTTTACCGCCTTTACGACCAGGAGGGCAAGGCCGTGGCCGACTACATCTGCACCGGCGACGAGTTCCTGGATACCGAAAACCCCATCGACCTGACCATCTTCGACCCGGAAGCCACCTGGAAGACCTTCGACCTCAAGGGCGGCCGGGCCCGCTCCCTGCTGGTGCCCATCTTCCAGAAGGGCGAGCTGGTCTATCAGTGCCCCAATCTGCATGAGGTGCAGGAGTACTGCCGCCAGCAGGTGGACACCCTTTGGGACGAGGTCACCCGCTTTGAAAACCCCCACAAATACTATGTGGACCTGAGCCAGAAGCTGTGGGATCTCAAGACCGATATGCTCAAACGCCTCAAATAAAACGGCAAACGCAAAACAAGGGCCGCGACCTTTTCAAAGGTCGCGGCCCTTTTGGCTGCTGAGATTAGTTTTCAAAGACCTTTTCCTTCTGCTGCACCCAGAAGCTGCGGGAGGGCTTGTCGGAAAGATTGTAGCAGCTGTGGCGCTGCAGGGCCTTGATGAACACCGAGTCCCCCTCCCGAAGGTGGTAGGTGGCGTCCTCCACCCGCACCTCCATCTCGCCCTGGATGACGGTGCCCATCTCGTCGAAGACATGGGTCCAGAGCATACCGGTGTAGTCGGTGTTGGGCTGGATGGTCATGTAGAAGTAGTGGTCCTTGCCGGGGCCGGACTGGATCCAGTCGCAGGAGGTGGCGCAGTCGGCGTCCAGCGTGTGGGTGCAGTCCTCCCGGCGCACCACGCAGGAGCTTTCCTCCCCGCTGGAAAGCAGGTCCCGGATGGAGACCTCCAGCACCTGGCAGATGCGGTCCAGGTTGTCCAAAGTGGGGCTGCAAAGCCCGCGCTCCAGGTTGCTCAGGTACCCCACCGAAAGGCCGGTCTCGGCGGAAAGCTGCTTGAGGGTGATGTTTTTTGCCTTGCGGGCCTCCTTGACCTCGGCGCCCACATCCTTGGTGGATTTCATCTGTATGTCACCTTCCTTAATAAAAAGGGTGAATTTCATTTCTGTGAAGACGCTTTTATCATAACACGCTTTTGAGTCAACATCAAGAAAGGACCGGTATTTTTTGTAGAATAAGAAAAGTGGTGACGAGCATTTTGGATCATGAATATGTATTGGAGATGTCTGGGATCGTAAAAGAGTTCCCCGGCGTCAAAGCGTTGGATAATGCTCAGCTCTTCCTGCGGCCCGGTACGGTACACGCCCTCATGGGCGAAAACGGCGCCGGTAAATCGACCTTGATGAAATGCCTTTTCGGTATCTATCATAAAGATGCCGGCTCCATCAAGGTAAGCGGCGAAGAGGTAGAATACGAAAATGCAAAACAGGCTCTGGAGCACGGGGTGTCCATGGTGCACCAGGAGCTCAACCAGGTACGTCAGACCCGCGTTGTGGATAACATGTGGCTGGGACGTTTCCCCACCAAAGGTATCAGCATCGACGAAAAGAAGATGTACGAAGACACCAAAGCGATTTTTGATGACTTAGGAATTGATATCGACCCCCGCGAAAAGGTGGGCAACCTTTCGGTTTCCCAGGGGCAGATGATCGAGATCGCCAAAGCGGTTTCCTACAATGCCAAGATCGTGGTAATGGATGAGCCGACCTCCTCTTTGACCGAGAAGGAAGTCGAGCATCTGTTCCGCATCATCGAGAAGCTCAAAAAGCAGGGCGTCGGAATCATATATATTTCCCACAAGATGGAGGAAATCCTTAAGATCTCCGACGAAGTAACCGTCATGCGTGACGGTAAATGGATCGTGACCGAGGATGCGGCCAACCTGACCACCGACAAGATCATCAAGTACATGGTCGGCCGTGACCTGACCAACCGCTTCCCGCCCAAGACCAACGTCCCCGGCGAGGTGATGCTGTCGGTACAGGGGCTTTCCTCCGAGTACGACCCCCGCGTGGAAGAAGCCACCTTCGAGCTGCACAAGGGCGAGATCCTGGGTGTGGCCGGTCTGATGGGCTCCCGCCGTACCGAGCTGATGGAGACCCTCTTCGGCGTGCGCAAACGCCGCAGCGGTACCGTCACCCTCCACGGCAAGGAGGTCGCCAACCGCAACTCCCGCGAGGCCATCTCCAACGGCTTCTCTCTGCTGACCGAAGACCGCCGCAACACCGGTATCTTTGCCGGTATGTCCATCCTTTTCAACTCCACCTTGGCCAACATCGGACACTACAGCAACAAGCTGGGCGTCCTCAACGACAAGAAGATGAAAGAGGATACCAAGTGGGTCATCGACAGCATGAAGGTCAAAACCCCCAGCGACATGACCAAGATCGGCACCCTGTCCGGTGGTAACCAGCAGAAGGTCATCCTGGGCCGCTGGCTGCTGACCGAGCCGGAAGTCCTGATGCTGGATGAGCCGACCCGAGGCATCGACGTAGGCGCCAAGTACGAGATCTATCAGCTGATCATCGACCTGGCAAACAAGGGAAAAGGCGTTATCGTGGTTTCTTCCGAAATGCCGGAGCTGCTGGGCATCACCGACCGTATTCTGGTCATGTCCAACGGACGGATGGCTGGTATCGTCAATACTGCCGAGACCAATCAGGAAGAGATCCTTGCCTTGGCGGCGAAATATATCTAATTCGAGGGGTGTTGTTCTGTGGATAAAGCAAAAAAGAAAAGTTTAAGCGATTTTGTGCTGAAATATGCCATCTATATCGCGCTGGCCATGATCATCCTGGTCATCATCATTAAAGACCCGAGCTTCGTTTCTCTGAGCTCTCTGACCACCATCCTGACCCAGTCCTCCACCCGCTGCCTGCTGGCACTGGGCGTCGGCGGCCTGATCGTCCTGGCTGGTACCGACCTTTCCGTGGGCCGTATGGTAGGCTTGGCAGCTGTTGTGGCAGCTTCCTTGCTCCAGGACCCCAACTTCTCCAGAAGAATCTTCCCGGATCTGCCCTCCGCTCCTTGGTTCGTAGCGGTGGTTATCCTGGGTATCGTTGTTATGCTGGCACTGGCTTCCACCATCTCCGGTTGGATGGTCGCCACCCTGCACATGCACCCCTTCATCGCCACTTTGGGCATGCAGCTGATCCTCTACGGCGCCTGCTCCACCTACTACAATAAGGTGGGCGGTTCCCCCATCGCTTCCCTGAACGAAGGCTTCAAAAACCTGGCACAGGGTACCCTGGTTAAGTTCAGCGACACCGCGTCCATCTCCTTCCTGGTTCTGTACGCCATCGTTGCCATCTTTGTGATCTGGTTCCTGTGGAACAAGACCCGCCTGGGCAAAAACATGTTCGCAGTCGGCGGCAACACCGAGGCTGCTGAGGTTTCCGGTGTTAACGTCACCAAGACCATCATGCTGGTTTACATGGTAGCTGGTATCCTCTACGGTCTGGCCGGCGTTCTGGAGCTGGGCCGTACCGGTTCCGCCACCAACAACCTGGGCGTAAACTACGAGCTGGATGCGATCTCCGCCTGCGTCGTCGGCGGCGTATCCTTCAACGGTGGTGTTGGTACCATCCCCGGCGTGGTAACCGGCGTTCTCATCCTGCAGGTTATCAACTACGGTCTGGCCTACATCAACGTAGACCCGTACTTCCAGTACATCGTCAGAGGTCTGATCATCCTGGTAGCCGTGGCGATCGATATGAGAAAGTATGTAAAGAAAAAATAATTCCTACCACTTTTCTAAAAGGAGCGGTCAGGCCGTTTGGCCTGGCTGCTTCTTTTTTTGGCGCTCTTTTTTTAAGAAAACACTGGAAACCGGCGGCGGTCCATGGTATGATGAAACGACAAGAGATTTGGGAAGGATGTGCTGGATTGAAGGAGATTCACGATACTGTGCGGGCGGATTACCGAAAGATCGCCCTGGAAGAAAACGAGGGGACCATCCTCACCGGGGACCGGGGGGCCGGGGAGATGTCGGTGAGCGTGGGATACACCCCGGAGGAGCTGGCGCTGGTGCCCCCGGAGGCAAACTTGGGCCTTGGGTGCGGCAACCCGCTGGTCAAGGCGCAGCTGCAGCCGGGCGAGGTGGTGCTGGACCTGGGCAGCGGAGCCGGGCTGGACTGCTTTTTGGCCGCGTCCAAGGTGGGGCGCGCCGGCCGGGCCATTGGGGTAGACATGACCCCGGAGATGCTCAGCCGCGCCCGAGAGACCGCCAAGAAGCACCGGGTGCGCAACGTGGAGTTTCGCCTGGGGGAGATCGAAAACCTGCCGGTGGCCGATAACACCGCCGATGTGTGCATCTCCAACTGCGTCATCAACCTTTCGGACAACAAGCCCCGGGTCTACCGGGAGATCTTCCGGGCGCTGAAGCCCGGCGGGCGCATCTCCATCTGCGACATCGTCATCATGAAGGAGCTGACCGCCCAGATGAAGGAGGACGCTGCCCTTTACTCCTGCTGAGTGAGCGGCGCTTCTTCGGTCGAAGAACTGGAACGCATCATCCGCATGGCCGGTTTCGAGCAGGTGGAAGTCCTGCCCAAGCCGGTGTCCAAGGAATACGAGGAAAAATGGGGCCGCAGCCTGGCGGTAGGGGAGTACATCATGTCCTCCTCCATCACCGCCCGAAAGCCCCAGTAACAAGATATCGAAAGGAGCCAACGGGATGGCAAAATCGCGGCCTCAGGACGGGGCGCTGAAGAAGAATGATTTGATCCAGGCGGTGGTGGAGGGCATGTCCTCCGACGGCAGCGGCATCGTCCGCCACGAGGGCATGGTGCTGTTCGTGCCGCAGACCGCGGTAGGGGACCGGCTCATCGTCCGGGTGGTCAAGGTGCAGAAAAACTTTGGCTTTGGCCGGGTGGAGGAGATTTTGGAGCCTTCTCCTGACCGGGTAGAGCCGGCCTGCCCGGTGTACCAGACCTGCGGCGGCTGCTGCTTCTGGCACCTGAGCTACGAGGCGGAGCTGCGCCACAAGGCAGACTTTGTGGCGGAGAACCTGCGGCGGCTAGGCGGTCTTTCGCCCCAGATGCTGCCCATCACCCCGTCCCCCCGCAGCCAGGGCTACCGCAACAAGGCCCAGTACCCCATCCGCCTGCAGAATGGCCGGGTGGAGGCCGGGTTCTTTGCCCGCCGCAGCCACCGGGTGGTGCCCTGCAGCCGCTGCCTGCTGCAGCCGGACTTCTTTGGGGACATTGTGGAGTACACCACCGACTTTTTGGAGAAAAACCACATCTCCATCTACGATGAGGAGACCGGCAAGGGCTTGGTACGCCACCTGTACCTGCGCTTTGGCGAGGTCAGCGGCCAGGTCATGGTCTGCCTGGTGGTCAACGGCGACAGCCTCCCGCACGCCCAGGAGTACGTCCAGGGCCTGCTGGACTGCTGCCCCCAGGTGGCGTCGGTGGTGCTCAACCGCAACACCGCCCAGAACAACGTGATCTTAGGGGAGCAGTGCCGCACCCTCTACGGCACCGACACCATCTGGGACGAGCTGTGCGGGGTGAAGTTCGCCCTTTCCCCGCTGAGCTTCTACCAGGTCAACCGCCAGGCCGCCCAGCAGCTGTACGGGCTGGCCCGCCAGATGGCGCAGCTCACCGGTGAGGAACTGCTGGTGGACCTGTACTGCGGCGCCGGGACCATCGGCCTTTCCATGGCGCCCTATGTGCGGCAGCTCATCGGGGTGGAGATCGTGCCGGACGCGGTGGAAAACGCCCGTCAGAACGCCCGGGAAGCAGGGGTACAAAACGCCCGCTTCCTGTGCCAGGACGCCTCCAGCGCCGCCCAGGAGCTTGTAAAAGAGGGCTTGCGGCCGGATGTCATCGTAGTGGACCCGCCGCGCAAAGGCTGCGACCAGCAGGGCCTGGAGGCCATGGTGCAGATGGCGCCCCGGCGCATCGTCATGATCTCCTGCAACAGCGCTTCCATGGCCCGGGACTGCAAAGCCCTGGAGCAGATGGGCTACCGCCTGGTGCAGGCCGCCCCGGTGGACCTGTTCCCCCGCACCGCCCATGTGGAGTGCGTCGGGGTCTTGGTGCCGGTGGAGGAAAAATAACCGGGCACCGCAAGTTTATATTGCTTAGATAAAGAAGGAATGAAAGATGAAATACCTTATGCAGGCAGGCCGTATCCTGGCCATTACGTTTTTGGCGGAGGTGATCCACGGCCTGCTGCCGCTTCCCATCCCAGCCAGCATCTACGGTCTGATCCTGCTCCTGGTGGCACTGCAGACCGGGATTTTGCGCCTGGAACAGGTCAAGGACGTGGCGGACCTTCTGCTGGAAATTATGCCGGTACTGTTTATCCCTGCGGCGGTGGGGCTGTTGGAGGTTTGGCCTCAGCTGCAGCCCATCCTCCTGCCGGCGGGGGTAATCCTGCTGGTGACGACCGTCCTGGTCATGGTGGTCACCGGCCGGACCGCCCAATGGTTTATCCGGAAGGAGGGGAAGAAATAATGACTCCGATTTTGGAACAATCGCTGTATTTCGGCGTGCTTTTGAGCGTCGGGGGATATTTTGTAGGCCTTTGGCTGAAAAAACGGTTTCGCCTGGCGATCTTCAATCCTCTTTTGGTAGCGGTGGTACTGGTCATGGCGGCGCTTTGTCTGCTGGACCTGGACTATAAGAAGTACGAAGAAAGCGCCCAGCTGCTCAGCTGGCTGCTGACACCGGCGACCGTTTGCCTGGCGGTACCGCTGTATCAGCAGATGCAGCTGCTGCGACGTCAGTGGAAAGCGGTAGCGGCGGGCATCACCGCCGGGGTGATTGCCGGGATACTTTCGGTGTGGGGCTTGTGCCTGCTTATGGGCTTGGAGCATGCCCACTATGTGACCTTCCTGCCCAAATCCATCACCACTGCCATCGGCATGGGGGTCTCGGAAGAATTGGGCGGTGTGGTCACCATTACGGTGGCGGCCATCGTCCTCACCGGCGTTTTGGGGAATATCCTGGCCGATGGGGTGACCCGTCTTTTCCGCATTGAGGAGCCAGTGGCCAAGGGTTTGGCTACCGGAACAGCGGCCCACGCCATCGGTACGGCAAAAGCCCTGGAATGGGGCGAAGTGGAAGGCGCCATGAGCAGTTTGGCCATCGCCGTAGCGGGGCTGATGACCGTGGTCGCAGCGCCACTGGCTGCTAATTGGATTCAGTAATGGGATTTGTTAAATATCCCTTCTTGATTCGCTCGTATAACGGCAAAGCCGGGGCGGGGTACCTCCAAGCGGTACCTCGTCCCGGTTTTTTTCTGCAAAAATAGGGAAGCTCTAGGCAAACGAGCGGGTTTCGTGTAAAATAGAAGAATACAAAACGCGGACGGGAAAGGTGCCCGGCTGGAGACAGGAGGTGCAGCCATGTTATCCATTTGTGGTATGGCGTGCTGTGAAGAGTGCAGCAGAAAAGAGGCCTGCGGCGGCTGCCGGAAGGTGGACGGCCACCCCTTTGGCGGGACCTGCGTTGCCGCCGAGTGCATCAAGCGGGAAGGGCTGGAAGCCTTTTCCTGGATGAAAGCCGGCTTGATCGCCGAGTTTAACGCCCTAGATGTCCCGGGGCTGGCAATCACGGAGCTGCATCTGCTCAACGGCTTCTTCGTCAATCTGGAGTACCGCCTTGCTAACGGGCAGTCGGTAAAACTGCTCAACGACAACGATGTCTACCTGGACAATCAGGTGGAGATCCCGGGCAGTGACCGCTGCTATGGACTGGCTGCCGACGGGGAGCACCTGCTGGTTTGCGAGTATGGGTGCGGCGGCGCGGACCCGGAGATCGTCGTGTACAAGCGGCGGTAAAGGCCGGTCCGGCGGAAAATGAGGAATGAAATCAACAAGGAAGCGTCCGCAGGCAAAACTGCCGGCGGCGGACAACAAGGAGGAACCATGGAACAGCAAGGAAAGCGCATCCCCTGCAACGGCCTGGACAAGGACGCCAGAGGGGTCATCCGGTGGAACGGAAGTATATATACAGTAGCGGGGCTGCTGCCTGGAGAGAAGGGGGAGGTCTCCTTCATCCGCCGGCGCGGTGTCACCGACACTAAGCTGCTTTCGGTGGAGGGGAGAAGCTCCCAGCGGGCGGCGGTCCGCTGTCCGGTGTTCGGCATCTGCGGCGGGTGCCAGCTGCTTCATATGAACTATCCCGCCCAGCTGGCCTGGAAGCACCAGCAGGTGGACAATCTGCTGGGCAACTACGCCCAGGTGCGCCCGGTTTTGGGGATGGAAAAGCCCGAGGGCTACCGCAACAAGGTCCATTCCACCTTCACTATGGACCGGCGGGGCCAGATCCGCTCCGGCGTCTATGAGGAGAACAGCCACCGTGTGGTGCCGGTGGAGCGCTGCCTTATCCAGGACCCGGCGGCGGACGCCATTCTGGCGGACATCCGCAAGCTGATGCAGAGCTGCCGTATCCTGCCCTACAACGAGGACACCGGCTACGGCCTGCTGCGCCATGTGCTCATCCGGCGGGGCTTTGCCACCGGTCAGGTGATGGTGGTGCTGGTCACCGCCAGCCACGTCTTCCCCAGCCGGAACAACTTTGTCAACGCTCTGCGCAAGAAGCACCCGGAGATCACCACCATCGTCATGAACATCAACGACCGCCGGACCAGCATGGTGCTGGGCGACCGGGAGCGGGTGCTTTACGGCAAGGGATACATCGAAGATACCCTTTGCGGCTATACTTTCCGTATATCTCCGAAGTCTTTCTACCAGGTGAACCCGGTGCAGACCCAGGTCCTTTACAATAAGGCCCTGGAACTGGCCAAACTGACCGGGAAGGAGCGAGTATTGGACGCCTACTGCGGCATCGGGACCATCTCGTTGGTGGCGTCCCGGCAGGCCGGGGAGGTCATCGGCGTGGAGCTGAACCGCGACGCGGTGCGGGATGCCATTGCCAACGCCAAGCGCAACGGCGTCCGCAATGTGACCTTCCTCTGCGGCGACGCCGGGGAATACCTGGACCAGCTGGTGCAGGAAGGAGAGCGTATGGATGTGGTCATTATGGACCCGCCCCGCAGCGGCAGCGACGAGATCTTCCTTTCCAGCCTCTGCCGTATGGCCCCCCAGAAGGTGGTGTACATCTCCTGCAATCCCGAAACCCAGGCCCGGGACCTGGAATACCTTTGCAAGCGCGGCTACCGGGTGGAGGAGATCCAGCCGGTGGATATGTTCCCGCAGACCTTGCACGTGGAGACGGTTGTTCTCTTAGGTAGGGAATTAGAGAAAAGCCGCGAACATGTCTACTTGGACTATGAGCCTTCAAAAGAAATTGATCTGCCCGGCGGTGCGACCTATGAGCAGATCAAGGCGTATGTGCTGGAGCATACCGGCTTGAAAGTCAGCCACCTCTATATCGCCCAGGTCAAACAAAAGCATAGTATCATCGAGCGGGAGTGTTACAACAAGCCCAAATCAGAGGATACCAAACAGCCGCAATGCCCGCCGGAAAAGGAAGCGGCGATTGAGGCAGCACTGAAGCATTTCAAAATGATCTGATTGCTCTTAGATTCTGAGCCGGAGGCAGAGCCAGCCACCGCAAAGCGGCTTGCACTTGGCGGGTTCTGGCGGCGGTGCTATACTGGTGAATACGACGGTGAGGTTCTTTGAAGGATTGCTCCTGAGTTCCTCACCGTCGGCCGTTTATGGGCAGTGCCGCCGACAGGTTCAGTCAAGTGTGGCGGTCAAATTTTGCTCAGATTGCAAATAAGGCGCCTAAAGGCACAGATACACGAGAAACGAAGAAAAATTGCACAGCGTAAACGACAGGCGCACATTTCGCTATATTCTAAGACGAGCCGCAACTGCACTATGTAGCTGCGGTTCGTCTTTTACTTCTGCCTGTATTCGGGCGGGCGGCAGCCCGTCCCCATTCCGTCCAAACACACTGTTTTTGCACCAGCGTTTCTTTTTACACCCTTTTAGACTATGGAGTGTAAAGGGTGTAAACGGTGTAAAATTTTTCGTCAAGTGCCGAGAACCCTTGAAAATAGGGGGCCATCCCACAGTGGGCTTGTGTGGGATGGCCCAGAACGCAACGGTGTAAACGGTGTGAAAAAACGCTTCCTACAAGCAAATTCACACCGTTTTAGCAATAGCATACACAACAGAAACAGTGTGAACATGTTGACTTCACACCGTTTCTACGTTACAATTCAAGAAGAAACGGTGTGAATCGAGGTGGGCATATGGCATACAAAACGAAAAACAGTGTCAAGGGTGAACGCAAGCTCGGCTTGCAGGCCGTAAAGGAAATGGAAGCCGCTCCGGGATACGATCCCCAGGCTACGTTAGCTCTGGCACAGGCAAATTTAGATGCTTTTGGCAAGCTGGATGATCTGGATGATGCGTCATTTATCGCCTGCATGAATGATATGCGGGCAAATCACCCGGATATCTATCCTGTGTTCTGGTGGTGGCGGAAAGCCGAAGAACAGGCTGGACGCCGCCAGGAAGAAGATGGTGAAGGGACTGAATCCAGATATAAATTTTTCATGGTGACGCAGTTTCTGCTCGACCCTTTCGCTGTCGAATGGGAAGATGACAGGCAAACGCTGAAACCCGGCGTGGCCCCTTGGATTGATACGCCTCAGATTGAAGCCGGTCTTGACCACAAGAGCATCAAGCGTTGGTGTTGGATTTGGCATGATCGTGATATTTACACCGAAGAGGATGAAATCGCTGACCGAACCGGGCTAATCAAAGCAGGCGACCGAAAGTTCAAACACGCGCACATTGTGCTTGAAGTTCCTGGCAAAGTGCCGGTTTCGACTATCGCTCGCTGGTTCAATGTACCGCCGCAGCAGGTGACGATCCTGCGCGGACGCGGGGCTTTTCTCGATGGTTCCGAATACCTCGTGCATGAAAGCCCTCGTGCGGTCGAACAACACAAGACACACTACGATGACGATGAGGTTCATACTTCACCGGGTTTTGATTTCCGCAAAGAGCTGACCGATTTGCAGGCGCATAGAGCCAAATTCGGCAAGAGGTCAGGAGAAATGACGCCAGCGGATACCATGCGGATGCACGTCATGCTGGATGGCTGGACAATGAAACAGTGCCGCGAGGATGACCCGCTTACATTTGCAAAGATCCGGTCTACATTGCCTCCGCTTCGACTTGACTATCTGATGGATGCCCCACCCTGCCCTTTCAGGCTCAACATTTATGTGGATGGTCCTGGAGGTATCGGCAAATCAGCTTTTTGTGAATACATTGCACAGGCGATGTTCCAATCGGTTGATGATCCCTATTTTTGCATCGGCAACGATGAGCGTGTAACTTTTGATGGCTATGACGGCCAGCCTGCTATTATCTGGGATGATATGCGCGTGACTGATTTTATCCATCAATTTGGTTCGAACGGCGCTTATAGACTGCTCGATCCACACCCCCGAAAGATTGCGGAACAGGCAAAACATAGTCGGGTAATTCTGAACAACGCCTTGAATATTATCAACGGTGTTCAGCCCTATGAAGAGTTTATCGCTGGACTGGCGGGGACATACACAGATAAGTTTGGTACGCACCATGAGGCCGAAGATGAAAATCAGGCATGGCGCAGATTCCCCATGATTCTGTGTGTCCGCGAAAATGATTTTGATGTTCTCATTAACCAAGGGTTCGTCAATAACGATTTGAGTTCTATCAAAACCATGAGCATTTATTCTCATGTGCGCGGGAGTATGCAAGCCGTCATGCAGCGGCTGGATGGGGCAGCGAAGCAAAAAGCTCTGGCACAATTTGGTGCGCCAGTACAGACAGCGGCCAAAATGATCGAAGCTAAACACGATGATAAAATTTCCGATCCCGATCAGATTCCGCCGGAACTGATGCCAGTGGCAGAATCAGTTGAAGAGCGTTTCCAGCGCGAGTGTGCCGAATACGAGGAGCGGCGCTTCAATACGCTGGTATCATTCGGCCATTGGTTCTGGGATTCCCCCGCCGGTGGCTGGGCGGAATACACTAAAATGTATCCTGCTGCCAAAGTTCGTCCGCAAGAAGAATATGAATTTTTGCAAAACCTGCAATGGCCGACGATCCGCGATGCAATCAACCGATATGTAGACGGCGAACTGGTGGCAACCTACACAGAGCAGATTATTCGGGATACAATCGAAATGGTGTGGGCCGGACAGTTATAATTGACTACTTGCGTTCTGCATGATTTACGGTAAACTGAAATCAGAAGTGAGGTGATTCAAATGGCCAAATCAAGCGCCGACTTGAAAAAGGAAGCGGCCACTCTGCGGGCAAAACTTGCCGCAGTTCAAAAAGAGGCCCGCAAGATGAAGAGACTGGAAGATCAGCAAGCCGCCGAAGAACAGCGCCAGCGTGATATACAGTTTGCTCTTGAGTTCGTGGAGATGGCAAAGGAGATGTATTTTCGGGATGGCAATCGAAGCTATTTTGATTACATCTCTGAGAAGATGGCTGAAAAGCAAGCTGCCGCACAACCTGCAACTGATTTAACAGAACAGCAGCCCGTGAATCAATCTGCGGGCTATGCACAGCAGATTTGACCTAAACCCCGTTGGGAAGAACCCGACGGGGTTTATAATTTAGGGGCTTGCGTTCTGAACATTTTGTGGTATGTTGCAGGTAAAGGAAGGTTTGCCGCCCGGCTGGAAACGTAGTTTCCAAAGAGGGAGCTGACGGCAGGAGGACGATGGGTTTGTTTACAAACCCTGAGGACATTCATACTGGGTTTGTAAACGACCCCGCGGCAGGAGGTGAAGCGATATGGGTTGGAAATGTGCGCCGCAAGTGATGGGCTTGGTGAGAGGTGAACCGAAGCAAGGGCAGAAACATCGTGCGAACATTCGGAAGATTGCGATGGAAGCCGGATACGAGCGAGCATCGAAATCGGATACACTGGATAAGAGCCGGTCGAGTAAAAACCATTATGACGGATACCGCAGCGGCTCACAATTCGCCGCTGTTATGGAACAGGAAGCCTCTAAGTATCGTGTCAAAGTGAATGGAAAAACTAAAGATAAAAAGCCGGTCGTGCGTGAAAAAGGTCTGCCGCATAATGCTGTGATCGGCTGGGCAGTGATTTATAATCCGCCCGCCGAAGTTTGTGCAACATGGACGAACGACGATTATCAAAAATTTTACGCAGACTGTCGGGAGTGCATGGCTAAGATTGAGCCGCGATTGTTTCGCAGTGAAAATATCCGAATGTCTGCCGAGCACTTTGATGAAGGTATTCCACCAGATGAAAATTCAGGTGTGATTGACCGTCATTTGCATGACCTCGGAGTATCGAAAGATGCAGACGGACGCTATTGCGGAAATCTTATAGATGCAAAGCTCCTGATTAAAATCAATGAGCGTTTTCCCGCTCTGATGCGTGAGTGCGGGTGGGATATGGATGACCTTGACCGCACAGACTTTGAACGGGCCAAGACCGACAAAGAATACGCCAGCGAGCGAAACGCAAAACGTCGGCAATCCGGTCTTTCTGTTAATAAACACCTGGGTAATAAAGCTCGTGAGATGGCTGAGGATGCCGCAGAGCTTGTTGAGCAGGCAGAAGCATTGAAAGCACAGATGGAAGCCGCTGCCGCTGCACGTCAACAGCAACTGGATTTGACCGCACAGCAGCAGGAAACCACACGCAAAGAGCAGGAAGCACTCACCCAACAGCAGGAAGATACACAGAAAAAGCTGGATGGTCGAGATAAGGGGCAGCGCCGCTTGCTGAAATTCATTTACAATTTATATCAAAATCTTAGCGGCGAGCGTGCTGCATTCCGCACATATTCTGAGGGTGTTGAGATGTTCAAGACCGCCATGGATTCGTTTGTAGAACGCACGACGACAGAGGCGCGAACGAAAGCACAGGAAGAAGCAGCTGCTGCATTTCAAAAGAAAGAAGATGCGCTGGAAGCCCAGAAATCAGTTTTGGATGAATTGGAGCAGCTTAGAGATAAGCTACAATCGTCCACAGATACGGACACCAGTAGAAAACACTTTATGGAAGCTCATATGTTTAGAGATGGCCGCACGCTGGAAGATGCCTATCAAGCATCCATCCGGCAGAAGCAAGAACATGACACCGCATTCATGAATCGTGCATCCGAGCTGACTGATGAATATGACCGGTTGCGTCAAGGTGTGGAGCAGCAAGAAAAGCAATAATATTTGGCACCTTTTCGGAGGTGCCAGATTGCTTTTTGGGCCATTTTATGATACACTATTACACAAGTACACGATAACACAAAATCGCGTGTTGAGAGGAAAATCAAAATGGCAGAAAGAAACATGGTAAATTTGACAATAACGATGACAAGAGAAGAGCGCAAGGCGCTCAAGCAGATTGCCTTGGATAAAGACATGACGGTTTCTGCCCTTCTGCGTGAATGGCTGAAAGAATATCAGGCAAAGGAGGCAGAGCAGTAATGGCAAAGAACAAGAGCTTAAATGAAGCTGGAAAAGCTAAAAAAGATGAGTTTTATACGCAGTTGACGGACATCGAAAAAGAAATGCGATATTATCGCAAACATTTCAAAGACAAAACCGTTCTGTGCAACTGTGATGATCCTTTTGAGAGCAACTTTTTCAAGTTTTTTGCTCTGAACTTCAATCGTTTGGGATTGAAAAAGCTGATTGCAACCTGCTACTATTCGTCTCCGATTGCAGGGCAGCAACTACAATACAGTTTTGATTCAAACGGTCAGATGACTTTTGGTTATGAAGATAAACGTGCAGAAGAGGGCAAAAATAAGCGTCCCTATAAGGCTGTAGTCACTCAAGTATATGACAAGATGGGCGACGGCGGTGTGGATATGCTGGATGTTGCAGAGCTATTCCGTTCTGGTGAAAACGAGTGGTTGAGCTGGAAGGCAATGGGGATTTTCGTTCACAAGAGTGTTTGGATCTGTTAGATGAAGCCGATCTTATTGTGACAAATCCACCTTTTTCATTATTTAGAGAATATGTTGGCATTTTGATAGAGCACAAGAAAAAATTTCTCATTATAGGAAATCAGAATGCTATTACTTACAAAGAGATTTTTCACTTAATGATGCAAGATCAGCTGTGGCTTGGTGCAACAGCACCGAAAGAATTTGTGGTTCCCTTCAATTCAGATGACCGAAAAAACACCTATGTTCGGGAGGATGGAACTATCATAGCAAAGTTTGGTAATGTTTGCTGGTTTACAAATCTTGATCTTAAAAAGCGGCACGAAGAATTGATTTTGGTTAAGCATTACATTTCTGAAGAATATCCTGGCTATGACAATTACGATGCAATCAATGTTGGGAAAACAGTCGATATTCCTTGTGATTATGCAGGATTTATGGGAGTCCCGATTACTTTCTTAGCAAAATATAACCCGGATCAGTTTGAAATAATCATGATGGCAAACGGAAATGCACGTACCAATACAGAAAAGGGCGTTTTACAAAAGGTTGGCTATATTCCAAATGATAGCGACAAAGGCGGCCTCGGGGTAATCAATGGGAAACGAGAATATGCTCGCATTATTATTCGCAACAAACACCCTGAACCGCCGAAAGAGGTGAAATAATATGCAGATAAATGAGTTAAAAGTAACTGTTGGTGAAGTCTGTGAGGGATACTTCAACGACGCAGAAGAAGGTGTTGTCGGTTACGACGAGCGCCTTGATATAAGACCGAAGTATCAGCGCGAGTTCGTCTACAAGGATGCGCAGCGTGATGAAGTCATTCGCACTGTCATGAAGGGCTTACCGCTCAACGTGATGTACTGGTGCAAGGTGAAGAAAGAGGACGGCTCCGACGGATTCGAGGTGCTGGACGGCCAGCAGCGCACGATTTCTCTGTGCGAATACGTGGACGGCTCTTTCTCTGTGGATGACAAATATTTTTATAATCTGCCAGCCGACAAGAAACAGCAGATTCTTGATTATCCCCTGTTCGTGTATGTCTGTGACGGCACGGACAGCGAAAAGCTGGAATGGTTCCGTATTATCAACATCGCAGGCGAAGAATTGACCGATCAGGAGCTGCGGAACGCCGTCTATGCCGGCAGCTGGACTTCTGACGCAAAGCGGTATTTCTCCAAGACCGGCTGCGCGGCAGATCAGCTTGCAGGTGATTATCTGAAAGGTTCCAGTATCCGGCAGGAATATCTGGAAACAGCTATTTTCTGGGCAGCCAGCGCCGAAGGAAAAACTATTGAGGCTTACATGGCCGAACATCAGAATGACCCCAGTGCGGTGCAGCTGTGGAACTATTTCCGCTCTGTCATTGACTGGGTACAGGCAATCTTTCCTAAGAAGCGCAGAGAAATGAAAGGGCTGCCGTGGGGGCTTTTCTACAATCAGCATGGCAAGCGGACAGACCTTGACCCGAAGAAGCTGGAAGCAGAAATCCAGCGTCTCATGGGTGATGAAGATGTAACTAAAAAATCCGGCATTTATGAGTATTTGCTGACAGACGAAGAGAAAAAGCTGTCAATCCGCGCCTTTGACCGGCGGGATGCCCTGGCTGCTTATGAAAAACAGGGCCACAAATGTGCAATCTGTGGCGAAGAATTCGAGTTTGAGCAGATGCACGCCGATCATATTACCCCGTGGAGTAAAGGTGGCAAGACTACTCCAGACAACTGTCAGATGCTTTGCCGGGATTGCAATTTAGTGAAAGGTGCGCAACTGTAAATGGCACAAAAGAAATTGCGCTGTTATCTCTATACCCGCGTTTCCACGCAGATGCAGGTGGACGGATACAGTCTGGATG
>JAHZAU010000011.1 GCA_019423755.1 Oscillospiraceae bacterium
GTGCTTGGTTCGGGACCAAGAGGCCGTGGGTTCAAGTCCCGCTACTCCGACCAAAGAAAAGACCGTCGATTTTTCGGCGGTCTTTTTGTTTTATAAAAATCAGCCTCCCCAACTTTTTCTTTTTGGCGGCCGCAAAACAAGCGGCTGCTTTTTTCTTGTCCGAAAATATTGAGGATATTTTGCATAAAAAGAAAAGGTTTATTTGTGGAATCTTGAGATTCCTGATTTCTCGCCATTTTTCAGCGCTTCCCCCTCTGGAAATTCTCTCCCAAATGGTTTAAAATCAAGATAGTTTGTCGGATTTTGTCGAATTATCTATCCCAAAGGAGGGTTATTCTTGTCTTCATTTGTTCGCTGGATTGCCTGCTGTTTGGCTTTGATTTTGCTGTTGAGCACAGCCGTTTCCGCCGACATGATTTACAGCACCCAAAGCGGGGCTGTACCGGGAGAAAGCAGCTCTGCAAAGGCTTCGGCTTCTCTGGATTCCTCCTGGGTGGATGACTGCGACGACACCGCTTCCCCCTATGTGGTCTACCAAAACCTTCAGCCCAGCGATCATCTCGGCACCCTGACCGATTTTCCCGCTCTGCCGGACACCACCGGCCTGACCCTGACCCACCCGGAATACCCCGGTCGGGCCATCTACAGCGTCCGCGGCCGTTCCTCTGTTACCCTCACCTTCTTCTCCCACAACGGGACCTTCGCCACCAAAGGGGCCAACGGCTGGGTGCGCGGCGGCCAGGGAGATACGATAAAGGACCCGCAGCGCCTCTACTACGACCGCCAGTCCGGCCGCATCTTTCTGCCGGACGAAGAAGGCGACCTGACCTACTGCCATATGGTCAAATCGGCGGATTATGGCTTCTGCTCGTTGGAAGGCTCCCTTTCCCGGGACGAATGGTACGGGGTGAACCTTTCCTACTCCCTGGACGGCACCCGCTTTCTCCCCATCGCCCCGACCGCTTACCAGATCACCTGTTACGACTCCTCCTCCCCTATCGGTCTGCGCCTATACCAGGAAGAATACAACCTGACCCTTCCCAGCGGCACCGCCTATCTGCAGGTGGAGCTGCGGGAAGTCCCCTCCATCCCCTCGGTGGAGAAGAAAAACGGGCAGTGGACGGTGACCGGCACCGACCCCAGCGTCCCCTCCTCCTACCTGATCTTCACCTCCGCCCAGCTTCATGGCGGCTCGGACTCCCCGCCTCTGCCGTCTCCCCTTCCGGAGGAGGAAGAAGAGGAAGAAGAGACCGACAAAAAGGGCAGCTCCTCCTCTTCCCGCTCCTCGTCGGGCTCCTCGACGACCACCAATACCACCACCTCCACCGAAACGGTGGACAACCACTCCACTTCCCAAACGACCACGACCAACAACAATACAACAACTGTCATCAACAACTATTACTTCTTTACCCCGGAAGCGCTGTCCTACCTGGAAAAGATCGATCCGTCCCTGCTCACCCTGGGGGACTCCGGACTCGCTTATGTGATTGGAAACAGCGCTGGGGACTCTCCAGCGTCGCCTGCGTCTTCCGATTCCGCTTCGCCCTCGCTTCCGCCGGAAACCTTCCTTCTGTTGGCAGGTGGTTGTATTCTTTTTCTTTTTGCTGTATTATTTAAACAGAGCAAATAAATAAGCCCTCTGGTATAGCGTTGAAAAATCCTGGTAAAAATCCGGATAATATGGTTTTTTCTTCTCTTGCCCGCCGCTTATTTTTTGAATTTTTATCCATTGGAGCCTGATTATGCCGCACATTTCCCTGCTTTCCCACTGTTACCGACATCCTATTTTGTTCGCCCTGGGCTATCTGGTTTGCTACCTGACGGGATTCTTCCTTTTGGAGCAGACGGTGGTCCCCCAATATATGATCCACTGCCCGCTGGACGACCTGATCCCCTTTTGCGAGTGGTTTTTGATCCCCTATGCTTCCTGGTTTTTGCTGCTGCCGGGGACGTTGCTGGTCTTCCTGTTCCGGGACCGGCAAAGCTACTTCTACCTGTGCTTTACCATGTTCACCGGCATGACCCTCTGCCTCATTATCTATGCCCTTTTCCCCAACGGGCTGGACCTGCGGGCCCCCATCTCCGGGGACAACCTGCTTTGCCAGCTGGTGAACTCCCTGTGGGCCTTCGACACCTCCACCAACGTCTGCCCCTCCATCCATGTGGCCAGCACCCTGTCGGTGCAGCTGGCTATCCGCCGCAGCCGCATCTGGCGTCACCGGCGGCTGGTACTGGCTGCCTCCTGGACGCTGACCGCCTTGATTTTGCTGTCCACCCTTTTCCTGCGGCAGCATTCGGTCATCGACGTGGTGTGCGGCGTGGCGCTGGCGGTGGCGCTGCATCTGCTGTTTTCCTATCCCCTGTCCTGGACCCTGCCTCAGACAAGCCCCTGCCCCGCGCAGGCGTAATTGCTACAAAAAAAGCGCCCTACAAGGGCGCTTTTTCTTTGGGATTTTTCGTTTACTGCTCCTGGGGGCGCGGCTCCTGCCAGGGGCTTTCCACCCCTTGCAGGGCAAAGTCGGGGGTATATTCCTCCTGGGCGGAGCTCAGCTCCTGCACGAAGCCCTCCTCGATGCCCAGCTCCTCCAACAGGTCCAGTACCTGGTCATATTCCTCCTGGCTCAGCCGCCGTCCCAGCTCCGGGAAGCGGCTGCTGTGGTAAAAGGGGGTATACTGGCTCATGACGCTGATCAGCACCTGTTCCAGCGGCAGGTTTTCGGCCAGCCAGGAAAGCACCGCCCGGGTGTCCTCCAAGCCCTGGGGCAGCACCAGATGCCGGACGATCATCCCCCGGCGCAGCATGCCTCGATCGTCCCACTGCACCGATCCCACCTGGCGGAACATTTCCTGCAGGGCGGCTTTTGCCACCTGGGGATAGTCCGGCGCGGCAGAATAGGCCCCGGCCCGCTGGGGGTCCAGGTATTTTAAATCGGGCAGATAGATGTCCACATAGCCTTCCAGCAGGCGCAGGCTCTCCACCGTCTCGTAGCCGCTGGAATTGTACACCACCGGGATATGCAGCTGTGGCCGGGCCAGGTCCAGCGCCGCCAGCACCTGGGGCAGGTAATGTCCCGCCGTCACCAGGTTGATGTTGTTGGCGCCTTGGGCCTGCAGTTCCAGGAAGATCTGGGCCAGGCGCTGGTCGCTGACCTCCAGACCCTGGTTTTCCTGGCTGATGGTGTGGTTCTGGCAGTAGCAGCAGCCCAGGGCGCAGCCGGAGAAGAACACCGTCCCGGAGCCTTCCTCCCCGCTGATGCAGGGCTCCTCCCAATAGTGCAGCGCCGCCCGAGCCAGCCGGGCTTTGGCGCCTCCGCCGCAGCGTCCGGCCTTCCCGTCCAGGCGGGCAGCCCCGCAGGCGCGAGGGCAGAGGGTGCAGCGGGAAAGCAGTTTTTCTTCCAGTGGGGTCATGGCAAGCGCTCCTTTGGCGTAATGTTGTTTCTATTATACCGGCGGGGGGCCGCTTTGGCAAGGTGCGCTTGCGGCGGGCGGCGGGATGTGGTACACTGCTCGTTGCAAAAACAAAGGAGGGGTATCGGATGAAATCCTTTTCTCCCGGCACGGTGATTGCCGGTGTCCTGCTTTTAGGTGGAGGCGTCTTGCTGGCGGCGGTGCCGCTGGGGCTTATAATGGGGCTGCTGGGGGCTTCCTTCGGCTCCCTTTCCGGCGCTGCGGGCTTTTTCCTGCTGACCGCCGCGCTGGGGGTGGGCGCCGAGCGCCTGGCCAAGGGTCTGCCCCAGGCGCTGATGAAGCTGGGGCGGCTGGACCGGCGTCCGGCGCAGGTGCTGTATGTGGCACTCGATACCCTAGGTTCCTGCGCCGCCATGCTGTTGGCCGGGGCTTTGGTGCCCGGGGTGGTGCTCACCGGTCCGGCGGTGCTGGCCGTCTCCCTGGGGCTGGCGCTGGTGGGAGTCCGGGACCTGCTGCCGGAGGAAAGGCGCTGAAGCCTTGCATTTTGGGCCCAAGGTTTTTATAATAAAGGACAGAATGACGCCATTCCTGCACCGATGCAGGAGACTTGCAAAGAAAGGACCGAGCTTTTGATGAAACACATCCTTCTTATCGCCACCGGAGGCACCATCGCCTCCAAACGCACCCCGGACGGATTGATGCCGCTGATCTCCTCCGACGAGCTGCTGGATTACGTACCCAGCGTCCGGGAGTTCTGCACGGTGGACGCCCTGCAGCTGCTCAACCTGGACAGCACCAACATCCAGCCGGAGGACTGGCAGAAGATGGCCCGCGCCATCCAGGAAAACTACGACTCCTACGACGGTTTCGTCATCTGCCACGGCACCGACACCATGGCCTACACGGCAGCCGCCCTTTCCTACCTGGTGCAGAACTCCCCTAAACCCATCGTCATCACCGGTGCCCAGAAGCCCATCGACCTGGAAATCACCGACGCCAAGACAAACCTCCTGGATTCCCTCTGCTTTGCCTGCCACCCCCAGGCCCACAACGTCAACCTGGTGTTTGACGGCAAGGTCATCGCCGGTACCCGGGCCCGCAAGGTGCGCACCAAAAGCTACAACGCCTTCGACAGCCTCAACTTCCCCTACCTGGCCACCATCCGGGACGGGCAGGTCTTCTTCTACATCCAGGACAGCTGCCCCTGCTCCTATCCCGCCTTTTACACGGCGGTGGACCCGCGGGTCTTCCTGCTGAAACTGACCCCCGGCATCAACCCGGACATCCTCCCCTTCCTGGGGCAGCACTACGACGCCGTTATTTTAGAAAGCTACGGCGTGGGCGGCATCCCCAATGAAGAATGTCCCCGCAACTTCCTGTGCGAGGTGGAAAAGCTGGTGGAACAGGGCATCATCGTGGTGATGACCACCCAGGTCATGCACGAAGGCAGCGACATGACCGTCTACCAGGTGGGCCATGTGGCCAAGGAGGTCTACGGCGTCATGGAGTCCTTTGATATGAACCCCGAGTCTACCGTCACCAAGCTCATGTGGATTTTGGGCCAAACCCGGGACCCCAAGCGCATCCGCGCCATGTTCTACACCACCATCAACCACGATATTTTGTTCCAGAAATAAGCCGATACGCCAAAACGCGCCCGCCCCGGGTTTCGGGGCTGGGCGCGTTTTGACTGTGTGGATGAATCGGAAGGGGCAGGTCTGCCCTTCAAAAATGAAAACGAAACCGACGGCGCAAATTCTTCCGCTCACGGGAAGAAATTTTACGCCAGCGCCAGCCGGAGCGGCCAAGCCCCCTGCCGGACGGTCTCCCGCTCCGGGAAGACCTGCTGGTCCTGCCGCCAGATGCTTTCCACCACCCGGCGGACCTCCAGCATATCGTCCAGCACCGGCAGGCCGCAGCGTTCCAGACGGCGGCGGGACTGGTGCCCTCCGCTGTAAAGCAGGCAGCGGCAGCCCAGGGCCTGGGCGGTCTCCTGGTCGTGGTCGGTGTCCCCAATGAAGATGGCCTGGGTAAAGTCGATGCCGCTTTGCGCTGCAAACTGCTGGGCGCGCTGCACCTTTCCGGTGACCACCGTGCTGTCGGTGCCGATAATCTGCTCAAAATAATGGTCAATGCCCAGCGCCGCCGTGTGTTCCAGCAGCAGCTCCTGGCTGTGGGCCGAAACGATAAACTGCCGTACCCCCCGGCGGGCAAATTCCTCTAAGTTTTCCCGCACGCCCTGGGTCAGCTGTACCTTACCCTGACGGGCCACATAGCGGCGCATAAACTCCCGGCTCAGTTCGTCGTAGCTTTCCCGGGAAAAGTCGTAGCCGATCTCCTCGTAAAAAATACGGGGCGGGTGGGTAAAGTGGTCGCGGTAATACTCCTCCTCCAAGCGAGGCAGGCCGTGCTCCTGGTTGAGCTCGTTGTTGATCTGCGCCCCAAGGTAGGCGTCGTTTACCAAAGTTCCGTTAAAGTCCCAGATGATGATTTTTTCCATGGCGTTCCCTCCTTGCCAAATGGTCTTGTCTTTTTCTTTTTTCTTTATCACACCTTTTATGTTACCAGAACCAGCGAAAAAAACAAGCAATCCCTCTTTAAACCTTTGTTGGTTCTATGTTATGATGGAATCATCAAAAAAGGAGGCGATCCCTCATGCATTCCAACCAAAGACGGGAGGCGATCCTCCAGCTGCTGCTGGAAAACGACCAACCCATCAGTGCCACCGCCATCGCCCGGCAGTTCGGGGTCAGCCGGCAGATCATCGTGGGGGACATTGCGCTGTTGCGCGCCGCCGGCGAGGATATCTGCGCCACCCCCCGGGGCTATCTCCTTTCCCAGCACCGGGCGGAGGGCGTCCGGCAGACCATCGCCGCCTGCCACGACAACGACCAGCAGATGGCCCAGGAGCTATACTTGATTGTGGACAACGGCTGCTCGGTGCTGGACGTCACGGTGGACCACCCGGTTTACGGCCAGCTTTCCGGCCAGCTGCACATCTCCTCCCGCTACGACGCCGACCAGTTTTTGCAGACGCTGCGCCGCCACGAGGCGGAACCCCTTTCCCGGCTGACCGGCGGGGTGCATCTGCACACCATCCTGGGGCGGGACGCCCAAAGCGTGGAGCGGGTGCTGGCCGCGCTGCGCCAGGCGGGCATCCTCTACGAAAAATAGCAGCAAAAAAGAGGCAGGAGCTCCTGCCTCTTTTTTTGTTATTGTTTCGGGTTTAAAAACCGCAGCTGGCGGATACCCACTGGGCCCATCTCCCGCTGGATCTGTTCCGGCAGCACCGTCAGGAAGATCTCGGCGGTGACGCTGATGACCGCGCGGCTCAGATGCCCCGCCCAGCACTCGCCGGTTTGGGTATTGCCCAGCACCGCGTGCAGATGCAGGTAAGGCTCCTCCCCCTGGCGGGTGATATTGCCGGTCAGGGACGCGATCTCGTAGCAGCCGCGGCATTCCCGGGTGTGGTAGATCTTGGTCTGCGGGTCAAAAACCCCGATCTCCGCCTCTCCCACGGCTCCCAGGCCATTTAGCTGCGCCAGAGCCACCTGTTCCTGGCGGCAGAGGGTCTGGACGGAGGAAAGGATCTCCTCCCCCGGGTCCAGCCGCAGCACAAAGGTATCGCCAAAACGCTCGTATTGCATGTTGTTTCCTCCTTGGGGCAAGCCCGTTATACCATCTCCATGTCCATCTGCTCCATGACCTTCCAGAACACGTCCCGCAGCTTCTGGGCAGCGATGGACGCCGGATATTCGGTCAGGGTGCGGCCGTGGTTGATGGCCTTGATGGTCAGCGGGTCGTTGGGCACCTGGCCCAGCACCATCACCCGGTTCTGGCCGCACCAGGAGAGGATCTCCTGGGTACAGGCCGGGACAAGGTCCGCCTTATTGATGCAGACGGCAAAGGGGGTCTGGCCCCGGCGCAGCACCTGCACCATCCGTTCCAGGTCGCACAGCGCCGAGCGGCTGGGCTCGGTGACCAGCAGCACGAAGTCCGCCCCGTCTATGGCCGCCAGCACCGCCGAACCGATGCCCGGGCTGCCGTCGATGATGGCCAGCTTTTCCCCGCGGGTGTGGGCCTGAAGCAGCTCCTTCACCCGGGCTACCAGCCGGCCGGAGTTGCCCGCTCCGGTGCGCAGCTGGGCGGTGGAGAAGATGCCCTGGGGCGTTTCCACCACCCGGCAGTTGCCCAGCACCTGGTCGATCATCTTGATGGCCTTGTTGCCCTCGTCGTCCACCGGGCACTGGTATTCGCAGACGCCGCAGCCGTCGCACTGATAAGGGTTGACCACGCTGTTGCGCACCGCCCCGAAACGGCAGTTCTGCTCGCAGCGGCCGCAGTGGATGCAGCGGGACTGGTTGATTACCGCCCGGCGTCCGGCGCGGTATTCCTCCTCCAGGAGGGTCTTGCCCTGGGAAAACACCAGGTGCAGGTTGCAGGCATCCACGTCGCAGTCGGCAAAAGCCACCGCGTGGGCCGCCCCCGGGGTGGGGGGCACCAGCTCCTGCGCCAGCATGACAAAGGACGCCGCCACCGTGGTCTTGCCGGTGCCGCCTTTGCCGCTGAGCAGTACCAATTGCTTCATCCCGGACCCTCCTTTACTCTCGATGTGCCGCCGCCTGGGTGTTTTTCAGGATGCGGCGGAAGATTTTCTCGTATTCCGGCAGCCGGGCCGCGATGCGGCCTTCGGCGTTGTTGCGGGCCAGCTCCTCGCTGTAAGGGATCTCGCCCAGCACCGGCACATGGTTTTTGCGGCAGAAGGTCTTGGCGTAGTTGCGCACGTCATAGGACTTGTTGATGACGATGCCCAGGGGCTTGTTGTGCAGCCGTACCAGGTCGTAGACCATCTCCATATCGTGCATGCCAAACAGGGTCGGCTCCACCACCAGCACGCACAGCTCGGCGTCCCGGATGGACTGGATCACCTGCCCGGAGCAGCCGGGCGGGCAGTCGAACACCACGTCCGGCTCCTGGCGCACCTGCTCCTGCAGCTGGCGGATCACCTCGGCGCTGCTGCATTCCCCCAGGGTCATGCAGCCGGACACCACCCGTACCCCGCCGCTGCTGCCCTGCTCGATCTCTCCCACCAGGTAGGCGGTCTCCTCCACCGCCTGCCGGGGGCAGACCATCCGGCAGCCGCTGCAGTGGTGGCAGCGCGGGTCGTGGACCACGATCTTGCCGCCGCGCATCTCCAACGCGTCATGCTGGCAGAAATCCACACACCGGCCGCAGCCGTCGCAGCGGGACTCGTCGATGCGCGGCACCGGCACCGAGACCAGGCGGCGCTGCTTCTGCTCCAACGGCAGGAACAGCCCTCCGTTGGGAGCTTCTACGTCGCAGTCGACGTAAACGGCATCCTGCTGAACATACGCCAAATTTACACTGACAAAGGTCTTTCCTGTTCCGCCCTTTCCGCTGAGAACCGCAATTTTCATTGACAGCGCCTCCCTTCCTATTTATTCCTTTGGCGGTTTCATTCCAGATAGCACACAGGCCCGTCGAACCTGGGGGACCCAGGGGACGGGCTTGTATTGGTTCCTGCCGTTATTCTTCTCTTTGGCGGCAGGGGAAGGCCTCCAGCGCGCAGGCGGCGCCTTCCAGGTAGTCGGCCTCCATCTCTTCGATGCGGCCCTGGTCACACAGCTCGGCCAGCTTGGGGTCGATGGGCATGCGGCCCAGCACCGGCAGGCCAAACTCGGCGGCAGCCTCGGCCACCTTGCTGGGGCCAAAGAGCTGGATCTCCTTGCCGCAGTCGGGGCAGACCAGATAGCTCATATTCTCCACCAGACCGATGACCGGGATGTTCATCAGACGGGCCATATTCAGCGCCTTTTTGACGATCATGGACACCAGGTCCTGCGGGGAGGTTACAATAACGATGCCGTCCAGCGGCAGGGACTGGAACACGGTCAGCGGCACGTCGCCGGTTCCCGGAGGCATATCCACAAACATATAGTCCACGTCGCCCCAGATCACATCGGTCCAGAACTGCTTCACGGTACCGGCGATGATCGGTCCGCGCCAGACCACCGGGTTTTCCGGGTTTTCCAGCAGCAGGTTCACCGACATGACCTTGATGCCCTCGGGGCTCAGACGGGGCAGGATGCCGTTTTCGTCCCCTTCGGCCCGACCGGTGATGCCGAACATTTTGGGGATGGAGGGGCCGGTAATATCTGCGTCCAGGATAGCGGTGCTGCATCCCTGACGGTTCATCAATACAGCCAGGGAACCGGTGACCATAGATTTGCCTACGCCGCCTTTTCCGCTGACCACGCCGATGATCTTTTTCACATGGCTTTGGCTGTTGCCCGGCTCCAGGAAGCTGGTTTTCTTCTGCGAGCCGCAGCTGCCCGAGTGGGGGCAGGTGGAGCAGTTATGGGTGCAGCCGTTAGGTGTTTCGCTCATGGGGGTCATCTCCTTTTTGGATTGCCGACGCCGCCGCATGGGCGGACCCGCTTTTGGGTTAAATCGGTTTAACAGATTTATTATAGCCTCTTTTTTCCCCCTCTGCAACGGGGATTTTTTCTGGTCTGTCTGGCCCGTTGGGGCCCTTTGCTTTGCCGAACGGGCTAGAATGAGGCTGGGGGCGGCTGGCGCTGCCGGCGGGAGATTCTCTTCTTTTCCTGCATTTTGCTGCATATTTTGGATGTTTTGCATAAATTTTAAACTTTTATTGGGGGATTATAGGGAAGATTGACATTGTCCTCTCCTTTGGTTATAATCCAGGTATGAGCGCTGCTTTCCCGGAGGTTTGGAGGAAGCAGTATCCACCAGATTTTAAAAATGTTAGGAGGAACTTTGCTATGGTCAATGATGTCATGCGCTTTTTATCCCAGTATGATCCCGAAGTCGGCGCCGCCGTGGAGCAGGAATGTGCCCGCCAGCGCCGCAACATCGAGCTGATCGCCTCCGAAAACATCGTCAGCGAGGGCGTCCTGGCCGCTATGGCCACGGTGCTCACCAACAAATACGCCGAAGGCTACCCCGCCAAGCGCTACTACGGCGGCTGCGAGTGCGTGGACGTGGTGGAAGAGATCGCCCGGCAGCGCGCCTGCCAGCTTTTCGGCGCCGACCACGCCAACGTCCAGCCCCATTCCGGCTCCAGCGCCAACCTGGCGGTGTATTTTGCCCTGCTGAAGCCCGGCGACACCGTTTTGGGCATGAACCTGGCCCACGGCGGCCACCTGACCCACGGCAGCCCGGTGAACCTTTCGGGCAACTACTTCCACTTTGTCCCCTACAACGTGGACCCCGAGACCCATCTTATCGACTACGACCAGGTGCGCGCCCTGGCCCGGGAGCACAAGCCCAAGATGATCGTGGCTGGTGCTTCCGCCTACCCGCGGCAGATCCGCTTTGACATCTTTGCCGACATCGCCAAGGAGGTCGGTGCCTACCTGTTTGTGGACATGGCGCACATTGCCGGCCTGGTGGCAGCCGGGCTGCATCAAAGCCCCGTCCCCTACGCCGACGTGGTCACCACCACCACCCACAAGACCCTGCGCGGCCCCCGCGGCGGCCTGATCCTCTGCAAGGAAGCCCTGGCCAAGCAGATCGACAAGGCCATCTTCCCTGGCACCCAGGGCGGCCCGCTGATGCACATCATCGCCGCCAAGGCGGTCTGCTTCGGCGAGGCGCTGCGCCCCGAGTTTGCCGCCTACCAGCAGCAGGTGGTGAAAAACTGCCAGGCCCTGGCCCGTGCTTTGGAGCAGGAGGGCTTCTCCATGCTCACCGGCGGCACCGATAATCACCTGATCCTGCTGGACCTGCGCAACATGAACATCACCGGACGGGAGATGGAGCAGCGCCTGGACCAGGTGTACATCACCGTCAACAAAAACGCCATCCCCAACGACCCGCAGAAGCCCACCATCACCAGCGGCATCCGGGTAGGTACCGCCGCCGTCACCACACGCGGCTTCGGTGAAGAGGAAATGGCACAGATCGCCCACTTCCTCAAGCTCACCGCCACCGATTTTGAAGCCAGCCAGGAGGAGATCCGCCGCCAGGTGGAGGCCCTCTGCGCCCGCTTCCCCATCTACAAATAACCGCTATCACAAAAACCCCCGGCAGGCGGTCGGCCTGCCAGGGGTTTTTGTTTTGATTACAGCATCTCCAAAAAGGCCGCCAGGCGGGTGTTCAGCTGCCCGGCATCCGAGTGGGAATAGTCGGTCTCCAGGCACAGATACGGCACACCCAGCTCCTTTGCCAGCTCATGCACCGCAAAGGATTCCACAGTATAGGGGTGACAGGTCTGCAGGGTCACGTCTACAATGCCGTCGATGTGGTATTCCTCCACCAGGCGGTGCAGCAGCTCCATGCGGCGGGGGTTGGGGTCCATCATGGCGCAGCCGATGGTCAGATAGTACCGGGCCAGCTCCTGATACAGGTCGGGGGCGTCCTCCGCCGGCAGGTCCGCCAGCGGCTTCAAGCCGGTGCAGTTTTCAAAGCAGACCACCACGCCGCCGTTTTTCTCTACGGCGCCCACCGTCTTTTCCAGCACGCCGCCCAGCGGGCAGCCGGTGATCAAGATCCGGCAGTCCCCCTTTTTCACCGGGGAGGTCTCCTGCTGCCGGAGCGCCGCTTCCAGCTGCTCCAGCTCCTGGATCTTCTCCTCCAAATCAAAGCAGAAGCCCGCGCTGTCCAGCACATGGTACAGGTCCCGGCCCTTCATGGGAGGCGGGGTCTGCTTCTGCAGCGCCTGGATGCGGCCCAAAGCCCGGCGCAGGCGGTTGCGGCCGGTTACTGCTTTGCGCAGCTTTTCCTCGGTAATATCGGCGCCGAAGCGCTTCTCCAAATACGCTCCAAACAGCCGCAGCTCCTTTTCCCACATGACCATGGCATAAGGCCGGGTGACCCCTTGGGGCACCTGAAGGATGTAGGTCTCTTTGGTTTCGCCCAGAATCTCGTACATCTTCTTTTTGCCGTCGCAGGTGGTCTCCCCGATGACCAGGTCGGTCAGGCGGACATAGGGGTTTGCCCGGCTGAGGATATCGCCGTAGCTTGCCTTAATGAGCGGGCAAAGGTTGCGGGGCAGGTCGATCTCTGCGTCGTTGATGTGTTCCTCGGTGACGCTGGTCAGGCTGATGGGGCAGACCCCTGCCGCTTCCAGCAGTTCCACCGGCGTATAGCTGCAAAAATACCCCGCCAGCGGCCGGCCGGCCTGTTTTTGCCGGGCCGCCGTCTCCCAGCCGGTTTGGCGGGCGGCAGCAAAGGCGGAAAAATCAAGAGATGTGACCGATTCCTGAAGCATATTCGCTTCCCCTTTCTGTATCTTGGTATGACAATATCCTAATCATACCTTATCTTCGGGCGAAAAGGTAGCGCAATCGGCAAATATGGAAGAAATCAATCGAAACCCATCGATGGATAGATACTTTCAATTTGTTCAGCATTTTGGCGAGTGTTATCATTAGGCTAACTGGTCCATCGACGATTCAAAAAGGAGGCAGGTCATATGGCGACCTTACCCGAACGGTTTGCGGAGTTTTCCGATGCCCGCAGACAAGGTTTTATCAAGATAAAAGAACTCAAAGAAGCCGGAGCCAAAATCTGCGGCACCTTCTGCCAGTATGCCCCGGAGGAGCTCATTACCGCGGCGGGGCTCTGCCCGGTTGGCCTGTGCGGCAAGGACGCCGCCTCCATCCCGGCGGCAGAGACCCAGCTGCCCCGCAACCTTTGCCCGCTGATCAAATCCAGCTACGGAAACGTGCTGCAGGATTCCTGCCCCTACGCCTACTTTTCCGACATCGTCGTAGGCGAAACCACCTGCGACGGCAAAAAGAAGATGTACGAGATGCTGGGCAAGTACAAGGGCACCTACATTATCCACCTGCCCAACGTCCCCGACCGGGAGCGCTCGCTGGAAGCCTGGACCATGGAGATCCGCGCTTTTAAGGAGTGGCTGGAAGAAAAATTTGACATCACCATCACCGATGAGATGCTCCGGGAGTCCATCCGCTGGAAAAACAAGGAGCGCGTCCAGGCTGCCCGCATCTACGAGCTGGGCCGCTACGACCCGCCGGCCATTACCGGGGTAAACATGCGCAACATCATGGAGGGCGAAGGCTTCCTCTTTGACCGTAAGGAGCGCTACGAAAAGATCGACGAGATCCTCAACCGCTGCGAAGCCGACTGGAAGGCCGGCAAAGGGCCCTACGCCGGGGAATCCCGCCGGCGCCCCCGCATCCTGATCTCCGGGGGCGGATCCGGCGGCGTGGTGGACAAGACGGTAGCCGTCATCGAGGAGCTGGGCGGCGCCATCGTCTGCTACGAAGGCTGCAGCGGCATCGTCTCCCGCCGCCGTCTGGTGGACGAGTCCCCGGACAAAGACCCCATCGTGGCCCTGGCGGAAAAATATCTGGAGGTCCCCTGCGCCGTCATGTCCCCCAACCAGGGCCGCATGCGCCAGGTAGAGGCTACCATCGACGAGTGGAAGGTGGACGGCGTGGTCACCATCACCCTGCACTCCTGCCACCCCTTCGGCATCGAAGCACGCAACATCCAGAAAACCTGCCAGGCCAAGGGCATCCCCCATCTGCATATCGAGACCGACTACACCACCGGCGACGAGGGACAGATCCGCACCCGTCTGGAGGCGTTTTTGGAGATGCTGGAATAACCTTCCCGCGGGCCGCCCTACCAATGGTCGGCCCGTTTTTCTGTCCCTGCAGCAAAAACCATTGTATTTGCCTGGGAAATTGTGCTATACTGGCAAAAAAGGGGCCCCTGCCCCCAAGCGAGAAAGGCGGTGTCCGGATGACACGAGAAGAACTCTATTCCACTATCTACACCCACGAAACCATCTACCGTCCCCCGGAGGAAGCCAACAGCGCCCTGCTTGAGGTGGCGCTGGGCTGCAGCTGGGGCAAGTGCGCCTTCTGCGACTTTGCCAAGGACCCGTTTTCGGTGCTGCCCATGGACCAGATCCGCTACAACGCCCGGGTGCTGGGCCGGCTGGAACCGGAAAAGACCCGCGTCTTCCTGCTGGGGGAAAACGCCCTCTCCCTGGGGATGGACAAACTGCGGGAGATCTTCGCTATCATCCGGGAAAACATGCCCCAGGTGACCGAAGTCGCCATGTACGCCCGAGTAGACGACGTCCAGCGCAAGACCACCCAGGAGCTGGAAGAGCTGCACCAACTGGGGCTCAAAGCGGTACACGTGGGGGTGGAGTCCGGCAGCGACTGCATCCTGCTGGATATGAACAAGGGGGTCACCTCCTTTGATATGGTCACCCAGTTTGCCCGGCTGGACGCCGCCGGCATCGAATACTTCGTCACCGTCATCCTGGGCCTGGGCGGACGCACCTTCCGCAACCTGCACGCCCTGGAGACCGCCCGCCTGCTCAACCGCTGCCACCCGAAACAGATCTGGTGCCTGGCGCTGAAGCTTTGGCCGGATACCCCTCTTTACAAGCGCTGGAAACGGGGCGAATTTGAGATGATGACCCCGCGGGAGATGCTGGTGGAGGAGCGCATCCTGGTGGAGGCCCTCACCGTCACCGACTGCCACTATATGGACACCACTGTCCTGCAGCAGTTCACCATCCAGGGCGACCTGCCGGAGGACAAATCCCTTATCCTCCGCGCCATCGACCGGCTGCTGGGCTAACGCCCCATCCCAACCAGAAAGGACCGACCGGCTATGTCCCATACCCCCGACGCCCCCTCCCAAGGGGTGGTCATCACCCACGGAGAGGTGTTCCAGGAGGCCTCCCACCAGCTGAGCGACTATCTGCGCGGGCTGCGCCTCTCCCCGGAGGAAAACAACCGCCTCATCCGCCTGATCATCGACCAGGTCCACGCCGCCGAGGAAAACGCCTTCCGCCAGGGCTTCGCCGCCGGCATGAAGTACGGCCTTTCCCACCCGGCCCCGTCAAAACCCGAATAAACGCAGCGCCGCCGCCCGGTTTGCCCGGACGGCGGCGTTTTTCATCACAGAAAAGGGGGATCGGTCAAAAATATTATACGAGCTTTCGGCCCAGCTGGCGGCACTGTTCCAGGCCAGAGGCGTCGGGGGTCTCGTTACAGATGACCGGCTCGGCGCAAAGGGTCGCTCCGGCTGCCTGGGTGCGCTCGCTCCAATCGCGCATCCACTGGCCGTCGCCCCAGCCGTAGGAGCCGAACAACGCCACCTCTTTGCCGGAAAGGGCACCCTCCAACTGGGCAAAGAACGGCTCAAACTCGCTTTCCTCCAACACTTCGGCGCCCATAGCCGGGCAGCCCAGCGCCAACTTGGGGGATTTTGCTGCTTCCCCGGCGGAGATCTCCTCCACCGAAAGCAGCCGGGCCTCCCCGCCGGCCTCCCGGATGCCCTCGGCTACCGCCTGGGCCATGGCTTGGGTGTTTCCGGTGCCAGACCAATAGATCACAGGTACCATCGTCATATTTTTCCTCCTGGGTCATACCCTTGGTCGATTTTTGTGCGAATATCAGGCCGCCAGCAGCTGGGAGAGGTTCCCTCCCGCCGCCAACCGGCGGCAAAGCCGGGCGCGGCAAGCGTCGTACCGGGCAAAGGTGGCCCGGGCCTCCTCCTCGTGGAAGTAGACCTTCCAGTAGCCGCACAGCTTGTACCCGGCGCCCTTGGTGCGGATGAAAGCGGCCACGTCCTCCGGCGGATAGCCCAAAAACAGGCCGATCTCGTGAGGGAAGTCCCCTTCCTCCCGCAGGCGGCGGCGCAGACGCAGCAGCATCCCTTCCAGCGGCTGGCCCGGCTCGTAGCCGTACTGCCCAAGAAGCGCCTGCACCTGGGGGCGGGCCAGATGTTGGGCCAGCTTGCCCGGGTGGTACAGGTACACCAAACTGCGGCAGCGGCAATGGCAGAGGATCTGCATCCGCAGGCCGCAGCCGGCCCACCGGCGGTTATACTGCCCCAGCAGTTCCTCCAACTGGGGGAACTCCTCCCGGGACAGGGACACCAGGCTGGCGCACTTCTCCCCCAGCAGGGTGGGGGCGCAGTGCTGGGCCAGCTGCCGTTCAAACTCCTCTGCCATGACGCATACCTCCTTTGTTTTAGTTAGCCTTTGCTAACTCATGGTGAAAAAATCGGCCCCCTTTTTGGGGGAGCGTATTGGGCGGTTTGGTTAGTTGCTGCTAACCTCCGTGGATTTAAGATACCACAGTTTTTCCCGGCTGTCAAGGGTAGTTTTGCTCCCAACCCCCGCCCAAAGGCAGAAAAAAGGACCGCCGAAGCGGTCCTTTTGTAATATTTCCTGTATATTATACTCGATGGAGCAGGTCGGTATAGGTGGGCATGGGCCAGTTGCGGGCGTCCACGATGGTTTCCAGGGCATCGCAGCTGTCCCGCAGGGAATGCATGGCGGCAGCCAGCTGGTTGCTCATAAACTGGGCCTTTTCGTACATATCTTCCAGCGTATCCTTCTGTTCCAGGGTGCGCTCCAGGTTCTCCACCCGCTCGATGATCTGGTCGATGGCCTCGGTGACGATCTGGGCGTGGCCGTGGATGGCCTTGGACTGGATACCGGCAGCGGCCAGCTGGTTAGAACTTTCGGCCACCCGTCCGGCATACTCGATGCAGGAGGGCAGGATCTGGCGCTTGGCCATCTCCAGCATGGTGTTGGCCTCGATCTGCACCACGTGGCAATAGTGCTCCAGGCGGATCTCGTAACGGGCGCGGGTCTCCTTGGGGGTGAATACGTGGTACCGGTCGAAGAGCTCGATGTTCTTCGGGTCGGTCATGGTGTGGAAGCCGTCCACCGAGGTGCGCAGGATGGGCAGGCCGCGGCGCTTGGCTTCCTCTACCCAGCTTTGGGAGTAGTTGTTGCCGTTGAAGATGATGCGGCCGTGCTCCTTCATGGTGTCGGCGATGATGCGGCGGACCTCCTGTTCCTTGTCCTGCGCAGCTTCCAGGCGTTCGCTGAAGGCGCGGAAGGAGTCAGCCACGATGGTGTTGAGCACGATCTCGGAGTAAGCCAGGGACTGGGAGGAGCCTACCATACGGAACTCGAACTTATTGCCGGTGAAGGCAAAGGGCGAGGTGCGGTTGCGGTCGGCTTCGTCCACTGCCAGCTCGGAGATGGTACCGACGCCGAAGCTCTTGGGATGGTCCTCGGTGGGGGTCTGGCCCACGCCGGCGGCAGCGTTCTCCAGAATCTGGGTCAGATAACCGCCCAGGAACACCGAGATAATGGCCGGAGGCGCTTCGTTGCCGCCCAGACGGTCGTCGTTGCCGGCGCAGGAAGCGCTCATGCGCAGCAGGTCGCCGTAGCAGTCCACGGCACGCAGGAAGGCGCAGAGCATCAGCTGGAAGCGCAGGTTGCCCGCCGGGTTTTTGCCGGGGTTGAGGAGGTTGATGCCGGTGTCGGTGTTCAGAGAGTAGTTGTTGTGCTTACCGGAGCCGTTGACGTTGGCAAAGGGCTTTTCGTGCAGCAGGCAGGCCAGGCCGTGCTCTTTTGCCACGGTGCGCATGGTCTCCATGATGATCTGGTTGTGGTCGCAGGCGATGTTGGCGGTGGAGTATTCCGGAGCCAGTTCGTGCTGCGCCGGGGCAGCCTCGTTGTGCTTGGTCTTGCTGGCGATGCCCATCTCCCACAGGTTCTTGTCCAGATCCTGCATAAAGGAAGCGACGCGCAGGCGGATGCGGCCGCAGTAGTGGTCGTCCATCTCCTGGCCTTTGGCCGGGCGCGCGCCGAAGAGGGTGCGGCCGCAGATCTTCAGGTCCAGGCGCTGCTCATAGAGCTTGCGGTCGATGAGGAAGTATTCCTGCTCGGCGCCGACCATAGGCACCACCCGGCTGACGTTCTGCTCGCCCAGCAGGTGCAGCAGGCGCACGCCCTCGTTGCTCACAGCCTGCATGGAGCGCAGCAGCGGGGTCTTGGCGTCCAGGGCCTCGCCGGTGTAGGAGCAGAAGGCGGTGGGGATAAAGAGGGTACCATCCCGGACGAAGGCCGGGCTGGTGGGGTCCCAGGTGGTGTAGCCCCGAGCCTCAAAGGTGGAGCGCAGGCCGCCGGAGGGGAAGCTGGAGGAGTCCGCCTCGCCGCGGATCAGCGCCTTGCTGGAAAATTCCATGGAGATCTTGCCGTCCCCGTTGGAGGAGAGGAAAGCGTCGTGCTTTCCGGCAGTGAACTCATTCATCGGCTGGAACCAGTGGGAATAGTGGGTCGCGCCCTGGTCGATGGCCCAGTTCATCATGGCGTTGGCCACGATATCTGCGATCCCCGGGTCCAGGGGCTCGCCCAGGCTGCGGGTCCGTTTCAGGCTTTCGTACACCCGCTTCGGCAGCCGGGTGCGCATGGCGTCGTCGTCAAAAACGCGTACGCCAAAGATCTCCTCGATATTCATGCTCTGTCCTCCCAAGTGAAATCCCTTTTTCATTCTGTCTGTTGGCTTTTTTGCCCCCGGCGCGGCGCCGGTAGGCTCTTGGATTTACTTATAGTAGCATCCGGCCTTTGGAATTGCAAGAGGTTTGCCCGCCCGGGCTCCAACTTTCGCAAATTAGCCAATTCTTGCCCCGTTTGGCCCCCTTTGTTTGCGCAGGGTAGGAAGGCCCCGTCACACGCCCGGCAAATTTACAAAAGACCGGTTGCTTTTCCGACGGATTCCGTGGTACACTAAACTTCGCTGATTTTCCCGCTTTTTTAAGCGGTATTCTTTGGAAGGAAGGGGGTTTTGACATGAGATGGGGACGGCTTGCCCGCCGGGCGCTGGCTCTTTGGCTGGCGGTGCTTTTTTGCGTCCTGTTTTCCGCCTGCGGGCCCAAAGCCTCGGTGCTGCGCTACGACCTGACCTCCGCGCCCCGCAGCCTGGACCCCCAGTTTGCCTCCCGGGAATCGGAACTGATGATCATCCGCAACACCTTTGAGGGGCTGGTCGCCCAGACCTCGGAAGGGACGGTGGAGCTGGGCGCCGCCGAGTCTTACGAGACCTCCGACGATGGCTGCACCTGGACCTTCACCCTTCGGGAAGGCATGGTGTGGGACGACGAGGACAAGACCCCCGTCACCGCCGACGACTTCGTCTTTGCCTTCCACCGCATCTTTAACTCCATCTCCCCCTCCCCCTACGCCCAGCTTTACACCTCCATCCAAAACGCCCAGGCGGTGCTGGACGGCTCCCTGGATGTGACCCAGCTGGGGGTCTCGGCGCCGGACAGCCGCACCCTGGTGTTCCAGCTGGAATACGCCGACCCGGTGTTCCTGGAAAACCTTTCCCACACCGCCGCCATGCCCTGCAGCCGCACCCTCTTTGCGGCCCAGGAGGGCAAGTACGGCTCCTCCCCCACCGCCACCCCCTCCAATGGGCCCTTCCTGGTGCGTTCCTGGGACGACAGCAAGGTCCTCCTTTACCGCAACCAAAACTACCACGACCTGGAGGCGGTGCGCTCCCCCAGCGTCATGTTCTACTTTGGCCGCACCATCCAAACCGACGCCATGACCGAGGCCGGCGAGACCGCCCCTTCCGCCTTCCAGCTGGTGCTGGACGGCAGCGCCGACTGCTGCTTTGCCGATTACAGCCAGATCCAGCAGGCCCAAAGCCAGGGGCTTTCCTACCTGACCGCCGACGGGCAGGTGTGGGCGCTGGTGTTTAACCAGAAAAACGCCGCCTTTGCCCAGGAAACCATCCGTCAGGCCTTCTCCCGGGCGGTGGACCCGTCGGGCTTTGCCTCCCTGCTGCCGGAGAACCTTTCCCTTTCCGACCGGCTGGTGTCCCCCGGTGTGACGCTGTTTTCCCGCTCCTACACCGAGTCCACCACCGTGGAAAACCCCAACCGCTACGATCCGTCCTCCGCCCGCACCCTGTTCCAGCAGGGGCTGGAAGCGCTGGGACGCTCCACCCTCACCGACCTGGAACTGCTGGTGCCGGATCAAAACAACCTGCCGGCCCTTTCCAGCCTGCTGCAGCAGGGCTGGCAGCAGAACCTGGCCGTTTCGGTCAACGTGGTCACCGCCGACAGCGATAGTTTCTCCTCCCGCTTGAGTCAGGGAGACTTCCAGATGGCGCTGGTGCCGCTGGAAGCGGACGCCGCCACCCCCAACGCGGTGCTTTCCCTCTTTACCTCCGCTTCTTCTTCGAACATCACCGGCTACGCCAACGCCACCTTCGACCAGCTGCTGCACACCGCCGGCGCTTCCCACGACCAGCAGCAGATCCTGGACTCCTACGCCCAGGCCGAGCAGATGCTGCTGGAAGATGCGGTCGCCCTCCCCCTCTTTACCGAGACCTCCTACCTGGTGCTGGGAGAAGGGGTCTCCGGGGTGGAGATCCTGCCGGGCAGCGGTTCCCTTTCCTTCCGCAACGCCGTAGCCCTGCGCTAGTTTTTCTGTAAAAAAACAACAAGAGCCGTCCTTCCCGCTTGGGGAAGGGCGGCTCGTTTCGTTTTGCGAAGGAAGCGGGGGTTATTTCAGCTCGATCTCCTCCAACTCCTGGGGCGGCAGCGCCTTGGAGGAGCGCAGCACAAACTCCTGCAGCGCCTTGCGGGCCTTGGCGATCTCGATGTTGGTGCCCGCTCCGGCGATGCAGCCGCCGGGACAGGCCATGCCCTCGATAAGGCAGCCGTTCATCTTGCCGGCCTTAGCCAGGGTGAGGATCTTGCGGCAGTCGGCCAAGCCCTCGGCGTGCTGGATCTGCACCGGGGTGCCGGGGTAGTATTCGTTGACGCACTTCTGGATGGCGGCGGCCACGCCTCCCGCCGCGGCGTAGCTGCGTCCGGCGCCGGTAGCGTCGTGGAAGGAGGACTCCGCCTCAAACTGGCTCAGGTCGATGCCCTTGGCGTCAAACATGGCCAGCAGTTCCTCAAAGGTGATTACGAAGTCCACGTCGCTGCGGATGTCCTCCCGCATAGCTTCCAGCTTTTTGGCGGCGCAGGGGCCGATGAACACCACCTTGGCGTTGGGATGCTCCTTTTTGATGGTGCGGGCGGTGGCCACCATGGGGGTCAGCTCCTGGGACACCTGCCCCACCAGGTCGGGGAAGTATTTGCGGGTGAGCATGACCCAGGAAGAGCAGCAGGAGGTCAGCAGGAAGGGCAGCTCGCCGGTGACCACCTTGTTGACGTATTCGTGAGCCTCGGTGACAGCGCCGATGTCCGCGCCCAGCGCCACCTCATACACCTGGGAGAAGCCCAGCTGCTGCAGCGCCGCCTTGATGTTGCGGGGGTTGATGTTGGGGCCAAACTGCCCCACAAAGGCCGGGGCGATCTCCGCCACCACCTGGCCGCCCTGTGCAAGGCACCGGATCAGCTGGAACAGCTGGCTTTTGTCCGAAATGGCGCCGAAGGGGCAGCTGACCATGCACATGCCGCAAGAAACGCACTTTTCGTTGTTGATCTGCGCCCGTCCGAAGGCGTCGGAGCCGATGGCCCCCACGCCGCAGGCCCGCTGGCAGGGGCGTTCCTTTTTGGCGATGGCGTCGTAAGGGCAGTTGGCCTTGCACTTGCCGCACTTGATGCACTTGCTCTGGTCGATATAGGAGCGGCCCTTGACCATGGTGATGGCTCCCACCGGGCACACCTGGCGGCAGGGGTGGGCAAAACAGCCTTTGCACTGGTCGCTGACCTCATAGCGGTTCTCCTCGCAGCCGGAGCAGGCCGAGGGGATGACCTGCATCAGCGGCGGCTCGTAGTACTTCTGGTCGATGTTGCTTTCCTCCACGCCGGCGGTCAGATGGACCGGTTTGTCCTCCGGCCGCAGAGAAAGGCCCATGGCCAGCCGCACCTGCTCGCTGACCACCGCTCGGATGCGGTAGACCTGCTCGGGGTAGTTCTCCATGCTTTCATCCACCAAGCGGTAGGGGATGGCTTCCAGCTCACTGCCCAGGTTTTCCGGCGTGGCGGTAAACGCCACCCGGGCCACCTCCCGAAACACGCTTCGGCGCATCTCCCGCACCGGGGTGTGCAAACCTCTCATAGCCGCTTCCTCCTTCTAGCTTTCCGGGTAGGGATATCCCGCCGGAAAAAGATTGTTATATTTTCTACAATTAGGATACTCTATCTTGCCCCTAATTGCAAGATAAATTTCATCCTGCAAGAAAAAAACCACCCCAGGCGGCCCTGAGATGGCTTTTTTCTGCTATTTTACCACTTTTTGCAGGAATTGCGTATCTTCCTTGTTCAGCTGGTAGGTGGCGTCCTCCCGGGCGTCGTAATACATGGCGCGGCTTTCCTCGTTTCCGGGCACCCACAGGGGGATGCTCTCCCAGCCGGCGGCGCCCCGTTCCAGCCAGATGGAATAGTTGTTCCCGGTGCTGGGGCGGCCGTCCTGAAGCTTCTCGGCCCGGCGCAGCACGCCGGTCAGCTGCTGGGGCGGCACCGCCCCGCCGGAGGACCACACGGCCTTGCTGTCCTGCTGGCGAACCACCGCCGCCTTCTGCACGCCGTCCAGCGTCAGGGTCACATCCAGAAGGCCGGAGCCGGTCCCGTCCAGATAGTAGGTATTGGAAAGGCCGTTGGCCTGCACCTGCACCCAGTACCACTGCCTCGGCAGATCAGAAAGCCCTACCGCGCCCCAAATGTCGCTCACATGGCGCCACTCGGTCTCGTCCAGCAGCACCGGACGGCGGTTTTCCGGCGGCATGGGGGCGAAGGAAACGCCGCTCCAATCCACCTGAGAGGGGTCGGGCGCGTCCGCCCGTGGCGTGGGAGAAAGGGTCAGTTCCGGCACGCTGTCCTGGGCTTCCTGCCCCGCCTGGGAGCAGATCCAAACCTCGGCGCCGGGGAGCGGGTCGCCGTTTTCATCGATGATGGTGATCTCTAAGCCTTGTTTGTGCTTGCGGGCCGCTTGCAGCGGGCTGTCCTCGGTCCAGACGACGGTGCGGGCGGTTTGGGTTCCGGTGCCCTCCTCCACCGTCAGGGAGACGGTGCGCCGGGCATCCTGCCGCGGGTCGGAGATGGTCAGCTCCTCCTTGCCCACCGGGCAGGAAAGGGTAGCCTTGCCCTCCGGGCCGGTACGGGTGAAGCTCTCGCCGTTTTCCACCAGCAGGTCCGCTACCGCCAATCCTTTTTTGTCCACCACCTTGACCTCCACCTGCCGGGAAGGCGGCTCGGGGCGCTTGACCTGGGGGCGGCTGTCCGCCCAGACGGTCATCCCCTGCATCAGCAGCAGGGCCGCAGCCAGTGCGGCAATCTGTTTCTTCATGGTTCCTTCCTCCTTTTTGCTTTCTTTTCTCCTTAGTGCCCGCCGGGGGCCGTTTTGCTGCACCGGCTAAGGGAAATTCTCCCTTTGGCACAAGCTTTGGGCGCCCGCCTTTCCCAGGATGCACAAAATCCCCCGGCCTTCTCCCGGCCGGGGGATTTTCCTTTGGGGGTTAATAGTTTCGTTTTTCGTCCTCTGCCTTCTGAGCGGAGATGAGCTTCATCTCCATCCAGCGCTCCTTGCTGATGAGCACCTGGCGGGGCTTGCTGCCCTCGAAGGGGCCGATGATGCCCTTTTCCTCCATGGCGTCCATGATTCGGGCCGCCCGGGCGTAACCCAGCTTGAGCTTGCGCTGCAGCAGGGAGGTGGAGGCGATGCCGCTTTCCACCACGCACTCGATGGCGCTGGGCAGCATCTCGTCCTCCTCGTCAAAGCCGCCGCCTTCGCCCTTGTCGCCCTTCTTCTTGTCGGCGACGGTGTGGCGGTCGATCTCCTCGATGATCTGCTGGTCGTAGGTCAGCTTCATGCCGGACTGCTTGATGAACTCCACGATGCGCTCCACCTCGCCGTCGGTGACAAAGCAGCCCTGGACGCGGGTGGGCTTGCTGGCTCCCACCGGGGAGAAGAGCATATCACCGCGGCCCAACAGCTTTTCGGCGCCCGCCGAGTCCAGGATGGTGCGGGAGTCGATCTGGGAGGATACCGCAAAGGCGATACGGGAGGGGATGTTTGCCTTGATGACGCCGGTGATGACGTCCACCGACGGACGCTGGGTGGCGATGACCAGGTGCATCCCCGCGGCGCGGGCCATCTGGGCCAGACGGCAGATGGAGTCCTCCACCTCGCCGGGCGCCGCCATCATCAGGTCGGCCAGCTCGTCGATGATGATGACCACCTGGGGCATGGGGCGCACCCCTTTTTCCGCCGCCATGCGGTTGTAGCCCTTCAGGTCGCGGACGTTGTTGTCCTTAAAGAGCTGGTAACGGTTGAGCATCTCGTTGACCGCCCAGCTCAGGGCACCGGCGGCCTTCTTCGGGTCGGTGACCACCGGCACCAGCAGGTGCGGAATGCCGTTGTAGATGCCAAGCTCCACCATCTTCGGGTCGATGAGCAGCATCTTCACCTCCTGCGGGGTGGACTTGTACAGCAGGCTGACGATGAGGGAGTTGATGCACACCGACTTACCGGAACCGGTGGCGCCGGCGATGAGCACGTGGGGCATCTTGCCCAGGTCGGCGATGGTGACCTGACCGGCGATATCCCGTCCCAGGGCCACCGACAAGCGGCTTTCCGCCCGGTCAAATTCCTCCGATTCCAGCATCTCCCGGATGGAGACGGTGCTTACTGTCTTGTTGGGCACCTCGATGCCCACGGCGGGCTTGCCGGGGATGGGCGCTTCGATGCGCACGCCGGAAGCCGCCAGGTTCAGGGCGATGTCGTCGGCCAGATTGGTGATGCGGCTGATCTTCACTCCGGCGGAAGGCTGCAGCTCATAGCGGGTCACCGCCGGGCCGCGGGCAATATCGATGATGCGGGTCTGGACGCCGAAGCTCTGGAGGGTGTCCACCAGCTTTTCGGCGTTGTGGCGCAGCTCCTCCTGCAGGTCGCTTTGGTCGGGCTGCTGGATGTCGTTGAGGATCTCCACCGGCGGGAAGATGTACTCCGGCTCCGGCTCGGGTTCCGGCTCCTCCTCGGTCACCGAGAAGGACACACCCTCCCGGCCGATGCCTTCCTCCGAAAGGCGCTCCGGCGGCACCTCGATGACCTCGAAGTCGGTGCTGCGGCGCAGGGTGGGCCGGGCCGGTTCGGTCCCGGCGGTGGAAGCAACCGGGGCTTCCTGTTCCACAGGCTGGGATACAGGCTGGGACATGGGTTTGGAGGCGGGAGCGGCTGCCAGGGCCTCCTGGGGGAGGCTTGGCTGGGATACAGTCGGCTCCTCCGTCCGCAGATGTACCGCCGGCGGGAAGACCGCCTGGCCTTTTGCCTTGGCGTCCATCATCCGCACCAGTTCTTCCGGGCGGATCAGGTCCTCGGGCTCCATCTCCGCCTCCATGCGGCGCAGGCTCTCCCGTCCATCGCCAAAGTCGGTCACCGGGCGGATGAGATCCTGGTTTTCGTCAAACAGGTCCACAAAGACGTCATCTTCTTCCTCCTCCGGCTGCGGGGCAGCAGGGGCCGGGTCGGGGGTCTTGGGGCCCATAATGCGGCTGATCAGGTCGTCGATCTCAGAGGTGGGGCTTTCCTCCACCGGAGCTTCCTCCACGGCAGCCGGGGCAGCGACTTCCTCGGCCGGGGGCGCCGGTTCCTCCTTGGGAGCCTCCTCCTGAGGCTGGGGGGTACGCTCCTTCCAAGCGTCCCGCCGCGCCTGCTGGATGCGCTCCTCGGTGATCTCATCCAGCTGTTCTTCCTTCTTCTGCTTTGCCTTTTCAAAGCTGCTCATCCGCGGGGTAACCGGCTCGTCCTCCTGGGGCGGCACCGGCTCTCCCACCGGGATGTCGATATTAAAGCTGGGGCGGGCAGCCCGCTGCTCCTCCTGGCGCTGGGCGCGCACCCGCTGGCGCTCCTCGGCGTGGGCCACATACACTTCCTCGATCTTCTTCACCGGTTTTTTGGCCGAAAGATACAGCCCCACCAGTGTCCCGCCGGTAAGAATCATGATGCACACAAAGATCAGCAGCACCATGGTGATGCGGGCGCCGGTCTCGCCGAACCAATACATCAGCGGCAGCCCGAACAGCGCCGAGATAGCCCCGCCGCTTTCCAGCTTGATGCCGCCTTCAAAAAGATAGACGATCTTTTCAATCAGGTTGCCGCTGGGGATGCCCTCCCCAAACACCTGGGTCGCCCCGCTGAAAAGACACACCAGGATGAGGGTCTGCCACACCTTGTGCCCCACCGGGCCCAGGGGCTTGTCCAGGGTGGTCATCACCGCTATGTAAAGAAAGATGGGGGCAATCAGATAGGCGCTCCACCCAAAGGTGCCTAAGATCAGATTGTGGAACCACTGCCACACATTCTGTCCCGGGATCAGGGTGATGAAAAATAAAAGCAGCCCAAAGGCAAACACCACGATCGCCCAAAGCTGCTGGCGGGCCTTTTGCTCCGCCTTTTCCCGTTCCCGCTGGCGCTGGGCCGCGGTTTTGGTTTTCGAAGAGGTTCCTTTCGTTGGCATAGTCTGGTCCTTTCCCCGGCGGCGGTGCCGCCGTTTATGTAACGCCGCCCTCCGGCGGCTGTGCTAGCTGTTATTTTGCGGGGGGTCTGGCTGTTCTCCGGCAGGGAGCACCGTCCCCACCGTGACCGTCGGGTCCAAAAACGCCCGCGGGTCGGTGGAACAGATGCGCTCCACCACAAAGCCTGTCTCCCCCATGCGGCCTTCCAGGATGCCCCTGGCAAAGGGACGCTGCTGGGCCGGGCCTTGCGGCGCGCTGCCCATCACCTGCCAGGGCGGTACGATGGTGTACAAAACCATGTTACCCCTCCTTTGGCCTCTCCCCGGACGGGGCATCCTCCCCGCCGGGCTGCTGCTCTTCGATCATGCCGTACAGGCAGGCGATGGCGTCCGCCAGCCCGCCCAGATGGTCGATGAGCCCTTCTTCCACCGCCTGCTCCCCGTCCAAGACGGTACCCACGTCCATGACAAGCTCCCCGGTGTTCATCATCAGCCGGCGGAAGTTTTCCGAGTCGATGGAGGAGTTGTCCACCACAAAGCGGACGATGCGCTCCTGCATCTTGTCGAAGTAGGACAGGGTCTGCGGCACCCCCAGCACCAGGCCGTTCATCCGCACCGGATGCACCGTCATGGTGGCCGAAGGGGCGATAAAGGACTGCCGGGCGCTGCAGGCCAGCGGCACCCCGATGGAATGTCCCCCGCCCAGCACCAGCGAGACGGTGGGCTTCTTCATCCCGGAGATCAGCTCCGCGATGGCCAGCCCCGCCTCCACATCGCCCCCCACCGTGTTGAGCACAATCAGCAGGCCCTGGATCTCCGGGTCCTGCTCGATGGCCACCAGCTGAGGGATCACATGCTCGTATTTGGTGGTTTTGTTCTGGGGCGGCAGGATATAATGCCCCTCGATCTGCCCCACGATGGTCAGCACGTGGATCACATGCCGGGCCTTCTGGATGGTCACCGAGCCGGACTGCAGGATCTGCTCCCGGCAGGCGGCTTCCTCCTCCAGCGTCTCCTCCTCGGGAGCCTGGCAGGCCTGGGCTTTGGGGGGCTGTTTCTTTTTTTTCACGGTATGGCACCTCACCTTACTCAATCTCCGGCACCGCCCGTTTTCCGGGGCGCCTTCTTTGGGTAGTGTGCGCGCCGAGCGGCCGGTTATGCGCACCGGCCGCCTTTTTGAGGAAGCAACACTTTTATTATATCCGCTATCCCTTTTAAAAACAAGTCGCACCCTGTCACCCAAACGCAGCAAGCCCCCGGAGGCCAGCCGGTCTGTACCGGTGCCTCCGGGGGCTTGTATTTTCTTCTGCCGCCGTTAATAAAAGGCGATATAGTGGTAGGTCGTGCCCGACATATTGAGCGTCGATTTTTTCCCGTTGCTCGGAAGACCCGAGGTCTGATATACGCGAAATCCGGTCACGTCCCACTCCATTCCCAGTGTGGACGCCTGCGGGGTCATGATGCCCGAATACTGAAGGGTCAGGTCGGTGCTGGGTTCCAGCATCACCAGCATCCCGTTTTCCGGGTAGATCACCAGGATCTTCGGCTCCGCCTCCAGCGGGACCAGCTGGCTGCTCTGGCCGTCGCCCGTGTAGCTGCCTTCCACAATCTTCAGCCCGGAGCCGGAGCCGCCGCCTGCCGCGTTCCACTTCTCTCGTTCCTCCGCGGTGACATGGGCCACGCTGTCCTCAAAATGCTCCTGGCACTTCTGGTCCAGCTGGTTGTTGTCGAAATTTACGTCCTCCATCTTGGGTTTGTCGCTGCCGATAAAGCGGTTCAGCCCCAAAAACGGAGTCTTTTGGCTGCTTGGCATATGCTTCCTCCTTTTATCCCATAAGCCCCAGTTCCATCTGCTCCCAGCTCAGGTCCAGCCGGTCCAGCTCCTCCCAGCTTCGGTCCATAGCATCCAGCTGCTCCCAACTGGGGCTTCCGGTCTCCAATTCGATCTCCAGATGCGCCGGCGCCACCGCCTGGATGGCCTGCTTTACCTCGTCCAGATTTAAAAACCCGCCGGTCAGCCCCTGGGTAATGACCCGCAGACGGCCCTGCTCCGGCAGCTCCTGGATCTCGCACGGGACCCCTGCCGAGCGCAGCGCCCGCTGCATGCCTTCCTGGTTAAAATCGCTGGCGCCCATGGCCAGGCGGTCCAGTACCATCCGCTGCCGCACCGAAAGGGCCAGCTCTTCCTTCACCGGAATGCCCAGCATCCGTTCCAGACGCTTGAGCTGCTGGCTGTCGCAGGTCTGTACGAGACACGGCCCCAGCAGCTGCCCTACCGCCTCTTCCAGCGCCTGCAGCCCCACCAGGTAGGCTTCCAGCTCGCACTGGATCAGCGAATCGCACCTGCCCTTGGGCGGCTGGGACTGGGCGGCCCGGGGCAGACGGTACAGCCCCAGGCGTTCGAGACTGCGGTATAATCTCTGCCTCATGCCGCGCCTCCTGTCCATTCCTCCACCGCCGGTGCCTCACAGCAGATCTTCTCCCGCTGGGAGGGCGCCGTATCGGCCGCCGGTTTGAGCACCCGGCAGTTTGCCACGCTTTCCTGGTCCAGCATCGCTTTAATGAGCGCCGCTGTGGTCAAGCTCTGACCCACCGCCAAATCCGCAACCAGGCGGCTTACTGCATCTTTGGCGGCCTCGATGGCGTCCGATGCGCTGAAGCCGTCCTGGGGCTGCACCTGCGCCTGGATCTCCACCTGCTTTTTGGCCGCCTGGGTCACCGTCACCACCACGTTAAGCTCCTTGACCTGGGCAAAATCCTGGCGCATCTGTTCCAGCAGCTCCTCCTGGACGCCTTCGCCGTCCACCACCACCTCCACGGTGCCGCTGCCGGAGGGGCGAGGGATCACCTTCACCGAAGCGACCCCCGGGTATCCCATGGCCATGTTGTAATAAAAGGCGCTGTTTGTCCCATTTGTAGCAAAACGGTAACTGTCCAGCAGGCGCTGGCGCAGTTCCTCGTCCCCTTCGGCCTCCTGACCGCCGACGGTGGGCTCCTGGGTCACCGCCTGGGCCACGCCCGGCACCGCGGAAACCAACACCCGCACCGCACCGGCAGCGGTGTTGCCCTGCTCGCCCGCTTCCAGGCAGCGGATAGGTACCTGGACGCTCTCCTCGCCCGACGGGATCACCGCCTCCTCCTGGGTAGCAAAGCGGATGCTCCCCGCACCGGAGGTGGAAAGCTGGGTCCCCTGGGCGATCACGATCTCCCGGTCGGTGGGGCCGGTGCGGGTAAATATCGCCGTTCCCACCGCCGCCTGGGCCGGTTTTCGGCTCAGCCCCCGTTGGGCCGCGTGATATTCCAGCCAGGTACCGGTGGCAGTTTGGGCAAAGGACTGCCGCCTTGCCTCCTCCAACTCCTGCCAAAGGCCGTCCAGCACCTGAGCCAGCACCTGCAGCCGGATGCCGATGTCGCTGGCGTCCTCCGGCCGCATCCCAGCCAGCTGCTCGTAACGCTCCTGCATCTGCCCCAAAAGCTGGGCTCCTTTTTCTGTCATGCCGTATCCTCCTTTATCCGATCTCCAAAACGGCCTCCTGGCTCTGGCCGTCGCACTGCAGGCCCACCGTCACCGTCAGCCGCCCGGCCTCCCCCGGCTCGCACCGGACCCACGCCGCGCGTACCCCCGGCAGCGGCAGCAGCGCCTCCTGAGCCATCTGCAAGGCCCGTTCCTCCCGCTGCTGGGGAGAGACCTGCCCCAGCTGGGCAAAGCGGCTGCCCAGCTGCGGGGCGGTTTCCAGCGCCCCGCGGGGTACCACCAGCCGGACCACCGCCTGTTGGAGCAGCTCGTCCTCCCCCTGGATGGGCTGGGGCAGACCACGCTCGTCTACAGCAAAATCCCCGTTTACCAGCAAGGTATCCATGCCTACTCCTCCTTTTTCCAGCTGCCGTCGGGCCCCAGCGCCCAGCCGTTGATGACCACCTGGCCGTCCGCCCGCAGCAGGATGGACGCCCCCGCCGCGTTTTGCAGCAGAAGTTCTCCCTCTTTCAGGGGCGGCTCCTCCTCCTGTACCGCCCCCAGGCAGAGCGGCCGGCCCTGGGCCGTTACCCAAAGCAGCGCCTCCCCCTGGGGCGGCCGGACATAAACGCCATAAGGCAGGCATCGGGCCGCCCCGCGGCTGGCGCAGTCTCCCACCAGCTCGCCGCCCACAGCGGTCTGTCCGGCCTGAAGTTCCAGCCCCAGCGCCGCCTTGCCGCGGGCTACCTGTTTTGCAAGCCACATACGCAGCCTCTCCTTTCTCGATCTTTCTCTACCAAAGCACCACCCGGGTAAAGGCTCCGCCGCTGCCAAACCGCAGCTCCGCCTCCCTTACCTCGCCCCAGCGCTCGTCCTCCAGCAGCACCTGGTCCCCGGGGCGGATGGGCCGCAGGCCGGAGATGACCCACTCCCAGCTTTCCTGCCCCTGCCAGGACTCCTCCAACCGGCGCCGGGCGTCGGCCTCCGGCTGGCGGGCCCACTGGGGCGCCGGTACGGCGTACCGCTCCCGCAGGATCTTCCCGCTTTGGGCCGCGGCGCTGTCCTCCCAGGTGTAGTACAGCCCGTCCTCGTTGCGGACATACACCCGGGAAAGGGGCCGGTACCGGTCCCAGCTGTGCCGGCGGGAAACCACCTGTCCCGCCGGGATGACCCAAGCCTTGGCCTCAGGGGATTTGAGCACCACCTGCCGCCCCTTCCAGACCCACGGCTCCCGCCCGGTGAGCAGCGCGCACAGCCCGGCAAAAGCTTCCCAGCGGCTGCTGCCTCGGGCCACGGTGTACTGGTCCAGGTAGCCGTTCTGCCCCACTCGGTCCACAAAACCCAGCGGGTACAGATAATCGGCAAACACCTGCCCCAGCGTCGCCCCAAAGTATTCCCTGGGACAAGCCTCGTTGTCCAGCAGAAGGGCCCCGCGGCTGCGGGCGGTCAGTTCCAGGCGGCTGCCCTTGCCGTCCCGGACCATCTCCTGACTGTCCACCTGCCCGGAGAACAGCTCCTCCTCCCCGTCGGTCACCCGCACCACGCAAAGCTGTTCCGGCTCCTGCTGCAGGCAAAACACCGCCTTCAGGCTATCCGCCGGGGAGTCCTGCCCGCACACCAAGGAAAACTGCTCCGGATGGCTCAGGCACAGACTGCCGGAGCCCACTCCTTCCAGATAAAACTCCAACATCCCGCCTTAGGCCCCCCTTTCTTCCAGGAAGCGCACCTGATACCGCACCCAGCGGTCGCCGCCCTGGCCCAGAAGGGTCAGGCTCTCCCATACGGCGTTCATGGGTTCCAGCCCCGCGCCGGACAGTACCTGCCCTTCCCCCTGGGAAAAGGCCTCCCGCATCCGGGCAAACTGCTCCATAGGGGACAGCCCTTCCTCCCAAAACAGCTCGCCCTCGCCTTCCACCACGCACAGCCCCGGCCCCAGGTTCTGTAAGGTCCCGCCGGTGCCCCAGCAGAGGCTGGCCGCCGTCTCCTGGCGGTAGCGTACCGTCAGGCTGGCCGGGTTGTGGCGAAATTCATACTCGCCAAACCGCAGATTGTTCATCGTCTTCCCTCCCCGCCTAAGCTTTGATACCGGCGGGCCAGCCGTTCCAGCTCCCGGGAAAGCTCCCCCGCCTGCTGGCCCTGGGGGTCCGCGTCCTCCCAGCGGGGCGGCTTCCAGTCCGAAGGCTGGGCCTGCGGCCAATCCACCGGCTCGCTTTCCTCCCAACGCTGGGCCAGCCGGGGAAGCGCTCTCTCCTCCCCGCCGGCGTCCGGCAAAGCGGTCCGCACCGTTTCCGGGGCCGCAGAAGTCTCGGAAGCCTCCTGCTCTGCCCTGGGGGCCGGTTCCGGCTTCCCGGACGCTGCTTCCTCCTTCTGGGGCCACAGCCAGCGCTGTACCGCCGCCCAAAACTGCTGCATCGCCGCCATCTACATCTTCATCCTTCCTGTGGCCACCGCCGTCACCTTTTCCAGGATCACCTCGTCCACCCCGGCAGACTGCACGATCTCCGACCACTGACAGCCGGTGAAGACCTCCTGCCCGTCGGGCTTCACGATGACCAGGCTAAAGTCCTGCATGCCGTAAAAATCCACCTCGCCGTCGCAGAGGCACACCCGGGAAAACTCCACCTGATGCCGCACCCGGCCGCCGACGGTGCCCACCGGCTCCTCCGAGCCGAAGGCCTCCACGTAGCGGCTCTCCCGGGAGGAACGCACCCGGTAGCTTTGAGCCGCCGCCAGACGCTTGCCGTCCACTTCCAGGTAAACCTGGGCGCTGGTAGGAATTGTTACCAATGCCATGGAACCTCACCTCCTTACAGCTGCACCAGGGCGGTCAGATAGATCTGGCTCCATACCGCCGCCAGCGTCAGCTCCATCTCCACCTGACACACCGAGGGGTCGTCGCTGTCGCGGAAGGCCACCGGCGGCGCAAATTCCACCAGCAGACCCTTTCGGCGCTGTTCTTCCAGTGCCACGGCAGTCTGGGCCGCCACCGCGTCCTCGTCCATCCCCACTTTCTGGGAAAGGAGCCCCTGCAGACGCTGGCGCACCGCCTGCATCACCGCGTCGATCATCAGCACGGTGTTCACCGGCAGGAAGGTTCGGTCCTCCTCCTCGCCGGTTTTGGTGCGGGTGGTCACCGCCCGGACGCAGACCGGCACGCCGTCCTGCATTTCCAGCACCGTCACCCCCGCTCCCAGCAGGGTTTCCAGCACTTCCTCCTCCACCGCTTCCACGCCGCCCGCCAGGGCGATCTCCCGGTTGCAGAAGGATTCCCCCGCCTGGGCCGCTGCCAGCATCCCGGCCACCGCCGCCGCGGAGAGCATGGGGCTGCCTTCTTCGCCTTCTTTGTCGCTGCCCGCCTGGCACACAAGCACCAAACGCTCGCTGTTGCAGCTTCCGGCGGCCTGCTTGGCGCTTTCCGAGTCCTCGCACCAGCCGACGGCGATCTTCTCTCGCTCCCGGCTGCTGCACTGGGCCATGGCTTCGGCCAGTTTTGCGGCGGCTTCGGTGCCGCCCGCGGCGCAGCAGACCACGCCCGGGCGACGGATCTCCCCCAGCTTCGGCAGCGCCGCATAGATGGCCGCGTCCTCCGGCTTGCTGCCGTCAATGGTCACCGGCAGGGCGTAGACGCCCTCCACCCCGCTTTCCAGCAGGATCTTCGCCATGCGGTAAAGGCCGCTGTCTTCCGGGGAAAAATACCCTTCCAGCTGGCTTATGCGTTCCAGCTTGACCACGCCGCCCGCCGGCAGGCTGACCCCTTCCCGGGTCTTGGCCCCAGCGCAGACAAACGCCCAGCCCTGGCGGCTGCCCCGGTAGCGGTTTCGCAGATCATACCGGGAATAGACCCCGGGACGATATGTCGTTTGATTCATCATTCTTCTCCTTCCTTCTCCCCCGCAGGCGGGCTCAGCCGGGCGGTGAGCGCCACAGCCTCTGCCTGCCAAAGCGGCGGAGCATCCTCCTGCCGGATGCCGAACCGGCACACCACCTGGGCGGAAGCGGATACCCCGCCCAGCACGCCGCGCTCCCGCAGGCTGCCGCCGGTCACTTCCAGTACAGCGATCTCCCGCTGGTCAAAGCACAGCTTCTGCGCCGCCTCTTCCAGCAGTTCCAGGCATCCGCTGCCGTCGGGAGCAAACAGCTCCAACCGGTACACCGCCTGGGCCTGGCGCATGCGGGCGCCGTCGGGGCGGGACCCTTCTCCCAGCCCCATGGACCCCAGCTTCACCTGCTCTAACTCCACCGTAATGAGCGGACGCCGCAGCGGCGCGGGGCCTTCCTGCGCGCCGTAGCCCTTCTTTACCATCGCCCCACCGCAGCCTTCCAGCAGACGGCAAAGCGCATCACCAAGCTGCCGCAGTTCCTTCATCGCCAGCCTCCTCCCGCATCAAAAGCGCCCACACATAGGCCACGCCGCTCCTGGCCGGGACGTCCTGACGGTCCAGCACCCAAAAGCACCTTCCCCCGTCCAGGACCTGGTCCCCGACCCGAAGACCCTGCGCCAGCCCTCTGGCCGGCAGCAGCGCTACCCACTTTCGGTCCGGTACCCGGCCGGATACCATGACCTTCCGGCCGCTTTGCCGGTCCAGCACCGGGTAGAGCACCCCGCGCAGCTTCTCCTCCTGCTGCCCCTGCCGGATCACCAGCTCCTGCCCGGCCCAGCTGAGCAGCCGTTCGATCTGTCTTGCTGTCATCACGCTACTCCAATCCCATCAACGCCACGCCCCAGTGGTCCAGCAGGTCGCCGATCCACTCCCAGGCGTCGCGGCTGTCCTCCGGCGCACCGTAGGAGGCGCTGACCTCCCCCAGCCGGAAGCTTTGGGCCCCGTCGGTCAGCCGCAGCCGCACCTGCTGGGCCGCCAGCATAGCCGCACACAGCTCCAAGCGTTCCCGGTTCGACTCCTGGTCCACCCCGGGCCGCAGACGGGCCAGCACCCGCTGGCAGCAGGCGTCGCACACCTCCTGCCAGACGGCGGCCTCCTCCTGGGTCAGCCCGACCAGCTGCGCCATCTTCCGGCATACTGCTTGCTGATCCATCTTCCGTCCTCCTTAGGCCAGTACCTTGACCGCGTCGGGGAACAGCTTGGAAAAACCGGTGGTCGCGGTGACCGCCGCGCGTTCCAGCTGGCAGTCGATGAGCTTGTCATACTCCACGCTGACGCCGCCGGCGCTGACCATTTCCAGCGCAAAGCGCTTGTCCAGACCGACGATCTTGCCCTCGGGCACCGCAGCCGAGCGGATGACCTTGGCGCCCAGCGGGGTGGTCAGACAGCCGGTGCCCTGGAAGTTAAGACCGGTGTTGGGGTCCTGCAGCTCCGGGATCTGCAGCAGCTTGAGCATCATGTCCGGGGACACCAGCATGACGTTCATCTGATACTCGCCGAAGCTGTTCCACAGGTTGAGCAGGTCCTGATAGGTCAGGCTGTCCGGCTCGGCCAGGCTTACCACCTCGGCGGCATCGCCGCTGCCGTCGCCGTTGATGAGCACATCCACCGCGTCGCGCAGCTGGGCGCGGCCAATGGAGCAACCGATCTGCTTGAGCACCACGGTGAACAGGTCGATCTTCTGGTACTTCATCGACTCATAAGAGGCAGAAAGCAGACGGCCTCTCTTTTTCAGATGCACCAGGCTGTCCTTGAGGCGGATGGTAGTCTCGGGGATGAAGGCGCCCTCCTCCACCACGGAAGCCTCCTCCTCGGGCTTGGACACCATAGAGCGGTAATCCATGGCGTCGATGATGGTGTGCGCGGCGCAGATCTCTTCCAGCACCGGGGTCTCCTCTACGCCCTGGCCCACCGCTCTGGCCACATATTCCGGGAAGAGCGCAGCGCTGCCGGAGCTTGCAAAGAACTTCTGCAGACTGTCGCTCTGCTTGCCTGACACCTTGATGTCGTAGCGCTTGAGCTGTCTCTGGAAGGCGTCATAACCTTCCAGCTCGGTGTGGCGGTACTGCGCCGAGGGGTCCATCTTTTCCAGCTGGGCGCAGAAGCCGCCCTTTGCCTTGTACAGATCGCGGTTGAGGTTTACATTTTTGTAGTTTTCCATTGTGGCATCCTCCCTTTCTTCCCGTTAAAACAGGATCTCCATGGTTTTGTCGGTCTCATTGACGCCCAGCACCAGCACACTGCCGCCTTCGGCGCTTTTGGCAAGGCCTGCGCCGGAGATGGCCGCGGTCTCAAAGCCCACAGTGGGCGCGCCCTCGTCGGTGTACGGTACGACGGCATGACCGCCGGTCTGCACCAGAGCAAAGTCGCCGCGTACCGCTTGCACGATGCCTACCATTCGGCCGGTATCGCCCTTTTTGACGGTATGCGCGCCCGCCATGACCACCAGGTCACCGGCCTGCAGTTCGCCCTCGGCCTGCAGCGTCACATATTTTGCGTTGTATCCCTGTAAACTGATCTCCATTGTGCCATCCTCCCGTTTCTTAGATCAAAAATCCGTCTTCTCTGCCGCCAGACACTTCCCCGCCGGCTGCGCCAAACTGGCTCTGCGGCGCCGCCGCTTTGGCAATGCCGCCGCGTTCCTCCAAAAGCTGCTTCCAGCAGCGCAGCTCCCGCAGGCTCATGCGGCCCGCCGCTTCCAGCGCCTTTTGGGCCGCGCCGCTTTCCCCAGCCAGCTCGCCCAGCTGACGCATCAGCCCGCAGCGTACCTCACGGCTGTCCTCCTCCAAGATCTGGATGCGCTGGCAAAGGCGCTCGTACTCGCTCTTTTCCAGCACCACCTGCTCCTTCCAGCTTTTGAGCACCCCGGCCGCCGGCTGGGCCGGCACCGCTACAAAGGACCACTCGTAGGCATCCTCCGGCTCCTCCAGCTCCCTCCAACAAAGGGTGCCGTCGTACTCCTGGCCGGGGCGGTGGCCGCAGCCGCCCAGACTGCCGCAGATGGAGCATCTCTTCTGCTTCACACGGCAGCTGACGCTCACCTCCCTGCGGATGCCTCCCTCGATCTCCAGGATGGTGTCCTGGTTGCCCTGGGTGCGCACCATGTAGGCCTTGGCCTCCAGGTAGCGGTACGGCCTGCCGTCCCGGGTCTGTCTTGTCGGGTCGGAGACCACACGGGTCTCGTAGATACGGGCCTGCTGGTTTTCGGCTCGGGCATCGTGGTCACAAAGGCCGGTCTTGCCCACGAACATGGGCGCCAGCGCTTCCAGCGCCTCGTCGCTGAAACGTTCGTAGTCCCGGTCGATGTCGTTGTCGCACAGCGCCATGCGGAAGGTGTACAGTTCCTCCGCCGTAAACTCCCGGCAGGTCAGCTGGTTGATCTTTTCCAGATCCTCCGCCTGGGGCACAAACTGCTTGGTCGCGCCGCTGTGGATTCGTTCTTCGGTCATGTTATTCCTCCTCACTTTCTTCGGACGGTACTTCGGTCTGCTCCGGGGCGTTCTGCCGCTGCACCTGCTCGGCCTGAGCGTAAAGCAGCTGCGCCCTGGCTTCCTCCACCTCGTCGGCGATGCGCAGGGTGCTCCAGTTGACCTCTACCGGCCCGTACCAGCCCTTTCCTTCCAGATGGGCCTGGCAGATCTGCCGGATCACCGGGGTCAGCAGCGCCCGGTAGCTTTCCAGCTCGCTGACCAGGATGTCCGCCTGCTGCTTGCTCATGCGCTCGGTGGTGGACCAGCTGAGACCCAGGATAAAGGGCGGCACCCCCAGCTTGGCCACCATCTGTTCCAGCATCTGGCGGGCCGGTACCTGAGTGTCCATCATCTGGCAGTCCGCCCCGATGACCTTCACCTCCACGTCGCCCACCGCCACAAAGTCGCGCACCCGCCCCTGGTCGGGGGCCATGGTCCGGGCCCACTGCTCCGCCATGTTCTGGGCGATCTCCCGGGCGTAAGCGCCGTCCACCCCGTCCCCCGGGCGGCAGGTGACGGCATAGCGCAGGTTTCCCATGCGCTCAAAGTTTTTGCCGATGCAGTCGTAGATCTGCAAAAGGATCTGCGCCACCCCCGGCAGCCCTTCCAGCAGGCTTCTACCCCGCAGGGAGCCCGCCGGCGGGTTCAGCGCCGAAAATACCACCCGCTCCGGGTGGGGCACCGGCCTTGCCTTGCCGCTGCTGTCCCAGGAAAGCACCTGCACCTCCAAGGGGCTCTCCCCCTGCTGCAGGCACACCTGTTCCAGCGGCACGTTGTACAGCGCCCCGATGCCCTCGCCGCCGGCCTGAGGCACCATCTCGCCCACCGCGTTGCCCACCGTCAGCAGGTCGTCCAGGTAGGTGTACAGAAACTGCCGCAGCCCGCGCCCGCAGGCCCCGCAGGGTACCTCCCGGCAAAACCACTCCAGCTCCTCCTGAGCCTCCCGGCTGCTTCCGCTGGCGCAATGTACCGTAAAGTCCCCCGTCAGCCGGATGATCTTTCCGATGGCCGCGTCAATGATGGGCACCGCCTTTCGGATCTCCCGGTACATGCGGGCGGCCGCCTCCTGCTGCCCCACCTCCAAAAGCCGCTCCATCCCGGGCTCCCGGCCCGGTCCGGTCTGCACAGCATAGCCCGGCTGCGGCAGCTTGCGTTCCTTCCATTTCACACTCGTTCCCCCTTAAAAGCTGTTTCTCTCGGGGCCGGCCGCCGCCCAGAACCCGCCCCGCCCCGGACGCTGTCCCGCCATCTCCATAATGAAGTAGCGCATCTCGTCCATAGCGTGGTCGTTTTCCTTGTGGGGCCGGTCCTCCCCTTTTTCCTCCCAGCGGTAGCTCCCCAGCTCCCGCAGGCAGTCCTCGCACCCTTCCCAGATCTGGATCTTCCCCTGCCGCAGCAGCTCGCTCACCAGCCGGATGCCGTCGGACACCTGGTTCTTGGCCGGCTGGGCCAAAAACCGCCCGTGCCGCCGGATGCACTGGATAAAGCTTGCCGCCGACGGGTCCACGATCACCATGCGGATGCGCCGTCCCCCGGCCAGTTCCTCCAACTTCTGGTAGTACTCCTCGTCGGTCATGAGCACGCCGCTCTTCCGCGAATCGTGGTACCACTCTCCTAGCCGGTAATACACCCCGTCCCGCAAGCCCCATAATCCCATGGAACAGGGGTTCACCGTGCCGTAATCGCAGGAGATCCAGTAGCTCTGACATTCCGGCTGCCTCCGGGTGACGTTTTTTTCCCGGGAAAACATCGGGTACACCAGCCCCTGGGCCGCCGCCCACTCCCCCAGCACGAACCGCCGGTAGAAGCTGCCGCTGTACAGCCGCTGGTACCGCTTGCGCATCCCACTGCTGAGCCCCGGGTTGTCCTCCATGGTAAAATGCAGGTACAATAGGTTTTTCTCCTGGCTTTTTAAGATCCACTCCCGGTAAAACCAGTGCTCCGGGTACTCCGGGTTGCAGGAAAACCACAGCCTGGCCCCCTCCTGGGAGCAGCGGGCCGCTGCCTGCTCCACAAAGCTCCGGCACAGCAGCGCCGCCTCGTCGAAGATCGCCCCCGCCAGGGTCATGCCCTGGATGCGGGCGGCGCAGCCCTCGTCCTCCCCGGCAAACAGCCAGTACCTTCCCTGCCTGCCCTGCCATTCCAGCTCCACATACCCCTGGGAAAGCTTCTCCCGGCAGACGATCCCTAACTCCTGCAGCTGGCGGCTCAACGGAAACCATAAGTTGCGCCGCACCGCGCCCAGCGTCCGCCCGCATAAGGCAAACTCCCCCCGCTGGAAGGCCGTCAAACTCCATAGAAAGAAGGACAGCCCCAGACATAAGGTCTTGCCGGAGCGCACCGCCCCGTCGCAGATGATGCCGTCGTACCGGCTGTCGGCGCTGGCCGGGCACCACCACCGCAGCACCCGCCACTGCTTTGGGGAAAACCGGCTAATCATCCTCCGCCTCGCCCCGGTTCAGGGCTTCCAGCAGGGCGCTGGCGGCGTTGTCCGCGGCGGGCGTCATCTCCTGCAGCATCTGGATGGCCTTGAGCTTGTCGTAAAACCGTACCTCCAAGCCGCCGCCCTTGGGACGCTTAAACTCCGCCACTCCGGCCAGGTCCGCCTCCGCCTCGTCCTCCCCTTCCAGCAGACGCACCGCCCCGCGGTTGTCGCAGAAGATGATCCGTTCCAGCCCGCGCCGGGCGCTTTCCTGGGGGTCGCTTGGGTCCTGGGCCGCCTGGCGCAGCTGGCTCAGCTGCCGGCGCACCACCGCGTCCCCCAGCAGCCGCACCCCCTCCTCCGGGGGCCAACCGGCCAGCTTTGCCGCCTCCGCTGGCTCCTGCCCGCGGTAGTAGTGGTAGGCAAACGCCCGCTTTCTCTGTGTTTCGGTCACCGTCTTGGCTCACCTCCTTTCACCCTTCCCCCCTTTGGAGCCCAAAGTTGCACAAAAAACGGCAACTTTCACACAGCGCGCAAAAATTTTTTAAAAAATCCCCCCTTTTCCCCGCCCCCTTGACCTTCTCCCTTTCTGCCTGTAAAATAAGGGTAGCGTTTCTGATTTTATCTGAAAGGAGCCGACCCGCCCTATGTCCGAACCGCTGCGTTGGCTGGCTTTGGGGTACAGCGTCCCCATCAACCCTTCCAAAAACCGCGTCTATGTCTGGCGTAAGCTCAAGGAATACGGCGCCGAATACTTTAAGCAAGGTGTGGCCATCCTGCCCTATAACCGCGCTAGCTACACCCGGTTCCGGCACCTTTCCGAAAAGATCAACGAAATGGGCGGCGAGTCCTCCATTGTGGAGATGAAGTTTTTAGACCCCCGGGACGAGCGGGAGATGATCGCCCGCTTCCGCGCCCAGGCGGTGGAGGAGCTGACCGCCCTGCGGGACGAAAGCTTCGCCCTGCTTTCCCAGCTGACCCGGGCTGCCGCCGGGCCGGTGTCCGACCAGCAGGCCGAGGAGATCAAAAAGATCATCAAGCGTTATTCCAAGGCTCGCTCCCGCAACCACTTTGCCCTGGCCCTGGCCCAGGACGTGGAAAATAGCCTCTATTCCATCATCTCCGCCCTGCGCCTTTCCAGCGAAAGCCTGGCCCTTCAGCTGACCAAAGCCATGGAAAAGGCCCTGAAATCCTAAAAAAGAGCATAAAAAAACCGGTGTTCCGTTTGGAACACCGGTTTTTTCGTTATACTTGTTTTTTATTGTTCTTCGCTCAGCCGTTTTTCCAGCTCCAAATCCGGGGTGACGTAAGCGGTCTGATAGTCCACATAGATCACCATACCGGGCTTGGCGCCGCGGGGCTTCTTGACGTTTTTGATAAGGGTATAATCCACCGGCACCTGGGAGGACTCCGCCGCCTTGCTGTTGGTGGCCGCCAAAATGGCCGCCTGATGCAGGGTGCTGTCCGGTACCTCCTGCCCCTCGCTGACCACCACTGTGTGGGAGCCGGGGATATTCTTGGTGTGGAACCATACGTCCCGTCCCCGGCTGTCCTTGAGGGTCAGCTGGTCGTTTTGGATGTTGTTGCGCCCCACCAAAATCAGGAACCCGTCGTCCGAGCGGTAGCGCTTGGGCCGCAGCTTCTGCTCCTTGGGCTTCTTCCAGCCCTTGCCCTCGCTGCGACGTACCCGCACATAGCCCTGACCTTCCAGCTCCTGCCGGATGGCCGCCAGCTCGTCGTTTGACTGCGCTCGGGCCAGAGCGTCGAACACCGAATCCAGATATACCGCCTCGTCCTCGCCCTGGGCGATAAGCTCCCGCAGCTTCTTCTCGGCGGTGTCCGCCTTGCGGTACTCGGCGTAGTATTTCTGGGCGTTTTGGGCCGGAGTCTTGCGCACATCCAGCGGGATGTCGATCTCCTTCATCTCGTCGTAGAAGTTCTGCACCCGGGCCACCCGGTCCCCCTTCTGGAAGGCGTAAAGGTTTGCGTTGAGCAGGTCGCCGTACATACGCAGGGTCTCCCGCTGGCCGCAGTCTTCCAGCTCCTTGCGCTGCAGCTGCAGCTTGCGGGCCACGCGGTCGGCGTTGTTGGCCAGCACCTTCAGCAGGTCGGCGCTGCGGTGGCGCATCCGCTGCAGGTTGTCCCGCTGGGTGTAAAAGTCGTCCAGCAGCTGGCTGTAACTTTCATAGGTCTTGGTGAACATGGAGCCGCCGTACTGGTGAATGTCGATAAAGGAATAATCCACCGGCTTCTTCTTGGCGTCGATGACGCTGGTGGGCACGCCGGTGTAGTCCCGGGCCGCCGCGATGACCTTCGCCACAAAGAAGCGCAGCCGGTCCCAGTTGTCCCCGCTCATCTGGGAGGGCAGCTTGTCGTCCCCCAGGCAGGCGTAGTTGGCGATCTCCCGGCAGACGATGGGCGAAACGCCCTGTACCGCCGCCAAAATCGCTTTAGAAAGGGGCTGGTCCTTGCCCTGCTGCACCCGCTGCTCGATCTCCTCGGGGGTGCTGTCGATGAGGATCAGCTTATCCTGCGCCGGCGGCAGGGTGTAGCGCATCCCGGGCAGCACCGGCCGCACCGAAGACATGGTGTCGTCGATGCGTTTGATGGAATCGATGACCGTCCCGTCTTCCCCCACCAAAATAAAGTTGCTGTGCCGCCCCATGATCTCCATGGAACCAGTCAGCCGCACCAGGTCGCCCATTTCGTTTCGGGTTTCAAAGACGATCTGCAGCACGCGGTCCAGCCCCACCTGCCGGATCTCCACGATCTTTGCCCCGCTCAGATGTTTGCGCAGCAGCATGCAGAACATGGGCGGCGCCTTGGGGTTTTCAAAGGAGGTGGAGGTAAAGTGGATGCGCGGGCTGTCCGCCCCAGCGGAAAGATAGAGCTTCCGGCTGCCGCCCCGCAGGCGCAGCACAAAGATCAGCTCCTCCTTGGACACCTGGTGGATTTTATCCACCCTGGCGTCCACCGCCTCCTCCAATTCTTTTTTGATCTGTCGCAAAAACGCTCCGTCCAGCGCCATTCCCATCTTCCTTTCCGGGGTTCTTCTGCCGCGTCGGGCGGCAGAGCTATTTTGTTATTGTATCACAAAGCCCGTCCGGGCGCTACTGCCCCAGCAGCATCAGGTGCAAAAACACCAAAATCAATACCGCCAGGTCCACGGCGCACCACACCAGCCGCCGCCGCACGGCGCTCCAGATGACGCCCGCTAAGCTGAACACGCAGCACAGCGCCCAAGCCGCGAAGATGATCTCGATCTCTCCTACCCGGCTGAGCAGCGCGTATCCTACCACACCGGCCACCACCAGCACCTGCACCACCGCTACCGAGCCTTTTTTCTCGCTCAGCCACAGCGCTTCCTGCAGGGTCTTCTTGTATTCCTTCATGGTTTTCCTCCTTGTATGGGCCATTTGTTCCAGTATACCCGTTTGCGCCGCCGGATTCTACCCCCGCTTTCTGAATTTTTCTCCCGCTCCCCCTTGACAGCCGCCCCAAGGCGTGCTACTGTATATATACGATATATACAGTATATACGCTTTCCCGGGTCGCGAACCGGAAAAGCCTCTCGTCAGGTGGTGCCATCTTGAATATTATCCTCAGCAACTCCAGCCCCAAACCGATCTACGAACAGATCACAACCCAGATCAAATCCGCCATCCTCTCCGGTGAACTTACCGAAGGCCAGGCGCTGCCCTCCATGCGGCTGCTGGCCCGGGACCTGCGCATCAGCGTCATCACGACCAAGCGCGCCTACGAAGACCTGGAGCGGGACGGCTTCATCCACACCGTGCCGGGCAAAGGCTCCTTTGTCTCCCCCATGAACACCCAGCTGCTCCGAGAGGAGCGGATGCGCGCCGTAGAGGCGCACCTGCAGGCTGCCGTGGAGGAAGCCCGCTCGGCCCAGCTCTCCCTGCCCGAGCTGCAGGAGCTGCTTTCCCTGCTTTATCAGGAGGGCTAGTCCCCCCGAAGAAAGGACCGTCTTTATGGAATACGCTCTTAAGCTGGAACACGTCAGCAAACATTACCCCGCCTTTTCCTTAGAGGATATCGACCTCGCCCTGCCCCAGGGCAGCATCCTGGGGCTGGTGGGGGTCAACGGTGCCGGCAAATCCACCACCATGCGCTGTGCCCTGGGCCTCTGCCGCCCGGATTCCGGCACGGTGACGGTGCTGGGCCGCCCGCTTGCCCAGGCCGATTTCTCCCTGGTGGGCACCGTTTTCGACGAGTGCTCCTTCCCCCTCACCCTCACCGCCGCCCAGGTAGAGCGGGTGCTGTCCGGCATCTACAAAAGCTGGGACCGCCCGCTATTTTTCCAGCTGCTGGACCGCTTTTCGGTGGCCTCCCGCCAGCCCATCAAGGAGCTGTCCCGGGGCACCAAGATGAAGCTTTCCCTGGCCGCCGCCCTGGCCCATCATCCCAAGCTGCTGATCCTGGACGAACCCACCTCCGGCCTGGACCCGGTGGTCCGCGGGGAGCTGATGGACCTGTTTTTGGAGCTCATCGCCGACGAGGAGACCTCCATCCTCCTCTCCTCCCACATCACCTCCGACCTGGAACGGGTGGCCGATTCCATCATCTTCCTGCACCAAGGCCGGGTGCGCCTCTCCGCCCCCAAGGACGACCTGCTTTACGACTACGCCATCGCCAAAGGTTCCGCCCAGCAGCTTGCCCTCCTGCCGCCGGAGCTGGTGGTCTCCCGCCTGGATAACGCCTATTCCTCCCAGGCGCTGGTACGGCAGCCCCAGGCCCTTTCGGCCCGCTTCCCCGACCTGGTGCTGGACCGTCCCTCCCTGGACGATTATCTTACCTTCTTCTCCGCCTCCCGGCGCTGACACGAAAGGAGTCTTTCCTATGAAAGGCCTGATCTTAAAAGACCTCTATACCCTCAAACCCCTGCTCAAGGCGGTGGCCTTCTTCTTCGTTTTCTTCGGCATCATCGGCTTTTTGGGCAAGGACGCTGCCTACCTCAATAGCTCCTCCTCCATCATCTGCGTCCTGCTCTGCTCCTGGGGCGTCAACTGCTTCTCCTACGACGAATACTACCACTGGGACCGCTTCTCGGTGACCCTTCCCTGCTCCCGGGCCTGCATCGTCCTGGCCCGCTACCTGATTTTCCTGCTGCTGGCCCTGGCGGGACTGGTGTTCAGCCTTGCTTTCTCCTTCGGCATCACCCTCGTCCTCTCCCTGCCCTTCTCCTGGGGGGAATTTATCGCCTCCGCCCTGGGTTCGCTGTTTATGGGGCTGTTTCTGGTGTCCGTCATGGGACCTTTTGCCTACCGCGTCAGCGCCGATAAGCTGCGCTACGTCATCTTTGTAGTGGTACTGGTGCCCACCCTGCTCCTGCTGCTCCTTTACCAGCTGCTGCGCGGCCCGGCGCTGAACGCCATCGCCGACTGGGCCGACCGCAACCTGGCCCTGGTGGGTGTGGGGGTAGCGGCCTTCTCGGTGCTGCTGTTCCTCGGGTCGCTGGCCCTGTCCATCCGCATCTTCTCCCAAAAAGAATACTAGTTTTTTGCGATTCATCCATAAAAGCAAACGGCAGGGGAGCCTTTCCCCTGCCGTTTGCTTTTTACCCGATCACCTCCGGGAGCCAGCCGCTTTGCTGCGCCGCCCAAACGGCCATCCCTGCTGCAAAGCGCACCGGCGCCGGGGCCAGCACCCCTGCCCGATGCCAAAGCCGTTCCCCCGCCGTGTCCGGCCGAGCCAGCCGCTGCTCCTGATGTATCCCCGCCGGCTGCACCGGCCCGGGCAGCATGACCCCCTCTCCGGTAGCCAGCCACACCATCGCCCCCAAAAAGGCGATCCCCATCCAGCTGAGCACCACCGCCTGAGAAAACCACCGCCGCTGCAGCCGGCGCACCGCCTTGCTTTTCTTCATAACGCAACCATCCTTTCCGTTTCCCAAAGGATGGCCGCCCCCGGGCCGGTTTATTCCCGGCCCCTATTCTTTCTCCACCAAGGTGGAAAAATATCCCCCCAAGGCGTCTCCCACCATCTGCGCCGTGCGCAGCTCCTCTTCCAGGGTGTTGCCGTGGGAACCCACCTCGATGAGCAGCGAGCCGGTGGTCAGCTGCTGGTTGTACTTGCGGTAACAGAAGAAGATGGGCCGGGTCAGCCCCGGATAGGCGCTTTCCATGGCGTTCTGCATCCCCACCGCAAAGCGGAAGTTCACCGGCCAGTTGGGCATCCCCATGGTGCCGTCGTCGCACCCGGCAATGATCATCACCTGGGCCGCCTTCTGCCCGTCTGCTTCAAACACCGGCTTGACCAGCGTCTCCTCCCGCTGGATGGCGTCCCGGTGGACGTCCAGCACCACCGAGATGCTGGGGTATTCCTCCAAATAGCGCTGCACCGTTTCGGCGCTCCGCTCGTAGGAGCCGTTGTAGGAGGGGTAATCGTGCTGGGTGGTATCGTGCAGCACCTGGATGCCGTGCTTTTGCAGCTCCTGGGCGATGACCTCCCCCACCGCCACCATGTTTTGGCTGTTGTCGGTGGTGCGCCAGGTGCTGCGGGTGTCGTAAACCGGCCGGTCCCACCGCTCAAAGCTTTCGGTGGCGTGGGTGTGCATAATGAGCACCTGCGGCCCCTGGGCCGAAAGGGTCACCTGATTTTCCGCCGCGATCAGCTCCCGCACTTCTTCATCGGAAAGCTCGGTGCTGTTCTTCACCAGCCCCGCCCCGCAGGAGATGCCGCTGCCGGAAAAGTCCTCCTCCACCACCGGCCCCTGATATTCCTCCGGGATCTCCTCCGGCTGGGAGTCTTCCTCCCCCGCCGACTGCGCCTCTCCTGGCTCCTGCTGGCCCTGGGGGAGCTCCTCCTGGTCCTCCACCGGGTCCTCGGCGGCTTCCTCGGCCGCTGGCGCTTCTTCCTGTGTTTTGGCCGGGTCCGCCGCCGGCTCCGGCTCCTTTGGCTGCTCCGTTTCCTCCTCCCCGGCAAAGCGCCGCTCCAACAGTTCCAGGCCCTGACTTGGCATGGAGCAGACCGCCGACACCATCATCGCCCGCTGCCCCAGCTCCTGCCACACCTCCCGGCCCGGCAGCTGCCCGGCCAGCACCGCCGTCAATAGCATCCCCGCCGCGGCCAGCGCGGCCCCGCTGTGTCGTTTTGCCTTTCCCATGGTATGGAACCTCCGCGTCCTGTATGTTCGTACCATTTTATTCCGGCAAACCGCCCGATATTCCCGCCCGCCCTTTCCTTTTGCCCGCCCCCGTGGTATGATAAGGCAAGACCATTTTGGAAAGGATGAACCCCCTCCCATGAAACAACTGGACCCCCGCCTGCTCACCGCCGCCTCCCTGGTGCGGGAGCACGCCGTCTTTGCCGACATCGGCTGCGACCACGGCCACCTGAGCATCTACCTGATGCAGCAGCGCCACGCCCAGCGCGGCTACGCCTGCGACATTAAATCCGGCCCCCTGAGCAAGGCCCAAGCGAACCTCGCCGCCGCCGGACTTTCCCAGCAGGTCCCCACCCGCCTGACCGACGGCCTCACCGGCCTGGACGGCTGCGGCATCACCGATGTGGTCATCGCCGGCATGGGTGGGGAGGTCATCCTTCAGATCCTGGACGCCTCCGCCCTGGTGCGGGACCCGTCGGTGCGGCTGATCCTTCAGCCCCAAAGCCGGGAATTTCTGCTGCGCCGCTACCTGCTGGAACACGGCTTCTCCATCCTGACCGAGACCGCCGTCTTTTCCGGCCGTTTCTCTTATACGGTGCTCTGTGCCCAGTACGCCGGTGCCCCCGGCCCCGACGCCCAGGACCCCTACCGCTGGTATGCCGGGCTGCTGCCCCAGGCAGATTCCCCCGCCGCCGCGGATAAGCTCATCCGCACCGCCGTCCACCTGGAGGACCGCTCCCACGGCGTCCCCGACCCCCAGCAGGCCGCCCAGTTTACCCAGTTGGCCGCCCGCCTGCGCCAGGACGCCGCCCAGATCCTCGCCCGCTGCCCTGCCTCTTGCTGATTTTCCACCGCGTTAGAAAGGATGAACCCCTATGACCACCGTTCAAGACATCTACCGGGCCGTGGATTCCCTGGCCCCCTTCTCCCTGGGGATGGATTTTGACAACCCCGGCCTGCTGGTGGGTGACCCGTCCGCCCCGGTCTCCCGGGTGCTGCTGGCGCTGGACTGCACCTGCCGCACCGTCTCCCAGGCGCAGAACCTGGAAGCCCAGCTGATCCTCACCCATCACCCCGTCATCTTCCACCCCATCAAGCGGGTCACCGCCGGCTCTCCCGTCTTCCAGGCGGCGTCCTCCGGCATCGCCGTCATCAGCGCCCACACCAACCTGGATATCGCCTCCGGCGGCGTCAACGACTGTCTGGCTCAGCGCATCGGCCTGACCCAGGTGCAGGGCCTGGAACCGGTGAGCCGCACCCCCTACCGCAAGGTCGTCGCCTTCGTCCCCACCTCCCACGCCGAGGCCGTCCGGGACGCCATGACCCAAGCCGGCGCCGGCCAGCTGGGGGACTACTCCGCCTGTACCTTCTCCTCCCCCGGCCAGGGCACCTTCCAACCGGAGGAGGGCGCACACCCCTTCCTGGGGCAGGTGGGCCAGCTGGAACGGGCCGACGAGGTCCGCTTGGAGATGATCTGCCCGCCGGAGTGCCTGGACCGGGTGGTCGCCGCTATGAAGGAAGCCCACCCCTATGAGCTCCCGGCCTACGACGTTTTTGTGGACGAAGCTGTCGCCCACACCGAATACCTGGGCCGCATCGGCCAGCTGGAAGCCCCCCTTTCCCCCCGGGACTTTGCCCAGCGGGTGAAGGAGCGCATCGGCGCCGTCTCGGTCAAATACCTGGACGCCGACCGCCCCATCCAGACGGTGGCCCTCTGCTCCGGTTCCGGCGCCGATTTGATGGGTGCCGCCCTGGCCGCCGGGGCCGATGCCCTGCTCACCGCCGACGTCAAGCACAACCAGTTTATCGACGCCCAGGAAGCAGGCATCACCCTGCTGGACGCCGGACACTTTGACACCGAGGACCTGGTGCTGGAGCCCCTGGCCCAGCGCTTAGAGGCCCTGCTGCCGGAGGTTTCCTTCCTGGTGACCCATTACAGCAACATCCGCGCGGTCTAATTTTCATAAAGACGCAAAAAGCCCTCCGCTCGATTGAGAGCGGAGGGCTTTTTGTGTTCTATTCCTCTTTTTCCTTGGGCAGGCGCAGCAGCCGGCGGGACAGGAGCAGGAAGGTCGTCCCGGTGATGAGGGATGCGGCGATGTCCGCCACCGGTTCCGCCACAAAGATGCCGTTGCGTCCCATGACCAGCGGCAGGATAAAGGTCAGCGGGATCAGCAGGATGATCTTTCGCAGCAGGGCCAGCACCATGGACACCTTGGCCTGTCCCAGCGCCACAAAGGTCTGCTGGCAGCTGTACTGCATACCCAGCAGGAAGACGCCAAACATAAAGGTGGGCAGATACTGGGTAGCCAGGGCGATGAGCGCCGGGTCGGGGGAGAAGATCATGGGGAAGATCTGCGGCACCAGCATGCACACCAGCCAAACGGCGGTGGTGTAGCCGATGGCCACCCCAAACAGCAGGCCGAAGGCCTTCTTCACCCGGTCGATCTTGCGGGCGCCGTAGTTGTAGCTGATAATGGGCTGGGCCCCCTGGGTCAGGCCCATGACCGGCAGGGTCATGAACTGCATGGTGGAAAGCAGCACCGACATGGCGCCGATGAGGGCGTTGACCTCGTCGCCGCCGTAGCGCTTCACCTGGACGTTAAAGGTCAGCTGTACCAGGCTTTCGGTGGACTGCATGATAAAGGGCGACACACCCAGCGCCAGCACCGGCAGCAGGATCTTTGCCTTGGGGCGCAGATACTCCTTGCGGATGCGCAGGATGCTCTTGGGCCCGGTCAAAAACCGCAGCACCCACAGCGCCGAGATGGTCTGGGAGACGATGGTGGCCACCGCCGCGCCCTGGACGCCCATACCCATCCCGTAGATGAGGATGGGGTCCAAAATAATGTTGGTGATGGCGCCGATGAGCACCGTCAGCATGCTGGTGGTAGCAAAGCCCTGGGAGCTGATAAAGAAGTTGAGCCCCAGCGCCATCTGTACCGAGATGGTGCCGATAAGATAGATGCCGAAATACCGGCTGGCATAGGGCAGGGTCTCGGCCGTCGCGCCGAACATCATCAGCAGCGGGTCCTTGGCCACAAAGAATACCCCGGTGAGCACCAGCGACAGGATCAGCAGGCTGCTGAAGGAGTTGCCCAGGATCTCTTCGGCCTCCTCCTTGTTCCCGGCGCCCAGGGCGATGGACGCCCGCGGCGCGCCGCCCATACCGATCAGGGCGGAAAATGCCGAGATGATCATAATCAGCGGGAAGCAGACGCCCAGCGCCGCCAGCGCCAGGGAGCCTTCCCCCGGCAGATGCCCGATGTAGATACGGTCTACAATGTTGTACAGCGCGTTGATCACCTGGGCGGTGATGGCCGGGAGCGACAGCTTAAACAGCAGCTTCCCGATGGGTTCGGTCCCCAGCATGTTCTCTTGATTGGCCATAGGTATCGGCACCTTTCTTTTTTTGAAATACGAGCGTTCTATGCAGATAACAATTATAGTCCTACTGGTCTGTTTTTTCCAGTTCCCCGGAAGAATATTCATGTATTCTTCACTTAATATTCATAATTATTAGGAATCTTAAGTATATCCTACAAAAAACGCGCCGTCTCCGGCGCGTTTTTCCTTATTCTTTTCCCTGCCGCAGCATCGCCATCTTCAGGATGCCGATCTGGGTCTTGGCATCGGGGATCTCCCCGCGCATCACCATACCCAGCGCCTCCTCAAAGTCCATGGGCACCACGTCCAAAAACTCGTTTTCGTCCAGATGCTGGTGGGAAGGCGTCAGCCCCCGCGCCAGGTAAATGTGGATGATCTCGGTGTCGTAGGCCGGGGTGGGGTACAGTTCCCCCAGCTTTTCCAGGCTCTCTGCCCGGTACCCGGTCTCCTCCTCCAGCTCCCGTGCGCCGCAGACCATCGGGTCCTCGTCCTTTTCCCGCTTGCCCGCCGGCAGCTCCAGCAGTTCCTTGCCGTAGGGGTACCGGTACTGCCGCACCAGCAGCAGCTTGCCCTGGGGGTCCAGCGCCACGACGCAGACCCCGCCGTTGTGCTCGATGACCTCCCGGTCGGACTGCGCGCCGTTTTCCAGCTCCACCTGGTCCCGCCGCAGATTGAGGATCCTCCCCTCATACAGCCGCTGACTTCCCAAACATCTTTCCTCGTGCGCCACAATGACCGCCTCCCGCATTTTTTCTCTCAGTATACCACCCGCCGGACGCCTTTGCACCTGTTTTCGGGCAAAAAAATACCGCAGGCCGTGCAGCCTGCAGTATCCTCAAAATAAAACTATCCGGATAATTTTATTTTGTCACCTTATTTAGCCAGAGCGTTAGCCAGGGTAGATTTCTTTCTAGCAGCGCAGTTTTTGTGGATGATACCTCTAGCGCAAGCCTGATCGATCTTCTTGACAGCAGCTTTAACAGCAGCCTCTTTGTTCTCTGCGTTGTTGGTGATTGCAACGTTAGCCTCTTTGATCAGAGTCTTCAGATTGCTCTTGTAAGCCTTGTTCTGAGCGGTTTTCTTAGCCTGAACCAGGACTCTCTTCTTAGCAGATTTGATGTTAGCCATTCCAGCACCTCCTTTTCCCTTATGACAGTACAAATAATTTTATCATCCATTTTCCAAAAAATCAACCTTCCTTTTATCACTTTGTGAAAAACAGCAAAATTTTTCCCTTTCTCCCCGGTTCTTTTTTGCTGGATGACCGGGTTTTTCCGGTTTTTTCGGGCCTTCTTTCCCCGGTTGTATGCCTGCTCCCCGCCCGGCCCATACTTTTTGCGTCCAAACTTATCGAGAAAGGATCGGATTTACATGGAACTTCCCCGCACCGACCTGGCCCTGGAGCTGGCCCGCTCCGCCTCCTCCACCGCCGGCCTGCGCAGCCAGACCCGCCGGGTAGCCGGCATGGAGATCACCTCCACCGACATCGACACCCCCGAAGCCGCCCAGGCCCTGGGCAAGCCCCGGGGCCGCTACCTGACCCTGCAGACCAAACCCCTTTGGCAGTCCAGCCTGGACCAGGACGACGCCATCTGCGCCGCCGCCCACTGCCTGCGCCAGCTGCTTCCCACCAACGGCTGCGTGCTGGTGGCGGGCCTGGGCAACTCCGACATCACCCCCGACGCCCTGGGCCCCCGGACCATCAACGGCATCCTGGCCACCCGCCACCTGTCCCACTCCCTCTGCCGCAGCCTGGGGCTGGAAAACCTGCGGGCGGTCTGCGCCATCGCCCCCGGCGTCATGGGCCAGACCGGCGCCGAAACCGGTGAGATCCTGGCGGCCCTGGTGCGGCAGCTGCGCCCCAGCGCGGTCATCGCCGTGGATGCCCTGGCCGCCCGGGACACCCAGCGCCTGGGTACCACCATCCAGATCTCCGACACCGGCATCGCCCCCGGCTCCGGCGTGCTCAACGCCCGGCGGGAGCTTTGCCGCCGTACCTTGGGGGTGCCGGTGATCTCCATGGGCATCCCCACCGTGGTGGACGCCAGCGGCCTGATCCCGGAGCCGCCCTCCGCCCACAGCCAGCCGCTGATGGTCACCCCGCGGGAAATCGACCTGCTCATCGGCCACGGCGCGCGCTTTTTGGCCGGCGCCATCAACAAGGCCCTGCAGCCTCAGCTTTCCTTGGAAGAACTGCGCGGCCTCTGCTCCTGACCGCCGGTTTTTGCCACAGAAAACCGCCGCCCCGGCGTCTGCCGGGGCGGCGGTAATTTTTTTCGAAAAAAGCGTTGCCGCTACTCCTGGGTGGGAGCAAACTGGCTGCGGTAAAGCTGGGCGTAAAAGCCGTTTTTCTCCAAAAGCTCGGTATGCCGCCCCTGCTCGATGATCTCCCCGTCCCGCATGACCAGGATGTTGTCTGCCTCCTGGATGGTGGACAGCCGGTGCGCCACGATAAAGCTGGTGCGCCCCTCCATCATCCGGGCAAACGCCTTCTGGATGCGCACCTCGGTGCGGGTGTCGATGGAACTGGTGGCCTCGTCCAGGATGAGCATGGGCGGCTGGGTGAGCATCACCCGCGCGATGCACAAAAGCTGCTTCTGTCCCTGGGAAAGGTTGCCCCCGTCGCCGGTGACCACCGTGTCGTAGCCCTGGGGCAGACGCTTGATAAAGCTGTGGGCGTGGGCCTCCTTGGCCGCCTGGATGATCTGCTCCCTGGTGGCGTCCGGCGCGCCGTAGGCGATGTTTTCGGCCACCGTCCCCTCAAAGAGCCAGGTGTCCTGCAGCACCATACCGTACAGGCTGCGCAACGCCCGGCGGCGCAGCTTCTGGATGGGCACGCCGTCCACCCGGATCTCCCCGCCGTCGGTGTCGTAAAACCGCATGAGCAGGTTGATAATGGTGGTCTTGCCGCAGCCGGTGGGGCCGACGATGGCCACCCGCTGGCCCGGCTGGGCGGTGACGTTCAGGTCCCGGATCAGCGGACGGTCCGGGTCGTAGGCGAAGCGCACCCCGTCCAGCTCCACCTTGCCTTGGCAGTGGGGCAGCTCCTGGGCGTCGGGCGCATCGTCCGGCTCGGGCTTCCGGTCCAGGATGGCGAAGATGCGCCGGGCGCTGGCCAGGGCGGTCTGCAGCTCGGTGACCACGCCGGAGATCTCGTTAAAGGGTTTGGTATACTGGTTGGCGTAGGAAAGGAAGCAGGAAAGCTGTCCCACGCTCAATCCCCCGCTCAAGGCGCTCAGCGCGCCCACGATACCCACCGCGGCGTACACCATGCTGTTGACAAAGCGGGTGGCAGGATTGGTCAGCGAGGAATAAAACTGCGACTTCACCCCCGACTCGTACAGCCGGCGGTTGATCTCCTCAAATTCCTCCTGGCACTGCTCCTCCCGGCCAAAGGCGGCCACCACCTTCTGGCCGCCCACCATCTCCTCCACATAGGCGCCGATCTCGCCCCGCAGGCGGCTCTGCTCCCGGAAGAGGCTGTGGGACCGCTTGGCGATAAAGGACGCCACAAACAGCGAAAGCGGGGTGATGAACACCACCACCAAAGCGATGGTGCGGTTGATGAGCAGCATATACCCCAGCGTCACCGCGATGGTCACCACCCCGGTAAACAGCTGAGAAAAGCCCTGCAGCAGGCCGTCGGACACGGCATCCACATCGTTGATGACCCGGCTGATCAGGTCGCCGTGGGGGTGCTGGTCCAGGGTAGAAAGCGGCGCCCGCTCCAAGGCGGAAAACATCTGTACCCGCAGGTCCCGCACCGTCTGGTAGGTGACCATGTTGGTGCAGGTGGTCATCAGCCAGGCAAAGAGCGCCGCTCCCAGCACCACCGCGCCCAGCTCCGCCAAAATAGGCACCAACCGTCCGAAGTCCACCCGCCCGGCGCCCACCACCTGGTCGATGGCCTCGCCGATGAGGATGGGGGTGTACAGGTTCAGGCTGACGCTGAGCACCGCGCAGCCCAGCGCCGCCAAAAGCCAGCCCCAGTAGGGCCGGGCGTACCGCAGCACCCGCCGCAGCACCGGTCTTCTTAGTTCTTCCATGCTGCCGCACCTCCTTCCTCTTCGCTCACGCTGCCTTCCTGGGGAAGTCCCATCCCCTGGGAAAGGCAGATCTCCCGGTATAACGGGCAGCTTTGCAGCAGCTTTTCATGGGTGCCGGTACCGGCCAGACGGCCGTCGTCCAGCACCAGGATCTGGTCCGCCTGGCGTACTGTCGAGGCCCGCTGGCTCACCAGCAGCACCGTCATCTCCTTACAATCCCGGGCGATGGCCCGGCGCAGGGCCGCGTCGGTGGCAAAGTCCAGGGCGCTGGCGCTGTCGTCCAGGATGAGCACCTCCGGACGCCCCACCAGGGCCCGGGCGATGGTCAGACGCTGGCGCTGCCCGCCGGAAAAGTTCTGTCCGCCCTGGTCCACCTGGGTGTCCAGGCCGTCCGGCAGCTTCTCCACAAATTCCCGGGCCTGGGCCGTCTCCAATGCCGCCCAGATCTCCTCGTCACTGGCGTCCTTTTTGCGCCAGCACAGGTTTTTGCGCAGGCTCCCCGAGAAGAGCACCGCCTTCTGGGGCACGATGCCCAGCTTGCCCCGCAGCTGGCCGAGGGGGTATTGCCGCACGTCCACACCGTCCACCAACACCTGCCCGGCAGCCACATCATAAAACCGGGGCACCAGGTTCACCAGGGTGGATTTGCCCGCGCCGGTACCACCAATGATGCCGATGACCTGCCCCGCCCCGGCGGAGAAGCTGATCTCCTCCAAAGACGGCTCCCCCGACCCAGGGTAAGCAAAGTTCACCCCGCAGAAGGCCACCTTGGGGCCGCCTGCCACCGCCTGTACCAGGGCGTTTCCCGCGTCGGTCAGGGAAGGCTCGGTGTCCAGCACCTGGCACACCCGCGCGCCGGAGGCGGAAGCCTTGGTGAACAGCACCACCAGGTTGGCCACCACGATCATAGCCAGTAAAATCTGGTTTAAGTAGTTGACAAAGGCCAATATCTCGCCCTGGGTCATCTCCCCGCTGTTGACCCGCCAGCCGCCCAGCCAGATAACGGCGATGACCGCCAGGTTGATGAGGATGGTGGTCAGGGGGTTGAGCAGGGCGGAGATGCGCCCCACCGCTACGCTGGTGCGCATCTGGTCGTCGCTGGCTTCCCCAAAGCGTTTGGCCTCGGTCTCCTGCCGGGAAAACGCCCGGATGACCCGCACGCCGCTTAAGTTTTCCCGGGTAATGAGGGACAGGCGGTCCAGCTTTTTCTGGATGGTGCGGTAGTAGGGGATGCTCCGGCTCATGACCAGGTAAAGCACCAGGGCGATAAGCGGTCCCACCACCAAAAAGACGCAGCTGAGCTTCCAGTCCAGCAGCACCGCCATTACGGTGGCGCCCACTACCAAAAAGGGCGCCCGTACCACCAGCCGGATGAGCATGGCCACCGCCTGCTGCAGCTGGTTGATGTCGTTTGTCATGCGGGTGATCAGCGACGGGGTGCCCAGCTGGTCGATCTCGCTGTGGGAAAGGCGCTGGATGTGGGCAAACAGGTCGTTGCGCAGCACGGTGCCAAAGCCCTGGGACGCCTTGGCCGCGAAATACTGGCACACAAAGGCGCACCCCAGGCCCACCGCGCCCAGCAGCACCAGCAGCCCGCCCATGCGGGCGATGTAGCCCCGGTCGCCGCTGGCGATGCCCACGTCGATGATCTTCGCCATGACCAGCGGCACAATCAGCTCGAACACCGCCTCGGTCAGCTTAAAGAGCGGCCCCAGCAGCACCTCCCGGCGAAATCCCTTCAGGTATTTGCGAAACAGTCGTATCATCCTTTTCTCTTTCCTCCTGCCTAAAAAACCTTCGCCGCCTCCGCTTTGCCCGCCGCTTTTTGCGGGCGCTTGCATCCGGACGGCGCCGGTGTTATATTACTATCAGTATCGCTATCCATGATTATACCACCTGCCCCCGGCGGTTTCCAGGGCAGGTCCTGGTTTTTTCCCCGGCTTCTGTCAGCACGGAAAGGAGCGTTTTTATGCAGATGAACCTGCTTGTCACCCTCAATAGCGGCTACCTTAAGCCGCTGACCGTCATGCTCCACTCCTTGGAGCGCAGCAACCCCGACTCGGTCTTTACCGTCTATGTCGCCCACCATTCCCTCACCGCCCAGGACTTCGCCTTCCTGCGCGCCCGGCTGGACCCGGCCCGCATCCGCCTAAAAAGCGTCGAAGTGTCCGACCAGCTGCTCCACTCGGCCCCCATCACCTACCGCTACCCCCGGGAGATGTACTACCGGCTGTTCGCCGCCCGCTTCCTGCCCCAGGACCTGGACCGCATCCTCTACCTGGACCCGGACCTGGTGGTGATCCGCCCGCTGGACTCCCTGTACAAGATGGACTTCGGCCAAAACCTGTTTATCGCCGCCTCCCACGTGGGCCGCTCCCTCAAGGCCTTTAACGAGCTGCGGCTGGACATGCCGGAAAACAGCGTCCCCTACGTCAACTCCGGCGTCATGATGATGAACCTGGAACTGCTGCGCCAGGAGCTGGACGAGGAGCGTATCCTGCGCTACATCCAGGACAACCGGGACCTGCTGTTCCTGCCCGACCAGGACGTGCTCAACGGCCTCTACGGCGACCGCATCCTCACCGTCAGCCCCTTCCTCTATAACCTCAACGAAAAGTTCCTCCTCTTCTCCCAGCTCAAGCCCACCGGCGGCGCCCGCATCAACCTGGATTGGGTGCGGCGCAACACCGTCATCGTCCACTACTGCGGCAAGAATAAGCCCTGGAAGGAAGGATACCACGGCGAGCTGGGCGAGTTTTACTTCGCCGCTGCCGGGGAGCTGGACCTTTCTGCCGACCCGGCCCGCTCCCTGGACGAGATCACCGTGCGGCCCCTTTCTCCCCAGGAGGACGCCCAGGCCCGTACCCTGCTGCAGGACCGGTGGTTTACCTGCAGCCAGCTGGTGGACGGCCGGCTTCAGGACCTGACCGCCTTCCCCGCCTACGCCGCTTGGAGCGGCCCCGACCTGGTGGGCCTGGTGACCTTCACCTTCCCGGAGCCGTCGGTCTGCCGCCTGCTCTCCCTGGACAGCCTGTATGAAAACCAGGGCATCGGCACCCGCCTCATCCAGGCCGCCGCTGATCACGCCCGCTCCCAGGGCTGCCGCTGCCTGCAGATCCGCCTGACCAACGACAACCTGGACGCCCTGGGCTTCTGCCAGCGCCGGGGCTTCGACCTGACCGCCCTGCATCGGGACGTTATGAGCGAAGCGCGCCGCCAGATCCCGCTGATCCCCGAGCGCTCCGAATCCGGCATCCCGGTCCGCCACCAGTTGGAGCTGGAACTGCCCCTGTAACTGCAAAAAACGCCCCCGTCCGGTGATTTCAGCCGGATAGGGGCGTTTTGTTTTACTATGCATCTTTTTTGGGGACCGACTGCTGGCAGCGGGCGGTAAAGGCGCGGACGTCCTCGCTCGGCTCCCGCTCCAAACACTTGGAAGGCTCCCCCTGGTGCAGCACCAGCACCCGGTCGGCCATGCCGGCGGCCTCCGCCGGGTTGTAGGTGCAAAGCAGCACCGCCGCTCCCTGACAGGCCAGCTGGTTCATCTGCCAGTACAGCTGGGAGCGAGACTCCCAGTCCACCCCTACCGTGGGGCTATACAGGACGTACAGCTCCGCCGGGGTCTCCATCGCGCGGGTCACCAGCTCCCGCTGCAGGTTGCCGCCGGTGTAATACTCCGTCTGCTTCTTCCCGGCGCCCACCATCTGGGCAAAGCACTGCCCGGTCATTTCCAGCACCTCCTGGGTACCGGCCTTTCTACTGAGGGCGGCGCTGCTCTGGCCGCTTTGGGCCAGCTTCTGGTACCGGCGCAGCTTTTCCTCCCAAGCGGCGGTGTAGCTCAGCGACACCCCGGCCCGGATGCCATCTATCGGGTTTTCCAGCGCCGCTTCCCGCCAGCGCATGCTCCATCCCTCCTGGGCAAAGCCCGCTGCCGCCAGCGCCGCCTCCTCCAGACCGCAGCCCGCCGCTCCGGTAATGGCGCAGACCTCCCCGGCCCGCAGGGAAAGCGCCGGCTTGCCGCCGCGGCAAAGCTGTCCCCGCTCCTCGCCGGGAACGCGGCCCTCCCGGCTGTACAGCTCCTCGGCGCGCAGGTCCTGCCGCCCGGTGATCCGCTGCACCAGCCAGTCGCTGTCCGCCTGCTCCACCGGCACCGTCTCCACCAGGCGCCCCCGCTCCATGACCGCGATCTTGTCGGCCAGGCCCAGGATCTCGTCCATGTCGTGGCTCACCAGCAGTACCGCCGTGCCCCGGCGCTTGAGCTCCTGCACCCCGCGGCAGAAGGCGCTGCGTTCCAGCGGGGAAAGCCGGGTGGTGGGCTCATCCAGCACCAGCACCCGCACCTCGCTTAAAAAAGCCGCCGCCAGACGGGCCAGCTGGGTCTGCGCCTCGGTCAGGTCCTTGAGGCGGGTCTTGGCGCTGAGCCCGGCGCCCATGCGGTCCAGCACCTGCTGGCAGGCGGTGCGCATGGCTTTGTCGTTCATAATGGGGGTATGGGGGTAGAAGATCTCCCGCCCGAAGTAGATATTCTGGTAGATGTTCATCCCCGGGAAGCCCTTGCCGTTCTGCTCTAGGGTGAGGATGCCCAGCTTGCGGGCGGTGGCGGCGTCCAGCTTCACCGGCTCTCCGTCAAACAGCGCTTCCCCCCGGTCCATGGGGCTGACGCCGTAGACCATCCGCAGCAAGGAGGTCTTGCCCGAGGCGTTGCGGCCGATGAGGGCGGTGGCCCGTCCCGCTTCCAGCCGCAGGTTGATGTCTTTGAGGTAAAATTCGCTGTTGATCCGCCGGCAGGCGTTTCTCAGTTCCAGTACGCAAGGCATGGGGCCGTGCTCCTTTCCGCTAAAAAAGCAAAACGGGACCCTGCCCTACCGCCGCATGGTAAGGGCAGGCCCCCGTTTCGGATGATGTTTTATTGCTCCCACTCCTGGATGGTGGCGACCAGCGCCTCCACATCCATATCGTTGTCCTTTTCAAAATGGGGGCCTTCCAGGTAACGCTTGAAGCGCTTCAGGTCCATGACCTGGTTGGGCTGCGCGTCCGCCGTGTTGGTCAGATAGAACTTCAGCTCCCGGTGCAGGCTCACCACCACGGTCACCGGCTCCACCGGGATGCGGTAGATCTTCTTGCGGGAAAGCATGGTGCGGAAGGCTTCCACCTGACGCTCATTTTCCTTCACCGGGTTGGGGATGGCGATCTTGCGCTCATCGTCGGCGATGCTCCAGGTATCGCTGCGCAGGTCGGCGTACAGCTCCTCCTTGACCTGTACCACCTTGACGAACAGGATGCCGAAGAATCCTACCAGGATATGGTCCACATTGATGCTGTCGTGTCCATCGTTGAGGGATACCTGGCTGAGGACCTTAAAGTTTCGGGACAGGCAGTAGCGTTTCAGGTAAGCGCCTACGGTATTCTGGCCGTAGACCCCGTTTTTATAGCGGTTTTTGTTCCAGAGGAACGCCGCCAGGATGCCCACCAGCAGCACCAGCAGTGCCACCGTCCCGATTTGGAATATCTGGTAAGAGTTGTTCATTGTCCATTCGCTCCGTTTCCGTTTGGTTGGCCCTTGCGGCCGATTGTTGTCATTATAACACACTTTGCCGCCAGCGTCTACCATCCAACCGTCCCATCCGGCCCGCAAGGCTTCCTTTTCCCGGGAGATGTGTTGTGGTTTTGTAAATTCCTGCTGGATTTTCTTGACACCCCCGCCAGAACCGATATAATCAAAATAGTACCCTGCGCGGCCCCGGGCCGCCGCTTGCTTTTGCAATCTATCCCAAAGGAGAATTTTATATGAAATCTTCCCCCCGTCCGGCCGCCGGCCGCATCCTCTGCGCCCTGGCCCTGGCCGCCTGCCTGCTGGTCCTGCCCCTTTCCGGCTGTGTCACCCCGCCCCAGGACTCCAGCGATACCGCCGCCTCCGACTCCGATTCCTCCGCGTCCTCCTATATTGACCTGGACGCGCTGATGAAAAAGATCACCGCTTCCCTGGACTCCCGCTCCCACCAGATCACCGGCAAGCCGGAGGACCTGGAATCCCTGGGCTTTGACCCGGAGGATATCCAGGACTTTGCCATCTCCTACCGGGACGGCGACTACGGCGTGGGCGACGTGTACATCATCCTGCCCAAGGAGGGCGAGGAGCACCAGCAAAACGTCATCAACAGCCTCAAGGAGCGCAAGGACGAGCGCATCCGCGAGTCCGCCTCCTACGATATCTACAACTCCGCCGAGATCTCGGAAAACGGCGTCATCTTCCAGCAGGGAAAATACCAGATCCTGCTGATGACCGACGACAACGACGCCATCCGTACCATCATTGAAAACGAGATCCCCAACGATTTTTCCAACCGCTAAACCACCTTTCCGGCCCCGCTTCGGGGCCGGTTTTCTTTGCGAAAGGAGCCTTTTATGCAGCTTCACCCTCTGACCCCACACGTCTGGGTCACCGACCCGCAGCCGGAAACCGACCGGCCCACTCTCGGCTATATCCGGGGCGCCACCGCCGCCCTGGCTATCGACGCCGGCAACTCCCCCGCCCACCTGCAGGCTTTCTACCGTCTGTTGGAGGAAGCCTCCTTGCCGCTGCCCCGGCTGACCGTCCTGACCCACTGGCACTGGGACCACACCTTTGCCCTCTGCGCCCTGCCCGGCCCCAGCCTCTGCGGCTCGGCCACTCAGCAGAAGCTGCTGCAGGTCAGCCGCTGGCAGTGGGACGAAGATTCGGTGGCCCAGCGGCTAGCTTCGGGAGAAGAGATCCCCTTCTGTGACACCCACCAGCGCGCCGAATACGGCAGCCTTTCCGCCATCCAGGTCCGGCCCGCTACCTTTGCCTTTTCCGGTTCCCTGGAGCTGGACCTGGGCGGGGTCCACTGCTGCCTTTGGGAGGCCGATTCCCCCCACACCCGGGACAGCGTCCTGGCGCTGGTGCCGGAGGATGGCGTCCTCTTTTTGGGGGACGCCGACTGCGGCGATTTTTACGAAAACCAGGGCCGCTGCGACTCGGCCCGCCTGGACGCCTTTACCCGGCAGCTGCAGGCGCTGGATTTTTCCCTGGCTGTCCCCGGGCACGACCGGCCGCTCTCCCGTTTGGAGGAGTTTTCCTGCCTGCAGGAACTGGCCGAAGAGGGCTGCTAGCTGCCCTGTCTTATCCGCCGCAAACCGCCCAGTCAAGCCCTTTTCGCCCCAAAATGCCCAAAAACACCCCTGCCGGGACCGGCGGCATTTATGCAGAACAAGGTTTTTCGCAAAAAAGCCGCGCCGACGCTGGCGTTTGCGGCAGTTTGGCGGTATAATATAGTACGCAATTGACAAAAAATCCGATTATTTTTTAGAAGATAAAAGGGGACGTTATTTTGGTAAGAGAAGATTTGAGAAATATCGCCATTATCGCGCACGTCGACCATGGCAAGACCACCCTGGTGGACCAGATGCTCAAACAGAGCGGCACCTTCCGTGAAAACCAGAATGTCCGTGACCGCGTCATGGACAACGGTGACCTGGAGCGCGAGCGCGGCATCACCATCCTTGCAAAAAACACCGCCATCAACTACAAAGGCGTGAAGATCAACGTCATCGACACCCCCGGCCACGCCGATTTCGGCGGCGAGGTAGAGCGCATCCTGAAGATGGTGGACGGCGTTATCCTGCTGGTGGACGCCGCCGAAGGCCCCATGCCGCAGACCCGCTTCGTCCTTTCCAAGGCGCTGGGCCTGGGCCACAAGGTCATCATCGCCATCAACAAGATCGACCGTCCCGACGCCCGCGTCAAAGAGGTCATCGAGGAGATCTACGACCTGCTCTTTGACCTGGACGCTACCGAAGAGCAGCTGGACAGCAAGATCCTCTACTGCTCCGGCCGTACCGGCACCGCCTCCCTGGAAGAGGACGTCCCCGGCACCGACCTGACCCCCCTCTTCGACACCATCCTGGAAGAGATCCCCTGCCCCCAGGGCGATCCCGATGCTCCGGTGCAGATGCTCTGCTCTTCCATCGACTACAATGACTTCGTTGGCCGCATCGGTATCGGCCGCGTCGCCCGCGGCACCCTGCACGTCGGCGAGCAGGTCACCATCTGCGACTACCACAACAACGTGGAGCCCTACCGCGCCAAGATCGTCACCCTCTATCAGATCGAAGGTCTCAACCGTGTCCCGGCGGATACCGCTACCGTGGGCGACATCGTCTGCATCTCCGGTATCGAGAACCTGACCATCGGCGAGACCCTCTGCAGCCCCGAGGCGGTAGAGCCCCTGGAGTTCGTCAAGATCTCCGCTCCCACCATCGAGATGACCTTCTCGGTCAACAACAGCCCCTTCGCTGGTAAGGAAGGCAAGTTCCTCACCTCCCGCCACCTGCGCGACCGTCTCTTCAAAGAGACCCTCAAGGACGTGTCCCTGCACGTTTACGAGACCGACACCACCGAGGCCTTCCGCGTAGCCGGCCGTGGTGAGATGCACCTTTCCATCCTCATCGAGACCATGCGCCGCGAAGGCTATGAGTTCCAGGTCAGCACCCCCCAGGTCCTGTTCACCGAGGAAAACGGCAAGACCCTGGAACCCATGGAGCAGCTGGTGGTAGACGTTCCGGACTTCGCTACCGGTTCCGTCATGGAAAAGATGGGCACCCGTAAAGGCACTCTGGTTTCCATGCACCCCCTCAATGGCCGTACCAAACTGGAATTCATCGTCCCGGCCCGCGGCCTGTTCGGCTACCGCAACGAGTTCCTCACCGACACCAAGGGCGAAGGCATCATGTCCTCGGTGTTCCACGGTTACGAGCCCTTCAAGGGCGATATCCCCAAGCGCAACACCGGCTCTCTCATCGCCTTTGAGACCGGCGAGGCCGTCACCTACGGTCTGTACAACGCTCAGGAGCGCGGCACCCTCTTCATCGGCGCCGGTACTCCCGTTTACGAAGGCATGATCGTCGGCCAGTCCCCCAAGGACGAGGACATCGTGGTCAACGTCTGCAAACGCAAACACATGACCAACACCCGTGCCTCCGGCAGCGACGACGCCCTGCGCCTGATCCCGCCCAAGGTCATGAGCCTGGAGCAGGCCATCGAGTTCATCAACACCGACGAACTCATCGAGGTCACTCCCAAAACCATCCGTATGCGCAAACGCATCCTGGACAAGGCCGAGCGTATGAAAGCTTGGAGCAAAAACAGATAATCCCGTTTTTTCCACCCGCCGGCGGCTCTCCTGCCCCGGCGGGTGTCCTTTTACAAATCATCCAAGGTTTTTTCAATGTCCATTTACAGTGCGGTAACAAACAAATTTTCATCTGCGCTATAATATAACTGTACTCAAAAAGAAAACGAAGCCGCATCGTTGTTTGAGTACTTGCTCTACCCTCCTCAAAAAACACACCTCAAAAGCAAAGACCGGCAGTCCTCGGATTGCCGGTCTTCGTCCGTTCTGGGGGCTTTCCCTTGAAAAACCCCGCCAAACAGGATACAATAAAGAAAAGACCCTGCGTCTCTGCCATTCCCCGAGAAAGGAAGATCCATCTATGACCCTGCCTGGCTATCTGTGTTACTTTATCCTCGTCGTGCTGGCGGACCTGGTGGGCACCCGTGCCGGCTTGAGCATGGGCCCGCTGTACTTTTTGCTGGCCATCTTGATCTTCTGCCTTTCCCTGGCGGGAAAGATCCTGGCCTGCCGCAACGGCACCGGCTCCCAGGACCGCAAGCGGGCGGAGCTGATGGACAACAGCCCCACCAAGCCCGCCAAAAACAACTTCCTCTACCTCACCGACTGTTCCTCCCGCTCCCTAATCCTCCTGGAACTGCCCTACCTGCTCTGTCTGGTGGGGAACATCATCTACAACCGCTTTTTCCTGTAAACCGCCCGCCAAAACACGAAAACCGCCCTTCCCACCTGGGGAAGAGCGGTCTTTTTGTTTTGTCTAGTTCCAGTCGTCGTCCTGGCCCCAGCTGCTTTCGGCGGAGGCGTCGTCGTCCATCCATTCGCCCACCCGCATGCGCCGCTGCAGCTTGCAGGCTTCCACCTGCCGGTGCAGCCGCTCCTTGACCTGGGTGGAGTCGCGGATGTTTTTCAGTTCCAGCACTGGGGTGGACTTGTCCGAGGAGTGGACCAGCACGCTGCCCACCCCGAAGATCTTCTGCCCCAGCGTCCGGCGGTGGCTGATGTCCCGCACCCGGTACAGCAGCACCTCTTCTTCTCTTGTGGTGATCAGGCCGGTGGTGCAGAAGACCCGGTCCTCCGACATGGCGTATTTGGTAAAGCTGATGGGCAGGCCGAAGATGCGCTTGCGGTCCTGCCAGATCATCTGGATTCCTTCCATAAAAGCCCCTCCTTTGCGGTTTGGTACCCTTATTGTAGCAACCCTCTCCCCAAAGGACAAGCGGCTTTGCGCAAAATTTACACCTTGTTTTCAGCCTGGTGCCCCAGCGTTCTGATCTGCTGGCTCAGCCGCTCCTCCGCCTCCTCGATCATCGAGGCGGTCTCCCGTTCCAGGCGGCGGACGATGCGTTCCTCCTGCTCCGCCAGCAGCCTTTGCAGCGTGGTTTCTTCCATTGTCATCCTTCCTCTCCTTTTGGCGTCCGGCCCCTTCCCGGGGCTTCTGGAGCCATTATAGCACCCTCTTTCCCCTTTCTTCAATGCAAACTTCCTTCCGGTTTTTCCACCCAAAAACCGGCCCTCTCCCCCGCCAAAAAGCGGAAAACGCCGGGGCGGAAGATCGCTCCTCCGCCCCGGCGCCGCCCGAAGGAAGCGGTCTTACCTTCCCCGGTGCTTCTGCTTTTTCTTTTGCTGCTTTAAGGCAAATTTTCGTTGTGCCTGCTCCTGGGCGCTGTCCCGGGCCTGCTGCTTTCGCTGTGCAGCCGAGGCTTCCCGCTGCTGCTGCAAAGCCTGCTGGGCCCGGGTACCCACTCCCAAAAGCCGGGTGGCCTTCGCCGCCTCCCGGCGGGCCCGCTTCGGGTTTTTGGGTCCTGTGGGGGCCGGGGCGCCTTCGTCGATGCGGCCAAACCGCAGCCGGCCGAACTGACGCATAAAGTACTCCAGCACCTCCTGGTCCCGCGGCTGTGCCCCAAACACCACCCGGGCCGCCCACAGACAGCCCGCTTCCCGGCGCTGGTACACCGCCACCCAAAAGGGCTCCTCAAAGGTGACTACCAATTCACACACTGCGCGATCGTTTGCCTTGTCCATAATGATTCCTCCTGATACAAAGCAAAGAAGGGACAGGAGGCGGGGCGCCGGGACCCTCCCGGCTGCCCCCTTTCCGCCAAAGCGGAGACCAGAAGGCTACTGACGGCAAGGCAGCTTTGCCGCGCCCGGACTACCAACCGGGCTGTGTTTTTATCTTTGCCCTGTCATGGTACCAGCTTTGGGGGCAAAAAGCAAGGCCCTCCGAATCGGAGGGCCTCGGCGGCGTTTTTACTTGTACCAGACGGTTTCTTCCAGGGGTTTGCGCAACGTGTCGTGACGGTCGGGAGAAGCGGGCTCGCAGGCCGCATAGCCCAAAGCCAGCAGATTCACCGGCTCCCAGCCTTCGGGGATGTCCAGCGCCTGGCGCAGTACATCAGGCTTGAACCAGCAGACCCACAGGCTTCCCAGGCCCTGCTGGGTGGCTTCCAGCATCATGTGGTCGGTGACGATGGCGGCGTCGATGTCCGAGATGTTCTTGCCGTCATACTTTCTCACCCAAGCTTCGTCCACCTGGGCGCAGACCACCAGCACCACCGGCGCGCCGTAAAGCCGGGCAGCTTCGTCCACCTTGGCCCGGGCTTCCTTGCTCTGTACCACCAGGATGCGCTGGGGCTGCCGGTTGGCCCCGGTAGGAGCTACCCTTCCGGCTTCCAGCACCCGGCGCAGTTTTTCTTCCTCCACCGGACGGTCCTCATACTGCCGTACCGAGTAGCGCTTCTTTGCAAGCTCCAAAAATTCCATAAACAAATCCCCTTTCTCACAATGGATTTGCCCTCATTATAAAATGCCCGCCTGGGCCTCGTCAAGGGTTACTCCTTCCCTTGTTCCACCGGACGAAAGCTAGTGCGCCGGCGGTAAAGCCCATAGGACACCACCGCTGTGATCAGCTCGGTGACCCAAAACGCGTGCCACACGCCGGCAGCGTCCAAAAAGCGGCTGAGCACAAATGCCGCCGGGATCATCAGCACCGCGTACCGCATGAGCGAGATCACCAGGGAGGGGCCGCCCATCCCCAGACCTTCCAGGGCGCCGCAGGAGATCACCGAAACCGCCGACACCACAAAGCCCAGACTGATGATCCGCAGGGCAGCGCTTCCCGTCGCGATGGTCTCGGCATTGGTGGAAAACAGCCCGATAAGCTGGGCCGGTACGCTCCAACACAATACCGTCCCCACCGCCATGATCCCCACCGCCAGGGCCAGGGTCACCCGGTAGATCTTGCGGACCCGCGCATGCTCCCGGGCACCGAAGTTGTAGCCGATGATCGGCCGCATCCCCTGCACGATGCCGTTTGCCGGCAGGTAGAGGAAGGTCTGCAATTTATAATAGACCCCCAGCACCAGCACGTACACCTGAGAATAGGCAGCCAGGATAATATTCAGCGAGGAGATCAGCAACGAAGGCAGCGCCAGGTTGAGCGCCGCCGGTACCCCCACTGCGTACATCTTTTTCCCCAGGCTCCGGTCCCAGATCTCCCCTCCCCAGCGGATGCTTATGGGGAATTTCCCGATAAAATAACACAGCAGATAGATGGCAAAGCTCATCACCTGCCCGATTCCGGTGGCCAGGGCAGCGCCTTCGATCCCCATCTCCGGGAAGGGACCCCAGCCGAAGATCAGCACCGGGTCCAGCAGGATGTTCAGCACACAGCCGGACATCATACACACCATGGTCATCATCATCTTGCCCACCGCCTGGAAGATCTTCTCCAACGACATGGACACAGCCACCACCACCGCAAAGGCGAAGGCGATGCGGGAATACCGCACCCCCAGCTCCACTACCTGCTGGTTTTCGGTAAACATCCGCAGAAAATACGGCATGATCCCAATACAGCCGATGGTTAAAATCACCCCGTGCAGCGCATTGAATACGATGCTCTGGGTGGCCGCAGCGCTGGCCTTCCCCATTTCCTGGGCGCCCAGGTGATAGGAGATCACCGCATTGGCCCCGATAGAAAAACCGATGGTCACCGCGTTGATCAAATTTTGCACCGGAAACACCAGCGAAAGCGCCGTCATGGCGTCCTCGCTGATCTTTGCCACATAATAACTGTCCACAATGTTGTACAGCGACGCCACCATCATGGATAAAACCATGGGCAGCGACATGGACAGAACCAAAGGCAAAATGGGCTTTGTCTTCATCATTGTTTGCTGCATGTTAGCTCCTCCTTTTTCCGCATAAAAGAAAAAGCTATATTTCCCCTTGTTTATCTCACCCACAAGGAAAAATATAGCTTACGCGTCTAGCAGTATAACAAACTTTCTTCTGCCTGTCAAGATAAGCCGCAACCATTCTAACGCAGCAAAAAAGCCCACGGAACGTTCCGTGGGCTTTCTCAGTGGCTCCCCCTGTCTGGCTCGAACAGACGACCCTGCGGTTAACAGCCGCATGCTCTACCGACTGAGCTAAGGAGGAATGTCAGCACCGCTCTATTTTCCCGGGCAGTCACCCGCCAAGTATTTTCGACACTGGTGAG
>JAHZAU010000012.1 GCA_019423755.1 Oscillospiraceae bacterium
ATGAAATTAGGTATCGTCGGCCTGCCCAACGTGGGCAAGTCCACCCTTTTTAACGCTATCACCAACGCGGGCGCCCAGTCCGCTAACTACCCCTTCTGCACCATCGAGCCCAACATCGGCACCGTAGCCGTTCCGGACGCCCGTCTGGACAAGCTGGCCGAAATGTACCAGCCCGACAAGCTGACCCCCGCGGTCATCGAGTTCGTGGATATCGCCGGCCTGGTCAAGGGCGCTTCCAAGGGCGAGGGCCTGGGCAACAAGTTCCTCTCCAACATCCGCGAGGTGGACGCCATCGTCCATGTGGTACGCTGCTTTGAGGACGGCGAGATCGTCCACGTAGACGGCGAGATCGGCCCCCGCCGCGACATCGAGACCATCAACCTGGAGCTGATCTTCTCCGACCTGGATATCCTGGACCGCCGCATCGACCGCACCGCCAAAGCCGCCAAGGGCGACAAAAAGCTGCTGCCCCAGGTAGAACTGCTCCAGCGCCTGAAGGCGCACCTGGAAGAGGGCAAATCCGCCCGCAGCTTCCCCTTCACCGAGGAGGAGGCTGAGGTTGTGGCCGACGTGCCGCTGCTTTCCAACAAAAAGATCATCTACGTGGCCAACATGAGCGACACCGACTTCGCTAACGGCCTGGAAGGCAACCCCTACCTGGCTCAGGTACAGGAGATCGCCAGCGAGGAAGGCGCCGAGGTGGTTCCCATCTGCGCCCGTCTGGAGGAAGAAATCTCCGATATGTCCAAAGAAGACAAGCTCATGTTCCTGGAGGAGCTGGGCTTGGAGGAGTCTGGCCTGGACCGTCTGATCAAAGCCAGCTACAAGCTGCTGGGCCTCATCTCCTACCTGACCGCCGGCAAGCCGGAGGTCCGCGCCTGGACCATCACCAAGGGCACCAAAGCCCCCCAGGCTGCTGGTAAGATCCACAGCGACTTTGAGCGCGGCTTCATCCGCGCCGAGGTCATCGCCTATGACGACCTGATCGCCAACGGCTCCCTGGCTGCTGCCAAGGAGAAGGGCCTGGTGCGCTCCGAAGGCAAGGAGTACGTCATGCAGGACGGCGACGTGGTGCTCTTCCGCTTCAACGTATAATCCCATTTTCCGCGTTTTTTGCAAACCGGCGCAGCCTTTCCTGCGCCGGTTTTCTGCTTCCCGCAAAACAAAGGCGCACCTTTTTTGCCCGGGACGCTTATGCTGAAACCAAGACACGATCTATTCCGTTTTATCAAAGGAGGCTTGTTTTGCTATGATCTACGAAACCATCCTGGACGCCGTAGGCCACACCCCCCTCATCCGTCTTCAGCGCATGACCGGACCCGAGGACGCGCAGATTCTGGTGAAGCTGGAAGCTGTGGGCATCGGCGGCTCCATCAAGACCCGCACCGCCCTGACCATGCTGCGCCAGGCCTGGGACCGCGGGGAGATCGGCCCCGGCAGCAAGATCGTGGAGGCCACCAGCGGCAACCAAGGCATCGGGCTGGCGCTGGCCGGCGCGGTTCTGGGGCTGGATGTCTGCATCATCATGCCCGACTCGGTGAGCCAGGAGCGCCGCAGCCTGGTGAGCCAGTACGGCGCCCGGCTGGTGCTCATCCCCGACGAAGGGGACATCGGCGCCTGCATCGACCGCTGCGTTCAGACCGCCCAGCAGATGGCAAAGGAGGACCCGTCGGTCTACCTGCCCCGGCAGTTTTCCAACCCCGACAACATCCTGGCCCACTTTGCCGGTACCGGCGCCGAGATCCTAGAGCAGGCCGGGGATCTGCCCCTGGACGGCTTCGTGGTCGGCTTTGGCACCGGCGGTACCCTCACCGGGGTGGGCCGTGCCCTGCGCTCCCGCTGGCCCCAGCTGACCATCTGGGCCGCCGAGCCGGAACACGCCGCCATCCTTTCCGGCGGGGCCATAGGCACCCACATCCAGATGGGTATCGGCGACGGCATCATCCCGGAAAACCTGGACCGCTCCCTCATCGACGACTGCTGCATCATCACCGACGACGAAGCGGTGGAAGCTTCCCGCCGCCTGGCCCGGGAGGAAGGGCTGCTCTGCGGCATTTCCAGCGGCACCAACGTAGCCGCCGCCCTGCGCCTGGCCCGCAAGCTCGGCCCGGGCAAAACGGTGGTCACCATCCTGCCGGACACCGGCGAACGCTACTTCTCTACCCCTCTGTACCGCTAAAAATCCTTCCCCCAAACGGTGGTTAACAAGGCGGGGAAAATCTGTGAATTTTTTGTCATTCTTTTTACATTTTTGTGATAACTGTTGATTTTCCCAGGTGGCTGGGATATAGTAAAAGCAGTGTACCACCCGACTGTGCCGGATTGGCGGCACTGGATTGTACCGGCTCTAGCAGCCGAGATTGGAGCGAATTGTTATGAGGAAGACAAAAATCATCTGCACCCTTGGCCCTGCCTGCGACGACGAAGCGATCCTCCGGGAGATGATCCAGGCTGGGATGGACGTGGCCCGCTTCAACTTCTCCCACGGCACCCATGAAGAGCATCACAAACGGATGGAGACCATCTGCCGGCTGCGCCGGGAGCTGGATATCCCCCTTGCCACCCTGCTGGATACCAAAGGCCCCGAGATCCGTCTCGGTTGCTTCGAAAACGGCCCGGTCACCCTGAAGGAGGACCAGGACTTTACCCTGACCACCCGGGAGGTGGCGGGCAACCAGGAGACCGCTTCCATCACCTACGCTGGCCTGCCCCAGGACGTAAAACCCGGGGACCACATCCTTATCGATGACGGCCTCATCGCCATGCGGGTGGAGTCGGTGGACCGCACCGAGATCCACTGCCGGGTGCTCAACGGCGGCACCATCTCCGACCGCAAAGGCATCAACGTCCCCAACGTCAGCCTTTCCATGCCGTTTATCAGCGAGCGCGACCGCTCGGATATCCTCTTCGGCATTCAGGAAGGCTTTGACTTCATCGCCGCCTCCTTCACCCGCACCGCTCAGGATATCATCCAGCTGCGGGAACTGCTGGCTCAAAACGGCGGCAGCAGCATCCGCATCATCGCCAAGATCGAAAACGCCCAGGGCGTCAACAACATCGGCGAGATCCTGCGGGTCTCCGACGGCATCATGGTCGCCCGCGGCGACATGGGCGTCGAGATCCCCCTGGAGGATGTTCCGGTTATCCAGAAGGACATCATCAAGCTGGTGTACAACAGCGGTAAATATGTCATCACCGCTACCCAGATGCTGGACAGCATGATGAAGAACCCCCGCCCCACCCGCGCCGAGGCCAACGACGTGGCCAACGCCATCTACGACGGCACCAGCGTCATCATGCTCTCCGGTGAGACCGCTGCCGGCAAATACCCGGTGAAATCCCTCAAGACCATGGCCCGCATCGCCGAGCGCACCGAAAACGACATCGACTACCGCGGCCGCTTCTTCTCCCGCGTCACCTCCCAGAACCGGGACGTGACCAACGCCATCTCCCACGCTACCTGCACCACCGCCTACGACCTGGAGGCTGCTTCCATCATCACCGTCACCCAGTCGGGTCAGACCGCCCGGATGATCAGCAAGTACCGCCCCCAGATGCCCATTATCGGCTGTACCGCCAACGAAAACATCTACCGTCACCTGTGTATGTCCTGGGGCGTGCTGCCGGTGCTCTGCGAGGAGCAGGACAACACCGACGCCCTCTTTGACCACGCCATCCAGCGTGCCAAGGACCGCGGCCTCTGCCAGGACGGCGACCTGGTGGTCATCACCGCCGGCATCCCGCTGGGCATCCCCGGCACCACCAACCTCCTCAAGGTACAGACGGTGGGCGACGTGATCCTCACCGGCAAGGGAGTGGGCGACCACATCGTCCGCGGCTGCGTCTGCGTGGCCAAAAGCGAGACCGAGGCCCGGGAAAACTTTGCCGCCGGCAACATCCTGGTCATCGACTCCAGCACCAACGACCTGCTGGACATCATCAAAAAAGCCTCCGGCATCATCACCTCCCAGGACGGTCTCAACTGCCACGCCGCCATCGCCGCCATGGCCCTGGGCATCCCGGTGATCGTCAGTGCCAAAAACTGCACCTCCATCCTGCGCAGCGGCACCTCCATCATCATGGACGCCGAAAAAGGCGTGGTTTGCAACAACAACTCTGCCGAACAGGCATAGCATCCCCTCTTTTGCAAAAGGAGTGAACCCCATGCAACGATCTTCCCTGCTCCGGCGGCTGCTGGCTTTGGCCCTGGCCGCGGCGGCGGTGCTGGCCCTTTCTTCCTGCGGGAAGGACGAGCCCGCCCCCACCGAACCAGATACCCCGCCCGCTGTCACCGAAGAGGAACCGGTACCCGGCCAGTCGGAGGAAACCTCCAACGTAGAGGTGCCGGACCTTTCCCAGGATATCCTGTCCATGCACGAGAAAAACGACGACGTGGTGGGCTGGCTCAACATCCCCGACACCACCATCAACAACGCCGTTCTCCAAGCCGAGGACAACAAGTACTATGAGCGCCTGGACGAAAACCGGCAGTACAGCTTCCTGGGCAGCTTTTTCGCCGACTATGAGTGCGATTTGTCCAGCCGCGACTCCCTTTCCAAAAACACCGTCATCTACGGCCACAACGTCCAGTATGACGACAACAAGGACGGCGAGCGCTTCAGCCAGCTGTTCCGCTTCACCGACCAGGAGTTTGCCGAAAAGCATCCTTATGTCTACTTCTCCATCCTGGGCGACGGGGCGGACAAGCCCGAAAACCAGATGGTATGGGAGATCTTCGCGGTGTTCTACACCACCACCGATTTCCCCTACATCCAGGTGATGAAGGACATGACCGGCGAAAGCACCGAGCCCATTACCGACGCCCAGCTGAGCAACCTGCTCACCGAGGCCCAGGCCCGCTCGGAGTATGACTACCCGGTGACGGTGTCCGCTTCCGACAAGATCCTCACCCTCTCCACCTGCTCCTACAAGTACGGCCTGCGGGACGACGTGCGCTTTGTGGTCATGGCCCGCCTGCTGGAACCGGACGCCTCCCTCAAGGAGACGGTGGACCTTACCGCCAACGCTGACAAAAAGACCGTCGACGGCCAGTAATCCGGCGCCGCCCCCTTGCCAAGGGCGGTTTCCTGGTATATAATGTGTCTGTATCGATGAAAGTACCCGCAACGATGGAAGAATAGGTCCTGTTTTACCCCCTCAGAGAGCCGGCGGATGGTGCGAGCCGGCGGGCGGACGGTCCGATCCCCTTCCGGAGCGGCCGGCGAGGAGCCGGAGGCCGGTGCCCTTTAACGCACTATTGAGTGGTCCCGCTGCGGCGGGGCAATTTGGGTGGCAACGCGGAGTCCTTCCGTCCCATGTTCTGCTGCGGCAGCCGGGACGGGAGGCTTTTTTTCTCCCCGGCGGGCCGGTCATCTTCGCTATTTTAAGGAGGAAATCACATGTTAGACATCAATCTGCTGAGAAACGACCCCGAGCTGGTCAAAGAAAACATCCGCAAAAAGTTCCAGGACGACAAGCTGGTCCTGGTGGACGAGGTGGTCGAGTTTGACCGCCAGTACCGCGAGGCCAAATCCCGCGGCGACTATCTGCGCAGCCAGCGCAACTCCATCAGCAAACAGATCGGCGCCCTCATGGGCCAGGGCAAGCGCGACGAGGCCGAAGAGGTGAAGAAACAGGTCACCGCTATGGCTCAGGAGCTTTCCGACCTGGAAGTTCTGGAAGAGGAACTTTCCGCCAAGATCCGTGAGCGGATGCTGGTGATCCCCAACATCATCGACCCCTCCGTTCCCATCGGTAAGGACGACAGCGAAAACGTCGAGGTCGAGCGCTTCGGCGAGCCGGTCGTTCCCGAGTTCGAGGTTCCCTACCATGTGGACATCATGGAAGCCCTCAACGGCATCGACCTGGACAGCGCCCGCCGCACCTCCGGCAACGGCTTCTACTACCTGCGCGGCGACATTGCCCGCCTGCACTCCGCCATCCTCTCCTACGCCCGCGACTTTATGATCGACCGCGGCTTTGTGTACTACGTTCCCCCGTTCATGATCCGTTCCGACGTGGTCACCGGCGTTATGAGCTTTGCTGAGATGGAAAACATGATGTACAAGATCGAGGGCGAAGACCTGTACCTGATCGGTACCAGCGAGCACTCCATGATCGGTAAGTTCATCGACACCATCCTCAAGGAGGAAGACCTGCCCCAGGCCCTCACCAGCTACTCCCCCTGCTTCCGTAAAGAAGTAGGCGCCCACGGCATCGAGGAGCGCGGCGTTTACCGCATCCACCAGTTCGAAAAACAGGAGATGGTGGTCGTCTGCAAACCCGAGGAGAGCATGGATTGGTTCAAAAAGCTCTACACCAACACCGTGGACTTCTTCCGCACCCTGGATATCCCGGTCCGCACCCTGGAATGCTGCTCCGGCGACCTGGCTGACCTGAAGGTCAAGAGCATCGACGTCGAGGCTTGGAGCCCCCGTCAGCAGAAATACTTCGAGGTCGGCAGCTGCTCCAACCTGGGCGACGCACAGGCTCGCCGTCTGGGCATCCGCGTCCGCGGCGCCAACGGCAAGAACTACTTCCCCCACACCCTCAACAACACCGTGGTGGCTCCGCCCCGTATGCTCATCGCCTTCCTGGAAAACAACCTCCAGTCCGACGGCACCGTTCGCATCCCCGAGGCTCTGCGGATGTACATGGGCGGCAAGGAAACCCTGTCCCGCGTAAAATAGGCTTATCTTTCGGCACCGGTCCCGCTTGGGGCCGGTGTTTTTCTTTCCGATACCTGTAACATTTTTACGTTTGTGGCGTCTTATAGGCAGAAGGGTGACATTTTGTTTTTGAGGAGGTTTTGTTTATGAAGACTTCTCGTTTTCTTTCCCTGGCGCTTTGTCTGGGGCTGATTTTGGCTGGTTTTTCCGGCTGCGGCGTCTCGGAGGAGCCGGTCCCCGGCGCTTCCCGCGACCCGATGCTCTCCGAAACGGTGGAATCGGACCCGGCTTCCACCGCCGAGACGATCCCGGAGGGCTTCGAGATCACCGACCCTAAGGTATTCTCCTCGGAAAGTGAGGCCGCCCAGCTTTGCCAGCTGGTGTACCCCTATCTGCTGACCCACCAGGAAGCGGACGTCTACCCCTCCCTTTCCCTGGCCGGGCGGGACGCCGACCTGCTTTACACCGCCTATCTGGCGGAGCACGGCTACCTGAAAAGCATCCTGGGCGACGCGGTGCCCGAGCCGCTGGAACCGGGGGTCTGGCCCCAGGAAGAACTGGACACCATGATGACCCAGGTGCTGGGCGGCTGGGGCTTGGATGAAAGCGACCTGAAGGCCCGCGGGGTGCTGAGCCCGGACGGCAGCACCTACCATCTCCCCGACTATCCCCAGGAGCTGTACGGCAGTTACACCGTGCTCAGCGCCGTCCAGGAAGCGCCCAACGAGTTTCACACCCAGGAGTTTCAGGTGCTGCTGGCCCACCAGACCCCCGATGGCGCCGACCGCCGGGTCTGCCTCTATTTTGACCGGACCCGCCAGGTGCCGCGGCTGCTTTCGGTGACCTCCTGGGAGGAGGACCCCGACCAGGCCCCGTCCCAGATCCCCATCCCCGAGGACTGGAACATCCTAGAGTGGAACTACCTGACCCCGGTGCTTTCCGCCGGGCTGCTCTCCGAGCCCTGGGCTTCTCCCGCGGAAGCGGACCCCAACGACCTGGTGCGCTACTACCTGGAGATGAACTACCAGACCGGGGATGAGCTGAAAACCGTCTGGAAGGAGATGGGCTCCCCCGACCTGCTGCCGGTCCCCGCTGCCCAGGTGGAAAAGTGGGTCACCGACCACACCGGCGTGGACGCCCAAACTCTGCGCCAGGCCCATTGCTGGAACCCCCAAAGCGAAACCTACGACCTGTCGCCCTATTTCGGCGGGGGTCTGAGCTGCCGCACCACCCGGGTAAGCACCGACGGCGACCATCTGATCCTGGGATACGACCTGTACCACAACAACCTGTCCGCCCTGTATGCCCGGGGCGTCCTGACCCTTCAGGTGCGGGACGACAGCTCCCCCAACCTGGTGGAAAACCAGGTGGAGCTGCTTCCCCAGCCGGAAGAAGAACCCTGGCTGACCGCTTTTGCAGAATAAGCCGCACAAAAAATCACCCTGCCTTCCCCAAAGAAGGCAGGGTGATTTTTATTTTGTCTGTTTTTGCGGAAACTACATCCCCAGCAGGGCCTGCAGCGCCGCCAGGGTCTTGTCCAGGTCCACGCCGTGGCCCTGGCAGGCCTGTTCCAGCGTCTCCCGCTGGGCCATGGGGCAGCCGGTGCAGGAAAGGCCCATCATCATCAACACGTCCCCGGCCATGGGATTGGCGCGGAGGATCTCCCCCACGATGCTGTCCTTGCTCAGTTGAAACTCGCTCATTTGGTTTCCTCCTTTTTTTCGTCCTTCGGTCGGCTGACATCCACCCAGCCCAGGCTGCCGGAAGCCTGTTCCAGCTGGTCGGGGCGCAGGCCTACCAGGCTTTGGGTGCCGCCGCCGGCGGTATAGACCCGGTCAAAGCCCCGCAGGGAAGCGTCCAGATAGACCCGCACCCCCTGAGGCAGGGCGAAGGGGCAGACCCCGCCTGGCGGGTGCCCCACGCAGTCCTCCACCTGGTCCGCCGGGAGCATCCCCGGCCGGAATCCAAAGGCCTGGCGGAACTTCTGGTTGTCCAGCTTCCGGTCCCCGGCGGTGACGATAAGGACGCACCGCCCCTCCCCGGAACGGTCGGGGATGCAGATGGTCTTGCCTACCGCGCCGGGCTGGGTGCCCAGCTGCTGGGCGGCCTCCTCCACCGTGGCGCAGGAGCCGGGATACTGCTGCCAGCAGTCCCCCAGGCCCAGGCCGTTTAGATATTCTCGTACCGCCTGTTCTGCCACAGCGGCCCCCTCCTTTGCTTGTTTTTCGGGATACAGCACCGCCCATGTCTCCCCAAAAGGCGGCATGGGCGGCAGTTTTTTTAAAAGGACGGTTATTCTTCGTCCTCGTCTTCTTCCTTGGGCTGGGGTTTGATCTCGGCTTTGACCTTGGCGATGCGCCGGTCCTCCACCTGCAGCACGGTAAACTCCACGTTGCCCACCTGCACCACCGGCTTTTCGTCGGGGCCGGGGATGCGGTCCAGCACATCGGTGAGCAGGCCGCTGACGGTGTCGTACTCCTCTTCCTCGTCCAGCGTCTGGCCCAGGACCTTTTCGGCCTCATAGATGGACATAGCGCCATCCAGAGTAAAGACGTTGTCCGAGATGCGGGAGTATTCCTCCTCCTCGTTGTCGTACTCGTCCTGCATGTTGCCCACGATGGATTCCAGCAGGTCCTCCATGGTCACGATACCGGAGGTGCCGCCGTATTCGTCCACCACCACGGCGATCTGGATCTTCTTTTCTTTAAAGGTGCGGAACAGCTCGGTGCAGCGGTTGGATTCCGGTACAAACAGCACCTTGCGGATGAAGGGCTGGATGCTGCCGGTCTCGGCGCCGGGGTTTCCGATGAAGCGGAGCATATCCTTGACGTAGATGATGCCTACGATGTTGTCGATATCTTCCTCGTACACCGGGATACGGGAGTAACCCTCATCCAGCGCCACCTTCACCACGTCCTGGATGGTGGCGGTGTTTTCCACCGCTACCATCTCGGTCCGGTGGGTCATGACTTCTTCCGCGGTGGTATCGTCAAACTCGAACACGTTGTCGATCATCTCTTTTTCCGACAGTTCGATGGTACCTTCCTCGTTGCCGACGTCCACCATCATGCGGATCTCCTCTTCGGTGACCTGCTCGGGCTTATCCTTGGGGTCGATGCCGATAAGGCGCAGCACCAGGTTGGTGGAGGCGCTGATGAGCATGACGAAGGGCTTGCACACCTTGTACACAAAGGACACCGCCGGACCCACCAGGAAGGAGATCTTCTCGGGGTTGTGCATGGCGATGCGCTTGGGCACCAGCTCGCCGAAGATCAGCGTCACATAGGAAAGCAGGATGGTGATAAGCACCAGGGCGATGCTGTCCGCGGTCTGCATGGGAAGGCCGCTCCAGGCGCTGAGCCACTGGCCCAGCTGGTCGGAGAAGTCCTCCGCCGCCGAGGCCGAAGCCAGGAAGCCGGAAAGGGTGACGCCTACCTGGATGGTGGAAAGGAAGCGCGAAGGCTCTTCCACCAGCCGCAGCAGGCGGCGGGCGCGTTTGTCGCCATCTTCGGACAGCTTGCGCAGCTTGTTGTCGTTGAAGGTGACGATGGCGATCTCACTCATGGCAAAGAAGGCGTTGCACGCGATGAGCAGGGCGAGGATAACCAGTTTTAAAATCATACTGTCGGGGTCCATGTTCGATCTCCTTTATAATGGTTTGCTGTCCTAGGGACAGAAAGTGTGTGCCTGGGGACGGGGCGCCGCCTCCCAGGATAAGTATGGTTCATACTCGTTTATTATACCTGATTCCCCCGCTTCTGCAAAGAGCGCCAGCCGCCCGCTGCCGGGGGTGTGAGCGTTTTCCAGCCCGATTTTCGGCCATCAACACCCTCTCTCGTGCCGGGACGGTCCCATGCTCGTCCCCTTGCCTCTTTTCGGAAGGAAAGGCCCGGGAGCCCCCTCCCTTTCCCGTCATTTTCTGGAATGTAATTTGTGAAAAAGCTATCAATTTCACTGCAGAAGTTGCACAGATTGTCCCTTTACAAGCCGTGGGTAACATGATAAACTTTATACTGTATGTATGATATATTCCCATTTCATCACATGAAATCTAAAAGGGAGGAACCTCAAACATGGCAAGAAAAATGAAAACCATGGACGGTAACAACGCTGCCGCATACGTTTCCTATGCGTTCACTGAAGTTGCCGGTATCTATCCTATCACCCCTTCCAGCCCCATGGCCGACTACGTCGACCAGTGGTCTGCTCAGGGCCAGAAGAACATCTTCGGCACCACCGTTAAGGTTATGGAGATGCAGTCTGAGGCCGGTGCTGCCGGTACCGTACACGGCTCGCTCAACGCCGGTGCGCTGACCACCACCTACACCGCTTCTCAGGGCCTGCTGCTGATGATCCCCAACATGTACAAGATCGCCGGCGAGCTGCTGCCCGCTGTCTTCCATGTATCCGCCAGAACCGTGGCTTCCCACGCGCTGAACATCTTCGGCGACCATTCTGACGTTTACGCCTGCCGCCAGACCGGTTTCGCTATGCTGGCTGAAACCAACCCCCAGGAGGTTATGGACCTGGCTGCTGTGGCTCATCTGTCTGCCATCAAGGGCCGCGTTCCCTTCATCAACTTCTTCGACGGTTTCCGTACCTCTCATGAGATCCAGAAGATCGAGATCTGGGACTACGAAGACCTGAAGGAAATGTGCGATATGGACGCTGTGGAAGCCTTCCGCAAACGCGCCCTCAACCCCGAACATCCCGTTATGCGTGGTTCCCACGAAAACGGCGATATCTTCTTCCAGCACCGCGAGGCCTGCAACGAGTACTATGACCGCGTTCCCGAAGTCGTGGAAGAGTACATGGGCAAGGTCAACGCCAAACTGGGCACCAACTACCAGCTGTTCAACTACTACGGCGCACCGGATGCCGACCGCGTCATCGTGGCTATGGGCTCCATCTGCGACGTAGCAGAAGAAGTCATCGACTACCTGACTGCCAAGGGCGAGAAGGTCGGTCTGGTGAAGGTTCGTCTGTATCGTCCCTTCTCCGCCAAACACCTGCTGGCTGCTATCCCCGAGACCGCGAAGAAGATCGCTGTCCTCGACCGTACCAAAGAGCCCGGCGCTTACGCTGAGCCTCTGTGCCTGGATGTCATGAGCGCCATGGCAGAAGCTGGCCGCACCGCTACCATCATCGGCGGCCGTTACGGTCTGGGTTCCAAGGACACCACCCCCGCCAGCATCTTCGCTGTTTACAACGAGCTCTCTAAAGACGCTCCCAAAGCCCGCTTCACCCTGGGCATCAAGGACGACGTTACCAACCTGTCCCTGGACGAGGAAGCTGCTCCCAACACCGCTGCAGAAGGCACCATCGAGTGCAAATTCTGGGGTCTGGGCGGCGACGGTACCGTTGGCGCAAACAAGAACTCCATCAAGATCATCGGTGACCACACCAACAAATACGTACAGGCTTACTTCCAGTACGACTCCAAGAAGACCGGTGGTATCACCATTTCCCACCTGCGCTTCGGCGACAAGCCCATCAAGAGCCCCTACTACATCAACAAAGCAGACTTCGTGGCCTGCCACAACCCCTCTTATGTCATCAAGGGCTACAAGATGGTCCGCGACGTCAAACCCGGCGGTGTCTTCCTGATCAACTGCCAGTGGAACTTCGATGAGCTCAATCAGCACATGCCTGCTGAGGCCAAACGCTACATCGCCAACAACAACATCCAGCTGTACACCATCAACGCTATCGACAAGGCAATCGAGATCGGTCTGGGCAAACGCACCAACACCATCCTGCAGTCTGCCTTCTTCGCTCTGGCCGGTGTTCTGCCCAAAGAGGACGCCATCCGCTACATGAAGGACGCTGCTACCCGCAGCTTCTCCAAGAAGGGCGAGGCTATCGTTAAGATGAACCACGACGCCATCGACGCTGGTTTCGACTTCTACCAGAAGATTGAAGTTCCCGCTGATTGGGCTAACGCTGTGGACAACCACGAAGCTGCTGCTCTGGAAGGCAACAACCAGAAGCTGCTAACCATGGTCAAAGACATCATGGAGCCCGTTGCCAAGATGGACGGCGACAGCCTGCCGGTATCCGCCTTCGTTCCCCATGCAGACGGTACCTTCGAGCAGGGTGCTTCCGCTTACGAGAAACGCGGCGTTGCCGTTATGGTTCCCGAGTGGGATGCTTCCAAGTGCATTCAGTGCAACCGCTGCTCTTATGTCTGCCCGCACGCTACCATCCGTCCCTTCGCTCTGAGCGAGGAGGAGGTTAACGCTGCTCCTGCCGGCCTGAAGACCGCTAAGATGATCGGCAAAGGCCTGGAAGACCTGAAATTCACCATCTCCGTTTCTCCTCTGGACTGCATGGGCTGCGGCGTCTGCGTCGGCGTCTGCCCCGCCAAAGAGAAAGCCATCACCATGGTTCCTCGCGAGAGCCAGGAATCTCAGCAGCCGGTATTCGACTACCTGGTTGCGAACGTAGACGTGAAACCCGGTATGCCCGCTAAAGAGACCGTCAAAGGCAGCCAGTTCGAAAAACCGCTGCTGGAGTTCTCCGGTTCCTGCGCCGGCTGCGCCGAGACCGCTTACGCCCGCCTGATCACCCAGCTGTTCGGCGACCGGATGTACATCTCCAACGCCACCGGCTGTTCTTCCATCTGGGGCGGCCCCGCTGCCACCTCTCCGTACACCGTTGACTTCAAGGGCCACGGTCCCGCTTGGGCTAACTCCCTGTTCGAAGACAACGCAGAGCACGGCTTCGGCCTCTACCTGGGCCAGAAAGCAGTTCGCGACAGCCTGATCGCTCAGGTCAAAGAGATCGCGGAAAACGGCGAGAACGAGAACTGCAAAGCGGCTGCTCAGAAATACCTGGATACCGTCAACGACGGCAAGACCAACAAAGCGGCTACCGAGGAACTGGTAAAAGCTCTGGAGGCCTGCGGTTGTGAAAGAGCTCAGAATATCCTCAAGAACAAGGAGTTCCTCTCCAAGAAATCGACCTGGGTATTCGGCGGCGACGGTTGGGCTTACGACATCGGCTTCGGCGGTCTGGACCACGTCCTGGCTTCCGGCGAAGACATCAACATCATGGTCTTCGACACCGAGGTTTACTCCAACACCGGCGGTCAGGCTTCCAAGGCTTCTCAGATCGGCCAGGTAGCACAGTTCGCTGCTGCTGGTAAGGCCATCGCCAAGAAGAGCCTGGCAGAGATCGCTATGTCCTACGGCTACATCTACGTTGCCCAGATTGCTATGGGCGCCGACATGAACCAGACCATCAAAGCCCTGGCAGAAGCCGAAGCTTACCCGGGTCCGTCTCTGGTCATCGGCTACGCTCCCTGCGAGATGCACTCCATCAAGGGCGGCATGGTCAACTGCCAGAACGAGATGAAACGTGCCGTTGACTGCGGTTACTGGAACCTGTTCCGCTTCAACCCGGCTCTGAAGGCAGAGGGCAAGAACCCCTTCATCCTGGACAGCAAGGCTCCTTCCGCCGATTACAGAGAGTTCATCCTGGGCGAGGCTCGTTACTCCTCTCTGACCCGCTCCTTCCCCGAGCGTGCTGAGGAGCTGTTCTCCCAGGCTGAGAAAGGTGCGCTGGATCGTTACGCTCACCTGCTCAAACTGTCCAAACTCTACGACGCGGAATAATCTTTTCTCCGTATTTTCCACCGGGCACGGCAGACGCCGTGCCCGGTGTTTTTTGTGCGCAAAAAGGCCGCCCCCGCCAAAAAAGGCAGGGACGGCCTTTAATTTTTCTCCTTGGGAACTAAAGCACTGCGTCCAGCTCCAGGAAGATGCGCACATAGATGCGCAGCGCCTCGTACAGCTGGGTGATGTTCATGGCTTCGTTGGGATAATGTCCGCCGTTGTAGGGGCTGTTTTCGTGCTGGCAGGCGCCACAGCCCACAGCGTTGGGCAGCTTGCGGGCGTAGCTTCCGCCGCCGATGACGATAGGCTCGAAGTGCTGGTGCAGCTCCTCCTCACAGATGCGGTTGAGCAGCGGGATCACCGGGTTTTCCTTGGGCACATAGGCCGGGCCGTCGTTGGACAGCCAGTCCACGGCAAAGCCCGCCTCCTCACAGGTCCGGCGCAGGTTGGCAAGCATCTGCTCCTGGTCCTGGGTGACGGCATAGCGGACGTTGATGTTCTGCACCAGGCGGCCGTCCCGCACCCGGGCCATGCCGCCGCAGTGGGTGGTCTTGCCGGAGGCTTCGTCCTCAAAGTCGATGCCCAGGCCCTTGCCGTAAGCGTCGGCAAAGGCGTGCTGCAGGAAGGTCATGGCCTTCTGGCCGTTGCCGGTGACCAGGCCGCTTTGCGCCAGACGGTCGGCCAGCTTCCAGATGGCGGAGAGGGTGCCTTTGGGGAAGGCCGCGTGCCCGGCGATGCCGGTGGTGGAGAGCTTCACCCCGTTTTCCACCTCTTCGATGGTCATATCCTCCTGGGGGAAGGCTGCCCGGGCCTGCTCCAGGGTGACCCCTTCCAGCACAGCGCTGCACCGGGCCGGAACTGCGTTGCTGGCCACGCCGCCGTCAAAGTCTTTCAGATTGGAGCCGCTCAGGTCGCAGGAAAGGTCCCCTTCCAGGATGCCCTTTTCCCCGTGCCACACCGAGAAGAAGCCGTCGGGGATGAGGGAGAACTTGGGCGGCTGGGTCTTGCTGCGGTAGTAGAGGATGTCATCCATACCGGTCTCCTCGGCGCAGCCAAAGAACATGAAGCCGCTGTGCTTGTGGGGCAGGCCCAGCTCCTTGATGCAGCGCAGGGCGTAGAAGGCCGCCATAGCCGGGCCTTTGTTGTCGGAGGTACCCCGGCCTACCAGGTAGTTGCCGTCCACAAAGGGGACATAGGGGTCGGAGTTCCAGTCGGTGCCTTCCGGGACCACGTCCATGTGGCCGAAGAAGCCGATCTGCTCCTCGGTCTCGCCCGGCAGGATGGCGGTGCCGCAGTAGTGGTCGTAATCGGTGACCACAAAGCCGTACTTTTTGGCCAGGCCCAGGGCCGCATCCAGCGCCTGGCGGCACCCGGCGCCGTAGGGCTCCTCTTTGTTTTCCGGCTGCGCCTGGCTGACGCTCTTGATGGAAGAAAGCAGCTTCACGTCCTCGATGAGCTGCTCTTTGTGCTCCTCGATCCAGCGGTCGATGGCTTCATAGGGAATCTTTCCTTGCTCCAACATGTGGGTTCTCCTTTCGTCATTTACTATATTGTATTATAATGTTATATGACTACTCTTTTCCATAACCATACCAGCCTTCCCCGGGATTTGCAACCGAAAACGCCGCTTTTCTCTTTTTTCATCAGTTTCTTTCTGCATTTCTTGGCGGCTTCCCCAATTTTTTACCCACCTCTTGCTTGACAAACGCCGCCGGAAGTGACAAGATGAAAGCGAATTCGCCGGTGGTCCGGCTCCAGAAAGGAAGATTTGCCATGTCCATCATCCCATTTGACTACCACGTTCACAGTTCCATCTCTCCCGACAGCAAATGCCCGATGGAAGACAGCTGCCGCGCCGCCGTGGAAAACGGCCTGACCGAGCTGGTGTTTACCGAGCATCTGGAGTTTTACAGCCCGGGGCACGCCGGCTATCCCTTCGACGCCGCCTACCTGGACCGCTATTTTGAGACGCTGGAGGCCTGCCGCCGCCAGTTTGCTGGCGCCCTTTCCCTGCCCAGCGGCATCGAGATCGGCCAACCCACCGTCAACCCCGAACACGCTCACCAGCTGCTGGACGGCCGCTCCTTCGACTACCGCATCGGCTCGGTACACAAGATCCAGGACAAGGACCTGGCCTTCTGGGACCTGCCCCATGCCGACACCCACGCCCTCTGCCTGGAAGCGCTGCAGCTGACCCTGGACCTGGCCCAAAGCGACTGGTACGACTGCCTGGGCCACATCGACCTCATCAAGCGCTACGGCGCCCGCCAGGGTATCGCCATCTCCCTGGAACCTTATGAGGACGAGCTGGCCCAGATCTTCCGCACGGTGATCCAAAAAGGCAAGGGCATCGAGCTGAACACCTCCGGCCTGCGCCAGGAAGCCAAGGAGACCCTGCCCTCCTTAGCTATCCTGCGGCTCTACCGCAGCCTGGGCGGCGAGATCATCACCATGGGGTCGGACTCCCACCGCGCCGCCGACCTGGCCGCGGGCTTTGAGACCGGCCGGCAGCTTCTGCTGGAAGCCGGCTTCACCCACCTGTGCCGCTTCTCCCAAGGTAAGCCGCAGTTCCTGCCGCTGTAATCTCCCATTTTCCCCTTCCGGCGCCTGTTTTGGGCGCGGGAAGGGGATTTTTTCTGCCCAAAAGGCGATTTTGCCCTCCAATTTTTTATCGCTTTTTTACAGCAAATTGACGAAGTCCTCCTGCACAACCTGCACAATGGTATTAGAAACGGTATATTGTCCTTGTATTGCGGACTCTTGTTGTTAAAAAGGGAACAATTCCTCCCATTTTGCCTTTCTTTTCTTTGAACCTTTGGCTGCAAGAAAGGAGACCAGGCGTTTACTTTTTTTCAATTGTGCTATAACATCATATAACGTTATATGTAAAATTAAACAAGGTATGAATAAAATTCTGCGTTTTTGCCCCCATTCCATGCGGCATCCCATGGTCCTGGATTGCCAAGCAGGATGGTTCTCCAAAGAAACACCTTTGGGACCATCCTCTGCCAAGGGCGCTTCGGCAGCCTTTGGATAAAATGACATGGCTTCTGGATATTATCGATAAAACTTTTTTCATTTTTGAGTAGATTTGCATACAACAAACTAGCTAGTTTCTTTTTGTTGATGCTCGGATTTTCTGGTTATTTTGATTGACAAGACCGATAAAATGCGGTATTCTGGCCTCAGATGTTATAGGACATCATAAACCTACCTCGATCCTATTTTCTAAAACCAATATACCGATTCAAACAATTAGGAGGAATGTAGCATGAAACAGTATCACATCGACCAGATCCAGCAGGCGGTAGACGCCATCAAAGCCAGAGGCAACAAAGTTGACCACTTCTTCTTCGTAGCCTGCGGCGGTTCCAAAGCCCTGTTCGAGCCTGCTCAGTACATCATGGACCGGGAAACCGAAATCCCCTGCACGGTATATTCTTCCAACGAATTTGTACATCGGATGCCCAAAGGTTTCACCGAAAACTCCGTTTTCGTCAGCTGCTCTCACTCCGGTAACACCCCCGAGACCGTAAAAGCCACCGAGCTGGCCAAAGCCAAAGGCGCTGTGACCATCTCCCTGAGCCACCTGGAAGATTCCCCCCTGTGGAACGCTACCGGTTACGGCCTGCACTATGACTGGAAAGAAGAGGGCGACGCTTCCAACTATCAGAGAGCCATCCTCTATCGCCTGGTCTTCAGCATCCTGAACCTGCTGCAGCCCAACGAGAAATATGAAAAAGCCATCGAGAGCATCGAGGCTCTGCCCTCTGTCATCGAAGCAAACTGCGCCAAATACATGGCTTCCGCTGATGAGTTCGGTTCCTCCTACAAGAGAGAGCCCATGATCTACACCATGGCCAGCGGCGCTTGCTACGGCCCGGCTTACTCCTTCGCCATCTGCCTGCTGATGGAAATGATGTGGGTCAACTCCCACGCCATCCACTCCGGCGAATACTTCCACGGTCCCTTCGAGATCACCGATTACGACGTTCCCTTCCTGATGATCAAGAGCCTGGATGAATGCCGCCCGCTGGATGAGAGAGCTTACAACTTCGTCTCCAAATACAGCAAACGCGTAACCCTGGTTGACTGCGCCGACTTCAACATGACCGGCATCGATGAATCCGTCCGCGGTTACTTCGCTCCCGTTGTTCTGGATTCCGTCCTCCGCTGCTACGCCGACGCTCTGGCTGACCACAAAGGCCATCCGCTGTCCGTCCGCCGCTACATGTGGAGAATGCAGTACTAATCCTCTTTCAAAACCCCCAAAAATGGCGAAATGCGGTCCCGGTGCCCGTCACCGGGACCGCTTGTTAAAAAGAGATGTATCGTGAAATTGATAACAAGGAGGTCCCCTAACATGAGTAAATGGTACCACAAGATCAGTGCCATCGGTTTGGTTTGCGCTATGGTTCTTTCCATGGGCGCCTGCGGCGGCTCTTCCAGCAGTGAATCCGGCGAAGAAGGCTCCGCTTCCACCACCGAAACTTCCAGCGAAGGCAAAGAGGTCGTTACCTTCTTCCACCGCTGGCCCAACGAGCCCAAAAACTCCCTGCTCAACGACGCTATCGCTGAGTTCGAGGCAGCCAACCCCGACATCGATGTCCAGGCCGACTGCGTACTCAACGACTCCTACAAAGAAAAGATCCGCATCCTGGTATCCGGCAACGACGTACCGGATGTGTTCTGCACCTGGTCTGACAGCTTCATCGCCAACCTGGTAGGCTCCGGCAACGTAAAAGCTGTGGACGACCTGCTGGCGGAGGACCCGGAATGGGCCGAAAGCTTCGTACAGAGCCAGCTGCCTCCCTTCCAGGTAGACGGCAAACAGTACGCTCTGCCGCTGTGCATGGACGGTAAGGCTTTCTTCTACAACAAAGAAGCCTTCGAAAAAGCCGGCTGCACCGTACCCACCACCTACGCCGAACTGCTGGACTGCTTCGAGAAGCTGAAAGCTGCCGGCTATGAGACCCCCGTTACCGAAGGTCTGGCCGATCCGTGGGCCGTTTCTCACTGGCAGGGCTCCATCCTCCAGCGCTACATCGACCCCGCTGTCCTGGCTTCTGACATGAACCTGGAGACCATGTCTCTGACCGACGACGCTTACATCCAGATGCTGGATACCTTCAAAGAGCTGGCCGGCTACATGGGCGAGGCTGCTTCCGCTATGACCCATGAGGATGCCCGTAATATGTTCATCTCCGGCGAAGTTCCGGTCCTCTTCGCTCAGCTGGCTGAGATCCGCATCATCAACGGCGAAGCTTCCACCGGTGCTGCCGGCGAAGGCGCCCAGTTCGAATTCGGCTTCTTCAACTTCCCGTCCATCGAAGGCGGTAAGGGCGACCAGACCGGCATCCAGGGCGCTCCCGAAGGCTGGTGCCTGAGCGCTGACGCCAGCGACGCTGCTGTGAAATTCTACAAATTCCTGCTTTCCAAAGACTTCGGCGCCAAATACACCCAGGTTACCGGTGAGATGAGTGCCATCCAGGGTGCTGTTACCGAAGAAACCGCCAACGCTGAGATGATGGAAGCCTTTGATACCATCAACAGCGCTTCCTCCATCATTCCTTGGTTCGACAACGCGTTCGAAGCTTCCATCGCTGACGCCTTCATGCGTGGCGGCCAGTCCCTGGCCATCGGCGACATGACCTCCGAGGAAGTTATGGAAACCGTCCGTGCTACCGCTGAGGAAGTAAAGAACAGCTAGTTTCTGTCCCGTTATCTGATTTCATCCTCCTTGATACATCTGACCTGACCGTTGGCCTGCCGGCCCATTCCGGCAGGCCAATCCGTCAAGTCTTTTCTTGCAAACAGGGTCCGCCTGAGGTGCGAAGCGTCCGTCGGATCACTGTCCGGCGGAGGGGAAATCTTCGACCTCGAACCATTCCTTTTGATTGGAGTGATACCTTTTGAAAAGCAAAAGAAAGTTGCTGACTCCTATCCTGTTTGTGGCGCCTTGTGTCATTATGCTTGCGGTATTCGTATACCTGCCGCTGATCCAGAACTTTATCTTCAGCCTCTTTAAGTTTTCGGCCCTTTCCCCGGAAAAGGAATTCATCGGCCTGCAAAACTTCCAGACCATGCTGGAGGATAAAGTCATCCGTACCGCCATCCTCAACAACATCCGCTACGCTATCATCTCGATCATCATCCAGGTAGGCGGCGGTCTTGTGCTGGCGGCGATTCTGGAGGACGTGGCCTTCCGCAAACTGAGCCCGGTATTCCGTACCACCTTCTTCCTCCCGGTACTGATCTCCATGACCGTTATCTGCCTGCTCTTCAGCTTCATCTACAACCCGCAGATCGGCCTGCTCAACCAGTTCCTGGAGGCACTTCACCTGGACGGCCTGACCCGTCAGTGGCTGGGTTCCAGCAAAACCGCGATCTACTGCGTCATCGCCCTTTCCCAGTGGCAGAGCACCGGCTACATCGCCATGCTGTTCATCGTTGCCATCCAGGGTATCCCCGAAGACCTGTACGAAGCAGCGGAAATTGACGGCGCCAACAAAATTCAGAAGTTCCTGCACGTTACCTTCCCCAATGTAAAACAGATGTTCTTCGTGACCATGGTCACCACCACCATCGGCGCCTTCACCGTCTTCAACGAACCCTACATCCTGACCAAAGGCGGCGGCCCCGGTACCAGCTCGATGACCCTGGCAGTGCACATGTACCAGTCCGGCTTCGTCCGCGACCGCATGGGCTACGCTGCTGCCATCGCGGTGCTGATCTTCGTCATCTGCGCCATCCTCTCCAGCCTGCAGATCATCGGTCTGGGCGGAGACAATACCGAAACCAAAAAATGGCGCAGAAAAGCCGTGAAAGTGAGGGGTTAACGTATGACAAAAGTGAAGTCTTACAAACGCTCCCACTGGGGCATCGGCGAATACATCTGCCTGGCTGTGCTGATCATCCTCTTTTTGATGATCGCCTACCCGCTGTTCTGGATGGTCATGTCCTCCTTCAAATCCTACGACGACATCTACCAGAACGTGTGGAGCCTGCCGGAAGTTTGGCATTTTGAAAACTACGTCAATGCCTGGCAAAAAGGTATTTCCGGTTACTTTAAAAACAGCGTTATCGTCACCGTGTCCACCGTGGCCGGCGTGCTGCTCATCGCCTCGCTGTGCGCCTACGGCCTGAGCCGGTACAACTTCAAGGGCCTCAACGTGATCCTGCTGTTCTGCATGGGCGGCATGATGCTTTCCCCGCAGGTCTGCCTGATCCCCTTGTACGGCCTGCTGAAAACGCTGCACATCCACAACACCTACTTTGCGATGATCCTACCCTATATCGCCTTCCGTCTGCCCATCAGCGTCCTGCTGATCCGCTCGTACTTCCTGTCCATCCCCAAAGAGTTGGAGGAATCGGCCACCTTGGATGGCTGCACACCGTTTGGGACCTTCATCCGCATCTTCGTCCCCATCTCCAAACCCATCCTGCTGACCTGCACGGTACTCACCTCCTACTATTCCTGGAATGAGTTCCTCTTCTCCATCATCTTCATCGACAGCGACTCGCTCAAGACCATCCCCTCCGGTTTGATGAACTTCCGCGACGCGCTGCAGACCGACTGGGGCATCCTGCTGGCCGGAATGGTGCTGGCCGCCCTGCCGATCATCATCCTCTTTATCTTCATGCAGAAGTACTTTATCCGCGGTATGACTGCCGGCTCGGTAAAGGGTTAACCGTTTCGTTCGATTCGTTTGATTTCTACATTTTTATCCCACCCATAATACATCCATGTGACGGCTATGCCAGTCAGGTTCCTGCCTGGCTGGCATGGTTGTCTCTGGATAAAAGCCCCCCTTCCGCCGGAGTCGGGGCCCAAGGGAAGCTGCTTTCCGGCGGAGAAAGGCTGGAATCCTTATGAAAATGATCGCTGTGGGCGACAACGTTACCGATTGCTACCTGGACCAAAAGATCTTCTACCCCGGAGGCAACGCCGTCAACGTGGCCGTGGGCTGCCGTCGGGACGGCTTTGATGAGGTCGCCTACATCGGCGTCTTCGGCGACGATATCAACGCCCAGCACATCAAATGGGCCCTGGACCAGGAAAAGGTCACCTATGACCGCTCCCGTACCCTCCACGCCATCAGCGGACGGCCGGGCGTCAACATCAACGAGGAAGGCGACCGCATCTTCGTCGGCGGACCGAAACACACCGCCCAGCGCCTGGTGCGCCTGCAGCTGCTGGACGACGACCTGGAGTACATCAAGGGCTTCGACGTCTGCCACACCAGCTGCTACTCCAGCATCGAGCCGGAGCTGCCCAAGCTGGCCGGTTCCTGCGCCGTTTCCTTCGACTTTTCCGACCGCCGCGACCCGGAATATCTGAAGGTGGTCTGCCCCTGGGTCCGCTTTGCCTTCTTCTCCGGCTCCGACCTGAGCGAGGAGGAGATCTGCGCTCTGGCCGACCGCTGCCACGAGCTGGGCACCGAGGTGGTCGGCGTGACCCGCGGCAGTAAGGGCGCCCTCTTCTCCTGGAAGGGCCAGCGCTACACCCAGGGCATCAAGCCCATTGAGGTGGTGGACACCATGGGCGCCGGGGACAGCTTCATCGCCGGCTTCCTGACCCACTTCACCCGCACCGAGGACATGGCCGCTTCGCTGGACTACGCTGCCGGCGTCTCCGCCGTCACCTGCACCTGCCACGGCGGCTTCGGCTATCCCCATCCTTTTGTAGAAGAATAACGGCTTCGCTGCCGGATGCGGCGCCAGTCTCTGCGTTTCGGGTCCCGTCCTGGCGCAGAGCAGGCGCCGCCTTCTTTTTGTCATATCCTCTCAAATTTTGGGGTTATTCTCCATTTGCCGCCAAAAAGGTTTGACATCATTTGGCGAATCGGGTAGACTTAATATTGTACCCCTTTCCGGGGAAATGCCCGCGGATGAAAGGATCGAGAAAAGCATGTTGGTCACCAATACCTCCACCCCGCTGTATGAACAGCTGAAAAATATTATAAAAAATGACATCTATGACGGTGTCTATCAGCCCGGGGACCGGATGGCCAGCGAAGCGGAACTGGGCAAGCGCTACGAGGTCAGCCGCATTACGGTGCGCCGGGCCATCCAGGAGCTGGAGCAGGAAGGGCTGCTCTGCCGCAAGCAGGGCAAGGGCACCTTTGTGGTCCACCAGAAGCACAAAAACCACATGGGCGAGGTACACGGCTTCACCGACTCCATGTCCCGTATGCACCGCCACACCGACCGCATCATCCTGGAAAAGGGGCTGCAGAACGCCGACGAGGACCTGGCCTCCTACCTGGAGCTTCCGTTGGGCGCTCCGCTCATCCACCTGAAGCGGGTCATGTGCGACGACGGCCAGCCGCTGCTTATCGACGAGTGCTGGTACCCGGTGTCCCTCTTCCCCGGCATGCTGGAAGAGATCCGGGAGGATGTCTCTACCTATCAGCTCATCCGCGAAAAGTACAACCGCCACCTGCGCCGGGTGCACAAGGAGTTCAACATCACCCTGGCCACGGTGGAGATGAGCCAGCATCTGAAATGCACCCCCGGGGACCCGCTGTTTTCCATCTTCAAGGTGGTCTACGACGAGACCAGCCGGCCGCTGCAGATCTCCAAGCTGCTGGTGCTTTCCAGCCGCTGCACCTATGTGCTGGATTCCGACCTGTCCGGCGACAGCCAGCTGCACACCGCGGTGGCCCAGCAGGACGGCTCGGTAGCGGTCCAGCTGGACGACGCCCCCCATCACTAAGCACCCTTGCTCCGCCCCCGGCCGGGCGGGGCTTTTTTCTGTCCGGCGGCGGTTTTCCCTTTGCCCTGGCCGGGCGCCCATGGTATAATAAGAAAAAATCGCGGCCGGTACGGCTCCGGTCCGCCGCACACCCCTATCCTTGATTGGAGGTCATTATGTCAGGATTTTTGCCCATCACCCGCGCCGAGGCCCAGGCCCGCGGCTGGGAGCAGTTGGACTTTGTTTACATCATCGGCGACGCCTATGTGGATCATCCCAGCTTCGGCGCCGCCATTGTTTCCCGCCTGATCGAGTCGCTGGGCTTCTCCATCGGCATCGTGTCCCAGCCGGTCAGCGACCGGGAATACCAGGAGTTCGGCCGTCCGCGGCTGGCCTTCCTGGTCACCGGCGGCAACATCGACTCCATGGTCGCCCACTACACCGCCGCCAAGAAAAAGCGCAGCGACGACGCCTACACCCCCGGCGGGCGTGCCGGCCGCCGTCCCGACCGCGCCACCATCGTCTATTCCCGCAAGCTTAAGGAGCTGTACCCCGACGTACCGGTGATCATCGGCGGTCTGGAAGCCTCCCTGCGGCGCTTTGCCCACTACGATTACTGGGATGACGCCGTACGCCCCTCCATCCTGCTGGACGCCGGAGCCGACCTGCTGCTCTTCGGCATGGGCGAGCGGCCCATCACCGAGCTGCTGGAGGGCTTCTCCCAGGGCAAGACCCTGCGCGAGATGCGCCACATCCGCAACGCCTGCTACCTGTGCCCCCAGTACGAGCTGCCCCAGGGGGAGGACGTGGTCTCCTGCGCTTCCTTTAAAAAAGTGGCGGAAAACAAAGAAAGCTACGCCAAGGCCCACTACATCCAGAACCACTGGCAGGACGCCGTCTACGGCAAGACCATCGTCCAGAAGCAGACCGACGACCTGTACCTGGTGCAGAACCCGCCCGCCAAGACCCTGACCCGGGAGGAGCTGGACCAGGTGTTCCAGCTGCCCTTTATGCGGGCCTATCACCCGTCCTACGACGCCGTAGGCGGGGTGGACGCCATCAAAGAGGTGGAGTTCTCCATCATGCAGAACCGCGGATGTTTCGGCAACTGCAACTTCTGCTCCATCACCTTCCACCAGGGGCGGCAGATCGTCTCCCGCAGCCAGGAGTCCATCCTGCAGGAGGCCGAAGCCATGACCCACAACCCCCGCTTCAAAGGCTATATCCACGATGTAGGCGGCCCCACCGCCAACTTCCGCTACCCCTCCTGCCAGAAGCAGCTCAAATACGGCCTCTGCCCCGACCGCAAGTGCCTGGCGCCCAAACCCTGCCCCAACCTGGACGTGGACCACAGCGAATACGTCCAGCTGCTGCGCCGCCTGCGGGCTATCAAAGGGGTGAAGAAGGTGTTCATCCGCTCGGGCATCCGCTACGACTATCTGATGGCGGACAAGGACCCCACCTTCCTGCAGGAGCTGGTGAAGTACCATATCTCCGGCCAGCTGAAGGTAGCCCCGGAGCACTGCGTCAACCACGTTCTGGACAAAATGGGCAAGCCCCACATCCAGGACTTCGACCGCTTTGTCCGCGCCTTCTACAAGGAGACCCAGCGCATCGGCAAGGAGCAGTACCTGGTGCCCTACCTCATGTCCTCTCACCCGGGATGCACCCTCTCCGACGCGGTGGAGCTGGCCTGCTACCTGAAACGCCACCACATGCGCCCCGAGCAGGTGCAGGACTTCTACCCCACCCCCGGCACCAACTCCACCTGCATGTTCTACACCGGGCTGGACCCGGAGACCATGGAGCCGGTGTACGTGCCCCGTACCAAGGAGGAAAAGTACCTCCAGCGCACCCTGCTGCAGTATTATAAGCCGGAAAACCGCCGGGGCGTCATGGAAGCGCTCATCAAGGCCCACCGGGAGGACCTGATCGGCACCGGTCCGGACTGCCTGGTAGCCCCCGACCCGGACTACATCCGCCAGAAGCGCCAGCGGGAGCAGGCAAACGCTGCCGCCAAGCGCACTACTGGCCGCAATGGGGGACGCAATCCCGGTCGCGGCAGCCGCACCACTTCCCGCGACCCTCGCCGGGGCGAGGCTCCCCGAGGCAAGCGGCACCGTTAAACCGGCCCCATAATATCTTTTACCCATTCCACGATCTTCGGAGGAAATTCCTTTTATGGCAAAACGCAAACGCAAAACTTCCCACCCCGTGCCCACCTGGTTCATCGGCGCCCTGTCTGCGGTGGTGCTGCTGCTGGGCGGACTGGGTTACGGCGCCCGCGCCGGCGCCCTGCCGTCCCTGCCTTCGTTTGAGGCCCAGGACCTGGGCTACCGCCTGCTGGACGCCATCGACACCTTCCTTTACGGCGGGCCCACCACCCCGCCGCCCAGCCTTCCCTCCCAAGGGGAGGTCAAGGTCAGCGTCATCGACGTGGGCCAGGGGGAAAGCATCTTGGTGACCACCTCGGAGCGCTCCCTGCTCATTGATGCCGGAGAAAACGACCAGGGCGACGAAGTCATGGACTACCTGGACCAGATGGGCCTGACCCACCTGGACTACGTTCTGGCTACCCACCCCCACTCCGACCACATTGGCGGCATGGACTACGTCCTGGGGCACATCAACGTGGGCGAGGTGCTCTTCGGCCAGGTGCCGGAGGACCTGGTCCCCACCACCAAAACCTACCTGGACGTGCTGGACGCCATCCAGCAGCAGGGCATCCCGCTGACCATCGTCTCCCCCGGGGACGTGTACGACCTGGGCAGCGGCGCCCAGCTGACCATCCTGGGCCCGGTGGCGGAATACGACGACCTCAACGACTGCTCGGTGGTCTGCCGCCTGGACTTCGGGGAGACCTCCTTCCTCTTTAACGGGGACATGGAGGCCGACGCCGAAGCCGACCTGCTGGCCTCCGGCGCCTACCTGAACGCCGACGTCACCTCTATGGGGCACCACGGCAGCCGCACCTCCTCCAGCGAAGCGTACCTGGACCAGGTGGACCCGCAGTACGCCTTCGTTTCCTGCGGCAAAGGCAACAAATACAAGCACCCCCACGAAGAGACCCTGGAAAAGCTGGACGCCCGGCAGATCTCTTACTACCGTACCGACCTGGTGGGCAATATCATCTACACCAGCGACGGCCAGTCGATCCGCGTCCGCACCGAAAAAAGCTAACTGCCAAAGGAGGTCCGCCCTATGCGGGAATATTTTTGCATCGACCGTTTTGAGGAAGGATACGCCGTCTGCCAGCGGGAGGACCGCTCCTCGGTGCTCCTGGAGCGGGAGCGTTTTCCGGCCGGTGTGCGGGAGGGAGATTGTTTCTATATTGAGGACAACGGTCAGCTCCATATGGACCCGGAAGAGACCTCCCGCCGCCGTCAGCGGGCTTCCCAGCTGCTTTCCCAGCTGAAAAAGCGCCCCCGTTAACTGTCCTTATCCGGCGGAATCTCTGTGTAACATTGCCCCTTGATTTTTCTAGATATTGTCATGTTAAACAATGGATTTCGCTCTTTTTGCCCAAAGTTTGCGGCATTTCACTAAAATAGCACTTTTGTTTTTCTTCTCCATTGATGCTTTTTGACAAAGTTCTTTGTAATTAATTGACAGAGTTTCGGGATTACGTTATAGTATAGTAGTACATCTACTAATCATCTCACTACTAAACTTTCAAAAGGAGAATCCACTATGTCACTCAAATCTACCGGAATCGTAAGAAAAGTCGATGAACTGGGACGGATCGTCCTCCCCATCGAGTTGAGAAGAACCCTCAACATCAACGAGAAAGATTCTCTGGAAATCTTCGTCGAAAAGAACGATGACAACTTCCAGCGCATCATTCTCCAGAAGTACGAGCCGGCCTGCATCTTCTGCGGCAGCGCGGACGAGATCACCCAGTACAAGGGCAGAAACGTTTGTGCCGAGTGCAGAAAGAAGCTGTCTGAGACCTTGAAATAAAGAGGCTCTTCTTCGATTTGTATGGGATTTCGTTTTTGATTTCTTTATCCTGCCGTTTCTCTTGGAGATCGCGGCAGGATTTTTTCATCTTCGGATTTTGGCACCGGTGTATAAACCTTGGGCCTGCGGCCATACTAAGAGCGTCCCCGGTCAGGGGAGGCCGGCCGCTCTTCCGCCGTTCAGGGCAGCTGGCAGCGAACCCTCATCCCTTTCGGCGGAGAAACGGAGCTTGCACCATGATCGACAAAATTGCTTTGGCGCTGGTGATCATCGGCGCTCTCAACTGGGGTGCCATCGGTCTGTTCCAGTTTGACCTGGTGGCTGCCCTGTTCGGCGGTCAGGCTGCTTTGTTCAGCCGGATCGTTTACACCCTGGTAGCGCTGGCTGGCGTCTGGTCCATTTCCCTCTTCTTCCGGGAGGATACCTTCCGCGAGGACCTGCCCGGCACCTCCCACCGCTAGCCTCTGTTGTGCCAATTTCCTTGCGAGCGCGGAGCTTGCCGCGATTTTTCCTTTCTCTCCTCCTCTTTTTCATCCCTTTTGGGGAGCCTCGCTCCCCCACAAAGCCAAAACACCGGGAACCTGTCTGTCTTAGGGTTCCCGGTGTTTTGCCGTTTTTGCATGAAAAAAGCCTCCCGCCCAAAAGGACGGGAGGCCGAAGCGCTTGTTTTCTTTCGAAGAAACTATTTAACCAGAGCCAGGGTGTCTCTTGCGATGAGCAGCTCTTCGTTGGTGGGGATGACCCAAGCCTCAACCTTGGAATCCTCGGTGGAGAACTTGCACTCATGTCTGGAAGCGGAGTTGTTGAGCTCGTCGGTGATCTTCAGGCCCAGGAACTCCATGTCTTTGCAGACGCCAGCACGGGTGGGAGCGGAGTTTTCACCGATACCGCCGGTGAAGATAACAGCGTCCAGACCGCCCATAGCAGCAGCGTAAGCGCCGACGTATTTCTTGATCTGGTACATTACTTTGTCCAGGGTCAGCTGAGCGCGCTCATTGCCCTCGGAAGCCGCTTTTTCCAGGTCGCGGGCGTCGCTGGAGATGCCGGAAATGCCCTGGAAGCCGGATTTCTTGTTGAGGATGTTGTTCATCTCTTTGGTGGACAGACCTTCCTTCTCCATAACGTACAGGGTGATGGAGTTGTCTACCTCGCCAGCGCGGGTACCCATGATGATACCATCCAGAGGGGTGAAGCCCATGGTGGTGTCGATAACATGGCCGTCTTTGATAGCGGAGATGGAGGAACCGTTGCCCAGGTGGCAGGTAACGATCTTCTTGCCTTCCAGGCTGGTGCCCAGGATCTCAGCGTAACGAGCGCTGACGAAACGATGGCTGGTGCCGTGGAAGCCGTATTTTCTTACGTGATATTTCTCGTAGTACTCGTAGGGCAGGCCGGAGATGTAAGCCTTAGCGGGCATGGTCTGATGGAAAGCGGTGTCGAATACAACAACCTGAGGAACCTTGTCGCCAACCACTTCTACGCAAGCTTTGATAGCGGTAACGTTAGCGGGGTTGTGCAGAGGAGCCAGCTCAGCCAGCTCTTCGATCTCTTTGATAACCTCGTCGTTGACGCGGACGGACTGGAAGAATTTCTCGCCGCCGTGTACAACACGGTGACCAACTGCGCCGATCTCGGAGATCTCTTTGACCACAGCCAGGTCGCCGGTGGTCAGCAGTTCCATAACCTTGGCGAATGCTTCTTTATGGGTGGGGAAAGCAACGTCCAGGGTAACTTCTTTGCCTTCAAAGGTCTTGTGGCTGATTCTGCCGTCGATGCCGATTCTTTCGCACAGGCCTTTTGCGATGACCTGCTCGTTGTCCATGTCGATGAGCTGGTATTTCAGAGAAGAGCTGCCAGCGTTGATGACCAGGATTTTCATAGGTGATTCCTCCCAATATTGAGATAGATGATACATCGAAGCAGGCGCCTTCGTTGACACCTGCGCACATATACTATATTATTATATAAACTTTCCATTTTCAAGGGGCAACGCCGCCTTTGGGCCAAAAAATTCGATTTTTGGGCAAATTTCCGGCTCTCGGGCGGTTTTGTCCCGGTCAAAGCGGCGCTTGCCGCCGGATAGCCGTTCTCTCGTGATTTCTTGTTAAAAATCGCACAAATTCCCAAAGCCTGCCGAAAGGAGCCGCCGCTATGACCATCGCCGCCGTCATCGCTGAATACAATCCCTTCCACAATGGCCACGCCTTCCAGCTGGCTGCTCTGCGCCGCCAGGTGGGGGAAAACGGAGCGGTGGTGGTGGTCATGAGCCCGGATTTTGTGCAACGGGGGGAGCCTGCCTGCCTGGAAAAGCGCCTGCGGGCCCAGGCCGCCTTGGAGCACGGCGCCGACCTGGTGGTGGAGCTGCCCCTGCCCTACGCCATGGCCTCGGCGGAGCGGTTCGCCTTTGGAGGCGTGGCCCTGTGCGAGGCCATGGGCTGTGTGGACCTGCTGTGCTTTGGCAGCGAGGCCGGGCAGCTGGAACCGCTGGACCGGCTGGCCCGCCTGTTAGAGGACCCGGCCCTGGAAGAACCCCTGCGCCGCCAGCTGGCCCAGGGGCGCACCTTTGCCCAGGCCCGGCAGCGGGCGTTGGAGGAGCTGGCCGGGGCCGACACCGCCGCCCTGCTTTCCCAGCCCAACAACACCCTAGGGGTGGAGTACCTGCGGCAGCTGCACCGGCTGGGCAGCTCCATCCGGCCCATGACCCTGCCCCGAGAGGGCGCCGGGCACCACGACGGCCCCAGCGGGCGCTTTGCCAGCGCCAGCAGCCTGCGCCGCCTGTGGAACGAGGGCGGAGCCGAAGCCCTGGCCCCCTATGTACCGGAAAGGGCCCTTCCCTTATACGCCGCCGCCCAGCAGCAAGGCCAGCGGGCCCAGCTTGCCCTGGGGGAACGGTGCGTCCTTTCGGGGCTGCGCCAAAAGCTGGCGGCGCTGGAAGCCGGGAGCCTTCCCCTGCCGGACTGCTCCGAAGGCATCGAAAACCGCCTGGCCAAGGCGGTGCGCTCCGCCTGCTCCCTGGAAGAGCTGGCCTTTGCGGTCAAGTCCAAGCGCTACACCCTGGCCCGGGTGCGGCGGCTGATCTTCAGCGCCTGGCTGGAAGTCCCGCCGGAGCTTTGCCGCCAGGACCCGCCCTATCTGCGTATTTTGGGCATGGGGCCAGGGGGAGCCGCAGTGCTGCGCCGCATGAAGGAGACCGCTTCCCTGCCCTTTGGGACCAGCCTGGCCCAGCTGGGGCGCACCTCCCCTCAGGCGGCCGCCTTTGCCGCCCTGGAAAGCCGCGCCGCCGACCAATGGAGCCTATTCTGCCCCCAGCCGCGGCCCTGCGGCCTGGACTACACCCTCCCCGCCGTTTACCCCCACAAAAGATAACACCGCACCCCAAGACGCCGGGGCGCGGTGTTTTTTCGTTTGGTGCGGGGTTTTATTTGGCGCGGCGGGCCTCCCAGTCCGAGCGGAGGATGCCGTACATACGGCAGTCCTGGGGCTCCCCGGAAGCGATCATATACTTCTGGCGGGCGGTGCCTTCATAAATCATGCCGGCCTTCTCCATAACCCGGCCGGACGCCGGGTTTTTGGTGGAATGGTAGGCCTCGATGCGGCGGTAGCCGACCGTCCCGAAGAGGAAGTCCAGCACCGCTTCCAGGGCCTCGGTCATGTAGCCCTGGCCCCAGAACGCCGTCCCCAGGCAGTAGCCGATTTCGACCATCTCATCCATGGGGTTGCTGTTGCCAAAGGCCCCGATGGAGCCCATCAGGACGCCGTCCTCCCGACGCTCGACGGCCCAGTTGTAATAATCCGGCTGGCTGTACTGCTCGGTCCAGCCTTCCAGCAGGGTGCGGGTATCCTGAACGCTGGGGTGAGGGAGCCAGCGCAGGAAGCGGGTGACCTGTGGGTCGGAGGCCCAGTTCCGGTACATGGCCGGAGCGTCCTCCGGGGTGAAGCGGCGCAGGATGAGCCGCGGGGTGGTCAGGGTTTGGGTAAACGCGTGGTTCAGCATACCGATGCCTCCTTATGGGCGCATGGGAAAACAAAGAAATGAACGGATTTTTCGCAGGCAACCGACCGATGCAAGGCAAAAAACGCAGGAATCCTTTTGGGATTCCGAGTATTTTTAACACAGCAGCTGGCGTTGCTTGTAGAAAAAGGCGGAAATTCCGACTTTTCCGATCGCCCTGAAATTTCACTAAGGATACACCTGCCGGGACGCTCTGTCAAGCGAAACCTTTTCTCCAAATAAAAAAGCACAAGCGCTCCCTTTTGGGGAAGGCTTGTGCTTTGGTGTTTTGCGGGCCGATTACTGTTTGGAATACAGCTCGAATGCGTCGTGGATGGCGTTCATAGCGCGGTTGCCGCAGTCGCCGGGGATCAACACCGAGATCTTGATCTCACTGGTGGAGATCATGCTGATGTTGACGTTTGCCTCGCCCAGGGCCTCGAACATGAGAGCGGCCACACCGGGGTTGGAGAGCATACCAGAACCAACGACCGATACCTTGGATACGTTATCGTCGTAGGCGGTCTCCTCGGCGCCGACGGCTTCCTTCATCTCTTCCAGGATCTCCAGGGCGCGGGCCTTGTTCTCCTTGGTAACGGTGAAGCTGATATCCTTGGTGCCGTTGCGGCCGATGGACTGCAGGATGATGTCCACGTTGATCTTGGCAGCAGCCAGAGCGGAGAAGATCCGGAAGGCGATTCCCGGACGGTCCGGCACGCTGATGATGGACAGCCGTACTACGTCGTTATCTACTGCAACTCCCTTAATGAGCATCTTTTCCACTTTGGTGACCTCCTTGATTTGTGTACCCGGGTGACCTGTCAGGCTGGACAGGACCTCCATCTTGACCATGTATTTTTTCGCCAGCTCCACCGAGCGGTTATGCAGCACGTTGGCGCCGCAGGACGCCAGCTCCAGCATCTCGTCGTAGGTGATCTCTTCCAGCTTGCGGGCGCCGGGCACCACGCGAGGGTCGGCAGTGTAGACGCCGTCCACGTCGGTAAAGATCTGGCACAGGTCGGCCTTCATGGCAGCGGCGATGGCAACGGCGCTGGTGTCCGAGCCGCCGCGGCCCAGGGTGGTGATATCGTCGTACCGGTTGATGCCCTGGAAGCCGGCCACAATGATGATGTTGCGCTTATCCAGCTCGTTCTGCAGGCGCTCGGTGTTGATCTTTTTGATGCGGGCCTTGCGGTGGGTGTGCTCGGTGAGGAAGCCCGCCTGCCAGCCGGTCAGCGAGATCACCGGGTAGCCCATCTCCTCGATAGCCATGGCCAGCAGCGCCATGGACATCTGCTCGCCGGCGGAAAGCAGCACATCCATCTCGCGGCCGGAAGGGCTTTGGGAAACTTCTGCGGCTTTGGCGATCAGGTCGTCGGTGGTATCGCCCTGGGCAGAGACCACCACAATGACGTTGTTGCCTTTATCGTAGGTGGAGGTGATGATTTCGGCCACATGGCGGACGCGGTCCGCGTTGGCGACGGAAGAACCTCCGAATTTTTGGACGATGAGTTTCATAACTACGATCAACCCTTTCTTGACTGCGGCTGCGTCCCGAACAGCCGCTCTATGGCATCTGTCCGGCAGCCGGACAGGAAAATGGCGGAACTAAGCATTATTATAGTATAAAGGGGGCGACGGTGCAATAATTTAATGCAAAAAAGTGCAGAAAAAATCCCGCCTTTTTCCCCTTGCTTCCCGATGCTACCATCCTATGCTCCAAACAAAGAAACAGCGCCTGCCGGCCGCGGGGCCCACAGGCGCCAAAAAGGCTTATTCGTCTTGCAGCAGGCGGATCTTGCCTAAGATCTCCACCCCTTCTTCCTCCAGGCGGGCGATGCGCTCTTCCAGCTGGCGCTCCGGCAGGGCCGGGGTCAGAAGGGCAAGCTCGTCGGCCGGCTGGCGGCGGCGGGCCAGGCGGGTATTTCCCGGGAACAGCTCCTCCGCCAGCTGCTCCTGCTGGGGGTACTGCAGGCGGCAGCGCAGGTAGAGGGAGACGGTGTCCTCCCGGTAGTCCCGCACCAGGTTTTCCTGGGTATCGGTCCAGTAGAGGGAGCGGATGGTGCCCGGCGCCTTGGCGCAGTCGATGATGTCCGCCACCACCGCGGAAGCGGTGGGCAGCTTGCCGGCGCCCTTGCCGTAGAACACCACCTCGCCGGTGGCGTCGCCCCGCACCAGGATGCCGTTGAACACGTCGTCCACCGTGGAAAGCTGGCTTGCTTCCGGCACCAGACGGGGCGCTACCAGCACGCTGACGGTGCCGTCCGGGTGGATGTGGGAGCGGGCGATGAGCTTGATGACCGCCTCGGCGTCCCGGGCGTACTCCACGTCCTCCAAGGTCAGGGCGGTGATGCCCTCGGTGTGGACATACTCCGGGTAGATGTGCTTGCCGCAGACCAGCGAGGTCAGGATGCAGATCTTGCGGCAGGCGTCATAGCCCTGGACGTCGGCGGTGGGGTCCTTTTCGGCGTAACCCAGCTCCTGTGCCAGAGCCAAAGCCGACGCAAAGTCCATATTTTCGCGGATCATCTTGGTGAGGATAAAGTTGGTAGTGCCGTTGAGGATGCCCTCGATGGAATCGATCATATTGGCACCCAGGCACTGGTGCAGCGGGCGGATGATGGGGATACCGCCGCCGACGCTGGCCTCAAAGAGGAAGTTCTGGTTGTTTTCCCGGGCCAGGTGCAGCAGCTCGGCCCCCTTGGCGGCCACCAGCTCCTTGTTGGAGGAGACCACCGACTTGCCGTTTTCCAAGCACTGCCGCACATAGGTATAAGCCGGTTCCACGCCGCCCATGGCCTCCACCACGATGTCGATCTCATCGTCCTGGATCACCGGGGCAAAGTCGTGCACCAGCTTATCCTCGTAAGGGTCTCCGGGGCGGGGGCTGCGGTTGAAGATCCACTTGATGTCCATCTTCACCCCGGCCTTGCGCTGGATGCTCTCGCGGTTTTTGTAGAACACCTCTACCACGCCGGAGCCGACCACCCCGTACCCCATAACTGCGATTTTTTTCATGCTGTGACTGCCTCGTTTCTCCGCCGGTCATACTCTTGGATAGGAAAAGCGCAGACCGGCCCGCGGCGGGCAGCCAGGTCCTTTGGGTTTCGCCTTCTGCTTTCTGTAAGCATAGCACAAAAGCGCCCCGCCGTCAAAGTTGTGTCCCGTTAGGACACCTTGCTGACCTTCACCACGCCCGGCAGGCGGCCCAGCCGGATCATCAGCTGCTCCTCCTCCAAGGTGACGTCGCTCATGCGGATGGAGATGGTCACCGCCGCCACGCCGTCGTTGGGGATGTTCTGGTTGATGGTCAGGATGTTGGCGCCGTACTCGTAAAGGTGGTTGATCACCGAGGAGAGCACGCCGGGTACGTCCTCCATGGACATATAAAAGGTAACGATGTTGTTGGAGACCTGCGCGTTGTACTCCATGACCCGGTCCTTATATTTATAGAAGGCGCTTCGGGAAATGTTGGCCAGGCGCACCGCCTCCGACGAGTTTTTGGCCTTTCCGGTGGCAATATAGCGTTTTGCCTCCAGCACTTTTTTAAAGATATCCGGTACCACCCGTTCATCCACAAGCAGATATTTTCCTTCCTCCATAACCGTAAGCTCCTTTCCGCCTCTGTTTTGCACCGGATTCCGTTTCTTTGGCGAAAACAGATGTGTTATTGTTAAAGACAGCATATCACAATTGTCCGCAGAGTACAATAGCCGTAAGGACAAATCTACGGTAAAAAATGCACAATATCCCAATTTTTCCGTCCGACCCGGCCTTTCACTTCCCAGTCAAAGGAGACCTTGCCCATGACCGATCCGCAAAAGCAGCGTTTTCTGCTCCATACCCTGACCCTGGCGGCCTTTGTTGCCTGGGGGGTGTTTCTGTTCCGGGTGGTGCTGCCCTGTACCCTGCCCTTTTGGGCCGGGCTGGTCATCGCCTTCCTGCTCAAGCCAGTGACCGCCGCTCTGACCCGGCTGCTGGGGCTGCACCGGCGGGGCGCGGCGCTGTTTGCGGTGACGCTGTTCTACCTGCTGCTGGCGGCGCTGCTTTGGGCGGCGGTGTGGGTGGCGGGGAGCGGCCTGTACCGGCTGGCCCTCTCCCTGCCGGAGCTGGTTTCCCAGGACGTGCTGCCCTCTCTGGGGCACGCCGCCGAGGAGCTTTCCCGCCTTTGGGAACGGATGCTCCCGGCCTCGGCCCTGGACTCCGCCGCCTGGCCCGCCCAGCTCACCGCCGGGGCCCAGGAGGCCGCCGGCGCCCTTTCCGCCCGCCTGCTGGATTGGACCGGCCAAGCGGTCTCGGCGGTGCCCTTCTTCCTGCTGACAGTGCTGTTTACGGTGCTGTCCTCGGTGTTCATCTCTTTGGATTACACCCAGGTGGCCTGCTTCTTACTCCGGCAGCTGCCTCCAGCCGTCCGGGCTGCCTTCTTCGAGTGCAAGGACTTCCTCTCCGGCACTCTGCTGCGGCTGGCCCGGGCCTACCTGGTGCTGTTTTTGCTGACCTGGGCGCAGCTTTGGCTGGGGCTTTGGCTGCTGGGGGTTCCCCAGCCGCTGGGGGCCGCCGCCCTTACCGCCCTGCTGGACGCCCTGCCCATCCTGGGCACCGGCATCATCCTCCTGCCCTGGTCGGCGCTGAGCCTGCTGCGGGGGAAGCTGGCCCTGGCGGCGGGTCTGCTTCTTCTTTACGGCATCGTGCTGCTGGTGCGCAATCTGTTGGAGCCCCGCATCGTGGGCAAAAGCATCGGCCTGCACCCGCTGGTCACCACCCTAGCCATGTACGCCGGGCTGCGGCTGGGGGGCGTGGTGGGGCTGGCGCTGGCCCCCTGTTCGGTGCTGCTGCTGCAGTTCCTCAACGAAAAAGGCCGCATCCGGTTATACAAAGAGTAAAAACCGGGCCCATCTTTTCAGATGAGCCCGGTAGATTTCCAGTGGGAAGAGTTATTGTGCGTGTCTCTGTGCCGCGCGGCGGTGCAGGACAGCCATGCAGACCAGCAGCAGCGCCACCGAGGCCACCAGGGTGATGAACACATTTTCGGTGAAGCCTGCCACCAGGTAGCCAACGAAGCTGCACCCGGCCACCAGCATCGCATAGGGGATCTGGGTGGAAACATGGGCCAGATGGCTGCAGGAAGCGCCGGTAGAGGACAGGATGGTGGTATCGGAGATGGGGGAGCAGTGGTCGCCGAACACCGATCCAGCCAGAGTGGCTGCCAGGGCGATAACCAGCAGCTGAGGTGCTGCGCTGGCGCAGATATCCACCACGATGGGGATCAGGATACCGAAGGTGCCCCAAGCGGTACCGGTGGAGAAGGACAGGAAGGCTGCCACAGCGAAGATCACCGCGGGGATGACCGCCACCGGGAAGCTGTACTGCAGCACAACGTCCTTGACGTATTCGCCGGTGGAAAGGATGTCGGAGCACATGGAACCCAGGGTCCAAGCCAGCACCAGGATGATGTCGGCAGCTGCCATGGATTTGACGCCCTCGGTGATGCTGCCCATAAAGTCGGTGAAGCTGAGCACCTTACGGGGAACGAACAGCAGGAAGGCTACGACCAGAGCGCCGAAGCCGCCCAGTACCAGAGAAGCGGAGGAGTCGCAGTTACCAAAGGCAGCCTGCAGGCCCTGGATCTCCGGGTCGGTCCAGTAACCGCCGGTGTAGAGCATCGCCAGGATGGAGAAGAGGATCAGCGCCAGCACCGGCACCACCAGGTCATAGACCCGGCCCTTGCCGGAAGGCGCCTGCTGGGATTCGTCCTCCTCCCGGGCGCCCAGGTCGCCGGTAGTGCGGGCCCGATACTGAGCCTGCTCCATGGGACCGAAGTCCAGGTTGATGCAGCAGACGCTGATGACCATCACCAGCGAAAGGATGGCGTAGAGGTTAAAAGGGATGGTAGCCACAAAGGCGGCCAGGTCGCTTTCAAAGGCGCCGGTCACCGCCAGGTTGGAGCCGACTGCTGCCGCCCAGCTGGATACCGGAGCGATGATGCAGATGGGGGCTGCGGTGGCGTCGATGATGTAGGCCAGCTTCTCGCGGGAAATGCCGAACTTGTCGGTCACCGGTTTCATAACGGTACCCACGGTCAGGCAGTTAAAGTAGTCGTCGATGAAGATCAGCGCGCCCAGGGCACTGGTAGCCAGCTGCGCGGAGACGGGGCCTTTGAGCTTGGTGGAAGCCCAAGCGCCGTAAGCCTGGGAGCCGCCAGCCTTATTGACCACTACCACCAGCGCGCCCAGCAGCGCCAGGAAGAGCAGGATGTTGAACTTGCTCACCGAGCCGCCGGTCTGGCCCATGGTGCCAAAGGTCACCTCGACGGTGCGGACCAGGGTCATGAGCACCCCGGTCTCGGTCAAAAACGAATAGATAAAAGCGCCGGACAGGATGCCCAGCAGCAGGGAGGAGATAACCTCCTTGGTGATAAACGCCAGCACGATTGCAATAATCGGCGGCAGGATGGACAACCATCCCGCTTGGATCGCTTCCATAAAAAATAACCTCCTAAAAAACACACGTTGCAGCCCCAAACGCCGCCTGGGACTGATATTAGGGCGAGTATACCACATTCTTGCATCCAGTGCAATCACCAACATGCAAAAACGTCCGTCTTAGGCCGGTTTTTCAGCATTTTTTCGCAAGGATTCCATGAATTTTCGTCAATTTTTGATTTTTTATTCTTTAAAATGGTCATTTATACCCTCATCGGCGGACACTGTCACCGCGTCGATGCGGATATACCGCGCCAGGGTCGGGGAAAATCCGCCCTGGACCCACTGGGGGTGATACTGATAGATCTCCTGCAGGATAGAGAAATACTTCTCCGCGTTGACGCTCTGCACCACCGCGCCGGCCTGCTCCCAGCTTTCCAGGATGTGCTGCCGCTGCTGGGTCCAGAGAGTCTGCCCGTAGCCGGCAGCCCGCACCGACGCCTCCTGCAAGGCGGCCTGCTGCCGCCCGGTCAGCCTCCCAAAGGACTCCTGGTCCGCCAGCAGGTAGACCGGCTCGACCTGGTGGGCGCTGCACAGCACCATCCATTCACCCAGCGGGCCGGTCATGGTCTCGGACAGCTCGTCCAGCCGCACCGGCGCCAGGTCCAGCAGGTTCTGCCACAGCATCTCCTGAGGGGACTGGCCCTCCATGGGCACCCCGACGGAGGTCAGGTCGGAGCGGTCGGCCTCCTCGGTAAAGTAGGGGCGCTCCTCCCCCACCCGGTACCGGCGCTCGTAGTTGCCCAGCTCCAGCCCGGACAGGGCCAGCATATCGGTAATGGGGCCGCTGGCGGTCTGCAGCAGCTGCACCGGCCACTGCCCCTGCAGCAGCTGTTCCAGCTCCCGGCGGCTGCGGTCGGTGTTCAGCGCACTTTCCAGGGCGATGGGGTTTTTAAACAGGTAGGGCAGCTGCATCATGGCAAGCTCCGGCACCCGGGAAACCAGGGCGTCGTTTTCCACCAGGTACAGCTCCCCTTCCCCGGCGCCCAGCGACGCCTCCAGGTCCGGCACCGGCACCACCTCCACCGCCAGCTCTCCGCTGGAAAGCAGCTCCGCCCGGCGGGCCAGCTCCTGGGCCATCTGCTCCATGGTGGGAGCGCTGTCCTCCTGCAGCAGTACCCGTACCGCTACCCGGTCGGGCTGCTCCTCCCGGAAGGTCTCGTGACTGCTGGCCAGGCACCCGCTGCTGCACAGGCAGAGCGCCGCCCCCAGCAGGGCGGCGGCCCATTGTTTCATGCGCATGGCGCTCCCCCTTTCCCGCGGATGACCCGCGATCTCATTTGCTGCCATCATACCACGTTTGGCGGCAAAATTGCAAACACTGCCGCCCGGCTATCCAAAAGGAAGGCAAAATTGGTTAAAAATTTCACTTTCTGCCCTTTGGGGCGGAAAAAATGGTTGTAACCTTGCGCAAATGTGGTAAAATAGTCTTATTATAAAAGGAAAATACCGCGGCCCCAGCGCCCGAGAAACTGCGAAAGGACAGGACTTCTGTTATGAGCGAAAACGAGAACTTCATTGTCAACGAAGGTAAAAACGAAACCGTCACCATCAATGGTGTGGAATATCAGCGTCTGGCCATCAAGACCCACGTCATCACCGACCAGGACGACGTCTGCGACGTCATTGAAAAATACGCCAAACCCTACGCCCAGGAAGGCGACATCGTCTTTATGACCGAAAAGGCCGTGGCCTGCACCCAGAAACGCGCCATCCCCATGTCGGAGATCCATCCCCGTCCGCTGGCACGCTTCCTGTGCAAGTTCGTGCTCAAGACCCCCTACGGCATCGGCCTGGGCATCCCCGAGACCATGGAGATGGCCCTGCAGGAGTGCGGCACCCCCAAGATCCTCTTTGCTGCTGCTGTCTCCGCTGTAGGCAAGCTGTTCCACAAACGCGGCTGGTTCTACAAGATCGCCGGCTACAAAGCCCGCTCCATCGACGGCCCCTGCGACTACACCCTGCCCCCCTACAACCACTACGTGGTGCTGGGCCCTGCCGAACCCGATGAGACCGCCAAGAAGATGTCCGACCGTCTGGGCGGCATCCAGGTAGCCATCACCGATATCAACGACCTGGAAGGCCAGATCCTGGGTACTTCCCATCCTTCCATGGACCGCGACCTGCTGGTAAAGATCCTCAAGGACAACCCCCTGGGCCAGTCCACCGAGCAGACCCCCATCGGCATCATCCGCAAGGTGGTCCGCTAACCCAGCGCCCCCCAGAACCTGACAGAAAGGACCAGGTAGCATGAGTATGGAGCCTCCCTTCACCAAAAAGTACTTTTTCTTCGACATCGACGGCACCCTTGCCTCCGGCATGACCACCTTCGTCCCCGAATCCACCAAGCGCACCCTCCGTCTCCTGCGGGAGCGGGGGCACTTCCTCTGCATCGCCACCGGACGCCTCCAGGCCGACGCCCTGAAGGTCAGCGAGGAGGTGGGCATCCCCAACATCGTCGGCGACGGCGGCAACTCCCTCACCCTGGAAAACCACCTGATCCGCATGGATTCCCTGCCCCGGCGGCAGATCGTCCAGCTCATCGACGAGCTGGAACGCAAGGGCATCCTCTGGGCGGTGACCATGGAAAACCTGCGGATGCGCCGCACCAAGTACGGCGAGTTTGTGGAGCAGTGCGGCGACCGCTACTTCGAGACCATCGTGGACCCGGACCTGGATTACCGGAAGGTCGAGTCCTTCTATAAGGTGTATATCCTCTGCTCCCCCTGGCAGGAGCGCAGCATCGAAAACCTGCGGGGGATGCCCACCGTCCGCTACACCCCGCGCTCGGTGTTCATCGAGCCGGACAACAAGACCATCGGCATCAAGCGGATGATGGACTACATGGCCGCACCCTACAAGGACGTGGTGGTCTTCGGCGACGGGGTCAACGACATGAAGATGTTCCTGCCCGAGTGGACCTCCATCGCCATGGGCAACGCCTGCCCCCAGCTCAAGGAGGTGGCGGATTTCGTCACCACCGGCATCCTGGAGGACGGCATCTACAACGCCTGCAAGCACTTCCACTGGATCGAAGACTAATCCCCCCAAAAGCATCCCGCCCCCGGCCCGCTTGGGCCGGGGGCGTTTTTCGTCTTGCCCCCAGGGCGGCGGCGTGGTATGCTGGATAAAAAGGAGGCGTATGTTATGAAAGCCACATGGATCGCCGCGCTGGCGCTTTGTCTATGCTTGAGCGGGTGCCAGCTTTCGCCCCGTCTGCCGGAAGGCTCCCCTTCGCTGGAGGAGGCCCAGCCGGACGCCCCGGCCGCCGAGACCCCCGCTGCGGAAGAAACTCTCCCCGAGGAATCCACCCCCGAATCGGAAGCCGACCCGCTCCCCCAGGTGGACGAGGCCCTCTGCCGCCAGATCCTCTTAGATTATGGCGCCAGCGAACCGCAAGACCCGGTGCAGGAAGGCTGGCTTCTGGCGGACAAGGGGGTAAGCCTGTACTTCCGCGGCGCCTGGGGCCCGGACGACCCGCTGGAACCGGCGGATTATTTCACCTGGCGGCTGCATTACCTGAGCCAGGAGGGCCTGACCTATGAAGAACAGGTGAGCCGCTACTCCTTCCCCGACGGCCGGGAAAACGCCGGTTGGTTGTTCCCCCAGGAGGACTACGAGGCGCTGCTGTCCAGCCGGTTTGAGGTGACCTCCCAGGACCTGCGGGACGACAGCTTCTACAACGCCCAGCTGGAAGGGTACCAGATGCCCGTGGCACCCGGTATCGGCGCCTCTCCCTTTGTGGTCTACGACCACTACGAGCAAAGCCCCCAGGAGGACGGCAGCACCTTGCTTTCCATCTATTACACCTTGGTCTCCCCCATCCAGGCAGAGCCCAACGAGTCCTACATCCTGACGGTGCGCCTGGCCCCGGACGGCAGCTTCCGCTACCAAAGCTGCCAGGAGGACCCTTCCCCCTCCGACGGGCAGCAGCAGCTGGCTATGCCCGCTTCCAACTAGCAAAAAAAGCGCTGGACACGATTGGTGTCCAGCGCTTTTCGTCTTTTCTAACCCTTTTGTCCCCGAGCCTGGCGGACCATGTCCTCCACCACGATGTCGAAGATCTCCCCCAGGGAGGCGCAGTATTCCAGCACCTTCCACGGCTCGTTGGTGTGGAAGTGCAGCTTCATCAGCTCCTCGTCCCCCACCACCAGCAGGCAGTCCCCGGCAAAGCGCTCCAAGATAGCGTCGTTGAGGGCGTCCTCGTCCAGGCTGCAGCCTTCGATGAGCAGCTGGGTGTCATAACGGTATTCGGTTTCGCTCATATCCATTCTTCTTTCTTATGAAATTAGCGCACCGGAGCCAGCAGGACCTTGCCGGTGCCGCGGTAGACGTTGACCAGACCTTCGCCGGAGGCCGCCGAGCCGATGAGGGACTTGCCGGAACGCTCTACCGTAAAGTCCAGGCTGCCGCTCCAAGCGATGGCCATGTTGCCGTCCACCTTCAGCACGTCGTTTTCCAGGGTGATCTCGATGAGCTCCTCCTTGGGGCAGGGGGATTCCAGGCAGAGGACGCCGCTGCCGCTGACTCCCAGGTTAAAGAGGCCTTCTCCACCGGCCACCGCCGAGGAAAGGTTGGAGCGCATGACCGCTTTGTGCTGCAGCTTGGAGTCGCAGGCCAAAAACAGGCCGTCGTCCAGCACGATGGAGCCGTTCCACTGGGCCAGGTCCACCAGCAGGATGTGGCGGTAGGTGGGTTCCAGCACCAGGGTACCGTCGCCGGTGTATTCCGGTTTGATGGCGGACTCGCCGGTGACCTTGCCGCGCATGGCCTTGCCGAACAGGTCGCCCACGCCCTTAATGCCGGTGGTAGCGTTGACGTTGCCCGCCATCCACTGCATGGCGCCGGCCTGCAGGGTGATGTCGGCCTGTTTCAGGTCACAGATCACCTGACGGCGGCGCACGTTCATCTGATGGCAGAAGTAAGCCGTCTGGGCGTCGCCGGGGGTAACGCTCAGGTCCCGCAGATATTCCACGACGGTAAAGGGCCCCATGCTTTCCAGCACGCGGATGTCGTCGTTATCGGTAAAGTTTTTGATTTGGTACATAGCTCTGCTCTCCTTTCGTTTTCCGGGGTCGGGTTTTTCGTTTGTAAAATGCAGTTTTATTATAGCAACCTGCCCGGATATTTGCAATCTGTTTGCGGATCATTTTGTATATTTTAACTAAAGTTTAACCAGGGAGCCTCTGCTTCTGCTGGTTTTCTTTGTTTTTATCCCCAAATATTCCCCTATAAGTCGTCTTTCCTATACAAAAATCTCTTATAAGTGTACAAAATGCCCGCCTTATATTGAAAATGCTGGAAAGTCCTTGTTATAATAAAGCAGAAGTCACGCAGCTGCGTGACCTTCCGGATCATTTTTACCGATGAAGAATGTTCGCCACCCTCGCAATCGTTTTTTCTTTGCTCCTTTGCCTGAATCGGCAGGCAGATGGGCGTTTTGTTTTTCTTTTCGCTGGATGACGGACGTTCATCCGGCGTTTTTGTTTTACTGGATAAAAATGTCTGTTTCGGGAAAGGGGGATGAAGCGGCGGGACCCGGACCGTCCTGCTTTTGAGGAAGAAAAAACACCAATTTGTGAGGAGGATTCTTTTGAAACGAGTATTTTTGACCCTGACCGCCCTGATGTTGGCGGTCTCCATGCTGACTGCCTGCGGCGCAAGCCCTGCCCCCAGTGAACCGGAGCAGCAGCCCGCCGAGGAAACCACCGAGACTACAGAAACCGAAGCTCCCGCCGAGCCGGAAGAGCCCGAAGAACCGGAACTCCCCGTGCCGCGCCTGGAAAAGATCAACGCCGACACCGACGTCTTCTCCAACGGACGTTCCTTCGTCAACGGCTATGCCCTGGTACGCAAGGACAAGCAGATCGGTTACATGGACACCCAGGGCAAGGTCACCATGGTCTACGACCTGACCAACGCCCCCGCCGAAGCCGCCGACAAGGTTATCCGTCTGGTGGACTGGGGCGACGCCTGGGTCTCGGAAGAAGGCCTGTACCCCCATTATGACGTTGCCACCGGCAAGTGGGGCTTTGGTAACATCCAGACCGGCGAAGTGGTCATCGCTCCCAAGTACGACCAGTTCGGCCCGTTCGCTTCCGGCTGTGCCGTGGGCGTGGTCAACGGCCAGTACGAGGTCATCGACACCCAGGGCAACGTCCTGGCTACCCCAGCTAAGGTGTTCACCGGCTACTACCAGAAGGACCGCCTGATCGTAAGCATGACCGGAGAAAAAATCCCTCTCAACAGCAACGCCTCTATGATAAGCTATGACTGCTCCTTCTTGGACCCCAAAGGCCAGCTCATTATGGACCATCAGTTCCTCGTCCTGAATAGCGAAGAATATAATGAAAACGGCTTTGAAACTCAGTACCTGCTGGACCGCGGCGACCCCAACACCTTCCCGCTCGCTCTGATGAACCCGTATCACGTGGTTGACCCCGGCATCTACGACCTGGACGGCAACTTCCTCTACAAAGCCCCCAACAGCGTTGCTACTGCTGTGGTCAACGAGGGTATCACCATGTATGATAGCGACGGCGACGGTCTGATCGGTTACATCAAGATGGGTGAGCAGACCCCGCTCACTGAGGAGATCTATCAGTCCAGCATCAACTTCTCTGACGGCCGCTGCTGGGTATTGAAGGATGGAGACAGTCTGCTCAGCCTCATTGATGAAACCGGCAAAGAAGTCATCCCGCCCAGTTTCTGTCGTACTGGCGGCTTTAGTAAAGGCTATACCTGGGTTCAGGAGCAGGAAGACAGCCCCAGCTACCTCATTGACCGGGACGGCAACCCCGTCTTCGGCAAGGAGGTCAATACCGTCTTCTACCGTCCCAATGCGCAGATGGTGGTGAACGCCAACGCGGACGGCTCTCGCTCCCTGTGCACCATGGAGGGTGAGGAGCTGCTGCGCGCCAACATTACCTCCTTCTGGGATGCGGAGGAAGGCGACAACGCCATTTCCATCATCACCAAGGACGCCTCCGGCAACTACATTTACGATTACTACCGCTACATTGCGGAATAGTCTCCCTGAAAAGCAACAGCAAAAGCCGCCTGCTGCGGACATAGTGTCCGCAGCAGGCGGCTTCTTTTATCGAAAGCGGGCCGCAGGGGAGGCAAGGCCCGCCGCTCAATCGGTTTTAAAGGACTTCGCCCTCTTCCGGGATCACCGGTTCGGGAACGGGGGGCAGCTTCTGGCAGCCGGTGCAGATGTCGTCTTCCGACGCGCCGTTGCAGTTGACGTAGGTGTCGCCGACGGTTGCTACCGCGCCGAACTCCACCGGTACGGCCACGCAGATATCCTGGGAGATGGTGAAGAAGCAGGCGCCGTTCTTCACGCCACCGCAGGTTTCCCGGCCGGGGGTGACCACGGGGGTACCGCAGCATTTGGTGACGGTTACCCCAGTCTGGGCAAAGGGTGTTACGGTGACCGGTACACAGATGGACGCGGACTGATAGCCTACCGCAGGGCAGGTCTGGGTCTCTGCAAGCGGGTTGACGGTTTCATTGTTGAGCATAGCAGATTCTCCTTTCTGGCATCAGCCATTCCCATCCTATGCTCTCCCCGCCTTTGGGGTTCCCGCCCGCTCCTCCCCCTTTTCCTTATTCGCTATTCACCATTCACTCTTCCCTTTTCCCTTCCAAGATCCTGTGAAGGGGAAATAAAAAAGAGCCCGGAGCGCGAAATCGGCTCCAGGCCCTTACTTGTAAATAGGAGCAAAAATGATTCTACGCTCTTTTTCTACTGCACAGTAAACTCCGTCCATTCAATATTGTTATATTGCATTACATCCTCTGCTCTTTTCATGCCAAGTTTTTCATAAAAAGAGATCGCATTTTCATTCGCTATCAGATATACAGCAATATCTTTTTCACCACCCGCTTCGTTATGGGCTGCTTTCATAAGGCGTTTTCCGATACCCTGTCTCTCATAATTTCGGTCAACTCCTAAGTCTGTTACATAAAGCCAATAAGCATAATCTGTTAACCCAAACAAAACACCAACAATTAAGCCCATCTCATTTCTTGCAACCAGACTTATTGATACATTCTTAACGAGTTTAGATATTCTTTGTTGGAATCGTTCTTTCGGATATTGGGACCCCAAATCCGTCCTCTTTAAGAAATCAATATATTCCTCTGCGGTAATCCTCTCTTGTTGAATTTTTATTTCTTCACTCACAAAATTTGCACCCTTTCAAATATAAACAAAAAATACCATTGGGAGCTAAAATTAGCATTTCAAATCCCAATGGTATTTTGCCTGGTGCGGGTAACAAGACTTGAACTTGCACGGAAGATCCACTAGAGCCTAAATCTAGCGCGTCTGCCAATTCCGCCATACCCGCAGAAGACCCTCGATATTTTTACTCGGGGGAGGGGTCCCGAGGCGGAGCATATCGCTTAGCCCGCATCTATAAAAACAGGCCGTGCCTGCTTTTACACAAGAAACTAAATATAAAATTAGAAAATAAGGTTGATTATTTCTTCTTGATCAGACTTTTCATTTCTTTCCTAAGGGTCCCCAATAATTTATCGCTTCGCATATCGCGGCCATTAGGATGCCTAAATGAACCAGCAGGAATACCTAATTTCTTTTCCAAATTTCCAATTTTAATATCGCTTCTAATCTTTCTGGCCATATGACGTTTCCTCCTGCTTACTACACTAAATCAAAAACTCTTCACTGAGGTGACCGCACTTAAAAACTAGCGTGTCTGCCAATTCCGCCATACCCGCAGAAGACCCTCGGTATTTTTACTCGGGGGAGGGGTCCCGAGGCGGAGCATATCGCTTAGCCCGCATTTCCTTCTATTTTCACACGGGGAAGGGCACCCGAGGCGGAGCGTATCGCTTGATCCGCAGTAATTGTAAGTATAGCAAGCTTTTTTCCGGCTGTCAACCAAAGGCCGGGCCGGCAAAGCGCCTTACAGCTTGAGGATGCCCTTTTCGTACATGGACTGGGCCGCCAGCAGGATGCCCACCTTGCCGGTCTCGTAGGTCAGGCCGCCCTGGAACCAAACGGCAAAGGGTTCCCGCAGGGGAGCGTCGGCGGAAAGCTCGATGGACGCGCCGTTGGTGAAGGCGCCTGCCGCCATGATGACCTTGCTGTCGTAGCCGGGCATATCCCACGGCTCAGGGGTAACGAAGGAGTCCACCGGGGCGCCCTTCTGTACCCCTTCACAGAAGGCGATGAGGGCTTCGGGCTTCTGCAGCTGGATGGCCTGGATGATGTCCGCCCGGCGCTCGCAGTAACGGGGGGTCACCTGGTATTTGAGCAGCTCAAACAGCGCCGCCGCAAAGGTAGCCGTCTTGACCGCTGCCGCCACCACAGTGGGGGCGAAGAACAGGCCCATAAACAGGGCACGGGTGTTGCCCAGGGTGCAGCCGATCTCCTTGCCAACGCCAGGGGCGGAAAGCCGCTGGGCGCACAGGTCCACATATTTGGCCTTACCGGCAATGTAGCCGCCGGTGGGAGCGATGCCCGCGCCGGGGTTTTTGATGAGGGAGCCGACGATCAGGTCCGCGCCCACCTGGGTGGGTTCGGTGGTCTCCACAAACTCGCCGTAGCAGTTGTCCACCATGATGATGGCCTCGGGGTTTGCCTCCCGGATGAGCCCCACCATCTTGGCGATATCCGCCACGTGCAGAGACGGGCGCAGGGAGTAACCGCGGGAGCGCTGGATATAGGCCACCTTGGCGCCCTTGACCGCCTTGCCGATGCCGGCGTAGTTGACGGTACCGTCTTCCAGCAGGTCCAGCTGCTCGTAGGAGATGCCGAAGTCCCGCAGGGAGCCGCCGCCCTCGCCGTTGAGGCCGATAACCCCGTGAAGGGTGTCGTAGGGGGTGCCGGTGAGGCAGACCATCTTATCGCCGGGACGCAGCACGCCGAAGAGGGCCACCGTCAGGGCGTGGGTACCGGACATGAAGTTATAGCGGATGAGGGCGTCCTCACAGCCGAAGATATCGGCCAGCACCTGGTCCAGCACCTCGCGGCCCCGGTCTCCGTAGCCGTAGCCAGTGGAGGGGGTGAAGTGAGACTCGCTGACCCCGTTTTTAATAAAGGCCGAAAGCACCTTTTCGCTGTTTTGCTGGGCGATCTTGCCGATCTCCACAAACTGCTCGGATGCCATGGCTTCGGCGCGGGAGGCCAGCACCCGCAGCTCCTGATTGATATTGAAAAAGCTATTCTGCAATGTTGTCTTCCTTTCTGTTCTCTTGGCCGTCGGGCGGTTCTAGGGCGGTCCATTGCCCCGATACCGCAAAGCCCAACGGCCGGTAAAACGCCTCCAGCTCCGGCTCCCCGCAGTCCAGGCAGATCCTCCGTCCCAGGGAGGCTGCCTGCCCGCAGAGAAACCGCACCATCCGGGAGGCATAGCCCCGTCCTCGGTAGTCGGGGTGGGTGGAGATGGTGCCTATCATGGCCCAGGGGGTCCCTTCCGGGGCGGTGAGGGCTCCCCCGCAAACCGGCTGTCCCGCCTCCTCGTACTGCCAAAGCTGCAGGCAGCCGGCCCGCAGCTGGGCAAACTGGCTGGTCATCCACTCCTCCCGGGGCACATAGTCCCGGAAATAGGGGTAACCGGCGGCGGTCATCTCATAAAAGCGGCTGAGGCTCGAGCAGGGGACCGGGGGCGCATCCCCCGAAAAGGGCTGGGGGCGGCGCAGGGTCATGGTCAGGCTGGTGTAAGGCTCCAGGGCGAGGTAACGGCCCAGCCGCTGCATGAGGGCGGCTTCCCCCTGCACGCTGCGGCAGCCCTGCAGCTGCAAAAATTCCACCAGTTCCCCCATGCGGTCCACCCGGCGGCCAGCGATGCGGAAAAAGTCCCCGCTGCGGCCCAGCAGATACTGCGGGCGTCCCCGGCGGTTTTCCCCCACCCAAAGGGTGCCCCTCTCCCAGTCCTGCCGCCAGCTTTGGTGCTGGCTCAGCAGCTGCACCCCGGACACCGGGTCCCGGGCGCAAATCTCCTGCAGCCGGGGCAGCTGTTCTTCGGTCACCAGGCGGATCATCCGCTTACTCCTGGCCCAGAGCGGCGATCAGCTCCGGCAGCAGGCGCAGGGTGGCGTCCACGTCCCGCAGGTCCAGGACGCTGGCGCCCGAGTGGATGTAACGGGCCGGCATGGCCAGCGCCAGAACACGGGCTCCGTCCCCGGCGCGCTGCATGGCCTTGCTGTCGTTGCCGCCGGTGGTAGCGCGCTTAAACTGGCAGGGGATGTTCTTCTCTTTTGCCAGGGCCATGGCCATGCGGTACAGGTCCCGGTCGTAAAGGGTGCTCTTGTCTTTAAAGGAGAGGCAGGGGCCTTCGCCCTGTACCGCTACCTGGCGGTCCGGGGACACGCCGGGCACATCGGCGCAGGAGGTGCACTCCAGGGCGATGCCGATCTGCGGCTGCTGGGCATAGGCGGCACAGGTGGCGCCCACGCTGCCCACCTCTTCCAGGGTGGTGAAAACAGCGGTGATGTCGTATTCCAGCTCCTGCTGCAGCAGGCGAACGAGTACCGCACAGCCGGCGCGGTCGTCCAGCGCCTTGGCCTGGACCTTATGCTGGCCCAGACGGCGCCAGGGGGTGCGGAAGGTGACCCGGTCGCCCAGCTGCACCAGACGCTCGGCTTCCTCACGGGAGGAAGCGCCGATATCGATATACAGACTGCTCATGGGCAGGGGGTTGTCCTGCTCTTCCTTTTTCTGCAGGTGGATGGGTTTGGCGCCCACCACGCCGGGGACGCCGCTTTCCAGCATCACCGGTTTGCCGATGACCACCCGGGTATCCACGCCGCCGACGTTTGCAAAGCGCAGCATACCGTCTTCTTCAATGTGGGTGATCAAAAAGCCCACTTCGTCCATGTGGGCGGCGATCATGATCTTTTTATCGGGGGTCCGGCGGCCTTTTTTGTGGCAGATCAGGTTGCCGCGGGCGTCGGTCTCCATCGAGCAGTGCCCTTCCAGCTGGCGGGCAATGGCCTCCCGGACCGCCTCTTCGCAGCCGGAAACGCCCGGCAGCAGGCACAGGTCCTGGATGAGCTGTGTTGTCTTTTCCATATCCTTGGAACCTTCCTTTCTGGTCAAGCGATGTTTACAGGCAGTGGGTGGCGTACAGGACCATGAGGCGGGCGGTGTTTTCCACGTCCTGGATGTCGATCACCTCAATGGGGGTGTGCATGTAGCGCTCGGGGATGCCGATGCCGCAGGTGCGCACGCCAGCGCGGCTGGGTGCGATGGAATCGGCGTCGGTGCCGGTGGAGCTGCCGCCGGCGCCTTCGATCTGTACGGGGATGTTGTTTTCCCGAGCCAGGCGCACCAGGTCGCGGCCCATCTGGCGGTCCAGCAGCGCGGCAAAGGCCACCATGGGGCCGCCGCCCAGCTTACCGGGGTGATGTTCTTTGATCTCCGGGGTCTCGCCGAAGGTGACGTCCACCACCAGGCTGTGGGTGGGGGCCACCGTCCAGGCGCCGGTATGAGCGCCGGCGCCGTTGGTTTCTTCCATAGAGGAGAGCAGCACCGTCAGGCCGAAATCGCCCGGGGCGTCCTTGAGCTGCTGGGCAGCCATCAGCACTGCCACGCAGCCGCAGCGGTCGTCCAGCGCCTTGCTGCTGACCAGGCTGCCCTGCAGGCAGGTGAAGGGGCCTTCAAAGGTGATGTAGCTTCCCAGCGGGATGTGGGTTTTGGCTTCCTCGCCGGTCAGGCCCACGTCCACGTAGGTCTCCTCCCAGGTGGGGTTCTTCTGCTCCCCTTCCTGGAGATGCGGGGGCACCGAGCCGATGACGCCCGGCAGCGCCCCTTCGTCGGTATGTACCCAGACGGGAGAACCCATCAGCAGGCGGCGGTCCACTCCGCCGGAGCGGTTGACCCGCAGAAAACCGCTGTCCTCCACGTGGGTGACGATCATGCCGATCTCATCGATGTGCGCATTGAGCAGCAGGTGGGGGGCTCCCTCCTTGGCCGGGCGCACCGGGCAGATGACGCTGCGCAGGGGGGTGATGCAGGCTTCTCCCAGCCCCATCTCCCGGCACAGGCGGACGGCCGTTTCGGCGGCCTCGTATTCACAGCCGGCTACGCCGCTGCTTTGACACAGCTGTTCCAACATTGCTTTGGTATCCATAGGCGTCGCTCCTTTTCTCATTTTGGCCCCGCTAGATCGGGGCGGTCCGTTTTCGGTATGGTCTCGGGGAAAATCCCCGTTTTTTTTGCGTATGGGTTATTTTAACACATCTTCCCTGGGCTCAGCAAGCAGGCCGTCCAGGCACTGCTGCAGCTCCTCGATCAGGCGGCAGGTGTGGAAGCCATCGCAGGCGGCGTGGTGTACCTGCACCGCCAGCGGCAGCAGGATCTGCTCCCCTTGGCGGCGGTACCGCCCGATGGTGAAGATGGGCAGCAGATAACCGGCTTTGGCGTCCAGTTCTAAGTGGAAGGAGGAAAAATTCTGCCACGGCAGGCAGGAGATATTAAACAGGTGCTCCGGCGGCTCGGGACGGCCCTGCATCCCCCGGTTTTCCCCGTAGGTCTCCATATCCTGGACGCACCGGCGGTAAAAGGTCAGAAAGTCCGGGTCGTACTGGCTCCAAAGGGCGGAGAAGGTCTCGTCCTCCGGGTGGAACACCGTGTAGGTGGGCCAGACTTCCTCGTAATATCCCGGACGGCCCTGGGCGTCCCGGTCCATACGGAACTCCGGGTGGCGGTTGACCACCTGGGAAAGCGCCCAGATCAGCGTCGGGTAAAGCCGCAGGCCCCGCTCCTTGAGCCGGGGCAGCAGCCGGGTCAGGTCCAGGTCCACCGTCATGCTGTAGCCGCAGGGGACCCGCTCCAGGTAGTGCTGGAAATGCTCCCGGCGGGGCCAGGTTTCCAGATCGATAAGATGAAACTGCATACCGGCACCCTCCCCTTCCTACATGGACTGGACCAACTGCTTAAAGTACCGGCCGCGGGCTTCAAAGTCCACAAACTGGTCGAAGGCGGCGCAGGCCGGAGACAGGGAGACGATGTCCCCCGGACGGGCCTCGCGGCGGGCGATCTGTACCGCCTCGTCCAGGGTCTTGGCCTCCAGGATGGGCAGGCGGGCCGGGTCGTAGTCCGGGTGGGAGGTGACCGCCTGGCGGATCTTGTCGGCGGTGGCGCCGCAGAGGATCAGCACCCGGACCTTTTCCAGGATCTTGGGCACCATAGGCTCAAAGGGGATCTTCTTGTCATAGCCGCCGGCCAGCAGCACCAGATTTCCCGGGAAAGAATCCAGCCCGGCCATGGTGCGGGTGGGGCTGGTGGCGATGGAGTCGTTGTACCATTTGACGCCGTCCAGCTCCCGGACAAACTCGATGCGGTGCTCCACCCCGCCGAAGCTGCGGGCCACCCGGACGATGACCTCCGGGGACACCTCACCCCAAACGGCGCTGATGGCTGCCAGATAGTTTTCCACATTATGAATGCCGGGGATGCGGATCTGGTCCTTGTGGAGCAGCTCGGTCTCGCCCTTGCGGTCCCGGACGCAGATCATGCCGTCCTCCCGCAGCCAAGCGCCCCGGCGGACGCTGCCTTTGCGGGAGAAGGTCACCGCCTCGCCCCGTACCAGAGGCAGGAAACCGGCGGTAATGTCGTTATCCTGATTGAGCACCGTACGGCTGCAGCCGCTCTGGTGCAGGAAGATGTTCTTTTTGGAGTCGATATATTCCTCCATGGTGCCGTGGACGTCCAGATGATTGGGGGCCACGTTGGTGACCACCGCCACGTCCGGCGAGCGCCGCATGGAGATCAGCTGGAAGCTGGAAAGCTCCGCCACCGCCACATCCTCCGGGCCCATCTGCCCGATGCGGGGCAGCAGCGGCACGCCGATGTTGCCGCCGAGAAAGACCTTCTTGCCCTGGGCTTCCCAGAAGCGGGCAATGATGGTAGTGGTGGTGGTCTTGCCGTCGGAGCCGGTCACCGCGTAGATGGGACAGGGGCACAGGTCAAAGAACAGCTCCATCTCGCTGGTGACCCAGGCACCGGCTTCCCGGGCTGCGGTCAGCTCCGGGCGGTTGTAGTAAAAGCCCGGGGTGCGCAGGATCAGGTCGGCCTGCTCCAGGCCTTCCAGGTAGCCTTCCCCCAGCAGCAGGCGCACGCCCTGCTCCTCCAGCTGTGCGGCTTCCCGGCCCAGCTGCTCCCGGGTGCGCTTGTCCCGGAGGGTGACCCGGGCGCCCGCCTGGGCAAACTGGCCCAGCAGCTCCCGATGGCTGCGTCCCAGACCCAGGAAGGAGACCTCCTTGCCCTGGATCTGCTTGTAAAAGCGCTGTAATTTCTCGTTCATCCAAACCACCTGCTTCCTCCCCGGCTCGGGGCCGGGGGTTTGTGTGTTATCCACTCGTTTCTCTCTATTATAATCCAGAACCCGCCGCCTGTAAACGGGCTTATCCATGCGGTTTTGGAAGGTTTTTGCGCATAGGGGAGCCGGTTATGAGCAGTTTGCACACAAAGCCCGCCCCTCCCCGGCGGAAATATCGGCAAAAAGTGAAACGAAAAGTGAGAAACCAAGCGAATTGAAGTATAAACGAGAGATTTTAAGAGATTGGGCGCTGTAAATTAAATTTTCCAGCAAAATACGGTTGACTTTCTATTTGCCAGCCAGTATAATGATTAACGTTGATTTAACGTCATTGGATGATTTCTCAGAAAATGATCAATGATAGACAAGGAAATTTATATAGGAGGTACCGAAATGTCTACTACTATGCCGAACGCACAGAACATCACCCGTAAATGGTATATTATTGACGCTGCGAACAAGCCCCTGGGCAGAACTGCTGTTGTGGTTGCTGACCTGCTCCGCGGCAAAAACAAACCCACCTTTGCTCCCCACGTTGATTGTGGCGACCACGTAATCGTCATCAACGCTGAGAAAGCTGTCCTCACCGGCAAAAAGCTGGATCAGAAATACTATCACCGTCACACCGGCTGGATCGGCGGCCTGAAATCCGTCCAGTACCGCAAGCTGATGGCTGAGAATCCGGAAAAAGCTATGATGCTGGCTGTTAAGGGCATGGTTCCCGACACCACCATCGGCCGTCAGGCTCTGACCCGCTGCAGAATCTACAGAGGCAGCGAGCATGTCCATGCTGCACAGCGCCCGGAAAACTACGAGTTCTAATCTGGAAGAAGGAGGACAAACAACATGTACGAAAGCAAAGCTTACTTCTACGGCACCGGCAGAAGAAAAAATTCCGTTTCCCGCGTAAGAGTATATCCCGGTACCGGTAAGATCACCATCAACGAAAGAGACATCGACGAATACTTCGGCCTGGACACCCTGAAGCTGATCGTTCGTCAGCCGTTCGAAGTTACCGACACCATGGGTAAATTCGACGTTATCTGCACCGTTAAAGGCGGCGGCGTTTCCGGTCAGGCCGGTGCGATCCGTCACGGTATCGCCCGTGCTCTGCTGCAGAACGGCGACGAAATGCGTCCTCTGCTGAAGAAAGCTGGTCTGCTGACCCGCGATCCCAGAATGAAAGAGCGTAAGAAATACGGCCTCAAAGCCGCTCGTCGCGCTCCCCAGTTCTCCAAGAGATAATTGGCCGTACGGCTTCTTATTTCCGCAACATCAAGCGTCTGCTCCTTTGGGAGCAGGCGCTTTTTTGCTGCTTATGAAAAATATTCTCTCTTTGCCTTGACATTACACACTGTGTAATGATATACTTCCCTCAAAGAACATTACACGATGCGTAATGTTATCGCAAATGGAGGTATTCGCCATGTCCACCGTCATCACCCTGAACACCAAAGAAGAGCTGGAGATCTACATGCACCCCCAGCGCCAGAAGCTGCTGCGGCTTTTGACCCTGTCCCAGCAGCCCTGCACCCCCAAGGAGTTGTCCGACAAAATGGGCATCTCCCCTTCCTCGGTGCAGCATCACATCAAAAAGCTCATAAGCCTGGGGCTGGTGGTCCTGGACCACACCCAGGTGATCCGCGGTATCACCGCCCGATACTACACCGTTCTGCGGGACGTGGAGATCACCATCGGCTATGGGCGGGGCGACGGCCTGGACGGCGACCGCGATATCTTCGTCCGCAACTTGCTCAGTGAGGTGACCAACAGCGCCCTGGCCCGGGCCAGAGACAGCGCCTATCCCAACGGCCCCTTGGTGGCGGAGATCCTCACCGGGCTGATTTACCTGCCCCGGGACAAGATGAAGGAGCTGCTCACCCAGATCCAGACCTTTGTGGAAGAAAACAAACAGCAGACGCCGGAGAGCCTCCCCTGGGAATATGCTCTTATGGTCTACGAAGTGGAGGGAGACAAATGACCCGTTCTCAAAAAGCCATCATCTTCTTAAACATGCTGAGCACCGGCCTGATGAGCCCCATTTTAAGCCTGTTTTTCCTTTCCCACGGATGCAATCTCTCCACCCTGGCGGTGGCGCTTATGCTCTATTCCGGCACCGTCATCCTTTTTGAGGTACCCAGCGGCATCTTTGCCGATCTGTACGGCCGCAAGCAGTGCTTCCTGCTGTCCTATCTGTTCAGCGCTGTCTTTGCCATCCTGCCGGTGGTGTCCCCCTCCTTCCCGGCGATGCTCGTCGCGGTGTTCTTCTACGGATTGGCACGGGCCTTTTCCTCCGGCAGCCTGGACAGCCTCATTGTGGAGGACTGTCTGGAACGCCTGGGCCCCGCCGCCCTGTCCAAGGTCACCAGCCAGCTGCTGGTCTGCAACAGCCTGGGGGTGGCCCTGGGCGCCTTGCTGAGCGGCCTGCTGCCCAACTGGCAGAACTACTCCCTGCATCTGCTCCTGCGGCTGGGGCTGCAGACGGCAAGCGTGCTGCTGGCCCTGCGCTTCTGCTCCGACAACCGCGCCTGCGTCCAGGAACGGGTCCCGCTCCGCCAGCACCTGGGGCAGATGGGGCGGCTTTTTGGCAGCGGGCGGGAGTTTTCCTCGGTGTTCTGCTGCTTGACCGGATACGCTGTGACCCTGATGATGGTGGAGATCTACTGGCAGCCGCAGTTCTCTACCCTGCTGCAAAGCGACAACAACCTGTTCTTCGGCCTGCTGTGTGCCGGAGGGTACGCCGGCACCACCGCCGGAAGCGCCCTGGCCGGCAAGCTGCGCTTGGCTACGCCCCGCCGCCAGTGGAGCGCCTATCTGGGCTTCATCCTGCTGCTGGGCGCCACCCTGGCTACTATGGCTCTGCAGCGGGAACCCGCCCTCTTTGCCCTGGCCTACATCGCCAACCTCTTTGCCCTGGGGATGCTCAACGTCCCGGAGCAGACCATCGTCAACCGCCTGGCTACCCCGGATACTCGGGCGTCCATCCTCTCCTGTTCCAGCCTGTTCTGCCAGATCGGTGGCATCAGCGGTTCTGCCGTCTGTTCGGTGCTCATCCCGTTTCTGGGTATCGGCGGGGTTTGGCTGGCGGCGGCCGGGTTCGTGGTCCTGGTGACCGGCGTCGTCGCGGGACGCCTGCGGCGTACTTTAACGGCCTAGGTTTCTTCCTTATATATAGGGAAACACTGGACCCGCACCGCTTCCGGACTCTTCCAGTAAAATCCACAAACGTAATGTAAAAAATATAGTCATTTTATAAGAATCTTTGCTCGCAGCACGCCGCTTTCTTGTGCAACTTCTCTTATTCCAGATGACCCTTGGCTTTTTGTGCAGCTGCACTAGAATTTTTCCTGGTTTTTTAGTTGGTCTTACACATCTTTTGCTTTTCCTGGTTTTTCATCGCCCAGGTCCTGGCAAATCTGCGGATTTTTGACCCAGAAAAATCCATTTTTCCGCTTGTTCACATTCTTGACACATTCTCCGGCCATGAATATAATGGCAAAAGCCCTGGTAAACTAGATATACCGGCCTCTTTGCCGGGAAACCAGTTCGTAAGAGTAAGGAGAAAGTGATGCCAAACTTCAAAACCCAAGCCCTCAACCTGGTTAGGCTGATGAGCAGCAGAGCTTTTGCAGTGAGTGTGCTTTCTGTTGTCATGGCCGCGGCGATCTACCAAACCGCCTCCATGGTCAACACCGTATCCATCAACGACGAAGGCCAGACCACCCTGGCCTATACCTTTGAGCGGGACCCGGACGCCATCCTCCGGGACCACGGTATCCTGACCATGTCCGCCGATGAGGTGGACTTCACCGGTCTGGAAAACAACTACGGCGAGATCTTCATCAACCGGGCCTTCCCGGTGCAGGTGACCGCCGACGGCCGCACCCACACCCTGCAGGTGGTGGACGGCACCGTAGGCAGCCTGCTGGAGGAGCTGGACATCCACCCAGCCGCCTGCGACATCCTTTCCGAAAGCCCCGAAAAACCCCTGGAAGAAGGCGACCACATCACCCTTCAGCGGGTGGAATACGTCCAGCACAGCGAGGAGGAGGTCATCCCCCACGAGGTGGAGACCCGTCCCACCTCTCTGCTGCGTCCGGGACGCACCCTGGTCCTGCAGCAAGGCAAGGACGGCTCCAAGACCCTGAGCTACTCCCAGCGCACCGTGGACGGCGTGGTGGAGGAGGAACATCTGGAAAGCGAGACCATCGACGCCCAGCCGGTGACCCACGTGGTGCTGCAGGGGGCCGAAGGCGCGCCCATCTCCCCCTTGGACTTTGACGTCCCCACCGACGAAAACGGCATCCCCACCCAGTACCGGACGGTGCTCACCGACCAGGTAGCCACCGGATACAATGCCTCCGGCCGGGCCCGCGGCGCCAGCGGCCAGCGGCTTTCCGCCGGTTATGTGGCGGTCCACCCGGAGGAGATCCCCTACGGTACCCGCATGTACATCGCCAGCGCCGACGGCAGCTTTGTCTACGGGTACGCCATCGCCGCCGACACCGGCACCGCCCTCATGGACAACGTCATCGACGTGGACCTGTACTACGACAGCTACGAGGAAAGCTGCCTCAACGGCCGCAAGACGGTGAACATCTATCTTTTGGACTAAAAAACGGGCGGCAGGCGCAGGTCCTGCCGCTTTTTTGATTTCGATTGAAAGGAGGGATTTCCCATGAACTTCCCCAAAACCGATTCCTACTCCCCCGCCCTGCTGCGGGAAAACATGATGGGCCCCAACTCCATGCGCATCCTGGAGGAGCTGCTGGCGCAGTTCCCCCTCGAGCCGGGCATGCGGGTCCTGGACCTGGGCTGCGGCCGGGGGCTGACCTCCCTTTTCCTGGCTCGGGAATACGGGGTGCAGGTCTTTGCCCTGGACCTGTGGATCCCTGCGGGCGAAAACTACCGCCGCTTCCAGCAGGCCGGCCTGGATAACCAGATCGTCCCCATCCACGCGGACGCTCTGGACATGCCCTTTGCCGAAGGGTACTTCGACGCGGTGGTCAGCGTGGATTCCTACCACTATGTGGGCTGCAACGACACCTTTTTCCCCGAGAAGCTCCGCCCCTTGTTGAAAGAAGGCGGACGGGTGGCCCTGGCCTTCCCCGGCATGAAGTACGAGGTGCATCAAAATGTCCCCGAGGAGATGAAACCCTTCTGGCCGCCGGAAGCCTTGGAGCTGTGGCATTCCATCCCCTGGTGGAAGGAAAAGCTGGTGCGTGAGCTGGACGGCCTGCGTATGTGGGAGATGTCCTGCTTCGACCAGGCGTGGGCGGATTGGCTTGCCACCGACAACCCCTACGCCGTGGAGGACCGCGCCATGATCCGCACCGACAACGGCCGGTTTATGAACCTCATCGGTATCACCAGTACCCTGCGCTAAATAGGAGATCGCGCTATTTTAAAGCAGAAAGAGCCAGCCGCCGAACATCCGGCGGCTGGCTCTTTTTTGATGGTGTTTAGGCGTCCTGCTCCTGGGTGTCCGGTTCCGATGTCTGGGTGGGAAGCCCGGTCTGGGAGCTATCCTCCTCCGGCAGCTTCAGGCCGTGCATGAAGCCGTTTCTGGCCTCCACCGAGCAGACGTCCCCGGCGATGACCTGGTCGCGGTAGACCAGGATATTGGCCCGGACGTATTCCGGGCGGTCGGGGTAGTTTTGGATGGAATAGGTGTAGCGCTTCACCGTCTTGCCCTGGTAACGCTCCAGGTCCATCCCCTGGGCCTTCTGGATCTCGTTATACCGCTCATAAACGGCGTTGAAGCTCTGGGGGATGAGCACATCCACCACCTCCTGGGGCTCGGAGCTCACCTCCCAGCCAAAAGCGGTCAGATAGCGCAGCCGGGCGTCGTTGTCCGGGACGCTGGGGTCGGGGCCTTGGGAGCCCTTCCAAACAAGCTGCGTCTCCTGCTGGGGCAGGGCCTCCGGGGCGTCCGGGGTACGGGCGGCGTTCCAGATCACCACAGCCGCGCACACCGCCCCCGCCGCCGCTAAAACCGCCAGCTTGCGGCCCAGGTTCCGGCAGCGCATGGATACGATAAACATGGCGTTTCCTCCTTTGTTCGGGGCAGAACCTCCGCCCGCGGTCTATCCTATCCATATTCACCTGCGGGGCGTTTTATCCCAAAGAAAAAGCCGTCGGTCTCCACGACCGGCAGCTTTTTTGTTTTATACACCAAAATGTAAGATCCAGCGCCCTTCCTCCTGAGCCTGGGACGCCAGTGCGCGCAGGGCGCTAAGGCTGGGCTCGCTTTCCTCTTCCAGGCAGCGGGCCAACACGCCGCAGGCTTCCGGCGGGATCAAGGTAATGCCCGTCCAGGCCAGGCACTCCGCCCAGCAGTTGCCGGGCCAGACCACCCGCACCGGCGGCATCCGGTTGAGCACCGGCAGGAACAGGTCGTCTTCCACCGGCAGCAGCATCTCAGAATCCCGCCAAAGGGCGTAATCCCTGCCGTCGTAGCGCTCGTAGCAACTGCCGTCCTCCGGACCGGGCTCGCCGGGCGGCAGGATGGCAAATTCATGGACACAAGGCATGGGCCGGCCCTCCTTTAGCGGAGCATCCCGCGCACCACCAGCGCCAGCGCTACCTGGGCCAGGATAATGGCCGGGATGCCGTATTGAAAGTACCAATGCTGGGTCTTGTGGCGGAAGGTCTGCATCCCCAGATACATCCCCACGCTGCCTCCCAGCAGGGAGAGGAGAAACAGCACCTTTTCCGGCACCCGGCGGCGCTGCTTTTTGGCGGCGGACTTATCCCAGCCGCAGACCGCAAAGGTCACCACCGTCATCACTGCCAGATATCCCAGCAGTACCCAACCTAACATCCCCATACGCGGACCTCCTTTTTCTCTGTTATGCCTGCCCCGGCGCACAGAGCGAAAGAATGCGCTCATAGGCCGCCTGGGCATCGGCATAGCCGTTTTCGTAGGCTTTCTGCAGTTTTTCGGTGTCGTGCTCCACCCGGCCGATCTCCATAGGCTCGGTGGGGCGGATAATCACCGCCTGACCGGCCTGCTCCATCTCCCGGCAGCGGGCCAGAGAGGCGTTGTAGACCTCATGCCGGTGCTCCATGGCCTCCACCAGGCGGGGATACCGGCGGTATTTGACCCGCATCATGGGCAGTATGGGGTTTTTCTTCTTCTGGTAGCCTTCGTTTTGGGTGAGCACCACCACCAGCGGCAGGCCGTCCTGGGCCGCGCGCTCCACCGGGATGGAATCGGCGATGCCGCCGTCCAGATACCGCCGCAGCTGGCCGCTTTCCGGGTCCCGCAGCTGCTGCATGGGGGACACCAGTGGCATGGAGCTGGAAGCGATGCTGCACCCAATCAGGTCGTAGCCGTCCGCCTGGGTGAACCAGCTGCAGCGGCCGGTGGTGCAGTCGGTGGCGCCGACGTAAAGCTTCATGGGGCTGTTGTGGAAGGTGTCGTAGCTGTAGGGGACGTGCTTTTCCGGAATCTCATAAAAGGCGAAATCCCAGTTAAAGAGCGACCCGGTGGTCAGCAGCGAGCGCATACCGCAGTAGCGCGGGTCGTTGCAGAACTGCTTGGTGATCTGCACATAAGCGCCCCGGTCCCGGGAAAGGTAGCGCAGGGCGTTGCAGGCCCCGGCGGAGATCCCGTACACCCGGGCAAAATCCAGCTCCTTATCCAAAAAGAAATCCAGCACGCCGGCGGTATACACGCCGCGCATCCCGCCGCCTTCCAGCACCAAACCAGCTTGCAGCATCATCTTTCATCGCCCCTTTGCAAAAACTGCCGCCGCTAAACGCCGAACTGCTCCGGCTGCTGCAGCGGATGGAGCCCCATCAGGCGCTTTTTGTAGTAATCTTTAAAGGCCTGCTGCTCCCGATAGAGGACAAAAAAGCAGACGCGCCGCTCCGGCGGCAGGTCTGTGCTGTCCTCAAAGTAATAATGGATCGGATATTTCCGGATGGTATCTTCCAGGGCCGGACGGGCTTCCCGGAACAGAGCGGGCCGCATGGGCGGGGTCCACTCCAAAGGGCTGCCTCCCTGGGCAACGCAGGCGCAAAGGCTTTCGGCCAACGCCCGCAGCATGGCGGTTTGATCAAACATCTGGGTATTCATCGGGGGGATTCCCCTTCCTTTCCTACAAACTGCCATCTTCAAACTCTTTTCTGTATTATACCGCGTTTGTCCCGCCGGCGCAAGCAACCGCCGACAAGTCATGACCACCCCTAAGAGGGGTGGCATGACGAGCGGCCTATAAGGCCGTA
>JAHZAU010000013.1 GCA_019423755.1 Oscillospiraceae bacterium
AAGGTAAATAATTAAAGGGAGTGAATCGAAATGGTGAAAAAGCTTGATAGCAATGTAGCCAGACTCAAAAGACATCGCAGAGTCAGAGCTAAGATCAGTGGCACACCTGAGCGTCCACGCCTCAACGTATTCCGCTCCGCAAAACACATCTATGCCCAGATCATTGACGACGTAAACGGCACCACCCTGGTGAGCGCGTCTTCCATGGATAAAGGTTTCGAAGGTTTTGGCGGTAACAAGGATGCAGCTGCTAAAGTTGGCAAAGCTGTGGCCAGCAAGGCTCTTGAGAAGGGTATCAGCGAGGTCGTATTCGACCGCAGCGGTTACATCTATCACGGCCGTGTAAAAGAGCTGGCAGAAGCAGCCCGTGAGGGCGGCCTCAAATTCTAACGAGGAGGGATACTTTTGACACGCATTGACGCTTCTGCACTCGAACTGAGTGAAAAAGTAGTAGCCATTAACCGCGTTTCCAAGACGGTTAAGGGCGGCCGTATCTTCAAATTCGCGGCTCTGGTTGTTGTCGGCGACGGCAACGGCACCGTAGGATTTGGTATCGGCAAAGCATCTGAGGTACCGGACGCTATCCGCAAAGGTATTGAAGATGCCAAGAAGAACCTGATCAAGGTTGCGCTCAAAGGCACAACCATTCCTCACGAGATCACCGGTGCGTACGGCGCAGGCAGAGTCCTGATGATGCCCGCTCCGAAAGGTACCGGCGTTATCGCCGGCGGCCCGGTCCGTGCGGTTCTGGAAGTGGTAGGCATTAAGGACATCCGTACCAAATGCCAGAGAACCAACAACCCCACCAACGTGGTCAGAGCTACCATCCAGGGCCTTTCCGCTCTGAGAAGCGCTGAGCAGGTTGCAGCAATCCGCGGCAAATCCGTGGAAGAGATTCTTGGTTAAGGAGGGTGAGCGACATGGCAAACATCAAGGTAAAACTCGTTAAAGGCCTTCAGGGCTGCAAAGAGAACCAGATTGCAACCGCTCATTCCCTTGGTCTGAGAAAAATCGGCAACGAGGTTGTCCAGCCTGATAATGCAGCTACCAGAGGTAAAATCAATACGATTTCCCACCTCGTCGAGGTAACCGAAGCTTAGTTAAGAGGAGGTGCAGGTAACAATGAAATTGCACGAACTTTCTCCGGCTCCCGGTTCTGTTAAGAAAGCCTATCGCAAAGGCAGAGGTGCGGGTTCCGGTAATGGTAAAACAGCTGGTAAGGGTCACAAAGGTCAAAAGGCTCGTACCGGCGGAGGCGTAAGACCCGGCTTTGAGGGTGGCCAGATGCCCCTTCAGAGACGTATCCCCAAGAGAGGATTCAACAACATCTTCGGCACTCAGTATGCTGTTGTTAACGTATCCGATCTGGAGCAGTTCGAGAACGACACCGTCGTTACCACCGAGCTGCTGATGGAAGCTGGCCTGGTTAAGAAGACCCTGGATGGCGTTAAGATCCTGGGCAACGGCGAGCTGACCAAGAAGCTGACAGTTAACGCCAAGGCGTTCTCTGCGTCTGCCAAAGAAAAGATCGAAAAGGCAGGCGGAAAGGCCGAGGTGATCTAGGATGTTCGAGACACTCAAGAATGCCTGGAAAGTGCCTGAGCTGAGGAAAAAATTACTGTATACCCTGATGATCCTGGTGATCTTCCGGTTCGGAGCGGCTCTGCCGGTTCCGTTCCTGGATTCTTCGGTAATGCAGGGGTTCGGCGATGGAAACCTCTTAGGCTTCTTGGATATGATGACCGGTGGTGCGTTCCAGAATGCGACTCTGTTCGCTCTGTCCATCTCCCCGTACATCACGTCTAGCATCGTCATCCAGCTGTTGACCGTAGCCATCCCCGCCCTGGAGCGTCTCTCCAAGGAAGGTATGGAGGGCAGAAAACGGCTCAACAAGATCACAAGATATACCACCATCGGTTTGGCACTGCTGCAGTCCTTTGCATACTACAGAATGCTGGCTGCACAGGGCGCGGTCGCAGACGGCGGTTCCACTGCCAAAAACGTGCTGATCGCTGCCACCATCCTGGCCATGTTCACCGCCGGCTCCATGCTGTGCGTATGGCTGGGTGACCGGATCGATGACAACGGCATCGGCAACGGCATCTCTATGCTGCTGTTCGCCGGTATCGTATCCAGAGGACCCACCATGGTGATCACCATGTGGCAGTACCTGGTGGTTGGTTACCAGTCCCTGCAGGCTGGCCAGACCGCTCAGGGCCTGAAGTTCCTCATCGGCGTACCGGTTCTCACCGTGCTGTTCGTCTTCATCATTGCGTTCATCGTTCTGATGACCAAGGGCGAGCGCCGCATCCCGATCCAGTACGCAAAACGCGTAGTCGGCCGCAAGATGTACGGCGGCCAGTCCAGCTACCTGCCCATCAGCGTCAACCTTTCCAACGTGCTGCCGGTTATCTTCGCAAGCTCCCTGCTGGCGATCCCCGGCACCATCGCTGCGTTTGTGACTCCTGAAGAAGGCAGCTTCTGGGCCAGCTTCCTGAAGATCTTCAACTACAACAGCGCCTTCTACGCAGTCCTTTACTTCATCCTGATCATCGCATTCGCTTACTTCTACGTTGCGATTCAGTATAACCCCATTGAGATGTCCAACAACCTGAGAAAGAACAACGGCGCCATCCCCGGTATTCGCCCTGGTAAGCCCACTTCGGACTTCATCGCGAAGATCATCTCCAAGATCACCATGATCGGCGCTCTGTTCCTGGCCTTCATCGCCATCCTGCCCATCGGCCTGGGTGCGCTGACCGGCATGAACATCTCCCTGGGCGGTACCACAGTAATCATCGTCGTCGGTGTTACTCTGGAAACCGTAAGACAGCTGGAATCTCAGATGATGATGCGTCACTACAAAGGATTCCTGGAATAACATCCGAAAGGGACATAATATGATGAACATTATACTTCTTGGAGCGCCGGGCGCCGGCAAAGGTACCCAGGCGGAAAAGATTTGTGAGAGCTTCCATATTCCCCAGATCAGCACCGGAAACATCATCCGCGCGGCCATGAAAAACGGGACCGAGGCGGGAAAGAAAGCGAAGGCATTTGTCGACGCTGGACAGCTGGTGCCGGATGAAGTAGTGATCGAAATGGTCGACGAGAGACTTAAGCAGGATGATTGCAAGAACGGTTTCATCCTGGACGGTTTCCCCAGAACCGTTCCGCAGGCGGAAGCCCTGGAACAGATGGGTGTCCAGATCGATGCCGTGATTGATATAGAAGTCCCTGACGAGGTGATCATGCAGCGGTTGGGCGGCAGAAGATGCTGCCTGCACTGCGGAGCCACCTATCACATCAGCTGGAACCCCCCGAAGGTGGAAGGCGTGTGTGATAAGTGCGGCGAGGAGCTTTCCATCCGCAAGGATGACAAGCCCGAGACCATCGCCGAACGGCTGCGGATTTACCACAGTCAAACCAAGCCTCTGGAAGACTACTACAAAGGCAGACACAAACTTCACGAAGTGGAGGGGAACCGGCCGGTGGAAGCCGTCACTGCTGACGTACTTTCTGCTCTGCGCTCCTTGTCTCCTTTGGAGGCCTAACAATGGTCGTGCTTAAAACAAGCAAAGAACTGTCCGACATGAAGCTGGCCTGCAAGATCTCGGCGCAAGCCCTGAAACTTGCTGGCGAGACCATCCGCGCCGGTGTTTCCACCGCTTATGTGGACCGGGTGCTTCATGAGTTTATTCGATCCCAAGGTGCAAAACCCACCTTCCTTGGTTACGGCGGGTTCCCCGCCACCGCCTGCATCTCGGTCAACAACACGGTGATCCACGGTATCCCTTCCGAAGAGGTGATCCTCAAGGATGGCGACATCGTGAGTGTGGATGTCGGCGCCGCTATCAACGGCTACACCGGCGACAACGCTGCCACCTTTGCGGTGGGCGCGGTCAGCCCCGAGGCTCAGAAGCTGATGGATGTAACGCAGCAATGCTTGATGCGTGGCATCCAGGCAGCACAGCCGGGAAACCGGCTGGGGGACATCGGGTTTGCGGTGCAGTCCTGGGCGGAGGAAAACGGTTTTGCGGTCGTACGGGACTATGTGGGTCACGGAGTGGGGCGCAAGCTTCACGAGGACCCGGCAGTCCCCAATTACGGAAGCCCAGGCCGCGGCACGCGGCTGCTGCCCGGCATGACATTGGCCATCGAGCCGATGATCAATGCCCAGGGCGCCGGGGTCCGGGTGCTGAAGGACGGAAGTGTGGTCACAAGAAGCGGCAGCCTGTCTGCCCACTTTGAACACACCATCGCCATCACATCGGACGGTCCGGTGATCCTGACCATCGGTTAGGACCGGGAGGATCATCCTATGAAGATCGGTTCGGTGGTTCGCTCCACAGCCGGAAGGGACCAGGGAAGGGAACTTGTGGTGCTGGAGATGCAGGGAGAATATCTGCTGCTGGCGGACGGCAAGGTGAGGAAACTCGCCCGCCCGAAACGCAAAAAGCGCAGACACCTTGCGGATACCGGTCGCTGCATCGACCTAGAACAGATCACTTCCGACAAAAAGCTCAAACGGTTGTTATCGTCCCAACAGTAGTCGAGGAGGTATTCCACTTGTCTAAGGAAGACGTTATTGAAATTGAAGGCAAAGTCCTCGAGGCTCTGCCCAACGCTCAATTCAAAGTTGAGCTGCCTAACGGCCACGTGATTTTGGCACACATTTCCGGAAAGCTTCGTATGAACTTCATCCGGATCCTGCCTGGAGATAAGGTGACTGTCGAGATGTCCCCCTATGACCTCCAGAAAGGCCGCATCACCTGGCGTTCCAAATAAAGAGGGTATCGAGTACGGTGCTTTCGGTACCGCACTCAAACGATAAGGAGGTAATTCTAATGAAAGTAAGACCTTCCGTTAAACCCATGTGCGAAAAATGCAAAGTAATCAAACGCAAAGGACGCATTATGGTAATTTGCAGCAATCCTAAGCACAAACAGCGCCAGGGCTAATCCACAGACCGAGTTGTTTAAGCTGATCTGCAAGACCTATATAATGGAGGTGCAACAACAATATGGCTCGTATAGCTGGTGTTGACTTGCCTCGTGAGAAGCGAGTCGAAATTGGACTGACCTATATCTTCGGTATTGGTAGAAAGTCCGCCAACGACATCCTCGCCGCCACCGGTGTAAACCCTGATACCAGAGTAAAAGACCTGAGCGAAGAAGATGTATCTAAGCTGAGAGAATATATCGATAAACATTGTGTAGTTGAGGGCGACCTTCGTCGTGACGTTGCACTCGACATCAAGAGACTGATCGAAATCGGATGCTACCGCGGTGTTCGTCATAGAAAAGGTCTGCCTGTAAGAGGCCAGAGAACCAAGACCAACGCCCGCACCAGAAAAGGTCCGAAGAAGACCATCGCTAACAAGAAGAAGTAAGGGGAGGGATATTGAGAATGGCTAAAGTTACTAACGCTAAGAAGGCCACACCCAGACGTCGTGAGCGCAAAAACATCGAACGTGGCGCTGCTCATATCCAGTCTACTTTTAACAACACCATCGTGACCATCACCGATACTCAGGGTAACGCAATCTCCTGGGCTAGCGCAGGTGGCCTGGGCTTCCGTGGCTCCAGAAAATCCACTCCGTACGCTGCTCAGACCGCTGCTGAGACCGCTGCCAAAGCTGCAATGGTTCATGGCCTGAAGTCCGTTGAAGTGTATGTTAAAGGCCCTGGTTCCGGACGTGAAGCTGCCATCCGCGCCCTGCAGGCTGCTGGACTGGAAGTTAACATGATCAAGGATGTTACTCCTATCCCGCACAACGGCTGCCGTCCGCCCAAGAGAAGACGCGTATAAGCTGACAAGGGAGGTACAGAAATATGGCAAGATATACAGGCGCGGTTTGCAAACTCTGCCGTCGTGAGGGACAGAAACTGTTCCTGAAGGGCGAGAGATGCTATTCCGATAAATGCGCACTTTCCCGCAGATCTTACGCTCCTGGCCAGCATGGTCAGAACCGCAAGAAGGTTTCCGAGTACGGACTCCAGCTGCGTGCAAAACAGAAGACCAGACGCTTCTACGGCGTACTGGAGAGCCAGTTCGTCAAATACTTCGAGCTGGCTACTAAGAGAGAGGGCATCACCGGTCTGAACCTGCTTCAGATCCTGGAGAGCCGTCTGGACAACGTGGTTTACAGAGCTGGTTTCGCTTCTTCTAGAGCGGAAGCTAGACAGCTGGTCCGTCACGGCCACTTCACTCTGAACGGCCACAAAGCCAACATTCCTTCCATCCTGCTGAACGCTGGTGACGTTGTTGCTATCGCTGAAGGCAGCAAGGGCTCTGACAAGTTCAAAGCGATCGCTGAGACCAACGGTTCTCGTCCGGTTCCCCAGTGGCTGGAAGCAAACAAAGACCAGTTCACCGTTAAGGTGGTTAACCTGCCTGCTCGCGAAGACATCGACCTGGATGTTGAGGAGCATCTCATCGTTGAGTTGTACTCCAAGTAATAAGGCGGCGGGGTTCTTTCGAAGGGTGCTTGCTCCCTTTGAAAGAATGCCTCTTTCCCTTATTGAGTTGGTAGCCACAAAGAAATCAGCATGGGAACGCGATAACGACGACAGCCCTTCCTCCGCCGTGCCGGCGTAGGGATGCTGTCACCAAAGGAGGGTTAATTATGGTTAAGATAATCGAACCGAAAATCGAGACTGCAGAACTGAAATCTGATGGAACATACGGCAGATTTGTTGTGGAGCCGCTCGACAGAGGTTTTGGTACCACATTAGGCAATAGCCTCAGGCGTGTGTTGCTCTCCTCGCTTCCTGGTGTTGCAGTAACATCGATCAAGATCGATGGCGTACAACACGAATTCTCAACTATTGAGGGCGTCAAAGAGGACGTAACCGAAATCGTCCTTAACATCAAAGGTTTGACTGCGAAGCTCTACTGCGATGGCCCCAAAGTGGTCTACATCAACGCAGAAGGGGAAGGCGAAGTGACTGCGGGAAGCATCCAGTGCGACTCCGACGTGGAGATCCTGGACCCGAGCATGCACATTGCCACCCTGGGCCCCAACGCCAGCCTGCGGATGGAGATCGTTCTGGACAAAGGCCAGGGCTATGTTTCTTCTGAGAAGAACAAGCAGATCGCAAAGGAGAAATCCGGCGAGAAGAGCCTTCAGGACAAAGCCCAGGTGGATAAGCTGTCTTTGAACAAGATTTTCGTAGACAGCATTTACACCCCGGTGCTGAAGGTAAACTACACCGTAGAGAATACACGCGTTGAGCAGATTACAGACTACGATAAGTTGACATTGGAAGTGTGGACAGACGGTACGATCTCTGCGAAAGAAGCTGTCAGCCTTTCAGCCAAGATCCTCAATAGACAACTCAATCACTTCGTCGATCTTTCCGAAGAAGTGAGCAACACAGAAATCATGGACACACAAGAAGATACAGGCAAGGAAAAAGTTCTTGAGATGACCATTGAAGAGCTTGACCTCTCTGTGCGTGCATTCAACTGCCTGAAACGGGCAGGCGTGAACACCGTCGGCGATTTGATCGGTAAATCGCAGGACGAAATGATGAAAGTCCGGAACCTGGGCAAAAAGTCTTTGGAAGAAGTTCTTGCCAAACTCGACAGCCTTGGTTTCAGCCTCACCAAAGGCGACGAATAGTTGAGGATATGTAATCCATCCCATTAAAAAGGAGTGAATTTGGATGCCAGGTACCAGAAAACTCGGCAGAGTCACAGCCAGCAGAACTGCTATGCTCAGAGCGATGGTGACCTTCCTGCTGGAAAACGGCAAGATCGAAACCACCGTAACCAGAGCCAAAGAAGTTAAGGCTATGACCGACAAAATCATCACAAAAGCGAAGCTGGATAACCTCCACTCCAAGCGTCAGGTATATTCTTACATCACCAAAGAATCTGTTGCTAAGAAAGTTTTTGATGATATTGCCCCCAAGTACAAAGATAGAAACGGCGGTTACACCCGCATCGTGAAGATCGGTCCTCGCCGCGGCGACGCTGCTGAGATGGCCATCATCGAGCTGCTGTAAGCATAACGTTTCTCCGGCTGACGAAAGCCGGTTGGTTGAGCAAAAAGGAAGACACCGGTTCTGATCACACCGGCAGGATGCTGCTTTGATGGACGCATCCGGGCAGAGATCCTTCCCTTTTCCCCAACACAGAAAGCCTCCCAGGACGCTGGGAGGCTTTTTTGTATCCAGACGCAGAAAAATCCCGGCCCTTTTTCCCGCAAGTAGGGGAGAAAAGGCCGGGATTTTGTAATATTTCGTAAGGATATTACGAAAGGGAGGGGGATTTGCTGCGGCAGGCGTCCTGATAGCCCATCCAGACGATCCATACATAGGCCAGGGTCTTGGGGATCATCAAGGTGCCCACCAGCGGGTAGGTGTCGGAGAAGAGCACCACCGGCAGGTAGAAGCCGAAGCTCAAAGTCACCGCCAGCCAAAGCAGACGGAAGGGGTCGCCGGGGCGGCGGGCCTTCTGCCAGAACAGCACGATGATCAGCAGGCCCAGCAGGGAAAAGGGGACGTTGCGGATAATCCCCCAGGAAAGGGGCTGCACCGGGCTGAGCCACTGGTTCTGCGGGAAGAGGCAGAGGGCGATGCGCACCACAGCCAGTACCCAGGCAGCCAGGGTCAGGGAGCGGGAGTCGGAGCGGTAACGCTTTTTCCAGACGTAGAACAGCATGAGGTAGAAGATGGTCATGGTCACCGAGGTCACCGCCTTGCCGAAGCCCAGGGGAGCGGCATAGGCCTCCAGGCCGCCGTGCAGCAGGCCCCAGGAGCGGGGCACCAGGTGGAAGGCGTCGCCGCAGCCCAGCACAATGGCCATCCAGCCGAAGAGACGCTGCTGGGGCAGGCTAGCCCGCTGCAGGATGCGCACGCCCAAGAACAGGACGCCGCCCAGGTAACAGATGTCGAACAGAGTTTCCATAATCGCTTGCATGGAAGATTCGCCTCCTTGTGTTTACTGGGAGGGCGAGGGGGGAAGCAGCAGGCGGCGCAGCAGTTCCAGCAGGAAGTCGGGGGATTCCTGGCCCTGCCGCAGGGCGGTCAGGGTGTTTTCAAAGAGGAAATCCACAAACGCTTCCCGGGAGAAGGCCCCCTGCCACAGCTGGGGCGCAATGCGCGGGTCGCGCTGCAGCATCATCTCCAGCATACGGCGGATGCGGCCGAAGCAGTCCTGCTCCAGCTGCCGCCCCCGCTGCCGGGCGTCGGGGTCCACCAGGGCCAGCTGCGGCAGCCAGCTTTCCTCAAAGCAGGAAAGGCTGCGGTACAGGATGCCGTACATCTTCCGGTAGCTGGAAAAGAAGTCTTCCAGGGAAAGGTGGGCCAGCTCCTCGTGGGAGAAGGCCTGCTGCCAGTAGTCCTGCACCACCGCGGCCACCAGCTCGGCCTTGGTGGGGAAATAGTTGTATACCGAGCCCACGCTGACGCCGCAGGCCGCCGCCACCGAGCGGATGTTCAGCTGCCCGAGGCCCGATTCCCGGGCCAGGCGGCAGGCCTGTTCCAGCAGCTGCTGGCGGCTGATCTTACAGGTGTTCATCCTCGCACCTCCAAAAATGAACATAGTTCAGAAATAAAGTATATCATCTTTTGCCCGTTTGTCAAGAAAAAGCCCCCTCCCAAAGGGGAGAGGGCAGGGAAAGTTATTTCGAGTACTTGCGCACCACCGCAGCCATCTGGTCCCAGCAGGCTTCCATGTCGGAAACCAGCTTGAACTGGGTGCGGGCGCGGTCCAGGTTCTGGCCTGGGCGCTGGGTGTGGAAGTAGTGGTCCCCTTCCAGATAGTCGGTGAGGAAGCGGATGCCGCATTCCAGGGTCATGAGTTTGGCGCCCCAGGGCAGGTATTCCAGCTCCGCCGGGGTCAGCGCGCCGCCTGCGCCCTCTAGGAAGCCCTTGGTGTAGATATCGAAGAGCTCCAGGTCGAAGTTCACCTTGGAAAGGTCCGGCTCGTCCTCGGCGCTGTGGTTGGCGCCAAAGCGGATGGAATCGCCGAAGTCGTTGATGGACAGGCCGGGCATGACGGTATCCAGGTCGATGACGCAGATGGCCTTGCCGGTGGCGTTGTCAAAGAGGACGTTGTTGAGCTTGGTGTCGTTGTGGGTCACCCGCAGGGGCAGGCGGCCCTCCTCCAAGGCGTCCACGCAGACGTGGCAGTCCGCTTCGTGGGCCAGGGCAAACTGGATCTCCGGCTGGCAGTCCTTGGCGCGGCCCAGGGCGTCGGCTTCCAGCGCCTTGGTAAAGAGGGCGAAGCGGTTGGCGGTGTGGTGGAACTTGGGGATGATCTCGTGGAGGGTCTCGGCGGGGAAGTCGCAGAGCATCTGCTGGAAGTGGCCGAAAGCCTGGGCAGAAGCGTAGAACTGCTCCGGGGTCTCCACCGCCTGCAGGCAGAAGCTGTCCTCGATGAAGGAGAGCACCCGCCAGCAGCGATCTTCTTCGTCCAGGAAGTAGTTTTTGCCGTCCTTGGCCGGGATCACCGAAAGGGCCTCCCGGCGGGGGTCGCCGCCGGTGCGGGCGATCTTTTCCTGCAGGAAGGCGGTGACGTGGGACATATTCTCCATCAAAGCCACGGGGTCGTGGAAGGCGGCGTTGCTGATGCGCTGAAGGATAAAGTGGTTTTTGCCGGCGGGGGCGTCGGTGACCACCAGGAAGGTGTCGTTGATGTGTCCCTGGCCGTAACGCTGGAAGGAAAGGACCGGCGCGCCGAAGTCAAAGGCGGCCAGCGCAGAGGACAGGTGGGTCTCGGCATTACTCATTGTTATTTTTCCTCCCATAAATACGCAGGATATTGGCCCTCGGCGGTCATTTGGGCCAGAGCGGCCACCACCTGGGGATGGTCTTCCTTATAGGTGACGCCGTACCAGCGGTCCTGGCTGCGCAGCATCTGCACCTGGGCGCGGTCCTCGTCGATGAGGGCGCTGACCACGCTGGGCAGGAAGTATTCGCCCTTGAGCGGGTTTTCCACCAGAGCTTTGTCCAGGAAGGCGGGCAGGCGGTCTTCCAGCTCCTTGAGGAAGCTGTGGTTGAAGCCCCACAGGTTCATGGAAACCGGGGTGCTGCCGTCCAGGGGGTGCCAGGTCTCGCCGCCGTCCTCGGTGTAGCGGGCGTGGTCGCCGTCCTTTTCGATGCGGGTGCGCTCGGTGACCGAAAGCAGGTGGTCCTGCTCGTCCACCTGGCAGACGCCGCGGGCCACCGAGCCGTGCTCGGTGACGGTGTTGCGCAGGGGATAGCTGACCATGGCGTACTGGTAGCGCTCGTTGTCGGGGTGCTGGGACAGGTAGTTGTACAGCACCTCAAAGGCGTGGGGGCCGTAGTAGTCGTCGGCGTTGATCACCGCGAAGGGGCCGTCGATGATGCGGCGGGCAGCCAGGATGGCGTGGGCAGTGCCCCAGGGTTTTTCCCGGCCTTCGGGGACGGTGTAGCCGGCCGGCAGGTCGTCCAGCTGCTGGAAGGCGTAGCGCACCTCCATCACCTGGGAGAGACGGTCGCTGATGGCCTTGCGGAAGGCGTCCTCGATCTCGTGCTTGATGATAAAGACCACCGTCTCGAAGCCGGCGCGCCGGGCGTCATAGATGGAATAGTCGATGATCAGCTCGCCGTGGGGGCCGACGGGGTCGATCTGCTTGAGACCTCCGTAGCGGCTTCCCATACCGGCGGCCATAACGACCAAAACGGGTTTGTTCATGGATGTTACCTCCTCGATGCCGCCGAGGGAGCCCGGCGGGATGGCAGTTTTAAAATGAAAAAGTAGGGAACGGCGGGGTCTGCTTTGCCGGGGCAGCGGTCATTCCGGACTTTGGGTGTGCTGTTTGCGGTATTCCACCGGGCTGATGCCTTCGGCGCGGCGGAAGCTTTGGGAAAAATAGCTGGGGGAAGAAAAGCCCAGCATGTGGGCGATCTGGGAGAGGGAATGGTTGGTGTGCTCCAAAAGGTACTGGCTTTCCCGGATGCGCCGCTCATTTAAATAGTTGATGGGGGAGATGCCGAACTCCTTGCGGAAGGTGTGGGACAGGTAGTACTTGTTGACGTGGATGTGTTCGGCCAGCTGGTCCAGGGTAAGCGGTTCGTCGAAGTGTTCGTCGATGTAGCGGCGGACGGCGGCACATTCCTTGTTGGCCCGCTGCACCGGCACGGCGTTGATGGCGTAGCCGGTGTGGCGCTGGAGCTTGGCCAGCAGCACAGCGAACAGGTGGCCGCAGACCACCTCCCAGTTGTCCGGCTGGGTCTGGGCCTCATGGAGCAGCTCCCGCAGGTAGAAGAGGATCTCGTCCCGAAATTCGCGGTAGTTCAGGATGGTGTAGGGGGTGGAGTGGCTGTCTTCGCCGCGGAAGGTCAGGCCGTTGATGCCCAGCACGATATATTCCAAGGGGTTGGCGGGGCGGCTGGTCTCGGTGTGCTCCACGTTGGGGTTGATGATGATCAGGTCGTCGCTGCCCACCGGGATGACCTCCCCGTCCACATGAAACTCCCCGATGCCGCAGACACAGTAAAACAGCTCGGTGCAGGCGTGGGTATGAGGGGCGGAGTGCCAGTCCAGCCCATATTGGGAAGCCGACACATAAAGCAGATGGTTTGAGTCGGAGGCAGCGGTGTTTTGAAAGAGGTAGCGATCGGTACTCATGGTCCCTCCCAAATACTTTCGTGATGTGAAGCGGAACAGCAAAATATATAAAACGGGTAGTCTTTGCCAGTTGCGAATCCATTATAGCAAGTGTGGAAGAGAAATACAAGCGCAACTTATCCTGGGTGGACTTCTTTTTGTTTTTACTTAGATACAAATATCCGTTCACAATTTGTGTAAGTCGTACACAAAAAAATTCCACCCATTGGGCACTTGATAACAAAGATGCACAAAAGACAAGATTTCTAAAATGGAAAGCAAAAAAACCGGTTGAAAGAACGGATGGAAAAGATATACTATCATTAGGCGAGGGAAACCGGCGCTCCCAGCGGGAGGCCCCTTTCCCCAAGAAAATGAGACCATTTGTTCCATTTAGGAGGTTTTGTAATGAAAAAGGCACTGAGCTTGCTGCTGGCAGCAGCAATGGCAATGGGCATGTTCGCCGGCTGCGGCAGCTCCGCTCCCGCTGAGGAAGGCACCACCGAAGCTCCGGCAGAAGGCACCACCACCGAAACCACCGAGGAAGCACCCGCTGAGGGTTCCCAGGTGCTGAAGGTTGCTGCAATCGAGACCGCTTACGGCCCCGGTATGTGGAGCGCCATCGAAAAAGCATTTGAAGCCAGCCACGAAGGCGTGGATGTTCAGCTGACCGTAGACCGTAACCTGGAAGATGTCATCGGCCCCGGCATGAAGGCTGGCGACTATCCGGACGTTGTCCATCTGGCAGTCGGCCGTGCAGCTGCTCTGACCGAGACCCTGACCAAAGAAAAAGCCCTGGAAGACATGACCGACGTCCTGTCCATGACCGTTCCCGGTGAGGACGTGACCGTTGGCGAAAAGATCATCCCCGGTTTCACCGACACTTCCGTTACCAACCCCTACGGCGACGGTAAGACCTACCTGATGCCCATGTTCTACAGCCCCTGCGGCCTGTTCTACAACGCCGGCCTGATGAAGGAAAAGGGCTGGGAAGTTCCCACCACCTGGGACGAGATGTGGGAGCTGGGCGAAAAAGCCAAAGCAGAAGGCATCTCCCTCTTCACCTATCCCCATGCTGGTTACTTTGACGCTTTCTTCTACGCTCTGCTGAACGAAGCAGGCGGCCCCGAGTTCTTCGATAAGGCTACCCACTACGAAGAAGGCATCTGGGATACCCCCGAAGCCACCCAGGTATTTGATACCATCACCAAACTGTGCTCCTACACCGAGCCCACCACCCCCGCAAACGCCAACAACGACAACTTCGCTAAGAACCAGCAGCTGGTCATCGACGGACAGGCTCTGTTTATGCCCAACGGTACTTGGGTTGTCGGCGAGATGGCTGCCTCTACCCCCGAAGATTTCGAGTGGGGCTTCATGGCTCTGCCGGCTCTGACCGAGGGCGGCGACCGTTACAGCTACACCTTCTTTGAGCAGATCTGGGTACCCGCTGGTGCACAGAACAAAGACCTGGCCAAAGAGTTCGTAGCCTTCCTGTACTCCGACGAAGCAGCGAAGATCTTCATCAATGAGCATGCCGAGGGCGAAAGCATTGCCGTTCAGCCCATCACCGGCCTGACCGATGACCTGGACGAGGCCAACCAGCTGTTCTACTCCGTATATGACAACGGTGCGAAAGCTGCTATGGGTGCCTTTGCTTCCACCGCTCCGGTCGAGGGCGTTAACACCAACGATGCCGTCTTCCAGCCCATCAACTCCCTGGTGACCGGCGACAAGACCCAGGCCGATTGGGTCAACTCCGTCAAGGCCGCCAGCGACGCGCTCCGTCCGGCTCTGCAGTAGTTTCGACGCTCAGCCAACCATGATCCTTGGTGGTTGCGAACCGAATAACCGGTAGTCCAGAACGGTGAGCAGAACAACGGCTCACCGTTCTTTTTTTCATCCGATACGAAAAAGGGGAGATGGAATTTATGTCGAGCAAAGAAAAAGGCAGAGGCCGCTTTATCGCCCTGTGCCTGACCCCGGCTGTGGTGCTGTTCATCATCTTTATGGTGATCCCCACCTTTAACGTATTCCGCATGTCCTTGTACAAGTGGGGCGGCTATTCCCCCAACAAGGAGTTTGTGGGCCTGCAAAACTTCAAGACCCTGTTTGGCGACCCGAAATTCTGCCAGTCCTTCCAGAACACCCTGCTGCTCATCGTGGTGGTGACCATCGTCACCTTCGCCTTTGCGCTGGTGTTCGCCGGTATCCTCACCCGGGAAAACATCAAGGGGCAGAACTTCTTCCGCGTGGTGTTCTACATCCCGAACATCCTGTCGGTGGTCATTATCTCGGCCATCTTCAGCGCCATTTATGACCCCAACCGCGGTATGCTCAACAGCATCCTCATGCTCTTTAACCCGGAAAACAAGGTCCTTTGGCTGGGCGACCAGAAGATCGTTATCTTCAGCTTGGCCGGCGCCATGATCTGGCAGGCCATCGGTTACTACATGGTCATGTACATGGCCAGTATGTCCTCCATCGACATCAGCCTTTACGAGTGCGCCAACCTGGAGGGCGCTTCCCGCATCCAGCAGTTCTTCCAGATCACCATCCCGCTGATCTGGACCAACATCCGCACCACCCTGACCTTCTTCATCATTTCCTCCATCAACCTGTCCTTCCTGTTCGTCAAGGCCATGACCTCCGGCGGACCGGACGGCAGCACCGAGGTATTCCTCAGCTACATGTACAAGCAAGCCTACACCAACTCCTCCTATGGCTACGGCATGGCCATCGGCGTAGTGGTATTTCTGTTCTCGTTTGCGCTGTCCGCCGTGGTCAACGCGGCTACCAAGCGCGAACCGCTGGAATTCTAAAAGGAGGGAGCATCTGTGGAAACCAAAAAGACCTCTGGAGGGGAACGCATCTACCGCGCGTTCATCTATCTGTGCCTGGCGCTGCTGGCCATCAGCATCCTGGTGCCGGTGGGCTGGGTGTTCATGGCTTCGCTGAAGGAAAACAGCGAGTTTATGGGCAATCCCTGGGCTCTGCCGGCCGGCCTGCACTGGCAGAACTTCACCGACGCCTGGACCAAGGCCCGCATGGGCGAGTACTTCTTTAACTCGGTAGCAGTGACCGCCCTGGCGCTGGTCATCCTGCTGGTGGTGGCTCTGCCTGCGGCTTACGTGCTGGCCCGGTACCGCTTCCGCGGAAGCAAGTTCTGGAACACCATGTTCATGGGCGGCCTGTTCATCAACGTCAACTACATCGTTGTGCCCATCTTCCTCATGTTCGTGGAAGGCGATAAGGTGCTGCGCCCGGTGCTGGGTCACAGCTTCTTCCTCAACAACATCTTCATGGTGGCGCTGGTTTACGCCGCCACCGCCCTGCCGTTTACCATCTACCTGCTCAGCGGCTACTTTATGACCCTGCCCAAGGCTTATGAGGAAGCCGCTTATGTGGACGGCGCCAGCTACTTCACCACCATGGTGCGGATCATCATGCCCATGGCCAAGCCTTCCATCATCACCGTGATCCTCTTTAACTTCCTGTCCTTCTGGAACGAGTACATCATCGCCATGACCATGCTCACCGACCCCAACGGCGGCAAGACCCTGCCGGTGGGCCTGATGAACCTGATGAAGGCGCAGAACGCCGCCGCCCAGTACGGCCAGCTGTACGCCGGCTTGGTGATGGTCATGCTGCCCACCTTGATCCTGTACATCTGCGTTCAGAAGAAGCTGACCCAGGGCATGACGCTGGGCGGCCTGAAGGGTTAAGCCGAAAGGAGAGCCGACATGGACGAATATTTGAAGAAAAAGCTCCAGATCGTTCTGGGCATCGTAGTGCTCATCGTGTGCGTGGCGCTGGTCATCGTGGGCCAGCGCAACACCGGCGCCTGGTCCGGCCTGGCCACCCAGATGGTCGGCCTGGCGGGCATCCTGGCACTGTTGTTTGTGTATAACAGACAGTATAATCGATAAGAAATTTGACGAAATATAAGGGAGAGAAGCAGATGAGCGAAGAAAAACGCCGCGGAAGGGTCACCATTCCCACCGATATGGACGTCATTCCGCAGACTTTGGAGGTCATGCGCCGCTGGGGCGCCGACGCCATCCGGGACTGCGACGGCACCGAGTTCCCCGAGGAACTCAAGGACGTGGGGGCGAAGATCTACTCCACCTATTACACCACCCGTAAGGACAACGTCTGGGCCAAAGCCAACCCCGACGAGGTGCAGCAGTGCTACATTATGTCCGGCTTTACCACCGCCACCGAGGAAGGCGCCCTTTCCATCCCGCTGATGAAGGGCATCTCCGGCGAGCTCATCGCGGTCAACACCCGGGACGACATCACCCGTTGGTGGGAGGTCATCGACCGTTCCACCGGAGAGGTGGTCCCCCCGTCTGCGTGGAGCTACGACGAGGCTACCGGCTGTGTGGTCATCCCCCAGCCCCAGGCCTTCCACGACTATACCGTCAGCTTCCTGGCTTACATCATCTGGGACCCGGTGCATATGTACAACGCCGTTACCAACGACTGGAAGGACTTCGAGCATCAGATCACCTTCGACGTCCGCCAGCCCAAGACCCACGCCTACTCTATGGAGCGCCTGCGCCGCTTCATCAAGGAGCACCCCTATGTCAACGTTATCCGGTACACCACCTTCTTCCATCAGTTCACCCTGCTGTTTGATGAGCTGAAACGGGAGCGGTATGTGGACTGGTACGGCTATTCCGCATCGGTCTCCCCCTACATCCTGGAGCAGTTCGAGCGGGAGGTGGGCTATCCCTTCCGTCCGGAGTACATCATCGACCAGGGCTACTACAACAACCAGTACCGCGTGCCCAGCAAGGAGTTTTCCGACTTCCAGGCCTTCCAGCGCCGGGAGGTGGCGAAGCTCGCCAAGGAGATGGTGGACATTACCCACGAGTGCGGCTGTGAGGCCATGATGTTCCTGGGCGACCACTGGATCGGCACCGAGCCGTTTATGGAGGAGTTTGCCTCCATCGGGCTGGATGCCGTGGTAGGCAGCGTGGGCAACGGCTCCACCCTGCGCCTGATCTCCGACATCAAAGGGGTCAAGTACACCGAGGGCCGCTTCCTGCCTTACTTCTTCCCGGATACCTTCCACGAGGGGGGCGACCCGGTGAAGGAAGCCAAGGAAAACTGGGTCACCGCCCGCCGCGCCATCCTGCGCAGCCCCATCGACCGCATCGGTTACGGCGGTTACCTGAAACTGGCCATCCAGTTCCCGGATTTCATCGACTACGTGGAAAGCGTCTGCGACGAATTCCGCCTGCTTTACGACAACATCAAAGGCACCACCCCCTACTGCGTCAAGACCGTAGCGGTGCTCAACAGCTGGGGCAAGATGCGCGCCTGGGGCTGCCACATGGTGCACCACGCCCTTTACCAGAAGCAGAACTACAGCTACGCCGGCGTCATCGAGGCGCTGTCCGGCGCTCCTTTTGACGTGAAGTTCCTGAGCTTTGCCGACCTGAAAAACAATCCCTCCGTCCTGGATGGGGTGGATGTGATCATCAACGTCGGCGACGCCGATACCGCGCACACCGGCGGCAGCGTTTGGGAGGATGCCCAGATCACCGCCGCCATCAAGCGCTTCATCCACCAGGGCGGCGGCTTCATCGGCGTGGGCGAGCCTTCCGGCCATCCCTACCAGGGCCGCTTCCTGCAGCTGGCCTCGGTGCTGGGCGTGGAGAAGGAGACCGGCTTTACCCTCAACTACGATAAGTACAACTGGGAGGAGCATCCCGACCACTTTATCCTCCAGGACTGCACCAAACCCATGGACTTCGGCGAGGGCAAAAAGAGCATCTACGCCCTGGAAGGCACCGAGATCCTGGTCCAGCGGGACAAAGAGGTACAGATGGCGGTACACGACTACGGCAAAGGCCGCGCCGTCTACCTGTCCGGCCTGCCCTATACCTTCGAAAACAGCCGCGTGCTTTACCGTTCCATCCTGTGGAGCACCCACGACGAGGAAAACCTCTGCCGCTGGTTCTCCACCAACTTCAACGTGGAGGTCCACGCTTATGTGAAAAACGGTAAGTACTGCGTGGTCAACAACACCTACGAGCCCCAGCACACCACCGTTTACACCGGGGACGGCAGCTCCTTTGAGCTGGACCTGGAAGCAAACGAGATCCGCTGGTACGAGATCTAACCGCATACAGCAAAACAAAACGGGACGCCCCTGCTGGGGCGTCCCGTTTTTGGTTCTGTGTTGGCTTTTTAGTAAAGCAGCCGGTAGGGCGGCTGGGGGGAGATAGCAACCGGGCTGTGGCGCTGGATGTAGTCGGCCAGCAGCTCCTGCATCTCCTGGGGGTATTGATGGCGCACCGGGCAGCGGCGGAACACGCCGTAGCCGCCGGTACCGGTGGCGCGGTAGTTGTTCATGCAGATGGTGTAGGTGCCGTCGGGCAGGGGAGCGCCGTCCCGGTTGAGGGATACCACCCGCTGTCCCACCGGGCGGCGCAGGTCAAAGACCGCTTCCAGCCCGGCCAGGAACTCGAAGTTATAGTGCTCCACCTTGGGTTTGAGGAAGCAGTCGGAGATGCGGGGCCGGCCGTCCTCCAAGGTGTAGTAGGCGGCGCAGCGCTCTAAGGCTTCCCGCAGGTCCTGGGGGCTCACTTCCAGCACCACCAGGGTGTTGGGGAAGGGGTAGGCGGCCAGCACGTCCCGCATGCTCACCTGGGGGCCCAGTCCTACCAGGTCGTTTGCCAGGGCGGCGCAGGAAAAGTCCGCACCGGTCCAGTCCAGCTGCACCTGGTTGAACAGGTTCGCCAGACGGCTGCCCTGACAGGCCAGTTCCAGCTTGGAAAGGGGGAGGATGGCTTCCTGCAGGCTGCCGGCCGGTTCGTCCAGCCAGGCCTGGACCTTCTCTTCCAAGGGGGCCAGAGCCTGGGCTGCGGCCTGAGCTGTTGGGTTCAGGGACGGGGCCGGGGCGGCAAACTGGGCCTGAACCTGCCAGGAGGATTCCTCCCGGCAGACGGTGATGCGGGCAAAGTGGGCGGCGTTGGCAGCACATTGCAGGGTGTAGGTGCCGTGGAGCCACTGTCCCGGCACCGGCATGTGCTGGTGGGCGGTGAGCAGCAGGTCGAAGTCCAGCTCTTGGCACAGCTGCCAGCCGATGTTCTCGCCGGTGTCTTCCAGCAATTCCCCGGTGGAAAGCTCCCGCTCAAAGCCGCCGTGGTAGAGGCAGACGGTCAGGTCGCACTGCCCCTGCATCTCGGCCAGCACCTGGCGGGCGGCGGGCAGCGGGTCGGAAACGGTGAGGAAGGCCAGGTTTTCCGGGGCCTCCCAAACGTTGACGTGCCCGGTGACGATGCCGGTGATGCCCACCCGCAGGCCGTTTTCCAGGGTGCGGATCACATAGCGGTGCAGGGGCAGGCGGCCTTTTTTGTCGGTGACATTGGCGCAGACGCAGACGGCATCCAGGGCGTGCAGATATTCCTCCAGGGCGTCGTAGCCGTAGTTGAAATCGTGGTTGCCCAGGGTGACGGCGTCATAGCCCGCGGCGTTGAAGGCCTCAGCCACCGGATGAAGCGGAAAGGGGCTGCGGCGGTGCATATAGTACTGGATGAGCGGGGAGCCTTGGAGGGAGTCGCCGCCGTCCAGCACCAGGGTGTTGCCGTCCTTTTGGAAGGCGCTGGCGCAGTAGAGCACGCCGGTGGCGGCGTGGGTGTTTTTGGCGTACTGGGAGCCCAGCAGATGGCCGTGGGTGTCGGAGGTAAAGCAGATGGTGCAATGTTTCATGGGCCATTACCCCCGGGCCAGCTTGACGCGGATCTTGGTGGAGAGCCATTCCACCAGCAGCACCAGCACGATCAGGCCGGTGAGGATGGCGCCGGCTTCGTTCCAGCGGTAGGCGTTCATAGCGAAGATCAGCGGTGCGCCGATACCGCCGGCGCCCACCAGACCCAGGACGGTGGCGTCACGCAGGTTGATATCGAAGCGGTAGATGGCGGTGGAGGCGAAGTTGGGGATCAGCTGGGGCAGGATGCCGTAGCGGATCTTTTCCATGGTGGAGCAGCCGCAGGCGTCCAGGGATTCCAGAATGCGCACATCCAGGTCCTCGATGGCTTCGATGTACATTTTGCTCACCATGCCGATGGAGCAGAGGGACATGGTCAGCAGGCCGGCAAAGGCGCCCGGGCCGGTGACCCGGATGAACATGAGGCCGTAGACGAAGGCCGGAACGGTGCGGATGGCCATAATGATCAGCCGTCCGATAAAGGCCACCGGCTTGGGGACCAGGTTGGAGGCCGAAAGGAAGGACAGCGGGATCGCCAGGATGGCGCCCACTACCGTGCCCAAAAAGGCGATGCAGATGGTCTCCACCAGCAGGTAGGGGACCCCTTGTTTGGTCAGGTTAAAGAGCAGCTCGGTGTCCGGGTGGAAGATACCGGACAGGATGTTCCAGGCGATCTGGGCCCCGTTTTGAGCGCCGCCGGTGGATTCCACCGCGCTGCCCGACCAGGCCATGAGTACCACGAACACCAGGGCCGCGGCCAGCTTGAAGCCCCAGTTTTTGGGGCGGGTTTCGTATGCTTTGAGGATCTTATCGTTCATATTGCGCTCGCCCCTTTCCTACACCAGACGCTTGCGGATGGCGCGGCTGATGGTTTCGATGAGAAAGACGGTGACAAAGAGCATCACCAGGATCATGCCGACGCTGGAATACTCTCTCCAACCCAGCTTTTCGTTGAGCACCAGGCCCAGACCGCCGGCGCCCACGTAACCGAGGATGGCGGCGTAGCGCACGTTGCCCTCGAAGCAGAACAGGCAGTTGGACAGGTAGGAGGGCAGCACCTGCGGCACGATGGCGCTGACAAAGGCCCGTACCTTGCCGGCGCCCATGGCTTCCATGGCCTCAAAGGCGCCCATGTCCACCGTTTCGATCTCCTCGTAGAGGATCTTTCCGATGTAGGCGAAGGTGAAGATGGCGATAGCGGTGGTACCGGCCAGGGTACCCAGGCCGAAGACGTAGGTGGCGATGAGGGCGCTGACCAGGGTGGGCAGGGTGCGCAGGATGCTCAGCAGCAGGCGCATGACGCTGATGACCACCCGGTTTTTGATGACGTTGGTGGAAGCCAGCATAGCAAAGGGAACCACCGCCACCGCGCCGATGGCGGAGCCCAGCAGGGACATTTTGATGGTGTCGAACAGCGGCTCCCACACCTGGCTCATGTATTCCAGGTTGGGCGGGAACATCTCGCCCAAGATGACGAAGAACTGCTCCCCGCGGGAGAGGATGACCCCCATATCAAAGCCGGTGATCTCCACCGAGTAGGCGGTCATAGCCGCCAGCAGCACCAGCACCAGCGGCAGGCGGGAGCGGGGCTGCTGCACCGATTTGCCGTTGGGGAGGGTGATGGTTTTCGGCGGGAAAATCTTATCGTAGATGCTCATGGTTTATTCCTCCGCTTGTTTGCCCTCGTAGATGCTGTCCAGGACCTCCTGGGTCACCTGGTCGGTGGGGCCGTCAAAGACGATCTCTCCGGCGCGGATGCCGATGACCCGGTCGGCGTACTGCAGCGCCAGCTCCACGTGGTGGATGTTGATGAGCACCGAGATGTTCATCTCCTTGTTGATGCGGCGGAAGTCGTCCATGACCTGGCGGGCGGTCACCGGGTCCAAAGCGGCTACCGGCTCGTCGGCCAGGATGATCTTCGGGTCCTGGGCCAGGGTGCGGGCCAGGGCCACGCGCTGCTGCTGGCCGCCGGAAAGCTGGTCGGCGCGGACGTAGGCTTTGTCCAGGATGCCCACCTTGTCCAGCGCTTCCAGGGCTGCCAGCTTGTCCTCTTTGGGGAAGATGCCCAGCAGCGCCCGCCAGAAGGGCAGCTGGGGCACGCGGGCCGCCAGCACGTTTTTGATGACGGTGGTGCGGGTGACCAGGTTAAAGGACTGGAAGATCATGCCGATGCCCCGGCGGAACTGGCGCAGGGCGGCGCCCTTGAGGGTCATCACGTCCACACCGTTGACGGTGAGGGTGCCCTCGGTAATGTCATGCATGCGGTTGATGGTGCGGATGAGGGTGGATTTGCCGGCGCCGGACAGGCCGATGATGGCGACAAATTCCCCCTGCTCGATCTGCAGGTTGATATGCTTTAAGCCCCAAAAGCCGTTGGGGTATTGCTTGCTGACGTTTTTAAACTCGATCATAACACAGAACCTCTCTCATTGGGTTGGGATGGGGGACAGGCAAAAGGGGGTCAACTTGAAAAAAAGGGGAACAGGCAGTCTGTTCCCCTTTTGCTGGCGTTGAAAGTCTGGTGGGAGCTGTGCAGCGCCGGGCGGCCGAAAAACGGCCTGTGTTTACTTGTTATGCCTGGGCGTTGAGCTCCTGGATCAGCTTCTGGGCCTCGCGCTCGGAGTCGTAGTCAGAGGACTGAGCGGGTTTGTAGCCCTGGTGGCTGTAGATAGCGATGACTTCCTTGCCTTCTTCGGTGTTGCCGATGTTGATGAAGGCTTCGCTGAGAGCGGCTTTAAAGTCGTCATCCATAATGGGGGAAGTCTTGCTGACGCTGATGGTATCGTTGTAGATGCCGGGGGTTACGCCGATGACAGCGGTATCTTCCCAGATGGAGCCGGTCATACCGTACTCGGAGTTCCATTTTTCTTCGTAGTCGCGGCGGGCGTCAGCGTAGGTGCAGAGCACGTCAACCTGACCGGAAGCCAGACGGGCGAAGGCGCTGCCGTAGGAGTCGGACTGAACCGCATGAGCCAGATCGGTCACGCCTTTGCCGTAGTTTTCCTGCAGCCAGATGGAGGGGTAGATATAGCCGGCGGGGGAGGAGGAGTTCATAACGCTCCAGTTGGCGTCGGAGAGCTCTTCGAAGGTCACTTCTTCGCCGTTGTTGATCTTCTCAGCCAGGGCCTTACCTTTTTCGGAGGGGCCGGCGATGATCAGAGCGCGGTAGTAGGTTACCTGCTCGGTGGTGGGCTCGGTGGGTTTGCCGTCGTTCCAGCTCTTGGCGTCGTCAAAGTCTTTGCTCAGGCCGTCGCGGGTAGCGGTCAGCAGAACGTCGCAGCCGTCGTCGTAGAGAACATAGGTGCCGCCGGGGATCAGGCCCACGTCTGCGGTACCGGCGCTCAGGGCCTCACCAACTGCTTCATAGCTGGTGCCTACGTTGATGACAACTTCGCCTACGTCGTAGCCCTGTTTGGCCAGCTCGGTGGTGAGCATCTCTTTGAGGGGTTCGGTAGCGGTAACGATCTCATCGGGTTCGCGGGAAGGAACGAAAGCAACGGTCAGCTTTTCGATTTCCTTGTTGGCGGCGGGTTCTTCGCCCTCGGTGGTTTCCCCGGTCTCGGTGGATTCGGCGGGAGCAGTCTCGCCAGAGGTTTCTTCGGAAGCAGCAGGCTCACTGCCGCAGCCGGCCATCAGCCCTAAGCAAAGAGCGGCAGCCAGGAGAAGAGAAGCGATTTTTTTCATAAAATGATCCTCCGTTTTCCATTCGTTTTTGATGGTTTGGTTTATCGCAAAAGGCCGAAGCCTCATTGCCAAAGGATTACGCGCTTTCTCCGGGTTTGAGCACCGGAGGCACCCAGACGTTTACCGCCAGGGGATACCGTTGGACCACCCGGTCCAGAAGCAGGCGGAGCGCGGTGCTCCACACCAGGTCCGGGTACATATGCAGCACGGTGCAGCCCGGCCAGGGGTCCTGGATGGTGGCGATGTCCTGGTAGATGACCACGGCAAGGTCCTGCGGGATGCGCAGGCCGGCCTGCCGGATGGCTTCCAGGGCGCCTTGGGCCACCTCGTCGCTGCCCAGGATCAGCACCCGCGGCAGGTTGCCGCTTTGGATCAGTTGCTGGGCCAGGTCAAAACCGCTTTCCCGGCTCAGCTGCCCCACCAGGAAATGCTCCGGCGCCAAACGCCCCTGCTCTTCCAGCAGCTGGCGCAGGCCCTGGGCCCGGCGGAAGCCGATGTGGATGCCGCCGTGCTGGTAGGTGCCGCCGATGTACCCCACCGAAGGGTACTGCTTTTCTTCAAACAGGTAGGCCAGCATCTTGCGCAGGCCTTCCTCGAAGTCCACGATGACCCGGTCGTATTCGTAGTCCCGGCGGTTGGAGTCCACGAAGACGATGGCGCTGCTTTGCATCCGCAAAAAGCGCAGCTCCTCCTCGGAAAAGGCCCCGAAGGCGATGATCCCGTCCACCGGGCAGTCCTGCTGGGGGGCCATACGCAGAAATTCCACCGTGCGTCCCGGCGCGGCCGAGGCGGCGACGCTGTCCAAAGAGGAGAGCCGCACGTTGGGGCGGTCCTGGCGGACGATGTGCCAGTCGGCGACGCCGATGCGCAGCACGTTCTGCAAAAGGGCCTTGCGGCGGCTGGGAGAAACGTACCCCAGCTGATGGGCGGCCTCAAACACCTGGTTGCGCACCTGGTCGGTGACCGAAAGGCCTTCGTCCCCGCGCAGTACCCGGGAGACCGTAGCGGGAGATACCCCCGCCAGCTGCGCCACGTCTTTAATGGTTGCCAAAGCATCTCCCTCCGTTGTTTCGTAGTTTCAACATCATTATACTGTCCGGCTTCGCAAAAATCAACATTTTTTACTAACTTTTTACTAAATATCACTCTGCCCAAAACAAAGGCCGTTTTTTGGCAAAAAAAGCCGCATCCCGAAGGATGCGGCAGCGGTTATTTCCCTGTAAAGGAGACACTTTCCACCATCGTGTTTACCTGAGAAACAAACTGGTCGATGAGCTCGGCGTCGGCGGTGCCCATCTCAAAGGGGTTGGACTGCAGCGGGTACCACACCAGCACCCGGCCTTGGTCGGAGGCCGCCAGCTCCTGGGGCAGGGGACCGCCTTCCTCCTGGTAGGCTTTCCAGGTCTCGGCGCTCATCTCTTCCAGCGCCACGATGTTGGCCTGGCCGGTCTCGCTCTGGTAGAGCATGTAGACAGCATGGACGCCGTTTTCCCGGTCCTCTTGGGAGATGGTCATCTTGTCCTCCGGCAGCACCGGCACTGTCAGGGAGAAGCCCAGCTCCTCGTTTTCGTAGGTGAAACCGCCCGCCTCCTTGGCAGCACAGCCGACGCAGAACAGAAGCACCAGCCCCATCAGCAGGGAAAGGATCGCCGTTTTCCAAAATCTTGTGCGTTTCATAGAGAAGTCTCCTTTCAGAAGAAATTCTGGTATATCCAATATACCAGATAGAAAGGGGATCGGTTACCTGCTTTTAGCGATTTTTTGAAATTTTTGGCCCGGCTGGTAAATGACGTAGGGCCGGCCGCCGGGCAGGGTCAGCACCTGGGCGTTGACCCGGTAGACCTGGGCGATGCGCTCCGGGGTGAGGATCTGGGCCGGGGGCCCGCTGGCCACCACCTGCCCCTTCTGCATCACATACAGCCGGTCGCAGTAGAGGGCAGCGATATTCAGGTCGTGGATGGCGGCCAGCACCGTCACTCCCAGCCCCCGCACCAGGTCCATCAGTTCCAGCTGGTACTGGATGTCCAGGTGGTTGGTGGGTTCGTCCAGGATGAGGCAGGAGGTCTGCTGGACCAGCGCCCGGGCCAGCAGCACCCGCTGCTGCTCCCCACCGGACAGGGTGGCAAAGGCCCGCTCCTCCAGCGCTGCCAGCCCCACCTGTTCCAGGGCCTGACGGGCCAGGGCTACGTCCTGGGCGGTGTTGCCCTCCAGCAGGCGCTTGTGGGGCGAGCGGCCCAGCAGCACCATCTCCAGCACGGTAAAGTCGAAGGGGCAGTGGTTGTGCTGGGCCAGTACCGCCATCTTTTGGGCCGTTTGGCGGGGGGAGAGGCGCTCCATCGGCGTCCCGTCCAGCAGCACCGCCCCTTTTTGCGGGGAAAGGGCCCGGTAGATGCAGCGCAGCAGGGTGGACTTTCCGCTGCCGTTGGGGCCGATGATGCCCACCAGTTCCCCCGCTTCGGCGGTGACGGTGACCCCCTGCAAAATGGAGTTGCCCTGAAGGGTCACGGCGATGTCGTTGGCCTGCAGCTTCATGCGCGGTCACCTCCAAATCCATAGGAACGCCGGGCCAGCAGCCAAAGGAAGAGCGGCGCGCCTACCATTGCCGTCATAACGCCGATGGGAAGCTCCTGCCCCGGCAGCAGGCTGCGGCAGAGGACATCCGCCCAGATGAGGGCCACCGCCCCCAGCCCGGCGCAGAGGGGGAGCAGCCGCCGGTGCCCGGCGCCGGAGAGAATCCGCACCATGTGCGGCACCACCAGCCCCACAAAGCCGATGATCCCCGCCTGGGAGACCATCACCCCCACCAGCAGGGCGCAGACGATCAAAAAGGCCAGCCGCCAGCGGGCTAGGTCGCACCCCAGCGTGCGGGCGGTGTCCTCCCCCAGCAGCATCAGGTCCAGGGTGCGGGCCTGGGTACAGAAAAAGCCCAGCCCCAGCAGCACCGCCGCCAGCAGCAGGAGGTTTCCCGTCCAGTCCGCCCCGGCCAGGCTCCCCATGGTCCAGTGCATGACGGCGGAAAGGGCTTCGTTTTTGTTGGAGAGAAAGAGGATCAGGTTCGAGAAGGAGAAGCACACCGCCGACACCGCCGTGCCGGAAAGCAGCAGCGCTACCGTGCCGGAGCGGCCGCCCGCCCGGGCCAGACCCAGCACTGCTAAAGCGGCTCCAAACGCCCCGGCAAAGCCGAACAGCCCCACCGCCTGTCCGCCCAGCCAAAGGCCCGCGCCGGTCAGGATGGCGGCGGTGGCTCCCAGGGAGGCCCCGGAGGAGATGCCCAGGATATACGGGTCGGCCAGCGGGTTTTTTACAAGGGCCTGCATCACCGCGCCGCAGACCGAGAGCCCGGCTCCCACCCCGGCGGCCAGCACCAGCCGGGGCAGACGGATCTGCCAGATGACGTCATGCAGGGCGCTGCCCCCGGCAGGGGGGACCGGCCCGGCCAGCAGGGTCTGGTACACCTGGGAAAGGGGGATGCGGATGGTGCCGAAGGTCACTGCTGCCGCCAGGGAAAGGGGCAGGGCCAGCAGCAGAAATCCCATAGCCAGGGCAAAGGGCAGGCGTCGGGAGGAAGAAGGATGTTTCATCGGCTAGTTCTCCGGGTACATCCCTGCGGCAAAGGCGCGGATGCCGTCCAGGGTACGGGGGCCGCTGGCGTACATATCCCCCAGCATGATCAGCGGCAGGCGGTCATTTTGTACGGCGGACAGGCTGCGCAGGCCCGGGTCCTCGGTGAGCACTGCCAGCTGGCTTTGGCGCACCGATTCCGGGTCGTCGCCGCGGTAGGCCATGTACACCACAAAGATGACCTCCGGGTCGGCGGCAAGCAGGTCCTCCTTGCCGATCTTACCGGCGTCCGGGATGGCCAGCTCCCCGCCCAGGGCGGTGACCATATCTCCGGCCAGGCTGTTGGCGCCGTAGTTGGTGATACTGTCGCTGATGGGCTCGATGACCGCTACCCGCACCGGCTCCTTGCCGGCGACGGCGTCCAGGGTGGACTGGATCTCCGCCTTCATCTCGTCCACCAGCGCCTGGGCCCGGTCCTCCACCCGGAAGATCTTGCCGATGTTCAGCAGGTCGGTGTACTCATTTTCCAGGGTGCGGGAGCCGCCGGGGTGGGTGTTGGTGTTTATGTAGGTGTTGGCGCCCTTTTCCATCCAGCCGGGCACGTCCCCCAGCATCTTCTCCCCGAAGAGAGACCCCCAGGAGAAGATCAGGTCCGGTTCCAGCAGGGCGGCGGTCTCCTTGTCCGGGGCGAAGGGCTCGGTCTGGTAGTTCATCTTGGCAAGGCCGTCCTGCCATTCCTCCTTGACCTCGTTGTCCAGGCCGTAGGAGGCGATAACGTGGTCTTCCAGACCCAGGGCGATCATCGTCTCGATGCAGCCCTGGTACACCGCCACCACCCGCTGGGGCACGGTGTCGTAGGTGGTCTCCACCGGGTTACCGGCGGCGTCGTAGGTGGTGATGGTCACCGGTTCCAGGTCAACTTCCTGGGAGGAAGGGGTTTCCTCCTCCACCGACTGGTTGGGAACGGCGGACGAGTCAGAGGGGGCGGCGCAGGCGCCCAGGGAAAGGCAGAGGGCCGCGGCCAGCAGCAGGGCAAGGGTCTTTTTCATGGTTTGGCTCCTTTCGATCTCGGGTGGGGCATCCTCCGCAAAAAAAGAACCCCTCTTCCGCGGGAAAGAAAGCGGAAAAGAGGTTTTGCCAACGCAAACAAAGACGTCTGCCCCCCAGCGGGGCACACATCCTGGCAAACCGGCAGCTTTCTTCGGAAGATGCAGGCGGATGACCGCCGTCCAGCAGGTTTCCTGGCTCATGGGTCCTCGCTTGGCCGCGCCTTCTCACAGCCCGAAGGCTGCAATGGCACTGCGGCCGGCTCTCCATTGACAGTGACCGGATCGCTCGGGATTTGCACCCGATTCCCTTTTACCCCCGCGCCATGGGGCGGGGCACTGGACAGGGTTTGATTGTCAAATCCAGTATAAAGGCAGGTAAAAACCTTGTCAAGGCGGGGAAACGGGAAACTTTTTTGAGAATGATGAATTTACCCTTTACTTTATTATGCTAATATGCTATCATAATGAAGCAATGGGGACGCACCCCGGCAAATTTTAGGGATAGGAGGACAAAACAATGAAAAAAACCATCGCATTGCTGGCAGTTTTCTCGATGATCTTAAGCGGTTGCGCAAGCCAAGGAGGGGCTGCTTCGGCCCATCCTTCCCAAAGTGACCGGGAGTACGTCCAGGAAAAAGGCACCCTGGTGGTGGGCATGACCGAATTTGCCCCCATGGATTACCGCGAGGAGGGCAGCGAGGAGTGGATCGGCTTTGACGCCGACCTGGCCAAGGCCTTTGCCGAAAGTCTGGGGGTCGAGGCGGAATTTCTGGAGATCAACTGGGACATGAAGGCCCTGGAGCTGGAAAACCGCGGGGTGGATGTGGTCTGGAACGGCATGACCCTGACCCAGGAGGTGCGGGAACTGATGAGCACCTCCCAGCCCTACTGCCTTAACGGACAGGTAGTTGTAGTGCCCCAGGAGAAGGCCGCTGACTATACCACAGCCGAATCCCTTTCCGGGCTGCAGTTTGCGGCGGAAAACGGCTCGGCCGGCGCGGCGGAGCTGGACGAACTGGGCATCGAGTATATCGCTATGGACACCCAGGCCAAAGCCCTTATGGAGGTAGCGGCCAGGACCTCGGACGCCTGCGTCATCGACCTGCTTATGGCCAACGCCATGATCGGCCCGGGCACCGATTACCCGCAGCTGACCGCCACGGTGCAGCTCAGTGAAGAAGAATACGGCGTGGGCTTCCGCAAAGGCTCGGACCTGACCGAAGCCTTCAACGCCTTCTGGAAAGAAGCGGTCGCCGACGGTACCGCTATGGAAACCGCCCAGCGCTACGGCATCAACCCCGACTCGGTGGTCACCGAAGCCGCCGGTAAGTAAAGGAGCGAGGGTATGTTCTGGACGGTAACCCGATCGCTGCTGGAGGGCTTCGGCACCACCCTTTGGCTGTTTTTGTGGACGCTGGTGCTGTCGCTGCCGCTGGGACTGGTGGTGTGCATGGGCTCCATGAGCCGTTGGGCGCCGCTGGGCTGCCTGGGCCGCTGGGGGGAGTGCTTTCGCCCGGTGAGCCTGGTGTGCCGGGTGCTGGTGTGGGTGGTACGCGGTTCGCCGCTGCTGCTTCAGGTACTCATCCTCTACTACGGCCCGGGACTTTTGTGGGGGGCGGCGCCGCTGCCTCGCTTTCAGGCGGCGCTGGCGGCCTTCGTCATCAACTACGCCTGCTACTTTTCCGAGATCTACCGCGGGGGCATCCTGTCCATCCCCCGGGGCCAGTGGGAGGCCGGTCAGGTGCTGGGCATGACCCGCAGCGAGGTGTTCTTCCGGGTCATCCTGCTGCAGCTGATCAAGCGCATCCTGGCGCCTATGGGCAACGAGTTCATCTCCCTGGTCAAGGACACCTCCCTGGTACGGGTCATCGCGGTGTATGAGATCATCTGGATGGGCGAGTCCTACATCAAAAAGGGCATGATCTGGCCGCTGTTTTACTGTATCGTGTTTTATCTGGTGTTTAACGGCCTGCTGACGGTGTGTTTCGACCGGCTGGAAGCCAAACTGCGTTATTTTGCCTAAGGAGGGAGCCGCGTGGCTGTATTGGAAGTCAAGGACCTGCAAAAAAGCTTCGGGGGGACCCCGGTGCTGGAGCAGGTGAGCTTTTCCCTGGAGGAAGGGGAGACGCTGGTGCTCATCGGTTCCTCCGGCAGCGGCAAGACCACCTTGCTGCGCTGTTTGGGGCAGCTGGAACAGCCGGACAGCGGCAGCATCACCGTGGCGGGGGAGCCGGTAAGCGGCGTCCCCGGCGGCAAACGGCTGCCGGTGGGGATGGTGTTCCAGTCGTTTCACCTGTTCCCCCAATATACCGCCCTGGAAAACGTCACCCTGGCCCCCTGGCTGGAAGCAAAGCGTCAGGGCAAGGCCGACGCCGCCCAGCGGGAAGCCATCCGCCAGGAGGGTCTGCGCCTGCTGGAACAGATGGGCCTTGCCGACCGGGCGGGACACTACCCGCACCAGCTTTCCGGCGGGCAGCAGCAGCGGGTGGCCATCGCCCGGGCGCTGGCGCTGCATCCGCGGCTGCTGTGCTTTGATGAGCCCACCTCCGCCCTGGACCCGGAGCTGACCGGCGAGGTGCTGCGGGTCATCCGGCAGCTGGCCCAGGCCCGCACCACTATGGTTATCGTCACCCACGAGATGGCCTTTGCCCGGGAGGTGGCCGACCGGGTCATCTTTATGGAAGGCGGGCGCATCCTGGAACAGGGCACGCCCCAGCAGGTGATGGATGCCCCCACCCAGGCCCGCACCCGGCAGTTTTTGGCCGGATACCGGGACGGCTGGAAATAAAAGATCATAAATCGCGCATCGGGATGCCCGGTGCGCGATTTTTTGCACAGCCGGGGGAACAAGCGCGTTTCGGTAAAATCCCTGCAAAAAAGAGAAAAGGGGCCCTTGGAGCGGGATTTTGTGGAAATGGAGGAAAAATTGGGCCAGATGGGGGACTTTTTTGAGAAGAAAGCGGCAAGGACGGCCCGAGACCATCAGCATCCCCCAGGAAAAAGCGTCCCCAGTCCGGGAAGGGCACGCGTGCGGTTAACATGAAATTGCTGGGAAGTTTACCGCTGGTTGCTAGAAAGGGCGGAGGAAAACGGGTAAACTTTGCTCCGGAACCAGGCGATTGGGTCCTGCAGTTCCGAAAGAGATCGCGCCCCAGACAACGGGCGAAACATTGTTTTGGAGGAAAGAAAAAGATGAAAAAGATTTGCACCCTTCTTCTGGCGCTGGCACTGATGACCAGCACCCTGGCTGGCTGCGCAGGTAACACCGACGCTGCTGAGCCTGCCGCTTCCACAGAGGAAACTACTTCCGAGACCAAGCAGGAAGAATCGGTTTCCGGCGAGAGCGAGACTGCTCCTCAGCCGGCCCAGACCGAGGCCGAAGGTCCGGTTGCTCCCAAATATGTGTTCCTGTTTATCGGTGACGGTATGAGCTACCCGCAGTTCCAGTCCGCTTCCGACTATCTGGGTGCTGTAGCCGATACCAACAACGACGATATCCTGGACGGCCCCAGCAAGCTGTCCTTTATGAACTTCCCGGTTGCGGGTTCGGCGGTGACCTATGACTCCACCTCCTTCTGCCCCGACTCGGCTTCCACCGCTACCTCCATCTCCACCGGTCACAAGACCTACTCCGGCACCATCAACATGGACGAGACCATGACCATCCCCTACGAGACCATTGCCGAGCAGCTGCGTGACCAGAAGGACTTCGAGATCGGCGTTATCTCCTCGGTCAACCTGAACCACGCTACCCCCGCAGCCTTCTACGCCCATCAGGCCAGCCGCAATAACTACTACGAGATCGGCCAGGAGCTGATCGCTTCCGACTTTGATTACTTTGCCGGCGGCGCCCTGCTCAAGCCCACCGGTGCGGAAGAAGACCAGCCTGACCTGTACGGACTGGCTGCCGAGGCGGGCTACAAGGTAGCCAAGACCCAGGCTGAGGCCGAAGCCATCACCGCTTCCGACGAAAAGGTGCTCATCGTGGACGAGCATCTGGCTGACTCCGACGCTATGGCCTATGAACTGGACCGCAGCGACGATATGTGGGCGCTGAGCGATTATGTGAAAAAGGGCATTGAAGTCCTGGACAACGACAACGGCTTCTTCATGATGGTCGAAGGCGGCAAGATCGACTGGGCTTGCCATGCAAACGACGCCGGTTCCACCATTGCCGACACCATCGCTCTTTCTGAGGCAGTAGATGTAGCAGTCGAGTTTGCCAATCAGCATCCCGACGAGACCCTCATCCTGGTCACCGGCGACCATGAGACCGGCGGTCTGACCATTGGTTTCGCCGGCACCGACTACGACACCTACTTCACCAACCTGACCAACCAGAAGATCTCTTATGCCAAGTATGACAGCGACTATGTCGCTTCCTACAAGGAAAACGGCACCTCCTTCGAAGATGTGATGAAGGACGTGGAGCAGCTCTTCGGCCTGAAGATGCAGGGCGAGGAAGGCGACAAGCTGGTACTCACCGAGTACGAGGTACAGCGCCTGCGCGACGCTTACGACGCTACCATGGATGCTACCCGCGCCGACCGCGACCCCTCTCAGGAAGAATATGTCCTCTACGGCACCTATGAACCCCTGAGCGTTACCATCACCCATATCCTCAATAATAAGTCCGGTATCAACTTCTCCTCCTACGCCCACACCGGTCTGCCGGTAGCGGTCTTTGCCTCCGGCGCTGGTCAGGATCAGTTCGAGGGCTTCTACGATAACACCGATATCTATCACAAGCTGGCGGATATGCTGGGCGTTACCGCTAAGTAGCATCTGTTTTCGGGCGGCGGGTGCGCCTGTACTCTCCCCATGGGCCCATCCCGGCACCCCCGCCAAGACCGCTTCTGCTTTCTGGACGCTGTCCGGGCAGAAGCGGCTGTTTTATGCCAAAAAACGTATGACCAAAGGAGTTTCCGCTATTATGAACCGCTTCCCACGCCTGACCCGACCCACCCGCCAATCCCTGCACTATTCGGCGCCGGTACTCATCTGCCTGCTGGCCATCGCGGTGCTGCTGCTGCTTCCCACCGGATACGAAGGCGCAGAGACCTACACCGAAGCGGACCATTGCTCCGCTCGGGTGCTGGAGGTGGATGATTCCGCCATCATCGACACCGGCCTGGTGCGTTCCGGCGAACAGCGCTGCCAGATCCAACTGCTGGGAGGCCGCTTTGCTGGGCAGGTCACCCAGGGCATCAACCCGCTCAACGGCTCGCTGGAGCAGGATAAGATCTTTGCCCCCGGGGATAAGGCCATGGTGCTGGTCAGCTACCAGGGAGAGGACATCCTTTATGTCAGCATGGTGGACCACTACCGCTTGGGCTGGGAAGGGGTGATGGCGGCGGGGTTCGCGCTCTTCCTCATCCTCTTTGCCGGGAAGACCGGTGTGCGGGCCATCGCTTCCTTTGTGCTCACCGTCCTTTCCATCTGGAAGGTGCTGGTGCCTCTTTACCTGAAAGGCATCAACCCCATTTGGAGCGGCCTGGCCATCACCTTGTTTTTGACCGTGATGATCATTGCGCTGGTTTACGGATTTGACCGGCGCTGTGCCTCGGCGGTGTCCGGCTCCTTTTTGGGGATTTTGGTCACCTGTGTGCTGGGAGCTCTCTTTACCGACCTGTTCCAGCTGCATGGAGCGGTCATGTCCTATTCCGAAAGCCTGCTGTATTCCGGTTACCAAGACCTGAACCTGACCCGGATCTTCATGGCTTCGGTGTTTATCGGGGCCTCCGGCGCCATTATGGACCTGTCGGTGGATATCACCTCGGCGGTCTATGAGGTGGTGGAAAAACGCCCCGACCTGTCCTGGTGGGAGGCGGCTCGCTCCGGCATGAACGTGGGCCGTGCCGCTATGGGCACAATGACCACCACGCTGCTGTTGGCTTATTCCGGCGGTTATGTGGCGCTGCTTATGGTATTCATGGCGCAGGGAACCCCCATGGATAATATCCTAAACTACAAGTATGTGGCTGCGGAACTGATCCACACCGTGATCGGCTCCTTCGGGCTGGTGACGGTGGCGCCCTTTACTGCGTTGTGCGCCGGACTGCTGCTCACCGGGGTCCGACAGGAACACCGCCTCCCTGCTTCTGCCCCGGTGGCCGAGCTGCATCAGGAAGGCTAGGAGCCCAAAAGAAAAACCGCCGTCTCCGCAGGGAGAACGGCGGTTTTGTGGTTTTATGCCTTGGAAGGGGAGGGGACGGACTGTTCCAGCCGGGCAAAGAGACGGCGCAGCACCAGCACGGCGGCGGTGGCCAGCACCACCTCGGCCACAAACTGAGCGTAAGCCAGGCCGTAGAGGGGGAACAGCCAGTTGAGCAGGCAGAGGGCGGGGATCTCCAGGACGATCTTGCGCAGGATGGCGAAGATCAGCGATTCCCGGCCCATGCCCACCGCCTGGAAGACGCCCACGGCTAAAAAGTCGATGGACAGGAAAGGCAGCCCCAGGCAAAGCCCGCGCAGGAAGCGGGAGCCGGTCTGGATGATCTCTTCGTTCTGCATAAACAGGGAAACGAAGGTCCCCGGGAAGCAGAAGAACAGCACCGCCACCGTGACGATCACCGACAGGGCTACCGTGCGGGAGAAGGAGACGGTCTTGCGCATACGGGGGACGTTGCCGCTGGAATAGTTGTAGCTGATCAGCGGCATGACGCCCTGGGAAAGGCCCTGGGAGACGTACATGGGCACCATATAGATCTTCTGGCTGATGCCCATAGCGGCCACGGCGGTGGCCCCGTAGGAGGAGGTGAAGTTGTTGAGGATGGTCATGCCGGTGACGTTGAGCAGGTTCTGGATGGAGGCGGGGATGCCCACGCTGCAGACCCCCACCACAATGTCCCGCCGGAAGGAGAACATCTGCGGACGGATGCAGACGAAGGTCTTGCCCCGGCGCACCAGCAGCAGGACAAAGAAGTACAGGCAGGCCACGCAGTTGGAAAGGAAGGTGGCAAGCCCGGCCCCGGCGGCACCCATATCCAGGCCCCAGGGCAGGATAAAGATGGGGTCCAGGATGATGTTGAGCAGACAGCCGCTCATGGTGCCCACGCTGGCGTGCAGCGCCGCGCCCTCCGAGCGGACCAGATAGGCCATGACCACGTTGAGTATGGCCGGTACCGCTCCGCAGCTCACCGTCCAAAGCATATACTGGGCGGTAGCCTGGGAGGTGACCTCATCGGCGCCCAGCAGGGCCAGCAGCGGCGCTTTGCCCAGGGTGCAGGCCAGGGAGAACAGCGCCCCGCAACCCAGGGCGCAGTAGAACCCGAAGGCGGAGCTTCGGGAGACGGTGTCAAAGTCCTTGCGGCCCAGCGCCCGGCTCATCATGCTGGAACTGCCGACGCCGAAGAGGTTATTGATGGCGTTGAAGGCCAGCAGTACCGGGGCTGCCAGGGTGACGGCGGCGTTTTGCACCGGGTCGTTTAACATACCGACGAAATAGGTGTCGGCCAGGTTGTAGATCACCATGACCAGCGAGCTGAGGATGGTGGGGACCGCCAGCTGTGCCACAGCCTTGGGGATGGGGGCATCTTCAAAGAGAGCGGTCTTGCTGTCCAGGGACGGCATGGGTCTCATCTCCTTTTTTCGAATGAATATAACGGGTTTTATGAATGATTATAGCATAGTTTGCGCCGGAAGAAAACCGCAAATCCTCCTGGGCACGCTCCAAAGGAGAGCTTCGTGGCAAAACACGCAGCGACGGGCGGCGGAGCAACTGGAAAAATCCCGGCGAAAAACCGCTTTTTTGGCAGCAAAGCAGGGGGAAAACCGGCGTATCAGGGGATAAACCGGGGGAAACCGCCGTCAATCACCGCTTTGCAATCCTTTCCTTTCTTTCCGTAAGGGAAGAGGACTTCCATAAAAGAAAATGAAATAGGTACTTGTAGCCGGAGGAAAAGAAACTTATAATAATAATATCACAGAACAGCCATATCGTTTTTACGATATGGTAAATTTTTTTGGAGAGGGTGGTACCATGATAATCGTCAACGAGCCGATGACCTCCGGCCCCATCTGGAAGCGGGTGACCTTCTTCGCCCTGCCCATCCTGCTGGGAAACCTGTTCCAGCAGCTTTACAACACGGTGGACTCGTTGATCGTCGGTAACTATCTGGGGAGCAGCGCCTTGGCGGCGGTCAGCTCCTCCGGCAGCCTGATCTTTATGCTCATCGGCTTCCTCACCGGCATCTCCGCCGGAGCGGGCGTCATCGTGGCGCAGCTTTACGGCGCCGGGGACGACGAAAAGCTCCATCGGGCGGTCCATACGACGGTGGCCTTCGGTTTGGTGGCCGGTGTGGTGATGACGGTGGCCGGCATGGCCTTTTCGCCCCAGATCTTACGCTGGATGGGTACCCCGGAAAGCGTCATGGCCGATTCGGTGACCTATCTGACCATCTATTTTTCCGGCTCCCTGGGCTTTGTTATGTACAATATCTTCGTCGGTATTTTGCAGGCGGTGGGGGACAGCCGGCACCCGCTGTATTATCTGATCGCCTCCTCGGTCATCAACCTGGTGCTGGACCTGCTGTTTATCCGAGGCTTCCATACCGGGGTGGGCGGCGCCGCTTTGGCGACGGTGATCTCCCAGGTGGCCAGCGCCTTGCTTTGCCTGTGGCAGATGCTGCGGGAAAACGAGCGCTACCGCCTCTATCCCGCCCACATCCGCTTTGACCGGGAGATGCTGGGGCAGATCATCCGGGTGGGCCTGCCCTCCGGCATCCAGAACTCCATTATTGCCTTTGCCAACGTGGTGGTGCAGTCCAACATCAACGCCTTCGGCGAGATGGCCATGGCAGGCTACGGCGCTTACAGCAAGATCGAGGGCTTCGGCTTCCTGCCCATCACCAGCTTCACCATGGCGCTGACCACCTTTGTGGGCCAGAACCTGGGCGCCCGGCAGTATGAACGCACCCGCCGGGGCGTGCGCTTCGGCATCCTGGTGACGGTGGTGCTGGCAGAGCTCATCGGCGTGCTGGTCTTCCTCTTTGCACCGCAGATGATCGCCGCCTTCGACCCCACCCCCGAGGTGGTGCAGTTCGGCATCGAAAAGGCCCGGACGGCGGCGCTGTTCTACTTCCTGCTGGCCTTCTCCCACTCCATCGCCGCCGTGCTGCGCGGCGCCGGTAAGGCAGTGGTGCCGATGATCGTCATGATGGTCTGCTGGTGCATCATCCGCGTGGCCTTCCTGACGGTGACCATCCCCCTGACCCACAGCATCCAGATGGTCTACTGGGTTTACCCGCTCACCTGGTCGCTCAGCTCCCTGACCTTCCTGGTCTACTACAAAAAGGCCAACTGGATGGCCGGCTTCGACAAAGAAGAGAAAGCCGAATAATCCCCAGCGCTCCCACCCGTCGGGGGCGCTTTTTGTTGGGAAAACCGCCCAAAAGTACGGATACAAGCCCGGCCCTGCCGCATAGAATGGGGTGAAGATCAAATTCTGTGGGAGGGGAAGCGAGTGAAAGGCTTACCGGAAGAGCGGGCCATCGCGCTGGCTCAATACATGATCGAGGAGGACGCCACCGTGCGGCAGGCGGCCAAGAAGTTTTCCATTTCCAAAAGTACGGTACATAAGGACGTGACCCAGCGGCTGCGGATGGTGCATCCCAACCTGTACGAGCAGGTAAAGAAGGTGCTGGACAAAAACAAGCAGGAGCGCCACATCCGCGGCGGTATGGCCACCCGGGAAAAGTACGAGGCGCTGCGCCACGGGGAGGACGCCGCCGCCTTGGAAAAGAAAGCGCAAGAAACGCCAACTTTTTCACATTAAATCCCCAAAATCCAAGGGGACGGCCCCGATTTTGTACCGGAGGGATGGTTTTATTATAAAAGATGACTATAAAAATGAGAAAAACAAGAGGCTTTCTATGGAAAGTCCCGAAATGGGGAAAGAGGAGCAAAACACAGATTTTTTGCTTGATTTTTGCGGTGTATTTTTTGTATACTTAGAGCTGGAATAACTTTTTCATACTTCATTTTTTCTCTATCATCTTTTTATGCTGCAAAAAGCAGCAAACTCCCTTTTTTCTTTGTTCATATAAGCCTGCTGATTTGGTGTGGGCGTTTCTACGTGGCAGCCGTAAACTGTCGTACGCTATGAGCAAGATCCTTTTTTCCCGACGTTTCTTTTGACGATATCTTTTTCTTGTCTTTTTCCCGTATAATCAAACGAGCCGGTCCCACCGCGGGGCCGGCTCGTTTGATTTTTGGCGCAAAAAAACACAGAAAAAAACCACCTTCGCCGGATAAAGACGAAGGTGGTGAAAAACCGTGGTAATCCGAAGATTAGAGGTATTTTGCAGGGTTGATCTTTACGCCAGGGCCCATGGTGGTAGCCAGAACGCAAGATTTTACATACTGACCCTTAGCAGCGGCGGGTTTCGCTTTGACGATAGCGCCCATGAGAGTATCGAAGTTCTCCTGGAGCTTCTCAACGCCGAAGGAAGCTTTGCCGATGGGGCAGTGGATGATGTTGGTCTTGTCCAGACGGTACTCGATCTTACCAGCCTTAGCTTCCTGAACAGCTTTGGCAACGTCGGGGGTGACGGTACCAGCCTTCGGAGAAGGCATCAGGCCTCTGGGGCCCAGGATCTTACCGAGACGGCCAACAACGCCCATCATGTCGGGGGAAGCGATGACCACGTCGAACTCCATCCAGCCGCCCTGGATTTTCTGCATGTACTCTTCAGCACCAGCGTAATCAGCGCCAGCATCCAGAGCACCCTGGACTTTGTCGCCTTTGCAGAAAGCAAGGACGCGGACGGTTTTACCGGTACCGTTGGGCAGTACAACTGCGCCACGGACCTGCTGCTCAGCGTGACGGGAGTCAACGCCCAGTCTTACGTGAACCTCTACAGTTTCGTCAAATTTGGCTTTTGCGGTTTTGATGCACAGGTCGAGAGCTTCGTTGGGCTCGTACAGAGCGGCTTTGTCGACCAGTTTGATGCTATCCTGATATTTCTTACCGTGTTTCATTATCAATTACTCCTCCTTATCCTGAGTGGTAAACGCGGAAAAATCCTCCCACCCGGGGAGTACTAGTCTACTACCTCGACACCCATTGCGCGGGCAGAACCTGCGATCATGCTGATAGCAGCATCCAGGTTAGCGGCATTGAGGTCGGGCATCTTCATCTCAGCGATCTTCTGCAGCTGTGCTCTTGTGATCTTAGCAACTTTGGTCTTGTTGGGTACACCGGAACCAGACTGGATGTTGCACTCTTTCTTGATGAGGACAGCAGCCGGGGGAGTCTTGGTAACGAAGGTGAAGGATCTGTCGGCATATACGGTGATAACGACAGGGATGATCAGACCAACGTCATTTTTGGTTCTTTCGTTGAATTCCTTGGTGAAAGCCATGATGTTGACACCATGCTGACCAAGAGCCGGGCCTACCGGGGGCGCCGGAGTTGCTTTTCCGGCGGGAATCTGCAGCTTAATGTAGCCGGTAACTTTCTGAGCCATTCTAATTGCACCTCCATAAGATGTGGTCAAACGGAACGAAGGAAAACAGTTTATTCGTTCCTCCCACTTTGCTGGCTGCCGCCCTGTGCGGCAACACAGCCGGACGGCGGGGCCTGTTGGCCTGACCGCCGCAAACGAAGCGGCTAAAAGGGAACCGCTCCGGTTTCTGCCCGAAAACCGGGCAGGAATTACCTCTTAAAACGATTAATCTATGGTCTCGACCTGATCCAGCTCAAGCTCTACGGGTGTCTCTCTGCCAAACATAGAAACCACGACCTTGACCATGTTGCGCTCGGTGTCGAGCTCCTGCACGACGCCGATGAACCCGTCAAGATAGCCGTCAATGACCTTAACGGAATCTCCAACGTTGAAGTTGACCTCGATCTGTTTCTTTTCCACACCAAGTGCAGCGACTTCTTCGTCGGAGAGCGGGACCGGTTTGGACCCGGGACCAACGAAGCCGGTAACGCCGCGGATGTTGCGGACAACATACCAGGAATCGTCCGTCATGATCATATTGACCAGCACATAACCGGGGAAGATCTTGCGTTCCACTTCACGCGTTTTGTTATCCTTGATCTCCACGACCTTTTCTGTGGGGACCATAACGCCCGCGATGAGATCGTGCAGCTTACGGTTTTCCACCGCGTTTTCGATATCTGTTGCGACCTTGTTCTCGTAGCCGGAATAGGTGTGCACCACATACCACTTGGGAGCTTCGGACATATTAGATACCTCCACTGGTGTAGATGAGTTTTGAAGCAAGCGAAAATAACGAAAACAAATGACTTGCAGGTTATTTGCGCCCGTCTGCTCCCTGCCCCAAAAAGCAGGGGGACGGCCAGTTAGTGGAACAGAGCCACCAGGCTGTTAAATACGAAGTCCATGACACCAATGACCACGCTGGCAAGGATCACGAACACGATAACAATACCGGTGTTGTTGACGACCTGTTTCTTACTGGGCCAGACGACCTTCTTCATTTCGCCCTTCAGATCACGGAAGAAACGAGTAACGCTAGAGGCAGTCCGCTTGAAAAAACCTGGTTTCTTGCTTTCCTCTGCCATAAACAGTCCGCCTTTCGCTTACTTTGTTTCTTTGTGAAGAGTGTGTTTTCTGCAGAACTTGCAATATTTGTTCATTTCAAGTCTGTCAGGGTCATTCTTCTTGTTTTTCTTAGTGTTGTAGTTGCGCTGTTTGCACTCTGTGCAAGCTAAGGTAATTTTAATCCTCATATCGGCACCTCCTGATAGAACGGATTTTTTTGCCTCCCTCGTAAAGGAAACGTTTTGAATCTCCAAAAGCGAACGAACGTTAGGTACGTTTGACTTTTGAATTCCCACAGCCAGCTGCGAGAAGGTCCATTTTGGACATAAAAAAATAACCCTTTTAGAGGTGCTACCATAATACCATACCCTCCCCGGGCCCGTCAACGGCTTTTTGGCGTTTTTTTGCCGTTTTTCACATCTTTATGAAAACTGCCGCACCGCCCCGGGGCCAAAGGCGGGGCGGTTTGTCCGCTTTGCCCGCAGCGCGCCGTCTCGGCCCTCGAGGGCGGTACAGCGTCCTGATGGTTTTCTTCCTCTAATAAAGCGGGAAATTGTGCAGGAATCAGATTGCACCGGTGCGGCATCTATGGTACAATAAAAAATACTGGATTGATGCGCCCTAAAGGAGGGATATTGCCCCCCGGCGGCGCATAACCATAAAAAGCCCGCGGCTTTGTCGGGGCGGTTTGTTTTTTTGAAGTTCACGCAAAAAGGAGACGCGTTTTTATGAGCAACAAGAAGATCCGGGTGGCGGTGCTGTTCGGCGGTGTGTCCAGCGAGCACGAGATCTCGCTGATGTCCGCCGAGTCGGTGCTGCGGCATATCCCCCGAGACAAATATGAGGTGGTGCGGGTCGGCATCACCAAGGACGGCCGCTGGCTGGCCTACGAAGGCGCCGACGACGCCATCGCCTCCGGCCTGTGGGAGCAGGACCGCAGCCTTTGCAGCATCATCGTCAGCCCCGACCGCACCCGCAAGGGCCTGCTGAAGCTGGAAGGCGAGCAGTGGGAGTTTGTGCCGGTGGATATCTGCTTCCCGGTGCTCCACGGCAAAAACGGCGAGGACGGCACCGTCCAGGGTCTGTTCCAGCTGGCGGGCATCCCCTTTGTGGGCTGCGACATGATCTCCAGCGCCAACTGCATGGATAAAGAGATGACCCACACCATCCTGGAGGCAAACGGCATCCCCATGGCAAAATGGACGGTAGTGCGCCCCGGCGACCTCGGTGATGACGCCGCCTTTGCCGCCTTTGCCCAGAAGGCCGAAGAGAAGCTCGGCTACCCCATGTTCGTGAAACCCGCCAACGCCGGCTCCTCGGTGGGAGTCAGCAAGGCAAAAGACCGCGAGGGCCTGCGTCAAGCCTGCCTGACCGCTCTGGCTCAGGACCGCAAGGCCATCGTCGAGGAGTTCATCGACGGCCTGGAGGTGGAGACCGCCGTCCTGGGCAACCGGGACGCCCAGGCGGCTCCGGTCTGCGGCGAGCTTGTGCCGGCCAGTGAGTTTTACACCTACGAAGCCAAGTACATCGACGGCACCACCCAGCTGCACATCCCTGCACGGATTCCACAGGAGGTTGTGGAAAACCTGCGCGCCACCGCAGCCAAGGCCTTTGCCGCCATCGGCTGCCAGGGCTATTCCCGCTGCGATTTCTTTGTCCTGCGCCGGGACAACAGCATCATCCTCAACGAGATCAACACCATCCCCGGCTTTACCTCCATCAGCATGTACCCCATGCTGTGGGACGCTTCCGGGGTGCCGTATCCGGAGCTTCTGGACCGCCTGATCCAGCTGGGGCTGGAGCGGGGCCGGGTGTAAGGAGCGGCAGCGATGGATAACAGAGCCATAGGAGTGTTCGACTCCGGCCTGGGTGGGCTGACGGTGGTCAAGGAACTGCACCGCCTGCTGCCGGGGGAGGACATTGTTTATCTGGGGGACACCGGACGCATCCCCTACGGCTCCCGCAGCCGGGAGACCATCATCAAATACGCCAGTCAGGACATCGACTTCCTGCTGAAAAAGGATATCAAAATGATCGTGGCGGCCTGCGGTACCGTCAGCAGCAACTACCCCAAGGCCATGGCCGACCAGCTGCTGGTGCCCTATCTGGACGTCATCCTGCCCACGGCGCAGACCGCTTGCGCCCTTTCCCGCAAGGGACGCATCGGCGTGACCGGTACGGCGGCCTCCCTGCGCAGCAACGCCTACGGCAAGGCCATCCGCAACATCCGCTCCGACGCGCGGGTCTTCGGCAACGCCTGCCCGCTGCTGGTGCATCTGGTGGAAAACGGGCTGGTGCAGCCGGATAACCCCATCACCCGCCTGACGGTGCAGATGTACCTGGAGCCGCTGATGAAGGAAGAGATCGACACCCTCATCCTCGGGTGTACCCATTATCCTATTATATATGAAGTATTCAACTCCCTGATGGACTACAAAGTGACCCTGGTGGACCCGGGACGCTGCACCGCCAAGGCAGTCCAGTGCTACCTGGCCCGCAACCAGATGCTTTCCGAAAAACAGGAGGGCGGCGTCAGCGAATACAACGTCACCGACGACCTGGCCGGCTTTGAGGCTTCCGCCTCGCTGTTTTTGGGGGAGCCCCTCCGGGGAAAGGGCAACCTGGTGTCGGTGGACGACCAGGGCGCCCCGCAGTGCCAATAAACCGAAGGAGCAGATATGAAAAAGGATGTTTTCATCACCGTCCAGGGTTTCCAGACGGTGGAGGGGGAGCAGGACCAGGTGGAACTGATGACCACCGGCCGCTTCTACCGCAAGGACGGGCTGTATTACCTGACCTACGAGGAGACCGAAGCCACCGGTTTTGCCGGCTGCCGCACCACCCTGAAGGTCGGCCCCGGCCGCAAGGTGACCATGACCCGCTTCGGCGCCAACCGCAGCCAGCTCATCGTGGAGGATGGGGTGCGCCACCAGTGCAGCTATGACACCGGTTACGGCAGCATCACCATCGGGGTCATGGGGAGCCACTTCGCTTCCCAGCTCACCGACCAGGGCGGCAGCTTGGAGTTTGGGTATTCCCTGGATATCGACACCTGCGTCGCCAGCGAAAACCGGGTGCGCATCCAGGTACAGGAACAGTAAAATCGAAAAATAAGGATATATAAAACGGAAAAGGAAGGTGCCAAATGGCCAACTACAACTTTGTAAAAGACGCAATGAATGAGGTAGACGCCCTGCTCAAAGGCGCGTTTACCAAGGCGATGGAGGAGGGCAAACTGCCCCAGGCCGAAATCCCGGCCTATACCATCGAGATCCCGGCGGAGACCAGCCACGGCGACTTTGCCGCCAACGCCGCTATGGTGGGCGCCCGGACCTTCCGCAACGCCCCGGTCAAGATCGCCGGCATCCTGCAGGAGTGCATGGACCTGTCTGCCTGCCGCTACATCCAGCGGGTGGAGATCGCCGGTCCCGGCTTCCTCAACTTCTTTGTAGGCGCTCAGTGGTTCGCGGACATCGTTTCCGGCGTACTGGCAGCTGGTAAGGAATACGGCCGCTCCGACTACGGCCAGGGCGAAAAGGTCATGGTGGAGTTCGTTTCCGCCAACCCTACCGGCCCCATGCACATGGGCAACGCCCGCGGCGGCGCCATCGGTGACTGCCTGGCCGCTGCTATGGATGCCTGCGGCTACGATGTGACCCGTGAGTTCTACATCAACGACGCCGGCAACCAGATCGAAAAATTCGGTATCTCCCTGGAAGCCCGCTACCTGCAGCTGTATAAGGGCGAGGATGCGGTGGAATTCCCCGAGGACGGCTACCACGGCGACGACATCCGCGAGCGCGCGCAGCAGTACGCCGATCAGTACGGCGACAGCCTGCTGGACAAGACCCCCGAGGAGCGCCGCCAGGCCCTGGTGGACTTCGCTCTGCCCCGCAACATCGAAAAGCTCAAATCCGACCTGGAAAAATACCGCATCACCTATGATGTTTGGTTCCCGGAAAGCACCCTGCATCAGTCCGGCGCGGTCAAAGCCATTGTGGACGACCTGGCTTCCCGCGGCCTGACCTACGAAAAGGACGGCGCGATCTGGTACAAAGCTACCGAGTTCGGCGGCGAAAAGGACGAGGTCCTGGTCCGTGCCAACGGCAACCCCACCTACTTCACCGCGGACATCGCTTACCATAAGAACAAATTCGTCGACCGCGGCTTCTCCAAGGTCATCAACATCTGGGGCGCCGACCATCACGGCCATGTGGCCCGCCTCAAAGGCGCCATGGACGCTGTGGGCGTGGACGGCAACCGCCTGGATATCGTCCTCATGCAGCTGGTACGCCTGATGAAGGACGGCGAGCCTTACCGCATGAGCAAACGCAGCGGCAAGTCCATCACCCTGGCCGATCTGATCGACCTGGTGCCCATCGACGCTGCCCGCTTCTTCTTCAACATGAGAGAGCCCAACTCCGCCCTGGACTTTGACCTGGATCTGGCGGTGGAGGAGTCCTCCCAGAACCCGGTGTACTACGTACAGTACGCCCATGCCCGCATCTGCTCCATCGTCAAGAACCTGTCTGCTCAGGGCATCGAGCCCCGCAGCTGCACCACCGAGGAGCTGGAGAAGCTCTCCACCCCCGAGGAGCTGGAGCTGATCCGCAAGCTGGCCGCTTACCCGCAGGAGATCATCGCCTCCGCCAAAAACTACGACCCGGCCCGCCTGACCCACTACTGCATCGACACCGCCACCCTGTTCCATAAGTTCTACAACGCCTGCCGCGTTCAGGGCGAGGACGAGGCCCTCATGCAGGCCCGCCTGAGCCTCTGCCTGGCGGTACGCACCGTCATCGCAAACGTGCTGGCCCTGCTGAAGATCACCGCGCCCGAGACCATGTAGTCTCCGGCAAAACATAAGGGAGGAAGCTATGAACGACCGATTACGCACGCCCCTTCTGCTGGACGGCGCTACCGCCACCAACCTTTGGCAGGCGGGGATGCCGCCCATGTTCGGGATGCACGGCGTCCCCAAGGGGACCCACGGGGACGGCTGCCCCGAGGAGTGGATTTTGGCCCACCCCGAGGAGCTGCAGCGGCTCCAGTTGGGCTTTCTGCAGGCCGGCAGCCGGATGATTTTCACCCCCACCGGCGCCGCCAACAGCGCCACCCTGGCCCACTACGGCCAGGAGGGGCAGATGGAGGAATACAACCGCCGCCTGGCCCGGATGACGGTGGAGACCTGCCGCCGCTTTGACCCGCAGGTGCTGGTGGCGGGCTGTGTGGCCCCCATGAGCATCCAGGCCGAGCCCTTTGGCGAGACCCCGTTCATGGACCTGGTGAACATCTACGCCCATCAGGCTTTTGCCCTGAAGGAAGGCGGGGTAGACCTGCTGGTGGCCGACGCCATGACCTCCCTTTCCCAGTGCCGGGCGGCGCTGCTGGGCTGCCGTCAGACCGGCCTGCCGGTGATGGTCACCCTCAACATCGAGGAGGACGGCGAGACCTGCCTGGGCTGTGATTTGGTTTCGGCGCAGATCGTCTGTCAGAGCCTGGGGGCGGCGGCGTTCGGGCTTTCTTGCTGCGGCAAGCCCAGCTTCATCTACCCCCATCTGGAAGAGATGGCCCCTTACGCCACCATCCCGCTTATCGCCCGTCCGGACGCCGGCTCCTGCCTGGAGGACGTGCTTTCCCCCGAGGAGATGGCCGCGGAGATGGTGGGCCTGCTGGAACGGGGCGCCACCTTGGTGGGCGGCTGCTGCTTCACCACCCCGGAGCATATCCGGGCCTTCCGGGAGCGGATGGAGGCCTTCGACTTTGCCTCGGTGCGCATCGAAAAGGAGGACCCGGACACCCTGTTCATGGCAAGCGAGACCGAGCCCTACTTCCTGGACGAGTATTTTGAGCAGTCCGACCCCATCCGCTGCGAGATGGACATGTCCGACGACCTGCTGGCCCTGGAGGAGACCCGCTTCGACGTGGTCACCGTCCAGGTGGATACCGTGGACGACGCCTATCTGTTCGCCCTCAACGCCCACATGATCCGCAAGCCGGTGATCTTCCGGTCGGACAGCGAGGAGGCGCTGGAAATGGCGCTGCTGCTGTACAACGGCCGGGCCTTTGTGGACTCGGAAAGCGAGATCCAGGAGGAGACCCTGCGGCAGATCGCCCAGGGCTACGGCGCTTACCTGCGCTGATTTTTCCCAAGATAAAAAAGAAAACGGACCGTCTGAGAAAAGACGGTCCGTTTTTTGCGTTACGGAGCAGTTACGGGAACATAGGGGTATTTTGTTCCAGTTTCAGCTGGAAGACACCGGTGCGGCTCTCATCGATGCCGGAATAATCAAAGGAAGCCCGCAGGCAGTGGGCAGCCGGGACGGTCAGTTCCACCACGGTACCCTGGAAGATGGGGTCATCCACCGCGGTAACCGTCAGCTCGGTGAGGCCAGGCAGCTGGCGCAGGGCGGAAAGCTGGGCTTCGGTCAGGTTGTTCTGCGTGCCCTGGAAGGCCACCGAGTAGACCCGGTAGTCGTCGCTTTCGTCCTGGTTTTCGCCGTTATAGTAGCGCCACTTTAGATAGACGCCGGGGTAGGGGTTGCCGTTGCCGGTGTAGTTTTCCGGGTCGGCTACCGCAAAGGTGAAGCGGACGGTGTCGCCCTCGGTGGTCACCTGGTCAAAGCGGGTCTGCTCCCAGGTGCCCCAATCCCAGTAGCGGCCCTCGGCAAAGAGGTCGCCGTCATAGGAAAGGGTGGTGACCTCGCCGGTCGCCGGGTCCCAGCGCACCTGGCGGGAGAAGTCGTCCAGGCGGCAGTCCCCGCCGAAGTAGCTGCCGTCCAGGCTCAGGTCCAGGCAGTCGGGGGCTTCCTGGGGCTGGGTGAGGGAGAGGATATCCTGCCCTTGCAGGCGTCCGCCCAGCTCCACGATCTGCCAGCTGTCGTCGGCAAAGCGGTGGTAGAGGATGGTCTTGATGCTGGAGATGCCGCTGGAAACGTAGACCTCATAGCGGTCAAAGACGGCGTACTGCATCGACTGCCCGAAGGAGCCAAATTGCAGCGGCTCGGGGAATTCCGGGTCCAGTTCCAGCAGCTTCTGGTTGAGGATTTCCGGGGAGATAGCGGCGCCGGTGGTTTCCTGGGCCGGGGGAGTGGCTTCGGGAGTTTCGGCGGTTTCCTCAGCGGGAGGAGCGGTTTCGTTGGTGGTTTCTTCGGCCGGGGGAGTGGTTTCCTCCGGCGGAGCGCTTTCACTCGAGGCGGTACAGCCGGAAAGGGCCAGCGCCAGGGCCAAAAGCAGGGGGATGAGCCGTTTCATAAAAAGGCCTCCTTTCCGAAAAAGGGGATATTCTACCTTCATCATACCTTATCGCTTGAACTTTTACAATAGACAAAATAACAAATCCCGCCGAAAGAAAATGGACGGAACTTCCAATCCTTCCGGCGCGGACACAGCCCTTTACAGGCTCTGCCCCAAGGAGTATAATGAAGCACAGAACGGCGGCCGCTGCGGCGAACGCCTTTGACTTTGACAGAAATGAGGGATTTGCTATGAACCTTACCGAACGCTTCCTGCATTATGTTTCCTTTGACACCCAGTCCACCAGCGAAAACCCCGAACAGCGCGTGCCCAGCACCCCCGGCCAGATGACCTTGGCTCTGGATATCGCCCGGGAACTGACCGCCATGGGCGTACAGAACGTCCGCACCAACGACAACGCCTTTGTAGTGGGCGAGATCCCCGCCACCCCCGGCTGTGAGGACAAGCCGGTCATCGGCTTCCTGGCCCACATGGACACCGCCGAGGACGCCTCCGGCAAGGACATCAAAGCCCGCATCGAGAAAAACTACAACGGCGGCACCATCACCCTCAACGCCGAAAAGGGTATCACCATGTCCCCGGCGGACTACCCGAGCCTGGCTTCCTATGTGGGGATGGACCTGATCGTTACCGACGGCACCACCCTGCTGGGCGCCGACGACAAGGCCGGCGTGGCGGAGATCGTCACCATGGCTCAGTACCTGCTGGAGCACCCGGAGATCCCCCACGGTACCGTGAAGATCGCCTTCACCCCCGATGAAGAGGTGGGCGGCGGCATCGACCTGTTTGACGTGGAAGGCTTCGGCGCGCAGTTTGCTTACACCGTGGACGGCGGCACCCTGGGCGAGATCGAGTACGAAAACTTCAACGGCGCCGACGCCCAGGTGGTGGTCCACGGCGTCAGCATCCACCCCGGTTCCTCCAAAAACGCCATGGTCAACGCCATCCTCCTGGGTATGGAGTTCGACCGTATGCTCCCGCCCGACCAGAAGCCCTGCTACACCGACCGTTACGAAGGCTTCTTCCACCTGTATGACTTCCAGGGCAGCGTGGAGCGCACCGAGCTCAACTACATCATCCGCGACCACGACATGGAGAAATTCACCCAGAAGAAACAGACTATCCTGGACATCGCCCAGTACCTGAACCACAAGTACGGCGAAGGCACCTTCGAGGCCACCGTCACCGACAGCTACTACAACATGAAGGAGAAGATCCTGCCGCACATGCACCTGATCGAAAACGCCAAAGCGGCCTTCTCTGCCTGCGGCGTGGAACCCCGCGTGGTGCCCATCCGCGGCGGCACCGACGGCGCTCGCCTGTCCTTCAAGGGCCTGCCCTGCCCCAACCTGTCCACCGGCGGCGAGAACTTCCACGGCCGCTTCGAGTACATCCCCGTCCAGTCCATGGAGAAGATGGTGGAGACTCTGGTGGAGCTGGTCAAGATCTACGCAAAGTAATATAGTAACAAAAATCAACAAAAGCCGCCGGTTTTTAGGCGGCTTTTGTGCCGAAAAAGGAGGAATTTGCCCATGGCGAACCTGAAAACCAACGCCATCCGCATCCTGGAACGGGAAAAGATCCCCTGCACTCTGCACAGCTACGACGCCGCCGACGGCCACATCGACGGTCTGAGCGTCGCCCAAAAGACCGGTCAGGATCCGGCCCGGGTCTACAAGACCCTGGTGACCCGGGGGCACAGCGGCGGGCATTACGTCTTTGTCATCCCGGTGGACCGGGAGCTGGACCTGAAAAAGGCGGCCCGTGTGGTGGGGGAAAAATCGGTGGAGATGCTGCCGGTGGCCGACCTGCTGAAGACCACCGGCTACATCCGGGGCGGCTGCTCCCCCATTGGGATGAAGAAGCTTTTTCCCACCGTTTTCCACCAGGAGGCGACCGAGCAGCCCTATATCCTGGTCAGCGCCGGGAAGATCGGCTTCCAGATCCAGGCGTCGGCCCAGGACCTGGCCCGGGCCTGCGGCGGGCAGTTTGCCGACCTGCTGGCGCAATAAAGCAAAGGATGGCGTCTCGCTTTCGGGCGGGACGCCTTTTTTGCCAAGTCCGTCACCCTTATAAAAATTTCGGGTTGACGAATCGGCCGAAAGATGGTATCCTGTTTTTCCGAAAGGGGGAAGGACGGATGAAACGCACGTCCACCAAGGACCGAATTTTGGAGCTGCTGCGGCAGGAGGCCCGCCGGGACCCGCAGGGGGTCTGCTCGGGGGAGTGGCTGGGGCAGCAGGCGGGGGTTTCCCGCAACGCCGTCTGGAAGGCGGTTCACGCCCTGCGCCAGGAGGGCTACCCCATCGAGCCGGTGCCCGGGGGCGGCTACCGGCTGGGGGAGGTGCGCGACCTGCTTAATGCCCGGGAGGTCGCCCGCCGCCGCCTGAGCGCCCAGCGGTTGGGCCGGGAGCTGGAGGTCTGGGACAGCTTGACTTCCACCAACACCTATATGAAGCAGAAGGCCGCCTCCGGGGAAGGGAAGGACGGCCTGGTGGTCATCGCCCGGCAGCAGACGGCAGGCCGCGGCCGTCGGGAGCGGGTGTTCCACTCGCCGGAAAGCGGCCTCTACCTGACGGTGCTGCTCTGCCCGGACCAAAGCGGCGGCCTGGAACTGGCCCAGCTGGGGACCTTCAACCTGGCGGCGGCGGTAGCGGCGGCGCGGGCGGTGCAGGCGGTGTGCGGCCAGGAGGCACAGATCAAGTGGCCCAACGACCTGCTGTCCGGCGGGCGGAAGCTTTGCGGTATCCTCACCGAATGCACCATCGAAAGCGAAAGCGGCCGGGTGCAAAACGTCATCCTGGGGCTGGGGTTCAACGTCAACCAGCAGGAGGAGGACTTCCCCCCGGAGCTGCGGGGGACAGCGGTCTCCCTGCGGCAGCTGTGCGGCCAGGAGGTGGACCGAGCGCAGCTGGCGGCGGCTCTGCTGGACGGGCTGGAACAGGTTCTGGCCGACTGGCAGCAGGGCGGACAGGCCGGCTGGCTGGAAGAATACCGGCAGCGCAGCGCCGTACTGGGCCAGGAGGTGGACATCCACTTCCCCGATGGGAGCTGCCGCCCAGGCCGGGGGGAGGACATCACCCCCGAGGGCGGACTTCTGGTGCGCTGGGAGGATGCTTCCACCCAGTTACTGCACAGCGGCGAGGTGAGCCTGCGGCTGGCAGATTTTCAACATAAGGAGAGATAGTTTGTGGAAAATATCGAGACTCGTCCCAAAGAGGGAGAAATCAACTGCCAAAGCAGCCAATGCGGCCGCAACAGTCAGGGCAGCCGGGTACGTTCGCTGGCGCTCTGCGCCCTCTTTGCGGCGCTGACGGCGGTGGGGGCCTTTCTGACCATCCCGGTACCGCCGGTGCCCTTTACCTTGCAGATCTTCTTTGCCATCCTTTCGGGGATGCTGCTGGGCAGCCGCCGGGGCGCTGCCAGCGTGGGGGTCTATGTGCTGCTGGGGCTATGCGGCCTGCCGGTGCTGGCCAAGGGCGGCGGTCCGTCCTATATTTTTCAGCCGACCTTTGGGTACCTGGCGGGCTTCATCGCCGGGGCCTGGGTGGCGGGAAAATGGCTGGAAATGCGCGGGTCTGGCTCCTTTTGGACGCTGCTGCAGGCGGCGCTGCTGGGAATGGCGACCGACTTTGCCCTGGGCGCCGGGTACTTCTACCTGCTGATGAACGTCTACCTGGACCGGGGGATGAGCCTTTGGGCGGTGCTGTGGTCCACGGTGGTGCTTTTCCTGCCGGCGGACGTGCTGCTTATGGTGCTGGCGGCTTGGGTGTCGGCCCGGCTGCGCCCGGTGCTTAAACGGGAAGGATTGCTATAAAAAGGCAGAAAAATTCGTGACAGTTGCTGCTTCCTGCCGGAAGCGGCGGCTGTTTTTTTACATAGTGGCGATTTTTCTGGGGCAAATGGCCGGCGGTGCTTGTGGCCGGGGAAAAAAGAGCCTATAATGAAGAAAATCGAGGAAAGGAGGCGGAGCGGATGAAGCGGAGCGAGCCCCATCTTTCCCGCTTGGAGCGGGGAAGGCTGCTGTTTTCCCTGGTGGAAGCCCAGCAGGAGGAGCAGGATATTTGTAACCTGCGCTTTGAAAACGAGGAGCTGGAAGGCTTTGAAGGGGAGCGGCTGGAATTTCGCGGCTGCGTCTTTTCCGGGTGCCGCCTGGCGGGCAACCGGCTGCGGCAGATCAGCTTCACCGACTGCCTGCTGGAAGGGTGCGACCTGTCCAACCTGGACTGCTCCGACGGGGTGACCCAGCGGGTGATTTTCCGCGGGTGCAAGGCGGTGGGACTGGACTTCTGCCAGGGCTTTTTCCAGAACACCCTCTTTGAGGACTGCGATCTGCGGTACGCCAACCTCAATCAGTCGGTGCTCAAGGATGCGGAATTTCGCCGCTGCAACCTGACCGGCGCTACCCTGGACGACTGCGACTCCCGCTCCTTCTCCTTGGAGGAATGCGACCTGACCGGGGCCAACCTGCGGCGGCTGCCTCTCGGCGGCAAGGACCTGCGCAGCTGCCGCCTGGACGGGGTCATCCTGGTGGGTGAGGAGCTGCAGGGGGCCACCATCTCGGTGGAGCAGGCGCTGGAACTGGTGCGCTTTCTGGGCGTGGAGGTGCGGTAGCGGATGAAGATCTATGTAGACGCCGACGCCTGCCCGGTGGTGGAGATCGTGCTGCGTCTGGCAAAACGGTACCGCTGCCCGGTGGTGCTGGTGGCCGACACCGCCCACCGCATCCAGCGCCCCGGGGCGGAGTGCGTCACGGTGGACCAGGGTAAGGACGCGGCGGACCTGTACCTAGCCAACCGCCTGCAGGCGGGGGACATCCTGGTCACCCAGGATTACGGGCTGGCGGCGCTGGCCTTGGCCCGGGGCGGACGGCCCATCCGCCAAGACGGGGTATGTTACACGGCGGAAAACATCGACGGGCTGCTGCTGACCCGTCATCTGTCCCAAAAGGCCCGGCGGGCCGGAGCACGTACCCGGGGACCCTCCCGGCGCACCGCCGCCGAGGACGAAGCCTTTGCCCGGGCGCTGGAGGAGCTGCTGGCCTGTGGGCCCGGCAGATAAAAGGAGAGAGGACCATGAAAAAGTTTTTGCTGACCTTTGTGCTGACCTTGGCGGTGCTGCTGACGCTGCTGTATTTTGTGGCCAAGGAGGTGCTGGGCGTTTCCGGTTTGGAGGAAATGCTCGGCGGTGCTTTCACCCCGGCGGCAGTGACGGCGCTTTGGGAAGGGAAATAGACGCCCGCGGTCCGGCTTTCTTGCAGAGGGAAGGCCGGATTTCCTTGATTTTATGCGGATTTTGTGCTATCCTATATCAGTATAACGCCGGGAAAGGCCGGCGCGTCAGAACGGACGCTCCAGGCGACGGATACCTGCCGGGCAGGGATCGGGAAAAAGCGTCCCCAGTTTAGAAAAGAGGAGAGATTCATCCATGGATTATCAGCGTTTGGCTCAGCTGCTGTTCCCTGATATTGACACCACGCCGGAGGAGATCGCGGCAAAATACCCGCCCCGCCAGCTGCCCGAAGGAGCGAAGGTCACCCGTATGGCGCCCAGCCCCACCGGCTTCATGCACCTGGGCAACCTGTTCAGCGCCATCGTCAGCGAGCGCCTGGCTCACCAGAGCAACGGCGTCTTCTACCTGCGCATCGAGGACACCGACCTGAAACGCTCGGTGCCCGGCGGCGTGGAGACCATCATCAACGTGTTCCGCCGCTTCGGCCTCAACTTTGACGAAGGCGCCACCATCGACGGCGACAACGGCATCTACGGCCCCTACCGCCAGCGCCAGAGAGCAAAGATCTACCAGACCTTCGCCCGCGAGCTGGTGCTGCAGGGCAAGGCTTACCCCTGCTTCTGCACCGAAGAGGAACTGACCGCCATGCGTGAGGAGCAGCAGGAGCAGAAGATCAACTTCGGCTACTACGGCAAGTACGCCAAATGCCGCAACCTGACCCTGGAGGAGATCGAGGCCAACATCAAGGCCGGTAAGCCCTACGTGGTCCGCTTCCGCTCGGAAGGCGACCCGGAGAAGCGCTTTGTCCACCACGACCTGGTCAAGGGCGACATCGAGCTGCCGGAAAACGACCAGGATGTGGTCATCCTCAAGTCCGACGGCATCCCCACCTACCACTTCGCCCACATCATCGACGACCACTTCATGGGCACCACCCACGTGGTCCGCGGCGAGGAGTGGCTGGCAACTTTGAACATCCACCTGCAGCTGTTCCGCACCATGGGCTGGAAGGCTCCCAAATACATCCACACTGCCCAGCTGATGAAGATGGACGGCGGCTCCAAGAGAAAACTTTCCAAGAGAAAAGACCCTGAGCTGGCTCTGGACTTCTACCGCCAGGAGGGTTACCCGGTGGATTCCGTTCTGGAATACCTGATGACCCTGCTCAACTCCAACTACGAGGAGTGGCGTCTGGCCAACCCCGAAAAGCCCATGCAGGACTTCCCCTTCACCACCAAGAAGATGGGCAACAGCGGTTCCCTCTTTGATGTGGACAAGCTCAAGGACGTCAGCAAGAACACCGTCTCCATGATGAGCGCCGACCAGGTTTACGAGCAGGTAAGCCAGTGGGCCGAGGAGTTCGACTCCCAGCTGTACCGTCTGCTCAGCGAAAACCCGGAGAAGGGCCGCGCCATCTTTGCCATCGGCCGCGGCGGCGCCAAACCCAGAAAGGATATCGCCATCTGGAGCGAGGTCAAGGACTTCATCGCCTTCTTCTACGAAGAGCTGTTCACCCCGGCACAGGCTGGCCCGGAAAACCTCTCCAAGGAGGATGTGGCAGCCATCATCGACGCTTACCTGCCGCTTTATGACCCGGCAGACGACGGCGACACCTGGTTTAACAAGGTCCGCGAAATGGGCGAGAGCCTGGGCTACGCCGGCAAACCCAAGGACTACAAAAAGAACCCCGACCAGTACAAAGGCCATGTGGGCGACGTCAGCCAGGTGCTGCGTCTGGCCATCACCGGCCGTACCCAGTCCCCCGACCTGTGCAGCGTTATGGCGATCCTGGGCAAAGACACCTGCCTGGCCCGTCTGGCACAGTTCAAAGAAGCGGTACTGCGGTAATTTTTTGTAATATAACATCGAAATATTCCTTATAGGAAAGGATGAACCCCATATGGCAGAGGAAAAAACCATGAACACCGAAGCGGTGTCCAACTTTATCCACGACATCATCGACCAGGACCTGGCCGAGGGGAAGGTACAGAAGATCCACACCCGTTTCCCCCCCGAGCCCAACGGCTACCTGCACATCGGCAGCGCCAAGGCCATCTGGATCAACGCCGGTACCGCCCAGAAATACGGCGGCCTGTTTAACCTGCGTTACGACGACACCAACCCCGTCCGCGAGGACGACGAGTACGTCCGCTCCATCGAGGAGGACCTGCGCTGGCTGGGCGCCGAACCCAACGGCGGTATCTTCTACGGTTCCGACTACTTCGACCAGTGCTACGAGTTCGCTGTGAAGCTCATCAAAGAGGGCAAAGCCTACGTGGACGACCTGTCCGCCGAGGAGATGCGCGAGTACCGCGGCACCCTCACCGAGCCCGGCAAGGAAAGCCCCTGCCGCAACCGTTCGGTGGAGGAAAACCTGGACCTGTTCGAGCGGATGAAGAACGGCGAGTTTGCCGACGGTTCCCACACCCTGCGCGCCAAGATCGACATGGCGTCCCCCAACATGAACCTGCGTGACCCGGCCATCTACCGCATCGTTCGGGCCCACCATCACCGCCAGGGCGACAAGTGGTGCATCTACCCGCTTTACGACTTCGCCCATCCCATCCAGGACGCCCTGGAAGGCATCACCCACTCCTTGTGCTCTATCGAGTTTGAAAACCACCGTCCCCTCTACGACTGGGTGGTCAACAACATCGGCTTTGAGCAGAAACCCCATCAGTACGAGTTCGCCCGCCTGAACGTGACCCACACCGTCATGAGCAAGCGTTACCTGCGCGAGCTGGTGGAGACCAAAAAGGTCGATGGCTGGGACGACCCCCGTATGCCCACCCTCTGCGGCCTGCGCCGGAGAGGCTACACCCCCTCCTCCATCATCGAGTTCGTCAAGAAAGCTGGCGTAGCCAAGGCTTACAGCATCGTGGACATCGGCCTGCTGGAACACTGCATCCGCGATGAGCTCAATACCTCCGCCAAGCGCAAGGTAGCGGTGCTGCACCCGGTGAAGGTGGTCATCACCAACTACCCCGAGGACAAGACCGAGTACTTCGAGCTGCCCAACATCCCCAAAAACGAGGAAGCCGGCACCCGCAAGGTCCCCTTCACCCGCGAGCTGTACATCGACCGGGACGACTTTGCTGAGGTACCGCCACCCAAGTTCTTCCGCCTGAAACCCGGCGGGGAAGTCCGCCTCATGGGCGCCTACATCATCAAATATGAAGATGTCGTCAAGGACGAGGCAGGCAACGTCGTAGAGATCCACTGCACCGCCGACCTGGAGACCGGCAACGGCAACCCCGCCGACGGCCGCAAGATCAAGGGCACCATCCACTGGCTGTCCGCCAAACACGCCGTAGACGCCACCGTCCGCATCTACGACTACCTGTTCACCCTGGAAAACGTCAACGACGTTCCCGAAGGCACCAACTACCTGGACTACCTGAACCCCAACTCCCTGGAGGAGCTGACCGGCTGCAAGCTGGAGCCCTCGCTGCTGGAGGAGCCCGCTGACGGTAAGTTCCAGTTTGTCCGCACCGGTTACTTCTGCAAGGACTGCCACAACGAAGGCGTCTACAACCAGATCGTCGGCCTGAAGGACAGTTGGTCGAAGGAAAATAAATAGAAAAATCTATTTATTTTCCTTCCGGAGAACCAGTAGAAACTGGTTCTCCCCCTGAAAATGCAGAAACATGCAGAAAACCCCCGCTTCCCACAAGGGAAACGGGGGTTTTGTTTTGCAAAAAACGAGGGTTAGAAGGTACCGGTCTCCACCGCCTGCAAAAAGTCCAGCAGGCAGGCGTTGAAGGCTGCGGGAGCCTTGGCGGCGCAGAAGTGGTCGGCGCCGGAGAGGATGCACAGTTGGGAGCAGGGCAGGCTGTGGGCGATGAGGCGGGAGTGCTTCTCCCGGATCATGTCGTTTTCCCCGACGATGACCAGGGAAGGCATAGGCAGGGCGGACAGCTGCTGGGGCAGCAGGTGCGGGTGTTGGAGCATCAGGTCCAGCAGGCGGCATTGAAGCTTTGCCTCCGGCCGCAGCAGGCGGGCCGCACCGGCAGCGGCGCGCTGGGCCAGGATGGCCGCCCAGACCGAGGTCTCCATGCCGGAGGGGTTCAGATTGGCGCCGTTGAGCACCAGGGAGCGCACCCGCGACGGGTCGGTCAGGGCCAGGTGCAGCGCTAGGTTTCCGCCGTCGCTGAAGCCCAGCAGATGGGCCTGGGGGATATCCAGGTGGTCCAGCACCGCCAGGGCGTCCTGGGCAAAGAGCCAGAAATCCCACGGCAGAGAGCCAGCGGTGGAGCGGCCCTGTCCGCGGGAATCCATGGCGATCACCTGGTAGCCGCAGTAGACCAGCGCCTCGATCTGATGGGAAAAATAGCTGTGGTCCTCGCCGTTGCCGTGAAAGAGCATCACCGGCAGGCGTCCGCCCTCCGGCTCGCCCCATTGCGCCCAAAAGATCGACGCACCGTCCCGGCGCAGGGTGCCGCTGCGGTCGTAAGGAAGCAGTTCCATAATCGGTCCCTCCTCAAATAGAAAAATACACAGGGTGAGAATACGTTCGGTTTACTTCGCCAGGATCTCCTGGGCCAGCAGCTCGGCCGTCTCCTCCGGGGTCAGGAAGGTGCAGTCCAGCTTCCGGGAGTCCATCTGCCGGTAAAGGGGCAGGCGCTGCAGGCTGCGCTCCACCACGTCGGAGCGGCGCAGGCCCTGGGCGATGTCCCGTTCCAGGCGCTGGCGCAGGGCGGTCTCGGAGCAGGTGAGGGTGAAGCGCAGGGGCTCATAGCTGCCGGACAGGTCTTCCAGCCGCTGCAGCAGCTGCTGCATGATCTCCTCCTGGTGGATGACCCAGCAGAAGATGACATACTCGTAGCCGGAGTTGAGCAGGAAGGAGCGCAGCAGGTAGGTGATGTTGCTGAGCACCATGGCTTTGTTTTCCTCGTTGACCACAAAGGGCTCCATGTTCCAGCACCAGTCGCCGTCCAGCCAGACGCCGGGCTGCAGGCGGGTGAGCAGCAGTTTGCAGACGGTGGACTTGCCTACACCCATGGTGCCGTTGATCAGGATGAGTTTTTTCATAGCTTCGGACCTCGCTTCGGTGGTTTATTCCTATATTATACACGCCCCGGCGGCGGGAAAAAAGCCCAAAGCGTGAATTTTGCGCAAAGAAGGGTAAAAACTTGCTATTTTGTAGGAAATTCGTTATAATGGGGTCAGAAATCGCCCAAAAGGGAAAAGGAGGAGCGCGTTATGGACGAACACAAGGAGCCGATGCTGGAACGGATGCCCCAGGAGGGCCCCGCTGACGGGCAGCAGCCCGGAAAGAAACTGCCCTGGATGCAGCTGGTGCTGGCGGCATTGCTGGTGGCGGTGCTGGCGGCGGGGGCGCTGATCTGGGTGGAACTTTCCCAGGTGCGCGGGCAGCTCAACCTTATTCAGGACAACATCCTCGGCATCCAAGGTTCGGTCAATGCCAGCGTCTCCAACGCCCTTTACCAGCTGGAAGAGCTGCAGAAAAAAGAGGTGGGCATCGTGGACCAGTACCGCCACGAGTACGGCGAGCTGAAAAACGGCAAGGTGGAGCTGACCGTCACCGCCGACCTGAAGGAATGCCAGGACAACACCCAGGTGGCCTTTTTGTGGGACGCGGCCGGCCAGCAGCAGAAGACCGCCGCCCAGCGTCAGGAGGGCAACCGCTTTGCGGCGACCCTGAGTCTGCCGGCGGACACCGAGGACCTTTCGGTGACGGTGCTGGCCCAGGACGGCGGCAGCCAGAAAAGCGAGTTGATGACCAGCATCCCGGTGCGGTCCTATTATGTGATGGAAGCGGGGATCAACGGCTTCATGGGCAGCAGTTGGAGCAGCGGTATTCCCCGCATCAACCTGACGCCGTCGGTGCAGGTGTGGGAGGAAGGCAGCGGCAACCGGCAGATCACCGGGGGCCGGGCGGTGCTCACCGCCGGCGAAAAGGAGATCCTCAACCAGGAGCTGACCCGGGTGGACGAGGTCCTTTGGGAGGCAGAAAGCGAGAAGGAGATCCCCCTGTCCCTGGAAGAAGTGGGGGAGAGCGAGGTGCTGTGGACGGTGACCCTCACCGATGACCGGGGGACGGTTTACACCTACCAGAGCCGGTACCGCCTGACCTGGAGCGACAATGTGCCCAATCTGGAGATGGAGGAGGACTTTGTCCAGACCGACCTCGTCTTTGCAGATTGATCGAAAAAAGAACGCAGAAAAAGCAGGCCCGCGGGCCTGCTTTTTTGTTGTTAGTGCTTTAGCAAGACCTTTCGCGTTTTGCGAAAGGTCAAAAAACCGCCCGCT
>JAHZAU010000014.1 GCA_019423755.1 Oscillospiraceae bacterium
GCGGGCGGTTTTTTGACCTTTCGCAAAACGCGAAAGGTCTTGCTAAAGCACTAAACAAAGCCCACGGCCCGACCCTCGGGACCGTGGGCTTTTGCATCCGGGTAAAAAAGGACCCCCGCCCTCCCAGAACGGGAAAGCGGGGGTGTTTTGCTTTTTTACTTGGAGCGGGAGCCTTTGAGGGGAGCGGTGCCCCAGGCGAATACCGCCGCGTAGGCGCTGGCCTCTGCCGCGCAAACAAGTTCCAGCGGGGAAAGGCTGGGGCCGCCGCGCAGCCAGGCGACGACCTCTCCGGCGCAGAGCAGCGCGCCGCACAGCCCGGCGCAAAGGCCGAAGCCGCAGACCCAGCGCACGTCCCGGGGACGGCTGCGGCGGCAGAGCAGCCGCCCGTGTCCCAGCAGGAAGATGGCCACCGACAGCAGGGTCAGCAGCAGCAGGCAGCGGGAGGGGATCTGGGTCAGGTTGGGCCAGTAGAGGAACACCTGGATGGCCCAGGCCAGCGCCCAGAAGGTGGGAGCCGCCAGCAGCACCCCGCCAGGCGCCGGGTCGCTCCCTTGGGTCAGGAAGCGGCCGCTTTGCTGCAGGAAGGCCGCGCCCCCCAGCAGGGAGAAGGCCACCATGGCCGCCATCATCAGCAGGCCGCCGGGGTTGAGCTGCCCGTCATAGGAGAGGGCGAAATCCCCGGAAAAGGGCGCCAGCACCCCCTGAACCAGGCACCCGGCCCCCAGCAGCAGCCCCAGTACCCCCAGCAGGCGGGGACGGCGCAGGGCAAAGGAGGTGTCCTCCAGCCGCACCAGCGCCGAAAGCAGGATGCCCACCAGCCCGGCGGCCAAAAAGGCCCCGAAGGCAAAGGACAGCGCGCCCTCTCCCACCAGGAAGCTGGTCTCCGGGTCCAGGCAGGTGATCATCAAAAACAAATGAAGCGGCAGACACACCACGGCTGCCAGCAGGAAAAACATTTTGGAACGGTTCAACAAAACCCCATCCGCCTTTCTGTCGTATATTACTATAGAAGAAAACGCGCAAAAAACGCTATTTTTTATCATACCACAAAACCACCCGTTTGTATAGCGTCCGGCGGGACATACTCTCCGCCTTCCTGCGCATATACTGCCCTGAAAAGCGGGACGGGCCTGGCCGGGCGGCTTGCCCTCCCCCAAAAAAGAAAGGACGGGGTGGATATGCGTTTTTATCTGGCGGTGGGGCTTGTGGTGGCCATCTTGCTGGCGGTGATGCCGCTGGCGGTGCCAAGGTCGGGGGCTTCCCAGGGGAGCGAGGCCGGGGTAGTCTCCCAGGGGGACGGCTGGCTTTCGGTGCTGGAACAGCAGACGGAGGAGCCCGCCGGGCAGGAGAGCGGCCAAGCCCCCGCGGAAGAGGACGCCCCGGAGGAGCAGGCGGTATTTTCCATCTTTGACCGCTCCACCGGGCAGGTGAAGGAGGTTGCGGTGCGGGAATTTTTGCGGGGAGCGGTCTGCGCCGAGATGCCCCCCACCTTCCACCCGGAGGCCTTGAAAGCCCAAGCCGTCTGCGCCCACACCTGGGCCTGCTACCAGCAGCGGCTGCAGCAAAACGCCCCCGACCCGGCGCTGCTGGGGGCGGATTTTTCCGCCGACCCGCAAAACTGGGAGGGCTACGTCACCGAGGACCAGGCAAAGGAGCGCTTTGGGGAACATTTTGAGGAATATTGGGGCGCCATCACCCAGGCGGCGGACGCCGTAGCGGCCCAGATCCTCACCGACGGCGGCGAACCCATCCCGGCGGCCTACCACGCCATCAGCGCCGGCGCCACCGAGTCGGCGGAAAACGTCTGGGGCAACGCGGTGGACTGTCTGACCCCGGTGGACAGCGCCTGGGACGAGATGGCCCCCGGTTACAGCGAGACGGTGACCTTCACCGCCGACAAGCTTCGGCAGGCGATCCCGGCGCTGGAAGGGCAGGGGGACCCCGCGGGCTGGTTTTCCATCCAGGAGCGCTCCGACTCCGGCTACGTCACCGCCATGACGGTGGGGGAGGAGGAGTGGACGGGGCTCGAGTTCCGGGAGGCGCTGGGGCTGCGCTCCTCGGCGCTGGACATCGCCTGGGAAGGGGAGAGCTGCACCATCACCACCCGGGGCTACGGCCACGGCGTGGGGCTGAGCCAATACGGGGCGGACTACCTGGGCCGACAGGGCACCGGCTGGCAGGAGATCCTCCGCCACTACTACCCCGGGGCCGAGCTGGAAGCGGTAAGCTAGGCCGTTTGGGAAAAATCCAGTTGAAAAACCCGGCGGAATGTGCGAAACTATTACCGGACCAATCCTCTTTGGCATTGGCGCCCAAGACGAAACAAGGAGGATCGTAAGATGAACGATTGGAACCTCGACCAGCTGCACGAGGAGTGCGGCGTCTTTGGAGTATATCATCAGGAGGAAGCCGCCCCGCTTTGCTACTTCGGGCTGCACGCCCTCCAACACCGGGGCCAGGAGGCGGCGGGCATCGCCGTCAGCGACGGGGAAAACCTGCGCTGCCACAAGGGTACCGGCCTGGTCACCGAGGTGTTCACCCCCGAAAACCTGCAGAGCCTCACCGGCATCAACGGCATCGGCCATGTGCGCTACGCCACCGCCGGCGGCTCCGAGATCGAAAACGCCCAGCCCATCCTGGCTCGGGCCAAGGTCGGCAGCATCGCCGTGGTGCACAACGGCCAGATCGTCAACGCCGAGGAGCTGCGCCAGGAGCTGGAAGACCGGGGCAGCATCTTCCGCGGCAGCAGCGACAGCGAGATCATCCTCCACCTGATCCAGGGCCAGAAGGGCACCCTCTTAGAAAAGATCCAGCGGGCCTGCCAGCGGCTGGAGGGGGCCTTTGCCTTCCTCATCCTCACCGAAAAGAACCTGTACGCCATCCGCGACCGCCACGGCCTGCGGCCCCTTGCCCTGGCAAAGCTGGGGGACGGCTACTGCCTTTCCAGCGAGACCTGCGCCTTCCACACCATCAGCGCCCAGTATATCCGCGACATCCACCCCGGCGAGATCTTAAAGATCTCCGCCCACGGGCTGGAATCTTCCTATTATACCCAGCCGGCCCAGCGGCGGGTCTGTGCCATGGAGTACATCTACTTTGCCCGCCCCGACAGCGACATCGACGGCCTCAACGTCCACACGGTGAGAAAGCGCACCGGCGCGCTGCTGGCCCAGAAGGACGCCGGGAAGCTGGAAGCGGACATCGTCGTCGGTGTGCCGGACTCCTCCCTGGCGGCGGCTATGGGTTACAGCGAGGCCAGCGGCCTGCCCTATGAGACCGGACTCATCAAAAACCGCTATGTGGGCCGCACCTTCATCAAGCCCACCCAGAAGCAGCGGGACATGGGGGTTAAGATGAAGCTTTCCCCCAACATCGCCGTTGTCCGGGGAAAACGGGTGGTCCTGGTGGACGACTCCATCGTCCGGGGCACCACCAGCAAGCGCATCGTCCGCCTGCTCAAGGACGCCGGCGCCTTGGAGGTGCATCTGCGCATCGCCGCGCCGCCCATCCTCTACCCCTGTTTCTACGGGGTGGACACCCCCACCCGCCGGGAGCTCATCAGCGCCCGCCTGGACGAAGAAGCCCTCTGCCAGGAGGTGGGGGCGGATTCCCTGGTGTTCCTGACCAAAGAGGAGCTTTGCCGGGCCTGGGGCGGCAGCGATTTCTGCTTCGCCTGCTTTGACGGCGACTACGCTACCGACCTGTATAGCCACGACCCGGAGCAATAACCCCTACCCTTCGCCCCAATGAGAAAGGAGGCCCTTTGATGCAACCGAAAACAGAGCAGACAAGCCCCCGCTGGCAGCAGCTGCCGGTGGTAAAACAGTTACAGACCGCCCAGCCCCTTTTCTGGCTCAACCCCCAAAGCGGCACCCCCGCCCCGGCGCCCTTCGGCCCCCGGGAGATGGAGGACGCCCGCCTGCGGCTGGAACGCTTCGCCCCCTACCTGGAAAAAGCCTTCCCGGAGACCGCCCCCGCCCACGGGCGCATCGAGTCCCCCCTGCGGCCCATCCCCCAGATGCAGAAGGCTCTGGAAGAGCGCTGGGGAAGGGAAATCCCCGGCCGGCTGCTGCTCAAGTGCGACAGCCACCTGCCGGTTTCCGGCTCCATCAAGGCCCGGGGCGGCATCTACGAGGTGCTGAAGTTTGCCGAGGAGGTGGCCCTTTCCCACGGGATGCTCCGCCCCGAGGACGACTACTCGGTGCTGCTGGAACCTCGGTGCCGGGAGCTGTTTTCCCGCTACCGGGTGGCGGTGGGCTCCACCGGCAACCTGGGGCTTTCCATCGGCATCATCAGCGCCCGGCTGGGCTTTTCGGTGACGGTGCATATGTCCGCCGACGCCCGCCAGTGGAAAAAGGACCTGCTGCGCCAGAAGGGCGTGACGGTGGTGGAATACCCCGACGACTATCAGAAGGCGGTAGCGGAAGGCCGGAAGCAGGCTGCTGCCGACCCCATGTGCCACTTTGTGGACGACGAAAGCTCCCAGGACCTGTTTTTGGGCTACACCACCGCGGCCCGGCGGCTGCAGGCCCAGCTTATCGAGCAGGGCATCCCGGTGGACGGGGAGCACCCGCTGTTTGTTTACCTGCCCTGCGGGGTGGGCGGCGGCCCCGGCGGGGTCTGCTTCGGTTTAAAAGAGATTTTCGGCGAGCATGTCCACTGCTTCTTTGCCGAGCCGACCCACGCCCCCTGCATGACTTTGGGGCTGGCTACCGGGCTGCATGACGCCGTCTGCGTCAAGGACATCGGCCTGGACGGGCTTACCGCCGCCGACGGTCTGGCGGTGGGACGGCCTTCCAGCCTGGTGGGCCGCCTGATGGAGACCCGCCTGGACGGCTGCTTTACCGTGGAGGACGACGAGCTTTACCGGCTGCTGGCGCTGCTGGCCCGCACCGAGCAGATCCCGGTGGAGCCTTCGGGCTGCGCGGGATTCCCCGGAGTGCGCGGCGTGCTGGAACAGCAGGCGTATCTTAAAGAGCGCGGCCTTGCGCCTTTGATGCACCAGGCCTGCCACATCGTCTGGGCCACCGGCGGCAGCATGGTGCCCCCGGAGGAGATGGCTTCCTACCGGCAGCGAGGGGAAGATTTGCTTTAGCGGGAAAAAGTGGTTGACGCGGTTGCCGGAATGTCCTATACTGTAAAAAAAGGCGCGGGAACGTGCCACAGGAAGGAGCGTTCACCAGATGAAAAACTTTGTCATCACCATTGCGAGAGGTTACGGCAGCGGCGGAAAGACCATCGGCAAGATGCTTTCCGAGCGCATGGGCATCCATTACTACGACCAGGAGCTGCTGCGGCTGGCCTCCGACGAAAGCGGCATCAACGAAAAGCTGTTCGGCCAGGCGGACGAGTGCCTCAACAAGCCGGTATTCTTTAAAAAATCCGCCCGCAGCGCCCACACTGGCAAGCTCCTGCCTCCCAACAGCCAGGACTTTACCTCCATGGAAAACCTCTTTAACTACCAGGCCAAGGTCATCGAAGACCTGGCTAAGCGCGACGAGTCCTGCGTCATCGTCGGCCGCTGCGCCGACTACATCCTGCGGGATTACGACAACGTCCTGAGTATCTACGTCCACGCACCCAAGGACTACTGCATCCGCACCACCATGGAGATCCGCAACCTCAACGAGGAGGAGGCTTGGAAGTTCATCCAGAAGACCGACAAGCGCCGTTCCGACTATTACCGTTACTTCACCGGCAACGACTGGAAGGACGCCGACAACTACGATCTCTGCCTCAACTCCGCCAAGCTGGGCTGGGACAAGTGCATGGACCTGATCGAAGCGTACCTGAAGATCAAACTTTCGTAGGGGGACACCTTCCCGCGAAAGCGCCGAAGCGGCACTGCCCGGGCCTGGGTTTTCGGGCCCAGGGGTGCCGCTTGTTTTATTTGCAGAATCAGAAAGGAAGATAAAATGAAAGCAAGGATCGCAAGACCCGCCTCCCAGGCGCTGCTCTATGGCTTTGGAGCGGCGGAAGCCGGGGTGCGCCGCGCGCTGGAAGGCTGCGGCCTTTCGGTGTGGACCGCCCCTGCCGGCAGCGAGCAGGAGACCCTCACCCGCCTGATGGAGGCAAAACACCCCGGCCCCGGCCCGGAATCGGACCGCCGGGCGGTGATCTTCTCGGGGCTGGACGCCCGCACCATCGGCGGGCCCATCAACGCCCTGTCCGGCACCGAAGCCAAAGACGCCCTCAAGGCGGTGCTGACCCCCTATAACCAAAGCTGGACCCTCGCGCACCTGCTGGACGAGCTGGAAGCGGAGCACCGCTGGATGGGCCTTGCCCGCCAGCTGGAGGAGCGCTGCAAGACCGCACCCCGTACCCCCGAGACCGCTCCGGCCTTTGCGGTGCTGGAACGCTTGTCCGACGAGCAGAACCAGCCCACCCCCCAGCAGCTGGAGGAGGCGCTGGCTTTGCTGGAGCAGGCCGGCGGGGAAGGAGGCGCCCAATGAGCCAGACGAGAGACTTTTCTCACATCACCCTGCCGGGCTTCGGGCCTATCCCGGCCCAGGCCGTGACCCACGGCGGGAAGTTCCACGCCGACGACGTGTTCTCCACGGCGCTGCTGCGCATCCTGCGGCCGGACATCCAGGTCCGCCGGGTGATGCAGGCGCCCGAGGAGGAGGGGCTTTTGTGCTTTGATATCGGCTTCGGGCCCTACGACCACCACCAGAAGGGCGCCCCCGTGCGGGAAAACGGCGTGCCCTACGCGGCCTTCGGGCTGCTTTGGCGGGACCTGGGTCCCCAGCTGGTGGGGCAGGCGGAGGCCGACCGTTTGGACGAAAACTTAGTCCAGCCGCTGGACTTAAACGACAACACCGGCGCGCCCCACGACCTGGCCGACCTGGTGGCGGTGTTTAACCCCGCCTGGGACAGCGACCAGCAGCCGGACGACTGCTTCTGGCAGGCGGTGGAGGTGGTGCAGGCTTACCTTTCCCACAAGCTGGAATCGATTTGGAGCGTCCAGCGGGCGCGGGCGGTGGTAGAGCCGGCCCTTGCCAAAATGCAGGACGGCGTGGTGGTGCTGGAACCCTACGCCCCTTGGAAGCAGGTGCTGCTGGACAGCCCGGCGCTGTTTGTGGTGTACCCCTCCCAGCGGGGCGGGTACAGCGCCCAGGGCATCCCCCAAAGCCAGGAGGACCCCCAGCTGCGGTGTCCCTTCCCGGCGCAGTGGGCCGGAAAAAGCCCCGCGGAGCTGGCGGCCCTCAGCGGCCTGCCGGGTCTGCGCTTCTGCCACAACAACGGCTTCCTCATCGCGGCGGACAGCCGGGAGGAGGCCATCGCCGCCTGCCGCCTGGCCCGGGAGATGCAAGGTTTATAATTCTTCCACGTAATCGGCGTAAACGTAGCCGGTGGCGTTGCGGTAGGAGATGACGTACCAGTCCCCGGTGCGGGAGTAGATGGTCACCTCCTCGCCGCAAGGCACCACCGCCACGATGATGGAGTGGGTGGAGGGCATGCTGCGGACGTTGAGCCCCGGCGCGCCCTGGCAGTACCAGTGGCCGTCCACCTGGTAGCCGGTGCGCACGATACCGGCGCGGATGGGCTGCGGCTCCTGGAAGGGGATGCCGAAGTACTCCGCCAGGGCCTGCACCACCGTGCGGGCGATGGTCTCTACATTGTCCCGGATCCACTGGGCGTCCTGGGGGTTGTCGTGGTAGGCGGTCTCCAGCAGCACGGCGGGGTTGCGGGTCTGCAGCACCTCGGCCAGGTTTTTGGAGGGCCGGGTATTGACCTTCTGGGGCTTGGGGTAGATCTCCCGCATCCTGTCGGCCAAGATCTCGGCAAAGCGCTGGCTTTCCCGGTTAGAGGGGTTGTAGTAGATGTCCGGGCCGGTGAGCTGGCCTTCCATCCCCTCGGGGGAGGCGTTGGAGTGCAGCGCCACGTGCATCCCGTAGCGGTCCCGGTTGGACTGGGCGATGATCTCCGGCAGGGTCTGGTTGAGGTTGTTGCGCACCAGCTCGATGCCGGTGGCCCGCAGATAGGGCACCATAGCGTCGGCGATGAGGTTCATGTATTCCTCCTCGTTGCCGCCGCCGTCATAAAGATTAAAATCCTGAAGGGAAGGGCTGAGATAGATCCTGGGCATAAAGGTCCCCCTTTTCGGTAAAATTTTGCACATTGTCAGGATATGCACCGGGCCGGGGGAAGGTTCCGGCCCAAAAGGAGGGAAAAGCGGATGAAGATCACCTGTCAGTCCTGCGGCAAGCGGTACGACTACGACGAAAGCGAGTTGTGCCCCCGCTGCGGGGCGTACAATCCGGTGGATAAGCAGGAGACCGCCGCCCAGCTGATCCAGGAGCTGGAGGAGAGCCACCAGTGGCACGAGCGCTCCGGCCAGGACTGCGACGGCCGGGACGAGGAGGAGCTTGCCCGCCGCAAGGAGCAGCAGAAGGCCCGCCGGGAGGAGCTTCGCGCCCGGCAGGAGGAGCTGCGTGCCCGCCGGGAGCGCCTCAAGGAGCGCCGCAACTGGGAAAAAAGCATCCAGGAAGCCGCGGCACAGGAGGGCGTCTACCAGGAGGAAGAACCGTCCTCCCCACCGCCCAAAAAGAAAAAGGGCAAAGGGTGCCTGGCTTGGCTGGTGGTGCTGTTCGTGCTGGTAGTGGGGATGGATTTCCTGGACGACCTGGCCGGGCAGATGGCCTACGATTGGGGCCTCAAGGCTTTGCCTCCGGCGGTGTCGGAGGTGGACTACCGGATGGAATTTCTCACCCGCCAGGGCCGGGTGGTGACCCCTCGCCGCTGGGGCCGGCTTTCCAAACAAGGGGAGCTGTGGCAGCAGCTCACCGCCTTGGAGGACGCCTTCCAGGACCCGCCCCTTTCCCAGGGGGAGCTTTGCTACGTGGACCTGGACATTAGCCTTCGGGATGGGGACGACCTGTGGGAGCTGCGGCCCTACCTGGAACGGATGGACCAAAACGGCTACCTGACCGCCCTGCAGGATGTGGGTCTTTGCGCCCGGCTGCAGGAGGCCTTCCCCGGGGACCCGGAGGTCCTTTCCTACTATTCCGGCGTGTGGGACAGCGGCAGCTACCGCATCTGGTTCCTGCTGCCGGAGGGTACGGGGGAGCTTTGGCTCAACCTGCCGGAATATGAGGACGAAAGCACCCAGCTGGTGGAGTCGGTCTGGCGGCTGGCCCTGCCTGAGGAGGAGGCGATGATCCTTGAGTAGATATCAAAACCGTTACGATAACGCCTACTACAACCACCTGGACGGCGGCCCCCGCAAAAAGGCGGGAGGTTCCATCTTCCTGGTGGTGGTGCTCCTTTTCCTGACCATGGGCGGCATCTTCAACATCAAGGACGAGATGGAGTATAACTACTGGCGGGCCGCCCGCGCCCGGTACGACGTGCTGGACTGGGGCCCGGCGGAGCTGGAAGAGGCCGGGGAGACCGAGTCGGTCTGGCGGCTCACTCTGCGGATGAAAAACGTTGGCCCCCAGGACGGCAGCCTGTCAGGGTACCAGTTCTCGGTGGAGGACGCCTTTGGCAACAACGGCGAGGTGCAGCTGGTGCCGGTGCTGCAGCCCGCTGACGGGGAAGACCCGAAAGTTTGGATGCCTGCCGGGCGAGAAAACCAGGTGCAGCTGCGGCTCACCCTGCCCGCCGCTTCCACCGAGGCCAATGTGACCCTGGACAGCGGCGAATACTACGGCACCGTCACGGTACAGCTGCCTCAAAGCTAACTACAAAAAGCAAAAACAGGAGCCGTCCCAGCAAAAGCAGGGGCGGCTCCTTTGGCGTCTTGCAGGATATTTTGCAGGAAGTTTGTCAATTAACCATCAAAAATGCCCCGCCGGGGACGGCCCTCCCGCTGGGCTCACTGCCGGGAGGGGAGGGGGACAGGTGGTCGCTTTTTGGCGGGGATTTTCGGCAAACCTTCGGCAGATTGTGATGATTATAACATATCAAGCGGTGGAAAACGTACAGAATTACTAAAATATGCAGAATAAATTCTCGGCGGCAAAGGCCCTTCTGCCCCCTGGAAGCGATTGACTTTCCTGCAAGGGGGAGAGTATAATCAAGTCATGAGAAGCCCAGCGGTGCAGGAGAAGCTGCACCAGAACGACAGAGGAGCGTGACTGTTATGGAAGCTACCAAAAAAGAGTATTTTGACCGAATCGCAGAACGAGGCCAGCTGATCGTCGTTTCTGGCCCCAGCGGCGCCGGTAAGCGCACCGTCCTGCGCCAGTACATGGCCGAGCATCCCAGCGCCCGCCGCTCGGTATCTGCCACCACCCGTGAGCCCCGCCCCGACGAACAGGACGGCGTGGATTACTTCTTCCTCTCCCGGGACGACTTCGACCGCCAGATCCGCAACAACGAGATGCTGGAATACAGCTACTACAACTACTGCCTCTACGGCACCCCCAAACGCGCCATCGAGACCGGCCGCTCCCAGGGCAAGAACATGATCCTGGAAATCGAGGTCCAGGGCGCCATGCAGGTGCGGGAGATCTGCCCCGACGCCACCCTGGTGTTCATCATGCCGCCCTCCTGGGAGGAGCTGGAACGCCGCATCCGCCAGCGCGCCACCGAGGACGAGGCCACCATCCAGGCCCGCTTGGAGATCGCCAAAGATGAGATCGCCTGCGCCAAGGAGTACGACTACATCATCGTCAACGACACCGTGGAAAAAGCGGTCAACCGCTTCTCCCAGATCGTCCACGGCAACCGCTACAGCCGCAACGGTATGCAGGCCTTCCTGGACGGCTTCATCCACAGCGAGGTCCCCGAGAAAAAATAACCCCCTTTCCCCCAGAAATCCGACTTTTTCCCCATAGAAACCTCTAAAAAACAGGAGCTCCCGGCAGCGGGGGCTCCTGTTTTTTGCGGAAGGTTATTCTTTTTCGGGGTTTTTCTCCACCATGCGGCGGATGGCTTCCGGGGTGTAGGAGAGCAGCTCCCCAAAGCCCTGGGCGATGGCAAAGCGCGCTTCGCCCTGGTATTCCCCGCGGGCTACCAGCTCCTGCTTGCGGGCCTTGAGGGCGCGGTACCGTTCCAGCACCGCCGGGTCGGCGTAGTAGAGGATGTTGTATTTGCCCCGGTTGAGGGAAAGGGGGAACAGGTCGGTGAGCAGCGGCTCGTCCTCCGGGAAAAAGCAGGTGCCGTATTGGGCGCAGATTTCCCGGGAAAAGTCCAGGTACCGGTCCCGCTCGGCGGCGGAGGGCATGGGGTGGCTCATGGCCAGGGACTTGACCCCGGCGGCGACGATCTCGTTAAAGCAGTCGATGACCCCGCACTGATAGGAAAAGGGGTCCAGGCGGCAGGTTTGGGACATGGGCAGCGCTCCTTTGCAAAAATCTTTCCTATATTGTACCGCCGGGGCGCGCCGGGCGCAAGGGGCAAAAACGGGATTGCCAAAGCCCCGCTTTGGGGGTACAATACAGGGGAAGATACCACCGCCCGGGACGGGCGCCAAGAAAGGACGACGCAGCATGAAGATCTATATTTCGGTGGACATGGAGGGCTTGGCCGGCATCAGCAACTGGACCGAGGAAAACGAGGAGCGGGAGCGCTTCCGCCGGGCTATGAACCAGCAGGTGGTGTGGGTGCTGGAAGGCATCCAGGCCAGCAGCCGCAACGAGGAGATCACCCAGATCACCATCGCCGATTCCCACGGCGGCGGCAGCAACCTGTCCTACGACCGGCTTTCCGACTTTGACCGCCGGGTCTACCTGGTCAACGGCAGCCCCCGGCCTTATTATATGATGGCTGGGCTGGACGAAAGCTACGATATGGTGTTCTTTGTGGGCTATCACGCCGGGGCCGGGGAACTGGCCGGCGCCATGGACCACACCTATTCCGGCCGCGTGGTGCATAACTTCTGGCTCAACGGCCAAAAGATGAACGAAGCCACCCTCAACGCCGGATACGCCGCCGCCTGCGGGGTGCCGGTGGGACTGGTCATCGGGGACGCCGCCCTGGGCCGCCAGCTGCTGGACGACAAGATGATGCCTTGGGTCAACTTCGTCTGCACCAAGGAGGCGCTGGGCCGCTTTGCCGGCATCTTCCGCCCCAAGGAGGACATCCGCCGCGAAACCGTCCAGGCGGTGCAGGAGGTGCTGGATCGGGAGCCCAAGAGCTTCCCGCTTTATCCGCTGGAAGGGCCCTTCCTGGCCCAGGTAGAGCTGACCTCCAGCTCCATGGCGGACTGCGCCGCCCTCATCCCCGGCAGCCAGCGGGTGGACGGCCGTACCGTGGCGCTGGAACTGGATGACTACAAAGAGCTGTTTAACGGCATCATCGCCATCTGCAAGCTGGCCGGCAGCTCCTACTGCTAATCGGGAAGGAAAGGGAGGAAAACGGGCATGAAAGAGCTATTGGTCGTGGTGGATTATCAAAAGGACTTTGTGGACGGCAGCCTGGGCTTTGCCGAAGCCGCCGGGCTGGAAGAAGCCATCTGCCGGAAGATCCGCGCCTACCGGGAAGCCGGCCAGACGGTGGTGTTCACCATGGACACCCACGAGGAGGACTACCTTTCCACCCAGGAGGGCCGCAACCTGCCGGTGGAGCACTGCATCGAAGGCACCGGCGGCTGGCAGCTGTACGGGCAGGTAGCGGGGCTGGCCCAGGAGGGCGACCGCCTGTTCTGCAAGCCCACCTTCGGCTCCTGGGAGCTGGGGGAGTACCTGCGGCAGGAGGGCTTTGAGAAGATCGAACTGTGCGGCGTGGTGTCCAACATCTGCGTCCTGTCCAACGCGGTGGTGGCCAAAGCGGCCCTGCCCGAGGCGCAGATCGTCGTCGACCGCCGCTGCACCGCCAGCAACGACCCGCAGATGAACCAGAAGGCCCTGGACGTGCTCCAAGGGCTGCAGGTGCAGGTCATCGGCTAAAAAACCCAAGACATCGGGCCTGTGCCGCGGCATGGGCCCGCTTTTTTGAATGTAAGAAGGAGGAATCTGCCATGAAACGACTGCTTGTACTCCTGCTGGCCGCCGGGCTGACCCTTTGCGGAGGCTGCGCCGCCCGCACCGACGAAGCGGTGCCGGACCTTCCCCCGACACAGCCGGTAGAGGAGACCCCCGCCCCGGAGGAGGCCCCGGCTGCGGAGGAAGCCCCCGCCGAAGAAGCCCCCGCGCCCGAGGAAGAACCGCAAGCCCCCGCCGCCCAGGGCGAGACCGCGCCCTTCCGGCTGGGGGAGGAGGAGAAGGAGCTGGCTGCCGGGGACAGCCTAGGCGGTTGGACGCTGGAAAGTCTCGACATCCAGCGGCAGGAGGACGGCAGCATTAAGATGGTGACGGCGGAGTTTTCGAGTGAGGAGCAGCTGCAGCTGGAAGGCGTCCTATATCCCAGCGGCCTGCTGGAAGGGGACTGGGACTTTGTGCCCACCGAGGCGGACGCCGCCCGCCTGCCCCGCTACGCCGGGGAGGACGCTTCCCCCTCCGCCACCTGGGCGATGCTGACCCAGTGGGACGAGGGCGTCCAGCCGCCCCAGCAGCAGGGGGAACAGCCCTGCCGGCTTACCGTGACCCACTACAAAGAGGTGTTTGCCTACATGGCGGCCCCCAGCTCGGTGCAGGTGAGCGCGGTAGAGTGGCGGTAGTTCCCGGCAGAACGGGGAAGAAGCCTTCCACCAGGCGGCGGGGATTTGTGAAAAGTGCGAAAATCGAAAAAGTGTAAAGGAAATCCCTTGACAGCACCGGGATTATCCGTTATACTGCTACAAGTAAGCTCGTAAAGGAAAAACCTTTACACCTCACCTCCCACCGGCAGAAAGGAGCGCACCCCCATGGCAAAAAACCTGGAGATCTCCTACCTGCTGGACTTTTACGGCGAGATGCTCACCGAAAAGCAGCGCGAGGTGGTGGAGCTTTACTACAACGAGGACCTTTCCCTTGGGGAGATCGCCCAGCTGGCCAACATCACCCGGCAGGGCGTGCGGGACTGCATCAAGCGTTCCGAAGGCATCCTCCTCCACCTGGAACAACAGCTGGGGCTGGCCCGGCGCTTCCAGGAGCTCCAGGAAGGCTTGGAGCAGATCATCCTCGACGCCAAGGAGATCGCCTTCCAGGCGGAAGACAACCCCAACCTCCACAGCATCGAGACCCGGGCCCGGCAGATCGTTACCATCGCCGACCGGCTGTGTGAATAAGCAAGACCCCTTATTTTAATAGAAATCCCCCCAAAAAAGGAGTGCGCCCATGGCTTTTGAAGGACTTTCCGAAAAACTCAATCAAGCGTTCAAGAAGTTGCGCTCCAAGGGCAAGCTCAGCGAGGAAGACGTCCGCGGCGCCATGCGCGAGGTGCGGATGGCCCTTCTGGAAGCGGACGTCAACTACAAGGTCGCCAAGGACTTTGTAAAACAGGTCACCGAAAAGGCGGTGGGCGAGGAGGTCCTCTCCAGCCTGACCCCGGCCCAGCAGGTGATCAAGATCGTCCGCGATGAGCTCACCGACCTGATGGGTTCCACCGACGCCCGCATCAACTTTTCCAGCCGCATCCCGACCATCATCATGATGTGCGGCCTGCAGGGTTCCGGTAAGACCACCCACTCGGCAAAGCTTGCCAAGATGTTCCGCAAGCAGGGCAAACGCCCGCTGCTGGTCGCCTGCGACGTTTACCGTCCGGCCGCTATCCAGCAGCTGCAGGTGGTGGGACAGCAGGTGGACACCCCCGTCTTTGAGATGGGTACCGCCAACCCGGTGGAGATCGCCCGCCAGGCCATCCGCCACGCCAAGGATTACGGCAACGACATCGTCATCCTGGATACCGCCGGCCGCCTGCACATCGACGAGCAGCTGATGCAGGAGCTTTCCGACATCAAGGCGGAGGTCCACCCCCACGAGATCCTCCTGGTCATCGACGCCATGACCGGTCAGGACGCGGTGAATGTGGCACAGAGCTTCAACGATACCCTCGGTATCGACGGCGTCATCCTCACCAAGCTGGACGGCGACACCCGCGGCGGCGCCGCGCTGTCGGTCCGGGCGGTCACCGGCAAGCCCATTAAGTTTGCCGGTATGGGCGAAAAGCTGGACGACCTGGAGGTCTTCCACCCCGACCGCATGGCCTCCCGTATCCTGGGCATGGGCGACGTGCTCACCCTCATCGAAAAAGCCCAGGACGAGGTGGACGAAAAGAAGGCCCTGGAAGTTGCCGAAAAGATGAAGAGCAACTCCTTCGATATGAACGACCTGCTGGAACAGATGCAGCAGATGCACAACATGGGCCCCATGGGCAAGATCCTCAACATGATCCCCGGTCTGGCAGGCAAGATCGACGACGAGACCGCCTCCGCCGGAGAGAAGGAGATCCGCTACATGGAAGCCATCATCCGCTCCATGACCCCGGCAGAACGGGCCAACCCCGACCTCATCAATCCCTCCCGCAAGCGGCGCATCGCCGCCGGCAGCGGCACCGACGTGCCCCGGGTCAACCGTCTGCTCAAGCAGTTTAAGCAGATGAAAGAGATGATGAAGCAGCTGGGCGGTTTCGGGAAGAAAGGCAAAAAACGCCGCATCCCCTTTAACCCCGCCATGCTCAAAAACCTGCCGCCTATGTAACGGCGGCCCCCCAAAACCCTTTGCAGTCAGGCGTATGCTTGATGATAGATTGACTGTATCAATATTCAGGAGGTGACAGAAATGGCTGTTAAAATCAGACTGCGCAGAATGGGCGCTAAGAAAGCTCCCTTTTACCGTATCGTTGTAGCAGACTCCCGCTATCCCCGCAACGGTAGATTCATCGAAGAGATCGGTTACTATGATCCTTCCAAATCTCCCATCGAGGTGAAGGTTGACGCTGACAAGGCCAAACAGTGGATGTCCAATGGTGCTCAGCCCACCGATACCGTGAGATCCCTGCTCAAAGCCAACGGTGTCCTGTAGGAGGTAGTTTCACATGCAGATGGAGGAACTCATCGTTGCCATCGTCAAAGGCCTGGTAGATGAGAAGGACGCGATTTCCGTCACCGCGGATGAACCCAAGGAGGACGGCACCGTCGTGTATCATCTCCATGTTGCTCCGAACGACATGGGCCGCGTCATCGGCAAACAGGGCCGGATCGCCAAAGCGCTCCGGACCATCGTCCGCTCTGCTGCCGGTAAGGTCGAGCAGAAGGTCGCGGTTGAGATCGACTAGATCACAAGAGAGAACCACAGCCAGCCTTCGGGCTAGCTGGGGTTTTTCTGCAAAAAAGCAGCCTCGGGGGAAAGCGTTTCGCTTTCCCTTTTTCTCTTTCTCCCAACCGGCAGGGGAACCCCCGGCGCCCTCGGGTCATAGACTGCAAGGGCGGGGGGACGCCATTTCACCCCAGAAAGGATGAACAATATGCGAAAGACGTACATCGAAGCAGGCAAGATCGTCACCACCCACGGGGTGCGCGGCGAGGTCAAGGTCTACCCCTGGTGCGACGACCCCGAGATGTTTTATGATATCGACACCCTCTATCTGGACGCCGCCGGCCGCCGCCCGGTGCAGATCGAAGGGGTGCGGATGCAGAAGAATATGCTGCTGCTGCGGCTGGAAGGGGTGGACACCCTGGAAGCGGCTGCGGCCCTGCGGGACCAGGTGCTCTACGTCCACCGGGACGATATCCCCATGGAGGAGGGCGAATACCTGATCCAGGACCTGATCGGCCTGGAAGTTTACGACGCCGACACCGGCCGCCTTTACGGCAAGCTGACCCAGGTGAGCCCCACCGGCGCCAACGACGTCTACCACATCCGCTTTGCCGACGGCAAGGAGCGGCTGATCCCCGCTATCCCCCAGGTGGTCATCGAGACCGACCCCGAGGGCGGCAGGATGACCATCCGCCCGCTGCCGGGCCTCTTTGAAGAGGAGGAGACCGCAGAATGATGCGCTTTGATATCGCCACCCTCTTTGTGGAGATGTGCGAGCGGGTGCTGGACGAGAGCATCATCGGCCGGGCGCGCCGGGCCGGCAAGCTGGAAGCTTACTGCCACAACATCCGGGACTATACCCAGGACAAACACCGCCGGGTGGACGATACCCCCTACGGCGGCGGCATGGGGATGCTCATGCAGGCCGAGCCCATCTACCAGTGCTACCAGGGCGTCTGCGATATGCTGGCCCGGGACGGCCGGGGCCGCCCCCACGTTATCTATATGACCCCCAAGGGCAAGCCCTTCACCCAGCAGCGGGCCATCCAGCTCAAGGAGCAGTATGACAGCATCTTCCTGCTGTGCGGCCACTACGAAGGGGTGGACCAGCGGGTGCTGGACGAGATCGTGGATGAGGAGATCTCCATCGGCGACTATGTGCTCACCGGCGGGGAGCTGGGAGCGCTGGTGGTGGTGGACGCCGTGGGCCGCCTGTGCGAAGGGGTGCTTTCCGAGGAGGTGTGCTTCACCGAGGAGAGCCACTACAACGGCCTGCTGGAGTACCCGCAGTACACCCGCCCGCCGGTTTGGCACGGCCAGGAGGTGCCCCCGGTGCTGCTTTCCGGCCACCACGCCAACATCCAGGCCTGGCGGCGGGAGCAGTCCATCCAGGTGACCCGCCGCTGCCGCCCCGACCTGTTGGCTACCGCCGACCTGACCGACAAGGAGCGCCGCCGCCTGCGGGAGCAGGAGCAGCAGGAGGAGCGGGAGCGCCAGATGCAGCAGGAAATGCAGCAGGGTGCTGGGGAGGACGCTCCCGACCCGGCAGAGCAGTAGTTTTCGACGGAAGCGGGCGTTTTGGGGCAGTGTTTTTAGACAATATACCGAAAACCCCGTCCCCGGCGGACGGGAAGTAGGCGGAAGATTGGAAGGAAATTCCGTCGATTTCCCGATATGCTGTCGAAAATGACACCAAAATAATGTGCAATCTGCCGGGCATGTTGAAAACTTTATGGTGAATCCCTCCAAAGGGGGGCGAGCCCAAAGGGCTGGAAGTTGGAAAAGAAGCAGAAAATGCAGGAGCCGCCCGCCGGTTTTCGGGAAAATGCGTTGACGCGTGGGTCTGGTATGCTATAATAAGGGTGTTGGCGGAACAACCTAGGATAGACCGAAACGATGGCGTTCCTGCTGGATCCGCTTCCGCAACAGATCTGTAATTCATCTAAATTTTAAGTGATTAGGGGAGTTCGTAAGATGTTTGTGAAAGAAGTAGTAGTTCAGAACCAGGTAGGTCTCCATGCTCGTCCGGCAACCTTCTTCATCCAGAAAGCCAACGAATACAAGGCTTCTATCTGGGTTGAGAGAGAAGAGCGCAGAGTCAATGCCAAGAGCCTTCTGGGCGTTCTGTCCCTGGGTATCGTTGGCGGCACCACCATCCGCATCATTGCAGACGGTTCCGATGAGCAGCAGGCTGTCGAAGGCCTGGTGAAACTGGTCGAGTCCGGCTTCGCTGAATAATCTGCCCTATCCAAACAGGCATGATATAAGGAGTATCGCCCGCGGGCGATGCTCCTTTTTTCGCTTTTACCGGGGCAAAAAAACCAATGACAACTGTCCGGTTTTGTGGTATGATACCGGTAAACGAAAGATTACAAAAACGGAGGGATTGGATATGTGGCTTGCGACCGGCGCGCTGGGGCTTTTGACCGCGGGGCTTGCGGTAGCTTTGGCGGCAAAACAAAGCAAAAAGACGGGGCTTGCGGTGTCCTCCGCCCTGGTGTTTACCGTGCTGACCCTGCTGCTGGAATACCGTCAGGTGTACCGCTGGGTGATGCAGGAGGACTGGTCGGCGCTGATGGACGTGGTACCCACCATGCACAACGTCCTTTGCGGGTACGTCATCCTGGTGTTTCTCGGGTGCGCCGCGGCGCTGGCGCTTGGCCGCCGCTCCCGCTAAAGCGCATCTTCTCCTAAGGACAGCCGACAGAAGGGCCGGCTGTCTTTTTTCATCCTCGAAAATATGGTATACTGGAAAAAACGAAAGGAGGCCGCCCATGGATAACCCAAGGCTGGAATATCTGGCCCAAAAGGCCCGCACCCTGCCGCTGGAGCCGGGCATCTACCTGATGAAGGACCGCTCCGGGCAGATCATCTATGTGGGCAAGGCCAAAAAGCTGCGCAACCGGGTGAGCAGCTACTTCCGCAGCGTGGAAAAGCACCTGCCCAAGGTCTACCGCATGGTGGAGAACGTCTGGGACTTTGAGACCATCCTCACCCGCAGCGAGTTTGAAGCGCTGATTTTGGAGTGCAGCTTCATCAAGCAGCATTCCCCCAAATACAACATCCTCCTCAAGGACGACAAGGGCTACCACTATATCCGCATCACCCCCGGGGACTGGGGCCGCATCGAGGCGGTCCACCAGAAGGAGGAGGACGGCAGCCGCTACATCGGGCCGTACCTTTCGGGGTATGTGGTCAACCAGACGGTGGACGAGGTGAACCGGGCGTTTTTGCTGCCCACCTGCAGCCGCCGCTTCCCCCAGGAGATCGGCCGCCAGCGCCCCTGCCTCAACTACCACATCCACCAGTGCATGGCCCCCTGCACCGGCAAGATCTCCCCTCAGGAGTACAAAGAAGCCCTGGAGCAGGCGGTGGACTTCCTCAAAGGGGACAGCCAGCAGGCCCAGAAACTGCTGGCCCAGAAGATGTACGAGGCCTCCGAGGCCATGGAGTTTGAAAAGGCCGCCCGCTACCGCGACCGCCTCAAGGCCATCCAGGCCATCCAACAGCGGCAGAAGCTGGTCTCCATCCGCTACGAGGAGGAGGACGTCATTGCGGTGGTGCAGGGCCTTGCCGGCAGCGGGGAAAGCTGCTGTGCCGTGGTGCTGCAGTTTCGGGGCTACAAGCTGGTGGACAAGGAGTATTTCTTCCTAGAGCAGGGCCAGGACCTGGCCGAGACCCGCAGCCGCTTCCTCATGCAGTACTACGAGATGAAGGGCCAGATCCCCAAGATGGTGGTGCTGGACGGGGAGCTGGAACACCCCGAGGAGCAGCGGGCCTATCTTTGCGAGAAGGCTGGGCGGAAGGTGGAGCTGGTCTTCCCCCAAAAGGGCGACCAGAAACAGCTGGTGGAGCTGGCGCGGGACAACGCCAGCCAGCAGATCGCTCAGACCACCCGCCGCACCAACCGGGAGGTGGCCGCCCTGGACGAGCTGGCCCGCCTGCTGGGCCTGCCCCAGCCGCCCCGCTACATCGAGGCCTACGATATCTCCAACATCGGCAGCCAGACCATCGTGGCGGGCATGGTGGTCTACCAGGACGGCCGCCCGCTCAAGGGCGCTTACCGCAAGTTCTCGGTGCGCTCGGTGCAGGGCGCGCCGGACGACTACGCCTCCATGCGGGAGGTCATCACCCGGCGGCTCACCGAGTACGGCCTGCACAAGGAGGAAGGGGTGGGCTTCGGGCGCCTGCCGGATCTGATCTTATTGGACGGCGGACGCACCCATGTGGCGGCGGTGAAGCCCCTGGTGCAGGAGATGGGCTTTTCCATCCCGGTGTTCGGCATGGTCAAGGACGACCGGCACCGCACCCGCACCGTCACCACCGAGGAGGGGGAACTTTCGGTCTCCGCCTATCGCGGGGCCTTCCGGCTGCTTACCGCCATCCAGGACGAGGTGCACCGGTTTTCCATCTCCTACTCCCGCTCCAAGCACCAAAGCGGCGCCTTCCGCCTGGCGCTGGAAGGGGTGCCCGGCATCGGCCCCAAGCGGGCCCAGGCGCTGTTTTCCCGCTTCGGCAGCCTCAAGGCCATGAAGGCCGCCGGGGAGGAGGAGCTGGCCGCCGTCCCGGGGATGACCGCCCCGGCGGCGCGGGAGCTGTACCGCGCGCTGCACAAGGACGGCTCGCAGCTGCCCCTGCCCCCGGCGGAGGAAGAGGCCTAGCCCTCTCAAAAAATTGTAAATTTCCCCGCGCGGCCGGGCTTATCCATTGACAGCAGGCCCAAAACCGGAGATAATAAAAAGAGGCATCCCGCTGCCGGCCGGGCGTCCCGGTACGGCGGCAGAAAGGCTCGGTTTATAAGTTATGAGAGTGATCACAGGAACCGCCCGGGGCCGCAAGCTCCTGGCGCCGGAAGGGCTGGACACCCGCCCTTCTTCCGATATGACCAAGCAGGCGGTGTTTAACATCCTGCAAAATTACGTGGAGGGCAGCGTCTTTCTGGACCTGTTTGCCGGCTCCGGCCAGATGGGCATCGAGGCCCTGAGCCGCGGGGCCCGCAGCGCCACCTTCATCGATGCCAGCCCCAAAGCCATCGCCGTCATCAAGGAAAACCTGAAAAAATGCGGCATGATGGACCGCGCCCGGGTGGCGATGATGGAAAGCGCCGGTTTCCTGCAGGGCTCGTCCCAGCAGTTTGATCTGGCTTTCCTGGACCCGCCCTACCAGAAGGGCCTCATGGAGCAGGTACTGCCCCTGCTGGAGCCCCGCATGGCCCCGGCGGGCATCGTCGTCTGCGAGACAGAACGCCGGGAGGAGCTCCCGGAGCAGATGGGCGCCTTCGTCCAGGCGAAAACCTACTTCTACGGCAAGGCAAAGCTCACCGTTTACCGCCGTCCCGCCCAGGAAGAACCCGGGGAAGAAGGCGGCGAGGAATGAGCCCGCGCATCGCGGTGGTGCCCGGTAGCTTCGACCCCATTACCAACGGGCACATGGATATCATCCGCCGGGCGTCGCGGCTCTTTGACCAGGTGATCGTGCTGGTGGCGCCCAATGCGGACAAGCACCCGGCCTTCACCTTGGAGGAGCGCCGGGAGATGATCCGCCTTTGTACCCGGGAGATGCCCGGCGTGCAGGTGGACAGCCACGATGGCCTGCTGGTGGACTACCTGCGGCAGCAGGGGGCCACAGCGGTGGTACGGGGGCTGCGGGCGGTATCGGACTTCGAGTACGAGTTCCAGATGGCGCTCATCAACAAAAAGCTCTATGACGGCGCGGAAACGGTGTTTCTGACCACCCGTGCCGAAAATTTATACCTCAGCTCCAGCATGGTGCGGCAGGTGGCCGCCCTGGGAGGGGAGATCCGGGATTTTGTGCCGCCGGAAGTGGTGCAGCTGGTCCTGGACCGCCTGCGAGGACCCAAAGCCTAGCGCAGCGCGCAGGCCGGGCAGGGGAAGGTCCGCCGGAAGGCTCCCCGCCCTGAGAAAAACAGACCCAGCAGTTCCGGCGGAGATAAGGAGAGAAAAGCTATGAACATCGAAGAAATCCTCAACGAGATCGACGATATGCTGGAGGAGGCTTGGAGCCTGCCGTTTTCCAACGGAAAATGCGTGGTAGACGCCCAGCGGGTGAAGGATTATATCGAGGATATCCGCCTGAACCTGCCCGGTGAGATCAAGCAGGCCAAGCTCATCGTCACCGACCGCTCGGACATCATCTCCAGCGCCGAGCGCCAGGCCGAAGCCACCCTGCGCAAGGCCGAGGAGCGCGCCCGCTTCCTCATCGCCCAGGAGGAGATCGTCAAGCAGGCCCAGGAAAAGGCCGCCGAGATCATCGGTCAGGCCCAGGCTTCCGCCAAGGAACTGCGCCGCGCTTCCCACGATTTTTCCGACTCCATCCTCAAGCAGACCGAGGACGCCCTGACCCAGTCGCTGAAAAACGTCCGGGATACCCGCCAGGCGCTGCGGGTGGCCGCCAATAAGAAAAACGGCGCTGTCCCCATGCGCGACGGCGAATAACCCCCTTTTCACCGACCCCATATCCCCAAAGGCCCGCCCGGCTTTTGGGGATTTTTTGCGCAAAAAAGCCCTCCCCCGGCGGGGAGGGCGGGCGTATCTCGGGAAAAAGGGAAGGTTAGTCGTGGGAAAGCAGCTGCCGGACGTATTTTTCCACCACGTCGCAGGTCTCGTTGACACCCAGCTTGGAGGTGTTGACGCAAAGGTGGTAGTTGGCGGAGTTGCCCCAATACTGGCCGGTTTGGCTGCGGTAGTATTTGGCGCGGTCGCTGTCCATGCGCTTGATCTGCTTGCGGGCCTCGGTCTCGGAGATGCCGTAGATGCGGGAGATGCGGGCCTCGCGGTCGGCCGGGTCGGCGGTGAGGAAGATGTTGATGACGTTGGGCATATCCCGCAGAACATAGTCGGCGCAGCGTCCGACGATGACGCAGCTGTGCCGCTGGCCAAACTCCCGGATCAGCCGGGTCTGCACGCCGATAAGCTCGGCGCTGGTGGGCAGATACTGGAAGGACAGGCTGTCGTAAGCGGTGGGGAAGATGTTGTGGATGACGTTGATGGAGCGTTCATCCAAGGTGGCCAGATATTCCTCGTCGCTGCCAAGCTCGTGGGAGGCTACGGTGAGGATCTCGCGGTCGTAGTAGTGGATACCGAACCGGCGGGCCAGCTCCTTGCCCACGGTCCGTCCGCCGCTGCCGCGCTGCCGGCCGATGGTGATGACAAATTTTTTGTTGATGGTTTCGTCCATAAAAAAGCCTCCCTTGCTGTGTGATGAAAGGGGGAGAACCCCAGCTTTCTAATCTAAGTGTACCACGCTTTGTACAAAGTTTCAAGATATGTTTGGGGTATTTTTGTGATAATACAATAACGAAGCCGCGCCCCGCCGGAAACTTCCCCCGTCAGCAGGGGAGGGCGGGGCGCTCTTGTACCCGGGCCCTTTGGTGTGATATAATAAATAAGATTATCAAAACGGGCGGGCGGCAGCCTGCCGGAAAGGCGGAACGCGTGGTAATATTGGGCATCGACCCGGGGTATGCCATCGTCGGCTGGGGGGTGGTGGACTGCACCGGAGGGCGGTTCACCGTCCGGGGCTACGGCGCCATCACCACCCCGGCGGGGATGGATTTCCCCCAGCGGCTGCGCATCATCTACGAGGATATGAACCATGTGCTGGACAAATACCAGCCCCAGGTGCTTTCCATCGAAAAACTCTACTTCACCAACAACAAGACCACCGGCATCGACGTGGCCCAGGCCCGCGGGGTGATCCTGCTTTCCTGCGCCCAGCGGGGGCTGGAGGTGGCGGAGTACACCCCCATGCAGGTGAAGCAGGCGGTGGCGGGCTACGGCAAGGCGGTGAAGCACCAGGTCATGGAGATGACCCGGGCTATGCTGCGCCTGCCCCAGGTGCCCAAGCCCGACGACACCGCCGACGCCCTGGCCCTGGCCATCTGCCACGGACACTGCGCCGGCTCCGCCCTGAGCCGCCGGCTCTGGCAGGAGGCTGCCGGCCGCTAACCGGCCCAGAAAGGAAATACCATGATATATTCGGTCAACGGAAAACTGATCCACGCCGCCCCGGGAGAGGCGGTGGTGGAATGCGGCGGGGTGGGCTACCACTGCCTGACCACCCTGACCACCGGCCGCGCCCTGCCCAAGCTGGGCGCCCCGGTGATGCTCTATACCTACCTGAACGTGCGGGAAAACGCCGTGGAGCTGTTCGGCTTTGCCACCCGGGAGGAGCTTTCCTGCTTCCGGCTGCTGACCTCGGTGTCCGGCGTGGGGCCCAAGGTGGCGCTGTCCATCCTTTCTCAGATGACCCCGGACAAGGTGATGCTGGGCATCGTCACCGGGGACGCCAAGGGCCTCAAAGCCCCGGGCGTGGGGCCCAAGCTGGCCCAGCGGCTCATTGTGGAGCTGCGGGATAAGGTGAAAAACGAGGACCTGGCCCCCGACCTGGCCCAGCTGGGGCAGACGGCGGCCCAGGCCGAGACCGGCGGCGCCCTGGGCGAGGCGGCAGCCGCCCTGGTGGCGCTGGGATACAGCCAGTCCGAGGCGCTGCAGGCCCTCAAGGGGGCCGCGGAGGGCGCCACGGTGGAAGAACTGATCAAGCAGGGCCTGCGGGCCCTTTCCGGCCAGAAGTAGCGGCAAAGGAGGGAGCTAGGTGCTGGAAAACGAGATGGATTTTGAAAACCGGGTCATGGCGCCGGAGTACGCCGCCGGGGAGGACGCCGATGTGGAGACCTCCCTGCGCCCCCGGACGCTGGAAGATTACATCGGACAAAGCAAGGTCAAGGAAAACCTGGCCATCTATATGCAGTCGGCCCGGATGCGCGGCGAGGCGCTGGACCATGTGCTGCTGTACGGCCCGCCCGGCCTGGGCAAGACCACCCTGGCCGGCATCATCGCCAACGAGATGGGCACCAACCTCCGGGTGACCTCCGGCCCGGCCATTGAAAAGCCCGGCGACCTGGCCGCTTTGCTTACCAACCTAAGCCAGGGCGACGTGCTGTTTATCGACGAGATCCACCGCCTGCCCCGCACGGTGGAGGAGATCCTTTACCCGGCGATGGAGGACTATGCCCTGGATATCATCATCGGCAAGGGGCCCTCGGCCCGCTCCATCCGCATCGACCTGCCCAAGTTTACCTTAGTGGGCGCCACCACCCGGGCCGGGCAGATGACCTCCCCGCTGCGGGACCGCTTCGGCATGCTGCTGCGGCTGGAGCTGTACCGCCCCGAGGAGCTGTGCCGCATCATCCGCCGCAGCGCGCAGATTTTGGAGGTACCCTGCGACGAGGAGGGCGCCCTGGAGCTTGCCCGCCGCAGCCGCGGCACCCCCCGTATCGCCAACCGCCTGCTTAAGCGGGTGCGGGATTTTGCGGTGGTCATGGGGGACGGCACCATCGGGCTGGACATCGCCCGCCAGGCGCTGGACCGCATGGAGGTGGACCGCCTGGGGCTGGATTCCAACGACCGCCGGGTGCTGGAAACCATCATCCACAACTACGGCGGCGGCCCGGTGGGGGTGGACACCCTTTCCGCCGCGGTGGGGGAGGAAGCCGTCACCATCGAGGACGTCTGCGAGCCCTACCTGATGCAGCTGGGCTTTTTGGTGCGCACCCCGCGCGGCCGCTGCGTCACACCGCTGGCCTACGACCATCTGGGTCTGGCACGTCCGGTGGATGCCGCCCCGCCTGCCGAGCAGCTTCGGCTGGAAGAGTAATCGAGCTGAAATCTAGTTGATGTAACCCGTCAACCCGAGGACTTTCCTCAAGAAACATGGGAAAGAACGGCACGGAAGGGACGTTCTTTCGTTTGCTGACGTAACCCGTCAGCAAGGTGCATACAGTGAAAACAGAAAACGGCTTCGCAACAAGCCGCAATCCTTTAAAGATATCCCATTTCAACACAGAAATCATCTTGACCTAAGGAGCGTGAATCAACATGGGCAGAATTTTTGGAACCGACGGCGCCCGCGGCGTCGCCAATACCGAGATCAGCTGTACCTTGGCAATGGACATCGGCCGCGCCGCCGCCATGGTGGTGTCGAAGAACACCGGCAAGCAGCGCCCGCTGTTTTTGGTGGGCAGTGATACCCGTATCTCCCGCAGCCTGCTGGAAAGCGCCGTCTCCGCCGGACTTTGCTCGGTGGGCGCCGACGTGGTGCTGCTGGGCGTGGTACCCACCCCGGCGGTGGCCTATCTGGTGCGCCAGATGAAGGCCGACGCGGCGGTGATGCTCTCCGCCAGCCACAACCCCTACGAGTACAACGGCATCAAGATCTTCGGCTCTCAGGGCTACAAGCTCACCGACGAGGAGGAGTTCGCCATTGAGGAGATCGTGCTGGACCATGTGCTTCCCTACGACCTGAAGTGGAACGACCAGGTGGGCACCATCCGCGAGGACGTACAGGCGGTGGACGCCTACATCGACCACATCGTCAGCACGGTGGACGTGGACCTGAGCGGCATCAAGATCGCCGTGGACTGCGCCAACGGCAGCGCCACCCGCACCGCCCGCCGCATCTTCACCCGCCTGAAAGCCGACTTCACCATCTTCAACGACCACCCCAACGGTATCAACATCAACGACAACTGCGGCTCCACCCACATCGACCAGCTGGGACGCATCGTCCGGGAGCAGGGCTTTGACATGGGTGTGGCCTTTGACGGCGACGCCGACCGCTGCCTTGCCGTGGACGAAAACGGCAACCTGGTGGACGGCGACCAGATTATCGCCTTCTTCGCCCAGCACAAAAAGCAGGACGGTACCCTCACCAAGGACACCGCTGTGGTCACCATCATGAGCAACCTGGGCTTCTTCCGCTTTGCCGAGGAAAACGGCATCCATGTGGAAAAGACCAAGGTGGGCGACCGCTATGTCCTGCAGAATATGCGGGAAAACGGCTACTGCATCGGCGGCGAGCAGTCCGGCCACATTATCTTCTTAGACCACATGACCACCGGCGACGGCCAGCTGACTGCAGTTCAGCTTATCGCCGCCCTGCGCAAAGAGGGCATCGCCCTTTCCAAGGCCGCTTCGGTGATGAAGGTCTACCCGCAGGTGTCGGTCAACGTCCGCGCCGACAAGAACATGAAACGCCAGGTGGAGGTGGACGAAGGCGTCCGCCGCGCCAAGGAGGAATACGAAAAACAGCTGGGCAGCGAAGGCCGCATCCTGGTGCGCCCCTCGGGCACCGAGCCGGTGATCCGGGTCATGGTAGAAGGCAGCGACGAGGCCTTCATCCGCCAGGTGGCCGACGGTCTGGCCCAGACCATCGTAGAAAGGTTAGGATACAATGAGGATTACAAAGGATTGGAAACAATTTGAGGTGATTGATACCTCCGGCGGCGAGAAGCTGGAGCGCTGGGGGGATGTGATCCTGGCCCGCCCCGACCCGCAGGTCATCTGGAACACCCCCAAAGGCGAGGAATGGCGCCGGGCCAACGCCCGGTACCACCGTTCCTCCTCCGGCGGCGGCCAGTGGGAGATGCGCAGCATGGGCAAGGAGCAGTGGAACATCCACTACCGCCAGCTGACCTTCAAGATCAGCCCCACCGGCTTTAAGCACACCGGCCTCTTCCCGGAGCAGGCGGTCAACTGGGACTATATGGACCAGAAGATCCGCCGCGCTAGGGAGAAAGACCCCCAGCGGCCCATCCGGGTACTCAACCTCTTTGCCTACACCGGCGGCGCCACCCTGGCCTGCTCGGCGGCAGGGGCGCAGGTCTGCCACGTAGACGCTTCCAAGGGGATGGTAGCCTGGGCGAGGGAAAACGCTGCCCTGTCCGGCCTGGATAAAAACCCCATCCGCTGGATCGTGGACGACTGCCGGAAGTTTGTGGAGCGGGAGATCCGCCGCGGCAACCGCTACGACGCCATCGTCATGGACCCGCCGTCCTACGGACGCGGCCCCGGCGGCGAGGTGTGGAAGCTGGAAGACCAGATCTACGACCTGGTGGAGCTGTGCGCCCAGGTCCTTTCCGACCGGCCGCTGTTCTTCCTGCTCAACTCCTACACCACCGGCCTTTCCCCGTCGGTCATGGAGTACATCCTGGGCGTCACCGTCGGCCGCCGCTACCCGGGGCAGCTTTCCTCCTCGGAGATCGGCCTGCCGGTGACCAAGACGGGGTTTGTATTACCATGCGGCAGTACGGCTATTTGGGAGGAGAAGGAATAATCCTCCCCGGCGGGACCGGTTTTCCACCGTCCTGCCCCCGTTTTTGGGAAAACGCGCACATCCGGCCCGTCTTACCGGGAGCTTCCCGGCGAAGGCGGGCCGCTTTCTGCGCCTGGGAGGAGCCTTGTGTCTTGACAGGGCGAAGGGGCAGAAAACCGGCCGAAAATTCAAAAAATCCCCCTTTTCTTTTGTAGGGGTTGTTGGTATACTAAAATACGGCATGCATGCGGCGGGGGGACCTGTCCAGCCGGACGGAAGCGGCGCTTCGGTCCGGGCGGAGAAGTCCCCGCGCGGCCGGATCTACACAAAAAAGGAGAAGCGACCAAATGAAGGCGGAGAAAAATTTCATCGTGGCCCGGGAGCTGAGCTTCAGCTATAACCTGGAGGAAGGCGAGCAGCCGGTGATCGTGTTCGAGGACCTTTCCCTGAATATTGGGGAAGGGGAGTTCGTGGCGATTTTGGGGCACAACGGCTCCGGCAAATCCACCCTGGCAAAGCATATGAACGCCATCCTGCTGCCCTACGGCGGCACCATGTATGTGGCCGGGATGGACACCCGCCGGGAGGACCTGCTTTTTGACATCCGGCGCAATGTGGGCATGGTGTTCCAAAACCCGGACAACCAGATCGTCGCCACCGTGGTGGAAGAGGACGTGGCCTTCGGGCTGGAAAACCTGGGCATCGAGCCTGCGGAGATCCGCCGCCGGGTGGACCGCGCCTTGGAGCAGGTGGGGATGAGCGAGTACAAGCAGCACGCGCCGCACCGCCTTTCCGGCGGGCAGAAGCAGCGGGTGGCCATCGCGGGCATCATCGCCATGGAGCCGCGCTGCATCGTGCTGGACGAGCCCACCGCCATGCTGGACCCCCGGGGCCGCCGGGAGGTCATGGACACCATCCTGCGCTTAAACCGGGAGCAGGGCATCACCGTGGTGCTCATCACCCACTATATGGACGAGGCCGCCCAGGCCGACCGGGTGGTGGTCATGGATTCCGGCAAGGTGATCTTGGACGACATCCCGCGCCGGGTGTTCCCCAAGGTCAAGGAGCTCAAAGGGGTGGGGCTGGACGTGCCCCAGGCCACAGAGCTGATCTACGAGCTGCGCCGGGAGGGCTACAACCTGCCGGACAACGTGCTCACCGAGGAGGAGTGCGTCAAGGCGCTGACCCTGCTGTTTGGCCGCAAGGACATCCAGCCGGTGCGCGAGCCGCAGGCCCAGTAGCCGCGGCATTTTTCCAGCAATTTAGGAAGGGAGGCCCGCCCGTCGCAAAAACGGCGCGGGATTACGATATATGGCGGTAATCAAAACAGTCGGCCTGACCCACACCTACTCCGAGGGGACCCCGTTTGTCAAAACGGCCATCGACAACATCAACCTGGAGATCGAGGAAGGGTCCATGGTCGGGGTCATCGGCCACACCGGGTCGGGAAAATCCACCCTGATCCAGCATTTTAACGGCCTGCTCAAGCCCACCTCCGGCAAGATCTACATCGACGGCGAGGACCTGTGGCAGGGCGACAAGGCAAAGCTGCGGCAGATCCGCTTCAAGGTGGGTCTGGTGTTCCAGTACCCGGAGTACCAGCTTTTTGAGGAGACGGTGTACAAGGACATCGCCTTCGGTCCCCGCAACATGGGGCTGAGTGAAGAAGAGGTGGACCAGCGGGTGCGCCAGGCGGCGGCTTTCGTCAGCCTGCGGCCGGACATCCTGGAAAAGTCCCCCTTTGAGCTTTCCGGCGGACAGAAGCGCCGGGTGGCCATCGCCGGCGTGCTGGCTATGAGCCCCCGGGTGCTGATTTTGGACGAGCCCACTGCCGGCCTGGACCCCAAAGGCCGTGACCGCATCCTGGGCCAGATCCAGGAATACCACCAGGAAAGCGGCGCCACCGTGCTCATCGTCTCCCACAGCATGGAGGACGTGGCCCGCTTTGCCCAGAAGGTGCTGGTGATGAACCGCTCCCGCCTGTTTCTGTACGACGACACCGAGGCGGTGTTCGCCCACGCCGCCGAGATCGCCCAGATGGGCCTGGCGGTGCCGCAGGTGACCAACATCTTTACCCGTCTGGCCGCCTTGGGCTACGACGTCAACCCCAACATCTACACCGTGGAGGACGGCAAGCAGGAGCTGCTGCGGCTGCTGCGCGCCGGTCAGGTGCAGAACATCCCCCAGAAGGGAGGCGCTCCCCGTGCTTAGAGATATTACCATCGGGCAGTATTTCCCCGGCCATTCGGTGATCCACAAGATGGACCCCCGCATGAAGGTGGTCTGCTCCATTTTGTATATCGTGCTGCTGTTCGTGGCGTCCAACCCTCTGGCTTTGGGGCTGGGGGTGCTGCTGCTGGCGCTGATGTACGGCCTATCCCGCATCCCGGCCAAGATGATCCTAAAAAGCCTCAAGCCGGTGGTGCCCATCATCATCTTCACCGCGCTGCTCAACCTGTTCTTCCTCAGCGGGGACAAGGAGCCGCTGCTGCAGATAGGTTTCCTGCGCATCTACGAAGAAGGCCTGCGCATGGCCGTCTTTATGGCGGTGCGCATCATCTGCCTCATCGCCGGGACCTCGCTGCTTACCTACACCACCTCGCCCATTGAGCTGACCGACGCCATCGAAAAGCTCATGGGCCCCCTCAAGCGCCTGAAGGTGCCGGTGCACGAGATCTCCATGATGATGACCATTGCCCTGCGCTTCATCCCCACCCTCATCGAGGAGACCGAAAAGATCATGAACGCCCAGAAGGCCCGCGGCGCCGACCTGGAAAGCGGCACCATGATCCAGCGGGCAAAGGCGCTGGTGCCCATCCTCATCCCGCTGTTTGTTTCGGCCTTCCGCCGGGCGGACGAGCTGGCGCTGGCCATGGAGTGCCGGTGCTACCGCGGCGGCGAGGGCCGCACCCGCATGAAGCAGCTGCACACCGCCCCCCGGGACTGGATGGCGCTGGGGATCATGGTGCTCTGCACCATCGGCATCCTTGCCATCAATATCCTGCTCTAACAGACCGCACAACACAAAGGGGCCGTCGCGGCCCCTTTTTTCACATACAAGACCCAAGCGAAAGGAGGCAGCCGCCTATGACACAGCCGAGCGAGACCTGCCCGGGTGAGCGCAATCTCCTGGTGAGCCTGCGCTACTGCGGAAGGGAATACCACGGCTTTCAGGTACAGCAGAACGCCCAGACGGTGGCCCAGGTGTTCCAGGAGGCTTTGTGGAAGATCTTAGGCCAGAAAGTGGACATCAAAGGTTGCTCCCGCACCGACAGCGGCGTCCACGCCAACTGCTTTGCCGTCAGCTTCCGCACCCAAAGCCGCATCCCCTGCGAGGGGTTAGTCAAGGCGCTCAACTGCGCCCTGCCCCGGGACATCGCCGCCCTTGGCTGCCGGGAGGTGCCCCAGGACTTTCACGCCCGGTACAGCAGCTGCGGCAAGCGCTACCTGTACCGCATCCACAACCACCCGGTGAAGGACCCCTTCCGCTGGGGGATGGTGTGGGAATACCGCTACGCCATGGACTTAGAAAAGCTGAACCGCGCCTGCCGGGACTTTGTGGGCCAGCACGATTTTACCGCCTTCTGCGCCGCCGGAAGCTCGGTGGAGGACCGGGTGCGCACCATTTACGGCTGCGGCCTGCTGCGCCAGGGGGAGGACGTGGTCTTCTGGGTGGAGGGCGACGGCTTCCTCTATAATATGGTGCGCATCATGGTGGGCACCCTCATCGACATCTCCGCCGGGAGCCTGCCGCCCGGCTGCATCCCGGACATCCTGCAAAGCCGGGACCGCTCCCGCGCCGGACAGACCGCCCCCGCCGCCGGGCTTTACCTGGACCAGGTGTTTTACGACCTGGAGGGCTGGCCTTCCGGGCCTTCGGCAGATTTTGCTGCAACCTTTGGCGCAGCTGTGCTATAATCGTATCATCCCCCCGGAAAACGGGGGCAGACCCGCTCCCTGCCGCCGGACCCTGGCAGGGGAAAGGAGGTTGGGACGGTGTCCAACGTAACCGATCTGGACCAGATCCGCAGAAAACGAAAAAATAAACGCCTTGCCAAGGCGATCTTAATCATCGCCGGCCTGCTGGTGCTGCTTTACGGCGCCGTAGCGGTGATCCAGTCCCCCAGCTTTTCCGGCCTTGCCAGCCTGGAGGACCTGATCCACGGCGGCAGCGGCTACCCGGTGGAAGCGCCGGGCGGCCAGGTGCAGGGGATGTACAGCTCCGATTCGGAGCTGGTGGTCATCAACGAGACGAACCTTTTCCTCTACAGCGCCAGCGGAAACCAGGACGAAAATATCCTCCACCGCATGAGTAACCCCCAGGTGGTCACCCGGGGGAACATGGTGCTCAGCTACGACCGCGGCGGCCGAAGCTACGCCGCCTATAACCGCTCCACCGCCTTTGCCGCGGCCCAGCTGGATTACCCCATCCGCTGCGCGGACATCACCGCCGCCGGCGAGATGGCCATCGCTACCCAGCAGGACGGCGCCAAGTCGGTGGTGACCCTCTATGACCGGGACCAGAAGGTGAAGATGCAGTGGCAGTCTACCACCGTCAACGTGTCGGCCATCGCCATTTCGGACAGCGCCGACCTGGTGGCCATCTCCGGCATCTTCGTGGAAAACGGCGTGCTCAAAAGCCGCCTGACCATCCTCCAGGGCAGCCGCCAGGTGGGGGAGAAGATCTTTGAAGACCAGGTCATCCTGGACCTGCAGGTGGTGGGCAACCAGGTCATGGGGGTCACCGACCAAGGGGTGTTCCTCTGCGACAAGGAGGGCAACCTCCGGGGCAACTACCTGGTTCAGGACCAGCTGGCGGGCTTTGCTCTCCATGACGGCGGCGCCGTGCTCATGGTGGGCGACTACGAGCAGAACCGCCAGTATAGCCTGCTGACCATCGACGGCGACTGCTCCACCGTCCGCGGACGGGCCATCGTCCGGGAGAACCTGCAGAGCCTGAAGGTCCAGGGCAACACCATCCTGGTGCTGGGCGGGGAGACCCTTTCCCAGTACAGCCTGCTGGACTGCCAGCTGCTGCGCTCCGACCCGTCGGAAAGCATCTACAGCATGCAGCCTATGGGCGGCTATGTTTACCTGGCTACCACCAGCCAGCTGACCCGCCTGCCGCTGGCCTACCCGGGCCATCTGGCTACCTTTACCGACCTGTTCCGTCAGGCCGGGGACGAGGAGGAGGAAAAGCAGTCCGAAAGCCAGCTGCCGACGGTAGAAGCGGTGCCCGGCCTTTCCGAAAACGACGGACAGGCGGTCATCACCGACGACACCGTCCTGCCCGACCCGGCAGACCTGCTCCAGCAGCAGGGCGGCTCTACCTCCAGCCTGCCGGTCATCGGGGAAAGCACCGAACCTCAGCCGGCACAAAACAGTGGGGAAGAGGCTGCCTCCAATACCACCTCCCAGTCCGGAACGACTACCGGCGGACGCGCTCCCCAAAGCGGCTCCACCCAGCAAAATAGCGGGGAAAGCACGACTACCCAGTCCGGGACGACCACCGGCGGACGTGCTCCGCAGAGCGGCTCTACCCAGGAGAACAGCGGGGAAAGCACGACTACCCAGTCCGGAACGACTACCGGCGGACGCGCTCCCCAAAGCAGCTCCTCCCAGGAGAATAGCGGGGAAAGCACGACTACCCAGTCCGGAACGACTACCGGCGGACGCGCCCCCCAAAACACCGCTCCCAAGCAGGAGGAGTCCCAACCGCAATAACCCAAACGAAAGGAGACCCGATCTCGTATGTGGATCTCGATTTTATATGACCTGGCCGCCGTGGTGCTGATCCTGGCGGTGGTCACCCGAAACGCCCGCCGGGGCTTTGCCGCCACGGTGGTGGGCATCGTGGGGCATCTGGCGGCCTTGGCCGGGGCGCTGTTTTTAGCGAACCTGGGCGCCAAGACCATCTACCAGCTGTTCCTGCACAGCCGGGTGGAGACGCTTTTGCAGGAAAACCTCAACCTGATCACCAGCGCCAGCCCCGACCTGGCCCAGCTGGAGGCCGCCATCGTCCAGACCCTGGACCAGCTGCCCCGCTTTCTTGTGAACGCCAGCGGCCTGGGCAGCTTTGGCGAAAGCGACCTGGCGGCCCTGATGGCCGGCGGCATGACCATGACCTTCCAGGCCGTGGAGGAGACGCTGGTGCGCCCGGCGGTGACCGGGCTTGTGAGCCTGCTGCTGTTCGTGGTGCTGTTTGCCATCTTCGCCTTTTTGGCCCGGCGGCTGTCCGGCCTGGCCGGATGGGTCTGCCGCAGCCCGCTGCTTCAGCCGGCGGACCGCTTTTTGGGCGGGGTCATCGGCGCCGGCGAGGCGCTGGTGGAGCTGTACCTGATCTGCGTGGCGCTGCAGCTGGTGCTGGCCTTCTTTGGAGATATGACCTACCTAAACCGCCAGATCTTGGGCGACACCATCATCTGGAGCTGGCTGGGGAATTTTGATTTTTCTGCCCTGCTTGGCTAGGAAGGCGTCCTTCCGGGGCAAAATTGCCCAAAAGGCGTTTCTTTCGTCATATCCAGTTCATAAACTTCGTGTATGATAAGGTAAGCTGTAAACGAGGCTATTTTACGTGGTACAAAGGAAAGGAAATTCGACTTCATGAATGAGAATATGCTTTGTTCCCGATGCAAAAAAAGATTGGCGGTGGTTTTCATGACCCATATGGAAGACGGAAAACCCGTCAACGAAGGATTGTGCATCCAGTGTGCAAAGGAATTGAATATTAAACCGGTCACCGACATGCTGGCCCAGATGGGCATCACCGACCAGGACCTGGAAAACATGGACGAACAGATGCAGGCCCTGGCCCAGGGGATGCAGAACATGGACGGCATGGACGGCGACAGCTTTGACATGGGCGGCGCCCAGAACCTGCCGTTTTTGCAGAACCTGTTCGGCGGGCTCATGCCCAAGGACGAGCCGGACGACGGCGCCGGGGATGTTTCCGGCGAGGAGCCCCCGGCCCAGGACAACGGCGGCGACCGGGGCCGCCGGGGCGATAAGGAAGCCAAAAAATACCGCTTCCTCTCCGCCCACTGCGAAAACCTCACCAAAAAGGCCAAGGACGGCCGCATCGACCGCATCATCGGCCGCGACCCGGAGATCGCCCGGGTGATCCAGATCCTCAACCGCCGCACCAAAAACAACCCCTGCCTGGTGGGCGAGCCCGGCGTGGGCAAGACCGCCATCGCCGAGGGCATCGCCCAGCGCCTGGCCGACGGCGACGTCCCCGCCAGCATGCAGGGCAAGGAGCTGTTTTTGCTGGATATGACCTCCCTGGTGGCGGGCACCCAGTTCCGCGGCCAGTTTGAAAGCCGGGTCAAGGGGCTTATCGACGACGTGAAGAAGCGCGGCAACGTCATCCTCTTTATCGACGAGGTCCACTCCCTGGTGGGCGCCGGCGATTCCGAAGGCTCGATGAACGCCGCCAACATCCTCAAGCCCGCCCTTTCCCGCGGGGAGATCCAGGTCATCGGCGCCACCACCTTCGATGAGTACCGCAAGCACATCGAAAAGGACGCCGCCCTGGAACGCCGCTTCCAGCCGGTGAAGGTGGACCAGCCCACCGTGGCGGACACCATCGCCATCCTGCGCGGCATCAAAGGTTATTACGAAAAATACCACCGGGTCACCGTCACCGACGACATGGCCCGCAAGACGGTGGTGCTGGCCGAGCGGTACATCAACGACCGCTTCCTGCCGGATAAGGCCATCGACCTGCTGGACGAGGCCTGCTCCTGCGCAAACCTGCGCAGTAAGGAGCTGGCGGAGTACGACCAGCTTTCCCGCCAGCTTGCCGACTGCCGCAGCCAGATGGAGGCCGAGGAGCAGAAGGAAAAGGACAACGACTACGAGCTGATCGCCCAGTGCCGCGCCCGCCAGCTGCAGCTGGAAGAGCAGGTGCGCCAGCTGGAACCCGCCGTCCAGAACGTGCGGGTGGAGGAGGAGGACCTGGCCCGGGTCATCGAGCTTTGGACCGGCATCCCCGCCAGCCGCATCAAGGAAAACGAGCTGGAACGGGTGGTCGGCCTGGAAGACGCCCTCAAGCGCCGCATCATCGGCCAGGACCAGGCGGTGGAGCTGGTGGCTTCGGCGGTGCGCCGTTCCCGGGTACAGATCGCCAAAAAACGCCGCCCGGCTTCCTTCATCTTCGTGGGACCCACCGGCGTGGGTAAGACCGAGCTGGTCAAGGTGCTGGCCCAGGAGCTGTTCGACGCCCAAAACCCGCTGATCCGCCTGGATATGTCGGAGTTTATGGAAAAGCACAGCGTGGCCCGCATCATCGGCGCGCCTCCCGGCTATGTGGGATATGACGAGGCCGGCCAGCTGACCGAAAAGGTCCGCCGCCGCCCCTACTCGGTGGTGCTGTTCGACGAGATCGAAAAAGCGCACCCCGACGTCATGAACATCCTGCTGCAGATCCTGGACGAAGGCCGCATCACCGACGCCCAGGGCCGCATCGTTTCCTTTGAGAGCACCGTCATCATCATGACCTCCAACGCCGGCAGCGAGGAGCACAGCGCCTCCCTGGGCTTTGGCAGGGAAGCAGCCACCGCCGCCCGGGACAAAGCCCACAAGGCCCTGGCGCAGTTCCTGCGTCCCGAGTTCTTGGGCCGCGTGGACGAGATCGTAGTCTTCGACCCGCTGAGCCTGGAAAGCTTTGTACGCATCGCCGCGCTCATGCTGGACGACCTGAAGGAACCGCTGGAAGAGAAGGGCATCGCCTTCGACTACGAGCCCCAGGCCCTGGAACTGCTGGCGAAGCTCTCCCACGGCAAGAAGGGCGGCGCCCGCGACCTGCGCAAGACCATCCGCAAACAGGTGGAGGACCCCATCTGCACCACCTTGGTGGAGCGGGCCTCCCAGCCGCCGACGGTGATCCGTCTCACCGTCCAGGGCGACAAGCTGGAGCTGCTCTCCCTGTAACGGCTTTTGCTGTAATATTTGAAAAAACACCGGCCCTTTTGGCTGCTTTTCGGGGAAAAATTTTCTTCCCCGAAGTGTAACAGAGGGGCCGGTATTTTGTCACTATAATACAGGACCCGGGGACAAGTGCCCCCAAACCGCTTACAACCAACCAGAAAGAAAGGAGGTCTGCCTTCGTGTCGGTCATTATCCGCACCGAAAACCTGCGCAAGGTCTACCCCATCGGCGGCCCGGGCAGCAAGGAAAAGGTGGTGGCTCTGTCCAACATCAACCTTTCGGTGGAAAAGGGCCAGATCTGCTGCATCTTAGGTACGTCCGGCTCGGGTAAATCCACCCTGCTCAACCAGCTGGCCGGGCTGGAAAAGCCCACCCGCGGCAGCGTATATATCGGAAAAACCAACATTTCCGCCCTTTCCGAGTCGAAACTCGCCAGCTTCCGGCAGGAGAACATCGGCTTCGTGTTCCAGTCCTACAACCTGCTGGCAGCCTACACCGCCCTAGAAAACGTGGCCATGCCGCTCATGTTCCGGGGCATCTCCCACACTAAGCGCGACCGCCTGGCAAAGGAGATCCTCAAGGCGGTGGGCCTTGGCAAGCGCATGGACCACAAGCCTTCCCAGATGTCCGGCGGCCAGCAGCAGCGCGTGGGCATCGCCCGGGCGTTTGTGGCCCGGCCGAAGATCGTCTTTGCCGACGAGCCCACCGGCAACCTGGACACCCGCACCACCCGCGAGGTCATGGAGCTGATGGTCAACCTTTGCCGCAAGTATGACCAGACCATGGTGCTGGTTACCCACGACCGGGACCTGGCCCGCTACGCCGACCGCATCATCACCCTCATCGACGGCAAGATCGTGGACGACCAGCCCAACCAATCCATCGCCCGCACCGAGGAGGCCATCCAGGCGGAGAAGGCCGCCGCCCGCCAGCAGCGCCGGGAGGACGCCGCCGAGGACAAGGCCCGCCGCCAGTACGAGACCACCGGCATGGAGGAGGACGGCATCCCCGAGGACGCGGTGGCGGTACTGCAAAGCAGCGGCGCCCTGCCGGGACCGGCGCCCGCCGCCGAACCCCCAGAGGAACCCGCCCCGGATGGGACAAAGGAAGAGACAACCCAAGAAAGAAAAGGAGAGCAAGCAGAATGAACACCTTGATCCGACGCCTGACATCCTGCGCTTTGGGGCTGCTGGTGCTGTGCAGCACGGTACTGGCCCCTCTGGACGCCAGTGCGGCTACCATCACCAAAAAAAACGGCATCCTCAGCGCAGGCCAGCCTCAGCTGACCTTCTATGACATCGACAGCAAGGAGATCGGCACCTTTTCCCACGCCGGCGGCTCGGACCTGATCGGCTTCAACGCCTCCCAGGTCATCTACCGCGACAGCAACGGCGTCACCCAGCAGCAGACCTACGGCCGCAGCGATGTGACCCTCTACCTGGAAGACCGGCTCGTCAAGTTCGACAGCCTGACCCAGACCCGCCGCGACTCCTACTACGTCAGCTATACCATGGGCTCCGCTAAGGGCGGCGTCTTTTCCAATAACATCCAGGTCAGCGAAAGCGACGACGGCTACGTCCTGCTTTCGGTGCATCTGAACAACGTGGTGTTCCGCGACTCCAACCAGATGGACTGGCAGGTCAGCTACCGCTCCACCCGCAAGTCCGCTACCTCCGGCAAAACGCTGATCACCACCAACACCGTCAAGGGCCAGACCTCCTTCAGCAAGTGCAAGCTGGACAGCGCCATCGGCACCGACAACAAAAAGCCCTCCACCGATAATAACAACAATAACTCCGGCACCGTGGTGCAGCCCGACGGCTCCACCAACAAGATCCCTAACGGCTACTACGACGAAAACGGCAATCTGGTGGGCGGCGGCTCCGGCACTACCGGTGACGGCAGCACCAGCGGCGACGGCAGTACCGAAGGCGGGGACAACAACTCCGGCTCCGGCGGCAGCAACAACGGCGGTACCGGCGGGGACAATGGCGGCAACACCCAGCCTACCCCCACCGTGGACCTGCAGACTCCCTACATCATCCTGGAAAACTACAGCGCCGGCAGCGGCTCGGTGGAAGCCGGTTCCAGCTTCCCGCTGAGCTTCACCTGCCGCAACACCAGCGCCCAGGTGGACCTGGAAAACATCATCGTCACCGTGACCCCCTCCGAGGGCCTGCAGATCTCCGGCGGCACCAACTCCTACTATGTGCCGGTGCTCAGCAAAAACGACCGCTTTGAAAAGACCATCCAGATCGACGCCCTCACCAGCGCCAAGGCCGAGGCCCACAAGATCACCCTGGCCTTCTCCTACGAGTACGTCAACAACGGCACCCGCCAGCGCGGCGAGATCAGCCAGGATGTCAGCGTCAACGTGGTCCAGGAGGACCGCTTCTCCATCGACCCCATCTCCGGCCTGATGGAAAGCTCGGTGGGCGAGGAGATCTACATCGTCAGCAAATACGTCAACAAGAGCCGCGGCGATATCTATAACGTATCCGCCACCATCACCGGCAACTTCCCCGGCTCCGGCCAGATCCAGCACGTGGGCAACGTGGCTGCCGGCGTTTCCGGCGAGGTGGAGTTTAGCCTCACCCCCGACACCGCCGGCCCTCTGAGCGGCACCATCACCTATACATACGAGGACGCTATGGGCAACACCAAGGAGCTGACCTGCCCCGTGCAGACCACCATCCTGGAAGCGCCCTCTATGGACGCGGGGATGATGTTCCCCGGTGATATGGGTATGGAAGAAGAACCCGAGGTGGAGCCCACCAGCGGCGGCTTCCTGCAGCAGCTGACCAACCCCGGCAGCTGGCAGATGTGGACCGTACTGGGCGTGGCGGTGGTCGTAGCCATCGTCGTGGTGAAGAAGGTCCAGCAGAAGCGGCGGGATGCGGCCCTCCTGGAGGAGGACGACGAAGATGAAGATAACTGATCTCATCACTATGACCCTGCGCAACCTGCTGCGGCGCAAGACCCGGACGATGCTCACCATCACCGGCGTCATCGTGGGCACCTGCTCCATCGTGGTCATGGTGTCCCTGGGTATCGGCATGACCCAGGCCATGGAGGCCTCCCTTCAGCAGATGGGCGACCTGACGGTCATTGATGTGTACAGCTACGGCGGCGGCGCCTCCTCCTCCGGCGAGGTGCCCAAGCTCAACGACCAGGTGCTGGCGCAGATCCAGCAGATGGAAGGGGTGCAGGCGGTGACCCCCAACTGCTCCCTTCCGGGCAACATGAACCTGAAGTTCACCGCCGGCCGAAACGACCGCTACGAGATGATGGGCTACAACGTCCAGGCGGTGTACTCCGACGCGCTGGATGACTTCGGCTACGCGGTGACCGAGGGCCAGCTGCTGGAACCCAGCACCGGCAAGACCATCAACGTCCTCATGGGCTCCGAGGCGGCCTATCAGTTTATGGATACCAAGCGCTCCTGGCGCAACAATACCGTCAGCCCCTACCCGGACGAAAACGGCAACATCCCCGACCCGTTCATCGACCCCACCAAGGACAGGATCACCCTCAAGATGGAGTCCAACCAGCTGGACGACGAGGGCAAGCCCAAGTACAAGACCATCACCTACGACGTGAAGGTCACCGGCGTCCTGGAAAAGAATGAGCGGGATTATTCCACCACCTACTCGGTGTTTATGGACATCAAGGACGTGCGCAAGCTCTATGAGGAGTACAAGCGGGTCAACAAGATCCGCGAGGACAAAAACAGCTCCGCCGGCAACAGCAACAACTCGCTGGACACCTACGACCGGGTGCGGGTGAAGGCAGTGGACATCGACTCGGTGTCCGCCGTCAACGACGCCATCAAGGAGATGGGCTTCGAGACTTCTTCTTTGGAGTCCATCCGCGAGCCGATGCAGAAGCAGATGCAGCAGCAGCAGATCTTCCTGGGCAGCTTGGGCGCCATCTCCCTGCTGGTCGCGGCCATCGGCATCACCAACACCATGATCATGTCCATCTATGAGCGTACCCGCGAGATCGGCGTCATGAAGGTGCTGGGCTGCAAGCTGGGCAACATCCGCTCCGTGTTCCTTATGGAAGCCGGGCTCATCGGCTTCTGGGGCGGGGTGTTCGGCGTGGGCATCAGCTGGGGCATCTCCCGGGCGCTTAACCACTTTGTGGCCTCCGGGGGCGGGGACGGCTCCAACTTCCTCACCAGCATGCTGGGCGGCTTCGGCGGCATGGGCGGCGACCTTTCGGTCATCCCTGTGTGGCTGGCTGTACTGGCGGTGATCTTCGCCACCATCATCGGCCTGGTGTCGGGCTTCTACCCGGCCAACCGCGCCGTAAAGATCAGCGCGCTGGAAGCGATCAAACACGAATAACCCTCCGCAAACTGCCGGGACGGCCGCTGCCGCCCCGGCTTTTTTTGCAAAAAAGCCCCGCCGGACGGCCGAAAAATGGCTTTAGAATGGGAAACCGGCGAAAATACCCCTTGCAATCATCCAAAGTTTGTGGTATGCTAGCTAAGAAGTATACGTTGGAAGGAAAGAGTAGGGCAACCTGCTCTTTTGTTTATGTTAGGGGATATTTGCTCCGGGGAAGGGTCCCGGGAGCCGCCCCGGGAAAGGGAGGAACCGATTTGGCAACCAGCAAAAAACCCAATACGGTAGAGATCGTCACCGCCATCGCCCAGCCGGTGGTGGAGGAGATGGGACTGAAACTTTGGGACGTGCGCTTTGAAAAGGAAGGCGCGTCCTGGTATCTGCGCGTCTTTATCGACAAGGAGGGCGGCGTGGACATCAACGACTGCGAGCAGGTCAGCCGCCGGCTGGATAAGCTCATCGACGAGGCAGACCCCATCAGCCAGTCCTACTACTTTGAGGTGTCCTCCCCCGGCATCGGGCGGGACCTGGTGCGCCCCTGGCACTTTGAGGCCTATCTGGGCCAGGAGGTGGAGGCCCGCACCATCCGCCCCATCGACGGCGTCCGGGACTTTAAAGGCAAGCTCCTTTCCTACACCGAGGACAGCGTCACCCTGGAAGGGGAGTCCGGCCCCATCACCCTGCTGCTCAAGGATACGTCCTATGTGCGGCTTTACGAAGAACTGTAACAAAAGCCTGCTTTTTGAATTTGGATCGGGAGGTCAATCATAAAAATGAAGATGAACAGCGAATTTTTCGACGCGCTTAGTTCCCTGGAAAAAGAAAAAGGGATCTCGGCTGAGTACCTGATCGAAAAGATCAGCAACGCCATCGCCATTGCCGTCAAGCGCGATATGGGCGGCACCGACAACGCCGTAGTGGAGATCGACCCGGTCAAGGGCCGCTTCTACGTCGCCATCCGCAAAACCGTCGTAGAGGAGATCGCCGACCCGGAGACCGAGATCACCCTCTCCGACGCCACCCGCTACAGCCGCACCGCCGTCATCGGCTCCACCGTGGAGATCCCGCTGGAGCCCCGTCAGTTCGGCCGCATCGCTGCCCAGTCGGCCAAGCACGTCATCCGTCAGGGCATCAGCGAGGCAGAAAAGAGCCAGATCGTCCAGAAATATCAGGACAAGAAGTTTGAGATCGTTTCCGCTCCCATCCTGAAGATCGATGAGGTCCGCGGAAGCGCCACCATTGAGATCGACAAAACCGAGGCCATCCTGCCCAAGTCCGAGCAGGTGCCCGGCGAGGAGCTGCACGAAGGCCAGCGTATCATGGTCTACGTGGTGGACGTGATGACCAGCGGCAAGAACCCCAAGCTGATGATCTCCCGTACCCACCCGGGCCTGATCAAACGCCTGTTCGAGCTGCATACCCCCGAGATCAAGGACGGCACCGTGGAGATCAAAGCCGTGTCCCGTGAGGCCGGCTCCCGCACCAAGATGGCCGTTTGGAGCAAGGACGAAAACGTCGACGCCGTAGGCGCCTGCATCGGCCCCAGAGGTTCCCGTGTCTCCGCTATCGTGGAGGAGCTGGGCGGCGAGAAGATCGACGTCATCCGTTACAGCGAAAACCCCGAGGAGCTCATCGCCGCGGCGCTGTCCCCGGCCCAGGTGCTCCGCGTGACCGTAGACGAAGAAGGCGGCAAGTTCTGCCAGGCTGTGGTGCCGGATAACCAGCTTTCCCTGGCTATCGGCAACAAGGGCCAGAACGTCCGTCTGGCTGCCCGCCTCACCGGCTGGAAGATCGACATCGTGTCCGAGACCCAGGCCAAGGAAGAGGAAGCCGAGCGCGCTGCCCGCGCTGCCGAGGAGCCGGAGGAGGAAGAGGAGCTGCTGACCGCCGAGGGCTTTGACGAGACCGCCGAGCCGGAAGCAGACGCTCTGCCGGAAGAGTCCGAAGCCGAAGAAGAGACCGGGGAAGACGCCCTTTCCGAATAAAAAGGGCCTTCCCACCCCGGTGACAAGGGAGGGAATGAGATGACAGGAAAAAAGATCCCGATGCGCATGTGCATCGGCTGTCGGGAACATAAGCCGAAAAAGGAACTGATCCGGGTGGTGCGCTCGCCGGAAGGGGAGATCGCCATCGACCCCAAGGGCAAGATGCCCGGCCGGGGGGCCTACCTGTGCGGCAGCGCCGCCTGCCTGCAGAAGGCCCGCAAATCCAAACAGCTGGAGCGCGCCCTGGAGACTGCCATCCCCGACCAGGTGTACCAGAGGCTGGAGGAGGAGTTGAGCCAGGTTGAACAATAAACAACTTTCTACCCTTTCCCTCAGCCGCCGGGCCGGCAAGCTGGTGCTGGGGTTTGATAAGGCCAAGGAAGCCATCCTCAAGGGGCAGGCCCCCTGCGTGTTCGTCACACAGGACCTTTCCCTCAAAACCAAAAAAGAAATCGAGTTCCTCTGCGGCAGCAGAGGCGTCCCGGTGGTGACACTGGCGGTGGAGATGGACCAGGTGAAGGCACAGGTGGGCAAACGCTCCGGCGTGCTGCTCATCCTGGATGAAGGCCTCTCCCACAACCTGCAGAAGCTGGCCGGGGCAGATCGTTTGGACGAAGGAGGAACGATGCCGCATGATGATCGATAAATATAGAGTCCGCGAGGTGGCCAAGGACCTGGAGGTCTCCACCAAAGAAGTGCTGGATCTGCTCAACGCCAATTCCGCGGAGGAGAAAAAGCACATGACCGCGCTCACCGAGGCGGAGCTGAACCTGGTGTTCGAAACGGTGACCCAGAAAAACCAGGTGGGAAATTTTGATGCCTACTTTGCATCCAAAAACGACCCGAAACCCGCCCCCAAGGCAAAACCGGAAAAGAAGGCAGAGCCCAAACCGGAGCCCAAACCCGAACCGAAACCGGAACCCAAGCCCGAGCCCAAGCCCGAACCCAAGTCCGAGCCTGCCGCAAGACCGACTATCGAAGCAAAGGAAGCAGAGAAGGAGCCTATGAAAGATACCGTAAAACCCGCATCCAAACCGGCAGAGAACGCCCCCAAGAGCGACCGTCCCGCCGGCAATGACCGTGTGAACAACAACCGCGGCGACCGTCCCAACGGTGATCGCTTCAACAACAACCGCGGCGATCGTCCCAATGGCGACCGCTTCAATAACAACCGTGGCGACCGCCCCAATGGTGACCGTTTCAATAACAACCGTGGCGACCGCCCCAACGGCGATCGTTTTGGCAACAACCGCGGCGACCGTCCCAACAACGGCGATCGTTTTGGCAACAACCGCGGCGACCGTCCCAATAACGGTGACCGCTTTGGCAACAACCGTGGTGACCGTCCCAACAACGGCGACCGCTTCGGCAACCGCAAACCGGCTGCCCCCGCCAAGCCCGCCGCTCCCAAGCCCGCCCCCAAACCGGCGGCAGCCCGTCCGGCAACCACCGTCAACCCCCAGCTGGACGAAAACGTCAACGGCAAGATCATCCGTCACGTGGATATGCGCGCAGCCAACATCGAGCTGGATAAGTACAACGAGCGCTACGAGCAGATCGCTCCGGAAAATCTCGCCAAACGCGACGACGGTGTGAAAAAACAGAAGATCGGCGGCAAGAATAAGAAGAAGAACTTCATGTCCAAGAAGGACAAGGAGCTGGAGAAGATGCGCCGCCTGGAGATGGAGCGCGAGCGCCGTCAGAAGCTCAACATCACCATCCCCGACGAGATCACCGTCGGCGACCTGGCCCTCAAGCTGAAGATCCAGGCAGCCGAAATCATCAAACGCCTGATGGCTATGGGCGAGATGAAGTCCATCTCCGATATCCTGGACTACGACACCGCTGCCCTGGTTGCCATGGACATCGGCGCCAAGGTAGAAAAAGAGGTCGTCGTCACCATCGAGGACCGTCTCTTCGACGCTTCCGAGGACTCCGAGGACGATAAGGTCGAGCGCCCGCCGGTGGTCGTTGTCATGGGTCACGTTGACCATGGTAAGACCTCCATCCTGGACGCCATCCGTCATGCGCAGGTTACCGCAGGCGAGGCCGGCGGCATCACCCAGCACATCGGCGCTTACCAGGTTATCGCCAACGGCAAGCCCATCACCTTCCTGGATACCCCCGGCCACGAGGCCTTCACCGCCATGCGTGCCCGCGGCGCCGATATCACCGATATCGCCGTTCTGGTGGTAGCCGCCGACGACGGTATCATGCCCCAGACCGTTGAGTCCATCAGCCACGCCAAAGCAGCCGGCGTTTCCATCATCGTTGCCATCAACAAGATGGATAAACCCACCGCAGACCCCGACCGCGTGAAACAGCAGCTCACCGAGTACGAGCTGGTTCCCGAGGAGTGGGGCGGCGACGTGGTTTGCGTACCGGTTTCCGCTAAGACCAAACAGGGTATCCCGGAACTGCTGGAGATGATCCAGCTGGTGGCCGACGTCAAAGAGCTGAAGGCCAACCCCGACCGTATGGCCAAAGGTACCGTCATCGAAGCCCGCCTGGACAAAGGCCGCGGCCCGGTGGCTACCATCCTGGTCCAGAACGGTACCCTGCACACCGGCGACTCGGTCATTGCCGGCACCGCTGTGGGCCGTGTCCGCGTTATGACCAACGACAAGGGCGAGCGCGTCGAGACCGCTGGTCCTTCCATGCCGGTTGAGATCACCGGTCTGGCCGAAGTTCCCGCCGCTGGTGACGAGTTCAACGCCGTCGGCGACGAGCGTCTGGCCCGTGAGCTGGTGGAACAGCGCCGTCAGGAAGCCAAGGAGAAGGAGTTCTCCTCCTACCAGAAGGTCACCCTGGATAACCTCTTCGAGCAGATCGAAGTGGGCGAGACCAAGGAGCTGCCCATCATCGTCAAAGCCGACGTTCAGGGCTCGGTGGAGGCTGTCCGCCAGTCCCTGGAGAAGCTGAGCAACGCCGAAGTCCGCGTCAAGGTCATCCACGGTGCCGTTGGTGCCGTCAGCAAGTCCGACGTCAGCCTGGCCGAGGCCTGCGGCGCCATCATCGTCGGCTTCAACGTCCGTCCCGACCCCACCGCCCGCGACATGGCCGAGCAGTCCGGCGTGGATATGCGCCTCTACCGCGTCATCTACGACGCCATCGAGGAGATCTCCTCCGCTATGAAGGGCATGCTGGCTCCCAAGACCCGCGAGGTGGAGCTGGGCCGCGCCGAAGTCCGCGAGGTGTTCAAGATCACCGGCGTGGGCACCGTTGCCGGCTGCTACGTGCTGGAAGGCAAGATCACCCGCAACGCCGAGATCCGCATCGTCCGCGACGGTATCATCATCGCCGACGAGCACCTGACCTCCCTCAAACGCTTCAAGGACGACGTCAAAGAGGTGGCCAAGGGCTACGAATGCGGTATGGGCATCGAGAAATTCGGCGATCTGAAGATCGGCGATATCTTCGAGGCTTATATGATCGAGGAATACAGAGAATAATCCCGCTTTTGGGATCTCCCATAAAGAAAGGAGGGGCCGCCCCATGGCCGGCTTCCGTGTCAACCACACCGGTGAGGATATCAAGCGCGAGCTCACCGATATCATCCGCTCGGTCAAGGACCCCAGGGTGTCCACCATCCTGACCATCATCAAGACCGAACTTTCCAAGGATCTGTCCCACTGCAAGGTGTGGGTCAGCTCCCTGGAGGGGCTTCAAAAAGCCCAGGAGGCCTGCAAAGGCCTCAACAACGCCAACGGTTTCATCAAGCATGAGATCAACCTCCGGCTGAAGATGCGCCGGGTGCCGGATTTCCACTTTATCGCTGACGACTCCACCGAGTACAGCGCCGGCATCGCCCGCATCCTCAACGACCTGAAGGCCGCGGACCCCAAAGCCTTCGAGGACCGGGAACCCGAGGAAGAAGAGGAATAAACCGCTCATTTTAAAAAAGGGGAGGGAGAGTAAGGATGGCAAACGGCAGCTTGACCTGCCAGGAGACCGCCCGCCTGCTGCTGGGCGCCCGTCAGGTGCAGGTCTTTTCCCACCGCAGCCCGGATGGCGACACCCTGGGCTCGGGCTTTGCCCTCTGCCGGATGCTGGAGGCACTGGGCTGCGAGGCCTGGCTTTGCTGCCCGGACCCGGTACCGCCGCGCTTTTCCTACCTGGGCCAGGCCCAGCCTCCCCGGGAGGACGCGCCGCTGACGGTGGCGGTGGATGTGGCCGACGCCGCCCTGCTGGGCAGCTGGAAGGAAAGCTGGGGCGGACGGGTGGACCTTTGCATCGACCACCACCGCTCCAACACCGGCTACGCCCGGCACACCCTGCTGGAGCCGGAGGCAGCCGCCACCTGTCAGCTGATGCTCTCCCTGTTAGAGGAGCTGGAGCGCCAAAGCGGCAAGCCGCTGCTGGACGCCGCTACCGCGGACTGCCTGTACACCGGCCTGACCACCGACACCGGGTGCTTCCGCTATTCCAACACCACCGCCGCCACCCACCGCGCCGCTGCCCGCCTCATCGAGGCCGGGGCCCGCAGCGCCTGGATCGACCGGCGGATGTTTGAAACGGTGAGCCCCCAGCGGATGCAGGTGGAAAACACCGCCCGGCAGTCGTTGGAACTGGCGCTGGACGGGCGCTGCGCCCTGCTGACCCTGCCCCGCCAGCTGTTGGAGGACGCCGGCTGCCCCGACGACGAGGTGGAGGAGCTGACCGGCCTGCCCCGGCAGATCCAAGGGGTGCTGGCCGGCGTGACCCTGCGGGAAAACCCCCAGCGCACCGGTTGGCGGGTATCGGTACGCACCGGGGAACCCCTGGACGCCTCCCGCATCTGCGGGACGCTGGGCGGCGGGGGACACCGCCAGGCCGCCGGGTGCTTTTTGGCCCGGCCGCTGGAGGAAGCCCGCCGTCTGCTGGTGGATGCCGTGGAGCAGGAGATGCTCCGGCAGCTGCAACGGCCGGAGGAAGGGGGAAAGCCATGGACGGCATTCTGATCTTAGACAAACCGGAGGGATTCACCTCCTTTGACCTGGTGGCCAAGACCCGGGGGATGCTGCGTACCCGCAAGGTGGGCCACGCCGGCACCCTGGACCCCATGGCTACCGGCGTGCTGCCCATCTTCGTGGGCAAGGCCACCCGCTGCTGCGACATCCTTCCCGATTCGGACAAGCAGTACCTGGCCCGGTTCCAGCTGGGCTGGACCACCGACACCCTGGACCGCACCGGCACGGTAAAGGAGCGCTTCGCCGTTACCTGCGGCCGCCGGGAGGTGGAGGCGGTGCTGGAACGCTTTCGCGGCGACATCCAGCAGCTGCCGCCCATGTATTCCGCCATCCAGGTGGGGGGAAAGCGTCTGTACGACCTGGCCCGCCAGGGGGTGGAGGTCGAGCGCAAGCCCCGGCCGGTGACCATCCGCCAGTTGGAGCTGACCGGCGCTTGGGAAGAGGAGCACACCTACGAGATCCTGGTCACCTGCTCCAAAGGGACCTACATTCGTACCCTCTGCGACGACATTGGCGCCGCGCTGGGCTGCGGAGCGGTGATGACCAGCCTGCGCCGCACCCGGGCCGCCGGGTTCGGCTTGGAGGAGGCGCTGAGTTTGGAGGAAGCCCAGCGCCTGTGCGACAGCGGGGAGCTTGCCTCCCGGCTGCTGCCGCTGGAAAGGGTGTTTGCCTCCCTTCCGGCGCTGAGCCTGCAGGGAAAGCAGGAAAACATGTACCGCAACGGCGTCCGTCTGGACGCCCGGCGCCTGCCCTGGCCGGCGGATTTCCCCCGCGACTGGGAAGGGGAGATCCGGGTGCTGGGGGAAGACGGCGCCTTTTTGGGGCTGGCGCAGGTCCGGGAAGGCCTGCTTGTGACCCGGAAGTTCTTCGGCCAGCCGGCCGCCCATGAGGAAGGTACGAGGGGGTAAGAGGATTTGCAGATCATTTCCAGTTTGGAAGAGCAGCAGCCCAAGGGGCCCGCTTCGGTGGCGCTGGGGCTGTTTGACGGGCTACATATCGGGCATCAGGCGGTGCTGCGCCAGGCGCTGGACGGCGCCGGGGAGGGGCTGCTCCCCATGGTGTTCACCTACCGCATCACCGGCCAGATCCCGCAGATCAAAAAGAACTACTTCAGCCTGATGACCGAGGAGCACAAGTGGGAACTGCTTCAGAAGATGGGCTTTGAGCAGGTGCTCTGCCCGGACTTCATGCAGTTTTGCGGCCTGAGCCCCGAGGAATTTGTGGAAGATGTGCTCATCGGCCGGATGAACGCCCGGCGCATCTGCTGCGGCCGGGACTTCACCTTCGGCAAGGACGCCCGGGGCAACGTGGAGATGCTCCGCCGCCTGGCCGGGGCCCACGGCGTGCAGGTGGTGGTGGTGGACCCGGTGATGGAGGAGGGCAGACCCGTCAGCTCCACCCGCATCCGGGAGGAGATCCTGGCCGGGCGGATGGACTGTGCCGCCCGGATGCTGGGCCGGCGCTTCTGCATCGACTTTATCGTCAGCCACGGCAACGAGATTGGCCGGCAAATCCATTTCCCCACCATCAACCAGAGCTTCCCGCCCCACCACATCGTGCCCAAGTACGGCGTTTATGCCACCTTGGTGGAGGTGGGCCGGAAGATCTACGGCGGCGTGACCAACGTGGGGGTGAAGCCCACCGTCGGCAGCCCCTACCCGCTGTCCGAGACCTACATCCTGGACTTTGAGGGCGACCTGTACGGCCAGTGCATCCGGGTGCTGTTTTACGACTTCATCCGCCCGGAGGTGCGCTTCGGCTCCATCGAGGAGCTGAAGGCCCAGATCGCCGAGGACACCGAAACGGTCCGCAGCCTGACGCCCATGAACCTGGTGCGCTTCTAACTGCCGCAGATTGCACAAACTCCCCCGGCTCCGGCTGGGGGATGCTGTATTTTTTTCCGCTTTACAAAGCGGCCGGTTTATGATAAAATATCCGGGTAGGCGTTTTGAAACGCCCTCCCACCGTACGCTTAGTCTGGGGAGTCAGGACGCGTCCACCGCGCCAGCCTCATGTCCCCTCGCTCAGGTACTGGTGAATATTTTTAACTGAGGTGATTTTGCCATGATGAGAAAAGAAGAGAAAAACCTGGTAATCGAGCAGAACAGACTTCACGAGACCGACACCGGTTCTGCTGAAGTACAGATCGCGATCCTCACCAAGAGAATCAACGACCTGACCGACCACTTCAAGGCCAACAAGAATGACCATCATTCCAGAAAAGGTCTGCTGAAGATGGTAGGCCGCCGCAGAAACATGCTCAACTACCTGAAGAAAAAAGACATCAACCGTTACCGCGCCATCATCGAGAAACTGGGTATCAGAAAGTAATCTCGCGCCAAGGCGTCAGGCTCCCGGAGCAGGGAGGCCCGCACCCTGGGCGGTGTGATGGAAAGACGGACGGTCTTGTCCCCATCCAAGTGTGCAAAAAGGCGGAAGTAAGCTCGTTTTACTTTCCGCCTTTTTTCCACATTTTAAAAAAACCAAAAAAACCTTCGGCGCCCAAACCGGTTTTTAGCAGCGAATCGAAGCCGCAGGACGGCCCTGCGCCCTGGATTCCTTGCTAAAAAGGTGAGTCGGCTCCCGAAGGGGAAAAAATACGGAGGATTCGCCATGTTTGAGAATTTTAAAGTCTTTAAAACCGAATTTGCCGGCAAGCCCATCAGCTTCGAGACCGGCAAGATGGCAGGCCTGGCCAACGGCTCCTGCCTGGTTCGCTTCGGCGACACCACGGTGATGGTCAACGTCACCGCTTCCAAAGCGCCCCGCGAGGGCATCGACTTCTTCCCTCTGTCGGTGGATTTTGAAGAGAAAATGTACGCTGTGGGCAAGATCCCCGGCGCTTTCCTGAAACGCGAAGGCCGTCCCTCCCAGAAGGCTGTCCTGGCCTCCCGTCTGGTGGACCGCCCCATCCGTCCCCTCTTCCCCAAGGATATGCGTAACGACGTTTCTGTCGTGATGACCGTCCTGTCTGTGGATCAGGATTACTCTCCTGAGGTTGCCGGTATGCTGGGTACATCCTTCGCTCTGTCCATCTCCGACATTCCGTGGAACGGCCCCATCAGCGGCATCCAGGCAGGTCTGGTGGACGGCGAAATCGTCCTCTGCCCCACCGAGGAGCAGCGCAAGGTCTCTGACCTGCACCTGACCGTTGCCAGCACCCGCGAGAAGGTCGTTATGATCGAAGCTGGCGCCAACCAGGTCAAAGAGGACGTCATGATGGACGCCATCAAAGCCTGCCACGAGGAAAACCGCAAGATGGCTGAGTTCATCGCCGGCGTTCAGGCCGAGATCGGCAAAGAGAAGTTTACCTTCGAGTCCAAAGAGGTGGACCACGATATGTTCGAGGCCATCAAGGACTTCGCTATCGAGAAGGTCCGCTACGCGCTGGATACCGACGATAAACTGGAGCGCGACACCCGCCTGACCCCCGTTATCGAGGAAGTTCATGCGCAGTTCGACGAGCAGTACCCCGAGCAGACCGCTATGATCGACGAGTGCCTGTACAAGCTGCAGAAGTTCGTCGTCCGCCGCTGGATGCTGGACGAGGGCAAGCGTGTTGACGGCAGAAAGATGGACGAGATCCGTCCTCTGGACGCAGAAGTCGGCCTGATCCCCCGCGTTCATGGTTCCGCTATGTTCACCCGCGGCCAGACCCAGGTTATGACCATCACCACCCTGGGCCCCATCTCCGATGCTCAGATCCTGGACGGTATCGACAACGAAGATTCCAAGCGCTACATGCATCAGTACAACATGCCCTCCTACTCGGTGGGTGAGACCCGCCCTTCCCGTGGCCCTGGCCGCCGCGAGATCGGTCACGGCGCCCTGGCTGAGCGTGCTTTGGAGCCGGTGATCCCCTCTGTGGAGGAGTTCCCCTACGCTTACCGTCTGGTTTCTGAGGTGCTGTCCTCCAACGGTTCCACCTCCCAGGCTTCCATCTGCGCTTCCACCCTGTCCCTCATGGACGCCGGTGTGCCGATCAAGGCTCCCGTAGCCGGTATCTCCTGCGGTCTGGTTACCGAAGGCGACCGCTGGATCACCATGACCGACATCCAGGGCCTGGAAGACTTCTTCGGCGATATGGACTTTAAGGTCGGCGGTACCCACAAGGGTATCACCGCCATCCAGATGGACATCAAGATCGACGGTCTGACCTACGAGATCATCGCTGACGCCCTGGAAAAGACCCGCGTTGCCCGTCTGTACATCCTGGACGAAGTGATGCTCAAGGCTCTGCCCAGACCCCGTCCCGAGGTTTCCGAGTACGCTCCCAAGATGACCTCCCTGACCATCCCCGTGGACAAGATCCGCGAAGTCATCGGTTCCGGCGGTAAGGTCATCCAGAAGATCTGCGCCGAGTGCGAGGTCAAGGTGGACGTGGAAGAGGACGGCAAGGTTTACGTGGCCGGCGTCAACAAACAGAACGTGGCTCGCGCGGTCAGCATGATCGAGACCATCGCCCGCGATCCCGAGGTAGGCGCCTTCTACAAGGGCCGCGTCACCAAGCTGATGAACTTCGGCGCCTTCGTGGAGATCGCTCCCGGCAAAGAGGGCCTGGTCCACATCTCCAAGCTGGACACCAAGCGCGTCGAGCGCGTCGAGGACGTGGTCAACGTGGACGACGAGATCCTGGTCAAGGTTACCGACATCGACAGCCAGGGCCGCATCAACCTGTCCCGCAAGGACGCCCTCATCGCTATGGAAAACAAACAGAAGAACAACCGGTAATCATCCGGTCCGGCGCCTCCTGCCCCAGGCAGGGGGCGCTTTTTGTGCCCAAGGCGTGAAATCCGTGTAAACATTGGGCCGCAAACCTTGTACTGCCGCCAAAATTCTGATAAAATAAAAAGAGTATTGTGGCAGACTGCTGCCGCAATCCCAAACAGGACACAAGGGGGCGGGCAAAATGAAGATGATCTGCTACTGCGACCATGTCACCGATGAGGACATCCTCCGGGCCATGGAGCAGGGCGCGTCCACCGTGCCGCAGGTGATCCGGGCCACCGGAGCCATGACCCACTGCAACTGCAAGGTCAACCACCCGGAAGGCCGGTGATGTTCTTCTGACATCCGTGCGGTGTTTTTGCAGCATTACCCCCAGGTGTTCGGCGCCGGGACCAAAAAAGGCCCGGCCAAGGAATAAAATGAAAGCAGAGTTGATGAATGTTGGATAGTTCAGCTGGATTGCTGATGCTGGTAGCTTTGGTTGCGTGTTCGGCCTATTTTTCGGCCACCGAGACGGCGTTTGCGTCGCTCAACCGCATCCGGATCAAAAACTACGCCGAGGAGGGAGATAAGCGGGCCAATACCGTGCTGAAGATTGCCGATGATTTTCAGCGGGCGCTGTCCACGGTGCTTATCGGAAACAACGTGGTGAACATCGCCTCCGCCTCCATCGCCACCTTGCTTTTCAGCCGCCTGATGGGGCCGGAGCAGGGCGCTGCGCTCTCTACGGTGGTCATGACCATCGTGGTGCTGATCTTCGGCGAGATCCTGCCCAAGACCTACGCCAAGGAAAACAGCGAGACGCTGGCGCTGCGCTTTGCTGGCCCGCTCAGCTTGCTGATGAAGCTGCTCAGCCCGCTGGTGTTCCTCTTTGTGAAGCTCACCGACTGCATCACCAAGCCGGAAAACGCTTCCCAGCCGTCGGTCACCGAGGAGGAGCTCAAGTACATCGTCGAATCCATCGAGGAGGAAGGCGTGCTGGAGGAGAAGGAAAGCGACCTAGTACAGTCGGCGCTGGACTTTGACGAGATCGAGGTCCAGGAGATCGTCACCCCCCGGGTGGACATCGTGGCTATCGACATCCAGGACAGCTGGGAGGAGATCCTCACCCTGGCCAAGGACAGCACCGTCTCCCGCTTCCCGGTCTACGAAAAGACCCTGGACCACATCGTCGGCGCCGTGCATGTGCGCGATATCCTCAAGGCGCAGATCACCGGCGAGACCCAGGACGTGCGCACCCTGATGAACGACGTGCTCTTTGTGCATAAGACCATGCGCATCTCCAAGCTCCTGGACCAGCTGCGCCGCCAAACCTGCCAGATGGCCATCGTCACCGACGACTACGGCGGGACCTTGGGTCTGGTGACCATGGAGGACCTGCTGGAGGAGCTGGTGGGCGAGATCTGGGACGAGTACGACGACGTCAAAGAGGAGTTCACCCAGCTGGATGAGAACACCTTCCTCATCTCCGGCGACGCCAACGTCTACGACGTCATGGAGGAGCTGGACTGCGGCTTCAAAGACTTTGAAAGCGAATACAATACCATCTCCGGCTGGACGCTGGAGATGATGGAACACATCCCCCAGGTGGGCGAGAGCTTCACCTTCCGCACCCTGACCGTGGTGGTGGAAGAGATGGACGACCAGCGCATCACCAAGCTGCGGGTGATCCGGCACAAGCCCGCCGAAGGCGACGAAAACGCCCCGGAGGAATAGGGCTGCCGCTTTTCCCGCCGGCCGGGACAGAAATGGAGTTTTGACTATGGCAAAAAAAGAGAAGAAACCGCTGCCAAGCGCAGCTCCCCAGGAAACCGCTCCCAAGGCGGCCCAGCCGCAGCCGGAGCCGGCCCCGGAGGCTGACCCCAAGCCCAAAGCCCCCGCCGGGGAGGAGGACGAGGAGGAGCTGCCCAACTGGAAGCATATGCTGGAAGGGCATCATTTCCGCGAAAAACGCCGCTATGCCGCCGCTGTGCCGCTGGGCGGCCTGTTTGTGGTGCTGGCGCTCATCGGCCTCATCACCGTGGTCTCCTTCAGCATCCAGATGACCGAACGGCTCATCGACAACTCCAAGCAGAAGGAGATGTTCGAAAACATCATCCTGCCGGTGACCATGTTCGACCCGGTGCCCTTTGAGGATGCTTCGGAGATCAACGAGCTTTCCATCCTCCGCTCCAGCGTTTGGAGCGCCATCATCCAGAACCGGGATAAATACACCATCGTCAACGAAAGCAACATGGTCATGGTGCCCCAGACCGACGTGGATGCGGCCTGCACCCAGCTGTTCGGCCCGGGTATCACCTTAAACCACCAGTCCTTTGACGACTACATCAACACCTACTCCTACGACGCCCAAAACAAGATGTACTACGTCCCGGTGGATGCCACCATGTCCTACACCCCCAAGGTCACCGAGATCACCCGCGACGGTGATACCTACGAGCTGGTGGTGGGCTATATGGCCCCCCAGAGCCAGTGGATGACCAGCATCAAAGGGGAGAAGGCCGACCCGGTGCCCAGCAAGTACATGATCTATGTGCTCAAGAAGGTGGATTCCCACTATCAGCTCATGAGCATCCAGGACCCGCCGGAAGGCGCTATCCCGGAGCAGGAGCAGTATCACACCGAAAATAACGCCAGCACCACCATCCAGCCGGTGCAGCCCGCAGAACCCCAGCCCACCGAGCCGGTGCTGCCGGAGCAGACCACCCCGGAAACCCAGCCGGAGACCCCCGAGACGCCCACCGACGAGATCGTCTAAACCAAAAACACAAAGCAAACGAGCCGAGACCCTGGCGGTCCCGGCTCGTTTTTTTGCGGTATTTTGGTTTTTATTCCACCGGGGCGTCCAGCGGCAGAGGCCCCTTGAGGGTGATGCGGTTTTCCCGCTCCACCACCGCCAGGTGGTCGAAGCGGTCCAGCTGGTGCTCCGGGTGCTGGGCCAAAAACTGGGAAAGGGGCGCGGCCACCTTCTCCTCAAAGCGGGAAAGGGGGCACATGCCGGTGTAGACCGCCTGCAGCCGCGGCGAGCAGAGCACATACCGGAAAACGCGGTTGGGCTCCGGCTTGCCCTCCGCCTCCTTGATGGTGCAGAAGATGCGCCCGTCCGGCTCCCCGGCAAGCAGGTGGATAAAATCGCTCATGGTGGAAAGCTGTAAGATCATGGTATCTCGTCCTTTCTGTGGCAGGTTGGGGCCGTTTTTTCTATTATACCCCACCGGGCGGCCCTCTGCAACCGAAAACAAGGGGCAGATGTATTTCTGGGGAGGACACAGCAGGGAAAAACGGCGAAAAAAAGGTTGTAACCATGGGGAAAATCTGCTATGATTACAATAACAGAGAGAATATTTTGAACTTCTTGGGCAAACCGTTTGCCCAAGAGCGACAGGATAGAAAGAGGGATCGTTCATGAGTCTTTCGCCAGAACAGGAAAGCCGTTATGTCCGCCTGCTGGAAAAGGAGCTGGTGCCGGCCTTGGGGTGTACCGAGCCCATCGCCATCGCCTACGCTGCCGCTTCGGCGGTTGACCTGCTGGGCCGCCGCCCCGACCGGATGCGCGCTGCCTGCAGCGGCAACATCATCAAAAACGTAAAAGGCGTCATCGTGCCCAACTCCGGCGGCATGAAGGGCATCGAGACCGCCGCCATCCTGGGCGCCCTGGGCGGCGACCACACCCGCGTGCTGGAAACGCTCAGCACCGTCCGCCCCGAGGATATTAAGGAGACCCAGGAGCTGGTGCGCCGGGGAGACTTCTGCCAGGTGGACCTGATCGAAGGCGGCTGCAACCTGCATATTATCATCACCGTCTGGGCCGGGGAGGAATCTGCCCTGGTGGAGATCCGCGACAGCCACACCAACATCACCCGCAAGGAGAAAAACGGCCAGGTGCTCTTTGAGCAGGAGGAAAGCGGCGAGCAGGCCGCCGACCAGCCCGACCTGACCGAGGGCCTGACGGTGGAAACCATCTTGGAATTTGCCAACACCGTGCCCCTGGAGCGGGTGGAAGCGGTGATTCAGCGGCAGATCGACTACAACACCGCCATCTCCGAAGAGGGCCTGCACGGCCACTACGGGGCCATGGTGGGCCGTACCCTGCTGCAGATGTACGGCGACAGCGACGTCCGGGTGCGCGCCCGGGCCCGCGCCGCCGCCGGGTCGGACGCCCGCATGAACGGCTGCGTCCTGCCGGTGGTCATCAACTCCGGCTCCGGCAACCAGGGCATGACCGTCTCCCTGCCGGTCATCGAATACGCCCGCGCCAAAAACGCCACCCACGAGCAGCTCATCCGCGCCCTGCTGGTGAGCAACCTGGTGTCCATCCATCAAAAGAGCCAGATCGGCCGCCTGTCTGCCTACTGCGGAGCAGTCAGCGCGGCAGCCGGCGCCGGCGCCGCCATCACCTACCTGGAAGGCGGCAGCCTGCGGGCCATCGGCGACACCATCGTCAACACCCTGGCCAACGTCTCCGGCATCGTCTGCGACGGGGCCAAGGCTTCCTGCGCCGCCAAGATCGCTTCCTCGGTGGACGCCGCCATCCTGGGCCACTGCATGGCCATGGAAGGGGAACACTTCGAGGCCGGCGACGGCATCGTCCAGGAGGACGTGGAGTCCACCATGGGCAACGTCGGCCGCCTGGGCCGCGACGGCATGAAGGAGACCGACCTGGAGATCCTGCACATGATGATCGGCAAATAATCATCCCTCAAACGTCCCAGCCGCTGTCCTGCGGGGCAGCGGCTTTTTGCGGCGAAAAAATCTTGCATTTTATCTCTCTTTGCGGTAAAATACCTCCCAGAGCCAAACAAAGGAGCGAAAACACTATGGTATATGAGTATCACCCCCGGGGCGTCTGCTCCCAGATCATCCAGGTAGCCATGGAAGGCACCACCATCCAGCACGCCCAGTTCATCGGCGGCTGCGACGGCAACCTCAAGGGCATCTGCGCCCTCATCGAAGGCCAGGACGCCGCCGAGGTAGCAAAACGCCTGCGCGGCATCCGCTGCGGCAAAAAGCCCACCTCCTGCCCGGACCAGCTGGCCCAGATGCTGGAAGCTTGCCTCGAGCAGCAGAAATCCCAGGAGAAATAGAATCCGTCCAACAAGAAAGGCCGGGACCCATTATCGGGTCCCGGCCTTTTTGGCTTAGTGCTTTAGCAAAGACCTTTCGCATTCAGCGAAAGGTCAACAACCGCCCGCTATGCGGGTGGATTAAAGCTTAAGCAAAGAAACATCCTTTCTGGTAAAATAGAGATTGTTCAAGCCTCTAAAAAAACCAAGAAAGGATGTTTCTTATGGCAAATAGTTTAGCACACAGCAAATGGGTATGCAAGTATCACATCGTTTTCACACCAAAGTACCGTCGAAAAATAATCTATAAAGATTTGAGAAAAGATATCCAGCAAATCATAAGGGATTTATGTAAGTGGAAAGGAGTAGAAATTCTAGAAGGACACATGATGCCGGATCATGTGCATCTTCTGGTCAGCATACCGCCCAAATACAGTGTAGCTTAGTTTACAAAGGGCGAAAGGTTGCGTTGTATGGCGGCGCTTATGCGCCGTCATATCTTCCAAACGATGTTGATACTTTCGCTTGTGGCGTAAATTGCGGAAATCATCAAATCCACCACCCGCCGCTTATCGTCAAAGTCCACTTCCTCCCATGTGTCCAGATAGCCGGAAATTTCTTTGACCTGTTCCGGGCTGATGGTGTCCACACTCAACTCCGCTATCTTTTTGACAAGCTCCTGCTTGCGTCCGTCCAGTTCTTCAATCTTGCTGTTCACATAGGAGAGCAGGACGGGATTTGCCCCGGTCAGCGTGTCAATGAGCGTTTCAATTTCATGCTGGATTTGTGCGAGTTCTACTTGCAGGGCGGTCAGCTTTGGATTGGACTTCATAGCATTTTTTCGCCCCTTGATGGTCTGGAACGGTTTTAGCTTTTTTACCATAGCGGCATAGATAACAGCTTCCGTATCGGGAATACGGAGCGTCCCCGCACCCTCACAGCTTTTGTTATCGGAACGCTTACTGCAACGGAAGTACCACCGCCCATAACTGCCCTCGGCTTTTAACGCTTTCTGGCACCTGCCACATTTGATTTTCCCAGCTAACCAAGTATTGACCGCTTTTCGTCCCGCCTGATAACTGGCGTTGGCTAAAATCTTCTTTCGGCATTTCAGCCACAGTTCAGAAGAAACCAAGCCCTCGCTGGGAGCCATAACCAGCGTATGCCCTTGCAGATTGTGTTTGGTGTCGCCTTTCATTCCCCGGCCACGATAGAAGTAGCACCCATTTGTGCCCGTAAAGTCAGCGGCGTCATTGATGATGACCGTCCCCTGACTTTTGAAAAACTCATAAATATCAAGGTCAGCCTTGACATAAATGGGATTGCACAAAAGGCTTGCGAGTGCCGGACGGGAAAAATCTTTAATACCATGCTCCGCAAAATGCCGGACAATATCGCCGTAGGAAGTTCCCGGCTCGGCGTACATCTCAAACATCAATTTGACCTGTTCCGCTTCTTCGGGATTTGCCACTAACTTCTTTGTATTGATACCATCTATCTTGATTGGCTCCGTGTGAAACCCATAGGGAGCTTTGCCGCCCATGCGGAACCCCTTTAGGCTTCGTGAGTAGTAGGCATCGGCCACCCGCTTCTGTATCGTTTCCCGTTCAAGCTGGGCGAACACGATACAGATATTC
>JAHZAU010000015.1:0-2635 GCA_019423755.1 Oscillospiraceae bacterium
AGTTGTTTTGACCTGCCCCGTTTTCCGCTGCCCTAAAAAACATTGATTTTACTGGGTTTTTTCATGTTTTCTTATGGCAACGCTCTTTTCCCGCCCGGTTTTGGGTGAGAGGGGGCTTTTCTTTTGGGAAAAGGCATTACAGGCGCAAGGGTTCCAGCCTATCCTGTGGGGTGATCTTGCGCAGGACGCGGCAGGGACTGCCCACCGCCACCACCCCTTGGGGGATATCCCGGGTGACCACGCTGCCGGCGCCGATGACGCTCCCCGCGCCGATGCGCACCCCGCCGCAGATGGTCGCGTTGACACCGATCCACACGTCCCGCTCGATGGTCACCGGGGCAGAGGTACCGATGCCGGAGGCCCTCTGGGCGGCATCCAGGGCGTGCCCGGCGCAGGCGATGCAGACCCCCGGCCCGATGAAGACGTTCTCTCCCAGGTGGACCGGGGAGGTGTCCAGGATCACACAGTTATAATTGATGACCGTCAGGCCTGCGGTGTGGATGTTGAACCCATAATCGCAGTGGAAAGGCGGTTCGATAAAGGTCAGCGGGTGGCAGTCCCCCAGCAGCTGACCCAGCAGCCGGGCCCGCTCCTCCTCCTCGTCCGGGCTGGTTTGGTTGTACTGCCAACAGAGCTTTTTGGCTGCTTTCTGCCGCTCTGCCGGCATATCCCGATGGTCCGAGCAGTAGGGTTTCTCCCCCTGCATCACGTCCAAAATGTCCATGTTTTTCCCTCGCAGTTTCTTGCCGCCTGCCTTGCAGAAGAAGGCGGCGGCCGGTTTTCTTCTTTCGGTTTTCAAAGGCAAAGCCCCCTTCTCGCCCGGTTTTGGGTGAGAGGGGGCTTTTCTTTTGGGAAAGGTTATCTCAGGCGGACGGTGCCGTCCTCCTGGATGTCGATAGCGGTCTCGTAGAAGGCACGCATGGCGCGGACCATGTACTCCACGTCGTCGGTACCGGCGGTCTCACAGCTGGAATGCATGGCCAGCTGGGCCAGGCCGATGTCCACGGTGTTCAGCGACACGTGGGCGTTGGAGATGTTGCCCAGGGTGGAGCCGCCGGGCAGGTCGGAGCGGTTGGCGAAGCTCTGGCAGGGGACGCCGGCCTTCTGACAGACCTGACGGAACACCGCCGCGCTGACGCCGTCGGTGGTGTACTTCTGGTTAGCGTTGAACTTGACCACCACGCCGCCGTTCATCTTGACGCAGTTGCCGGAATCGGTGATGCCCGGGTGGTTGGGGTGGACGGCGTGGGCGTTGTCTGCCGACAGCATGAAGCTGCGGGCCACGTCCTGATAGTAGGCGTCGGCGTCCTTGCCCAGGGCGGCGTGGATGCGGCGCAGCACGTCCTCCAGGAAGGTGGAATCGGCGCCCTGCTTGGTGCCGCTGCCTACCTCTTCGTTGTCAAAGACGCAGCACAGGTTCACGCTGCCCTGCTGGGGATGCTGGGCGGAGAGGAAGGCCTGCAGGGAGGCAAAGGCGCACTCCAGGTCATCCAGCCGTGGGCAGGAGAGGAACTCCTCCTGGGGGCCCCAGACGGTGCCAGGCTGTTTGCAGGCCAAAAACAGGTCGCTGGAAAGCAGCTGCTCGGGCTCCACGCCGGCCGCCTGGGCCAGCTGGGCGCGGAAGCTGTCCTTGCCGCCGCCCTGGGAGAAGAGGGGCACCATGTCCACATGGGCGTCGTAGGTGTAGCCGTCGTTGATCTTGCGGTTAAAGTGGATGGCCAGGTTGGGGATGACCACCTGTCCGAACTCCACCAGCTTGGTGCGGATAGCGCCGTCCTCCATCACCAGGGCACGTCCGGCGATGGAAAGAGGCCGGTCCATCCAGGTGGAGCAGATCATGCCGCCGTAGCGCTCGGTGTTCAGCCGCAGATATTCGCCGGGGCCTTCCAGCTCGGCCACATCCTTGATCTTAAAGGTGGGGGAATCGCTGTGGCTGGCGATGATATGGTAACCGCCGCGGTGTTCCTGCGGCAGGGAGAAGGCGATAACCGCCGAGTTGTTGCGGGTGACGAAATAGCCGCGGCCGGGCTCCAGCTTCCAGGGCTCTCCCTCGTTGAGGCGGGCAAAGCCGGCCTCGGTCAGAGCCTTGGCGATGTTCTCCACCGCGTGGAAGCAGGTGGGGGAAGCCTCGATAAAGCGCAGCAGTTCTTGGACCTGTGGTTTCATATACAGCACTCCTTTGGTTTTTTGTTTTCCTCATTATATCCTCCGCCCGCCGCAAAGTCAACGCAGCGGAGGAGCCTCCGCTGGCATAATCGCGCACAAAGTTTTTCCTAATGATAAGTGAGTAACCCGCGGCGGAAATAACTACTGACATAGGCTCCATCCTTTATCCCTCAAAAACACAAAAAAGAAGATTCCGTCAGGAAGCTTCTTTCGTTAGTTGGAGCTTTGCTCCAACTAGACCCGCGACTCGGTTGGGTGTGAAGGGGGAAGCCTGCTTTCCCTTTCAAAAAACTTTTCCGAGAACGCAAAAAAGCGGTCTGTTTTCACAGACCGCTTTGGAGGCGACACCCGGATTCGGACCGGGGGTGAAGGTTTTGCAGACCTCTGCCTTACCACTTGGCTATGTCGCCAAAAAATTGGAGCGGGTTACGAGGCTCGAACTCGCTACCTCCACCTTGGCAAGGTGGCG
>JAHZAU010000015.1:2800-21145 GCA_019423755.1 Oscillospiraceae bacterium
CTGTGACCCTCTGCTTGTAAGGCAGATGCTCTCCCAGCTGAGCTAAGCTCCCACGTTTTTTCTCTGAGTGATGTTCGTTTTTCGTTTCATCTCTCAGCGACGAGATTTATTATACTATACGATATCCGATTTGTCAACACTTTTTTTGAAGTTTTTTTAAAAAGATATTTCCAGCAAAAAACGGCGTCCCCAAGCGGTTTTTCCACCCCGGGACGCCGTGCGCTCATTCTTTTTGCAAAACTTTTTTATTTGGAAAGGCCCTTGATGAGTCCCTGCAGGTCGTGCTTCGTAAAGACATATTTCTTGTCGCAGAACTGGCAGCCGACCTCGATGGGCTGCTCCTCGGCGACCATGCTCTCCAGCTCCTGGCGGCCCAGGCTGATAAGGGCGCGCTCTACCCTTGCGCGGCTGCAGTCGCAGACATAGCCCATCTCGTACTCGTCGATGACGTTGGGGTCAAAGCCGTCCAGCGCCGCAAAGGCGATCTGCTGCGGGGTCATTCCCTGATGGATCATGGTGGACACCGGCGGAAGCTTGGCGATATTCTGCTCCACCCGGGAGATGGTCTCCTCCGAGGCGCCAGGCAGCAGCTGCAGCAGGTAGCCGCCGGCAGAAGCCACGCTCAGGTCGGGATTCACCAGAACACCCAGCCCGCAGACGGTGGGGATCTGCTCACTGACGGCGTAGTAGCTGGTTACATCCTCGGCGATCTCGCCGGAAACCAGCGGCACCTGGCCCACGTAAGGCTCCTTGAGGCCCAGGTCCTTGATGACGTACAGGAAACCGTCATGGCCCACTGCACCGCCCACGTCCAGCTTGCCCATGGGGTTGAGCGGCAGCTCGACCACCGGATGGGTGACGGTGCCCTTGACGTTGCCGGTGCCGTCTCCGACGGCCAGCAGCGCCCCGGCGGGGCCGTTGCCCTCCACCCGCAGGGTCACCGAGTCCTTGGTGCTTTTGAGCATGGTACCCATCATCGAAGCCGCAGTCAGCAGGCGGCCCTCCGCCGCAGTGATGACCGCGGAGGTCTTGTGGATCTGCTCCATCTTTGCCACAGCGTCGGTGGAATCCACCGCGCAGCACATGACCTCTCCGCTCTGGGAGATGGTACGAATGATCTTACCCATGGTTTTCCTCCTTGTTGGGTCTCCGGGACAGCGCCCGGGGAAGGATTTTCCCCTTCCAGCAAAACGGCAGGAAGGGCGCGGCCCCTCCTGCTGTGGTTTGGTGGTTTATCGGATCTTCCCGGTGGGGGAAGTTTTGCGCGCCACGCACACCCAGCGCTGGGTGTCGGCACGCGGCGGGTCGAAGCTGTCCTCATGGTAGCAGGCTTCCAGCGCCATGCCGCACCGTTCCAGCATCCCCTGCAGCTCCTCCAGGGGATAGGCCCGCTCACAGAAGCTTTCGCTACTGCGGCGGTAGCAGCCCTCCTCGTCCTCCTCCTGCTCGAAGAAGTCCAGGCTGATCTCTACCGTGCGGTCCTCGGGGCGGTAGCTGTTCTGCCACACGCAGTACACCGAGTCGCAGTCGTAGACGAAGGTGTTGTTGCCAAGCACCGTTTCGTGCTTGTAGGGGGTGTTGACGTCAAAGGCGAACACCCCGCCCTGTTCCATGAAAAGGCTCACCCGGCCGATAGCCTCTTCCAGGGCGGCCGGATCGGTGATGTGGTTGAGGCTGTCCAGAGCGCAGACCGCTGCGTGGATGGTCCCGTACAGGTCCAGCTCGGTCATGTCCTGGCAAAGGAAGAGTACGTCCTCCCTGCCCGCCTCCCAGCGCTTTTCCATGGCTTCGGAAAGCATCGCCGGCGAACCGTCCACCCCGATGACGTCGTACCCCAGCGCGGCCAGCTCGAGAGACAGGCTCCCGGTGCCGCAGGCCAGGTCCAGCAGGATGGCCCCCTCCCCCACGCCGTGGCGGCGCAGCAGGCGGTCGAAGTAGGCCGCCCGCTGGGGGTAGGAGATGTTGCCGGTCAGTTGGTCGTAAAAGCGTGCAAATGCCGAATAGCTCATTGCTGCTGTTCCTTCTCCAGCCGTTCAAAGACGATGCGGTAGCCGTCGCTGCCGTAGTTGAGGGAGCGGTTCACCCGGCTGATGGTGGCTGTGCTGGCTCCCGTTTCGGAAACGATATCGCTGTACACCCGGTGGTCGTCCAGCATCTTGGCCACCAGCAGACGCTGGGAAAGGGCCTTGAGCTCCGGCACGGTGCACAGATCTTCAAAGAATCGATAACATTCGTCCACCGTTTCCAGCTTCAAAATCGCCTGAAACAGGAACTCGACGTTCAATTCCTTCAGTTTTGAGTTCATATGTACTCCTCCCGCGCATTGATTCCCTATTATTTTAGCATTTTAGTCCGTCAAAGTAAAGGACTGTGGAGGATTTTGCCTCAAAGCACGCAAAAATTGGAGCTTTGCCAGAAAAAGCCCGTGATTTTCCGTGATTTTTCTTGCAGGGTTGGGCAGAACCAGCCAGGCTTACAGGTCGCAGGATACCAGGTCCTCCCAGGTTTCCCTGCGGACTGCCAGCCGAGGCTGTCCGTCTTTGACGAACACCACCGCCGGGCGCGGGATGCGGTTGTAGTTGGATGCCATAGAGTAGTTGTAGGCTCCGGTGGAAAGCACCGCCACCAGGTCGCCGCTTTGGATGGGCTGGATGGGCATATCTTCGCCCAGCAGGTCGCCGCTTTCGCAGCATTTGCCCGCCAGGGTCACCCGCATGGTGCGGGGCTCGTTTGCCTTCTCGATGGCCACCGCGTCGTAGCGGGACTGGTAAAGGGCATAGCGGGGGTTGTCGGTCATGCCGCCGTCCACCGCCGCGTAGGTGCGCACGCCGGGGATCTCCTTGACGGCGCCCACGGTGTAAAGGGTGATGCCGGAGGCCCCCACGATGGAACGTCCCGGCTCCATGGTGATAAACGGCTCGGGGAAGTCCAGTTCCGCGCACACACGGCGGATGACCCCGGCCACCAGCTCCATGTACTGCCCGTAGGGCACCGGCTGGTCCTCGGCGGTGTAGCGGATGCCAAAGCCACCGCCCAGATCCAGCTCCCGGATAACGTGCCCGGTCTCCCGGCGCACCTGGTCCATGAAGCGCAGCATCTTCTCGGCAGCCAGCTCAAAGGGCGCCACGTCGAAGATCTGGGAGCCGATGTGGCAGTGGACCCCTTCCAGGTGGATGCCCGGCAGGCCCAGGGCCTCTTTGACGATCTCCATGGCTTCGCCGGTCTCCAGCGCCACGCCGAACTTGCTGTCGATCTGGCCGGTCTGGATGAACTCGTGGGTATGGGCCTCCACGCCGGGCTTGATGCGGAAGAGGATGTAGGCGGTCTTGCTCATCTCGGCGGCAAAGCGGCTCAGGCGGTGCAGCTCCCAGCGGTTGTCCACCGCGAAGCGTCCCACGCCCTTTTCCAGGGCCAGGCGCAGCTCCTCGTCGGTCTTGTTGTTGCCGTGGAAGCAGATCTCCCCGGCGGGGAAGCCCGCCTGCAGGGCGGTGTACAGCTCGCCGGCGCTGACCACGTCCAGGCCCATGCCTTCCTCAGCCATAATGCGGCAGATGGCCTTGCAGCAGAAGGCCTTGCTGGCGTAGAAGATCTGGCCGCGGCCGTGGTAGTTTTTCTCGATGGACTGCTTGTAGCTGCGGCAGGCGGCGCGGATGCCGTCCTCGTCCATGACGTAGAGGGGGGTACCGTAGGTGCGGGCCAGCTCTACGGTGTCGGCCCCGTTAAACAGCAGGTGCCCCTGGGGGCCCACCTGCAGGGCGGAAGTTTGTTCCAGCATAAGTTTTCCCCTTTCGTTATTCTTCGCCTTCGGCGGCGCGGTCCTCGGCGGAGATCTCCTCGATGATCTCGCGCACCTGGTCCACCCCTTCCCCGGTCTGGGCGGAGAAGGGGATCATGCGGATCTGGTCGGCGCAGGGGACCTCCTGCTGCAGGGCAGCCAGGCGGCGCTCCCGCTCGGTCTTTTTGAGCTTGTCCGCCTTGGTCAGCACGATGACGAAGGGGAACTGGTTTTCGATAAGAAAGTCGATCATCTGCAGGTCGTCCTTGGTGGGCGAATGGCGCATATCCACCAGCTGGAACACCAGCCCCAGGTTGCGGCTGCCGTCGAAGTAGGTCTCGATGAGGGAGCCCCACTTCTCCTTGCTGCCCTTGGAGACCTTGGCGTAGCCGTAGCCCGGCAGGTCGGCAAAGCGCAGGTTTTCCAGGCGGAAGAAGTTGATGGTCGCGGTCTTGCCCGGCACAGCGCTGACCCGGGCCAGCTGCTTGCGGTTGAAGATCTTGTTGATGAGGGTGGATTTGCCCACGTTGGAGCGCCCGGCAAAGGCGATCTCGGTGAGGGTGGACTCCGGCAGCTGGTCGGGGCGGCCGAAGGATGTTTCAAAGGTTACCAGGTTGTAGTTCAAGATGGTTGCCTCCTGTTCTGCCCGGCCTACTGGACCAGGCTGGCGTTGGGCAGTTCTTCCTTACCATCGGTAGGACCGGCGATGGAGCCAGCGGGCGCAGCGGGCAGCGGCTGGGACGCGGTATCCTCCATGGCTGCCTGGGCCGGAGCGGGGGCCAGCGCCTCCCGCAGCACCTGGCCCACCTCCTTGGCGGTGACAAAGCGCACGTGCTCCTTGACGATGGGCTCCACGTCGTACAGGTCGGGCTCGTTGTCCCGGGGGATGATGACGGTGGTCATGCCGTTGCGGTAGGCCGCCATGGTCTTTTCCCGCAGGCCGCCGATGGGCAGCACCCGGCCCCGCAGGGTGACCTCGCCGGTCATAGCCACGTCGTGGCGCACCGGGATGCCGCTGAGGGCGGAGATGAGCGCGGTGGTGATGGTAACACCGGCGGAGGGGCCGTCCTTGGGTACGGCGCCTTCGGGGAAGTGGATGTGGATATCCTTGGTCTTATAGAAGTCCTTGTCGATGCCGTACTGCTGGCAGACGCTGCGCACATAGGTAACCGCAGCCCGGGCGGATTCCTTCATCACGTCGCCCAGAGAGCCGGTCAGCTCGATCTTGCCGCTGCCTTCCACCACGGCTACCTCCGCTTGGAGGATCTCGCCGCCGACAGCGGTCCATGCAAGGCCGTTGACCACGCCGCACAGGTCCTCTTTGGGAAGGTTGTCGTCCTTGAACTTCTGCGGGCCGCGCATCTCCTCCAGCAGGGCCGGGGTGATGCGGCAGGTCTTCTTCTCGCCGGAGACGATCATCCGGGCCGCCTGGCGGCAGAGGGACGCGATCTCCCGCTCCAGGGTACGGACGCCGGCCTCCCGGGTATAGTGGTCGATGAGGCTGTACAGGGCCTCGTCGGTGAATTTCAGGCGGCGGCCATCCAGCCCGTGGCGGTGGATCTGCTTGGGCACCAGGTGGCGCTTGGCGATCTGGAACTTCTCCTCCCGGGTGTAGCTGGAAAGCTCGATGACCTCCATACGGTCATAAAGCGGGCCGGGGATCTGGGAAGCGTCGTTGGCGGTAGCCAGGAAGAGCACGTGGCTCAGGTCGTAGGGCACCTCCAGGTAGTGGTCGCGGAAGGTGCTGTTCTGCTCGCCGTCCAGCACTTCCAGCAGCGCCGAGGAGGGGTCGCCTTTGTAGTCGCTGCCCAGCTTGTCGATCTCGTCCAGCAGCATCAGGGGGTTGGAGCTGCCGGCCTGCTTCATGGCGCTGAGGATGCGGCCGGGCATAGCGCCGATGTAGGTCTTGCGGTGGCCGCGGATGTCGGCCTCGTCCCGCACGCCGCCCAAAGACATGCGCACATAGTTGCGGCCCATGGCCTTGGCGATGGAGCGGGCGATGGAGGTCTTGCCCACGCCGGGCGGGCCCACCAGGCAGATGATCTGCCCTTTGATGTCCGGGGCCAGCTTGCGCACGGCGATGATCTCCAAAATACGGTCCTTGACTTTTTTGAGTCCGTAATGTTCCTTATCCAGCAGCGCCTGGGCGTGCTTCACGTCCAGCTTGTCCTGGGTGAAGGTGTTCCACGGCAGGGCAAACACCGTGTCCAGGTAGTTGCGCTGCACCATGGCCTCCTGGCTGTTGGAGGGCATTTTCGCCAGCTTGTTGATGTCCTCCCGCAGCTTCTTTTCGGTCTCCTCGGGGAGCTTGAGTTCCGCAAGGCGGGCGCGGTATTTTTCGATCTCGCCCTCGTCGGTCTCCTCCTCGCCCAGCTCCACCTGAATGGCCTTGATCTGCTCGCGCAGGTAGTATTCCTTCTGGTTGCGGTCCATCTGCTCCTTGACCCGCTCGGAGATGGTGCGCTCGATCTGCAGCACCTCGTTTTCGTGTTTGAGCAGGCCGGCCAGACGTTCCAGGCGGTTCTGCAGCCCAGACTCTTCCAGCAGGGCCTGCTTGTCCTCGATGGAGAACGGCAGGTTCTGGGCCAGGTACTCGGCCAGGTAGGCCGGGTCCTCGGCGGTGACGGCGTTGACGATCAGGTCACGGGGCATTTTGGGGGCGTAGTAGCAATACTCCTCAAACAGATCCTTCACCACTCGAACGGCGGCGTCGATGGCGGCCTCCTGGCCGTCGGGGACCTCCTCCATGGGGTATTCCTCACAGATGGCCTCGTAAAACGGGGTGTCGCTGATGACCTGGACGGTGCGGGCGCGGTAGGTGCCTTCCACCACCACCCGCAGCAGGTCGCCCTGGGCCTTGAGCACCTGTTTGACCCGGGCCACGACGCCCACAGGGTACAGGTCCTCCTCGCCGGGCTCCTCCACCGTCATGTTCTTCTGCGCTGCCAGGTAGATCTTGCGGTCGGACTGCAGCGCGTGATTTAAGGCCAGGATGGATTTTTCCCGGGCCACATCGAAATGCAGCACCATCTTGGGGAAGAGCACCAGCCCCCGGATGGCGATGACCGGCATGCGCGCCGGCTCAAATCTGCGGTTATTCGTTTGGTTCATATGTAGGGTACCTCCTTCTTGCCGCTCCCGGCCCAAAATAGGCGGGCGCGGTCGAGGGAATGTTGCAAAGCATGGGTCTTTCTGCCGAAAAAGGGCGTGGGTACGCGCTTTCCGTAGAATTTCATTATAGTACAAAGGAACGTGGCTGTAAAGTTGCAGACACGTTCCTTTTCCTGCTGTATTTGGTTTTTTCTTACGCGAAGGTGCGGCGGCTGCGCTCCGGGCGGGAGGGGCTGGAAGGCAGCATCAGCTCGACAGGCTTCTTGTGGGGGTCGTGTTCCAGACGGAAGCCCTGCTTGGTGCGGACGGCTTCCTCGGTCACGACCACCTTGGAGAGGGTCTCGTCGGACGGGGTCTCGAACATGACGCCGTCCAGCACCTCCTCCATGATGCCGCGCAGGCCGCGGGCGCCGGTCTTGCGCTCGATGGCAAGCTCCGCCACGGCTTCCAGGGCCTTGTCCTCAAACTCCAGCTCCACGCCGTCCATGGCAAAGAGCTTCTTGTACTGGCGCACCAGGGAGTTTTTGGGCTCCAGCAGGATGCGGCAGAGGCTCTCCTTGTCCAGGCCCTTGAGGGTGGCGATGACCGGCAGACGGCCCACCAGCTCGGGGATCAGCCCGAAGCGTACCAGGTCCTGGGGGATCAGCTGGCTCATGAGCTCGTCGCCCTCCTTGGCCTTCTGGTCCACCACCTTGGCGCCGAAGCCCATGGCGGATTTGGCCACCCGCTTTTCGATCTGCTTTTCGATGCCGTCGAAGGCGCCGCCGCAGATGAAGAGGATCTTGGAGGTGTCGATCTGGATAAACTCCTGGTTGGGGTGCTTGCGGCCGCCGGTGGGGGGCACGTTGGAGACGGTGCCCTCCAGGATCTTCAGCAGCGCCTGCTGCACGCCCTCACCGCTGACGTCGCGGGTGATGGAGGTGTTTTCGGATTTGCGGCCGATCTTGTCGATCTCGTCCACGTAGATGATGCCGGTCTGGGCGCGTTCTACGTCGTAGTCCGCCGCCTGGATCAGGCGAAGCAGGATGTTTTCCACGTCCTCGCCCACGTAGCCGGCCTCGGTGAGGGTGGTGGCGTCAGCAATGGCAAAGGGAACGTTTAAGGTCTTTGCCAGAGTCTGGGCCAGCAGGGTCTTGCCCACACCGGTGGGGCCGATGAGCAGGATGTTGCTTTTGGTCAGCTCCACGTCCCGGTCGGCCATATCCTTGAGGAAGATGCGCTTGTAGTGGTTGTAGATGGCCACGCTCAGGGCGCGCTTGGCGTGGTCCTGCCCGATGACGTACTCGTCCAGCACCTTTTTAATGTCCTGGGGCTTGGGCATGGGGACCGCCTCTTCCATGGGGCGGGAGGCGTGTTTTGGCTCCTTCTTGGGGGCTTCCTCCCCCAGGACGCTTTGGCACAGCTCCACGCAGTCGCTGCAGATGCACACACCCGGACCGGCGATCATCCGGTCCACTTCGTCCTGGTACTTACCGCAGAAGGAGCATCTCAGTGATTTTTTATCGTCGTTCTTAGACATTTGCCCTCATCCTCACTCTTGCTGATTATCGGTTGCTGCCGTCGATGATCTTGTCTACCAGGCCGTATTCCAGGGCTTCCTGGGCGGTCATGAAGTTGTCGCGCTCGGTGTCCTGCTGGATCTGTTCCAGGGGTTTGCCGGTGTTGGCAGCCAGGATCTCGTTGAGTTTTTTCTTGATGCTCAGGATCCACTCGGTGTGGATGAGCATATCGGTGGCCTGGCCCTTGGCGCCGCCGGAGGGCTGGTGGATCATGATGGTGCTGTTGGGCAGGGCGCAGCGTTTGCCCTTGGCGCCGGCAGCCAGCAGGAAGGCGCCCATGGAGGCAGCCATACCCACGCAGGTGGTGACCACGTCGCACTTGATGTAGTTCATGGTGTCGTAGATGGCCATACCGGCTGTGACCGAGCCGCCGGGGCTGTTGATGTACAGGTAGATGTCCTTATCCGGGTCCTGGCCTTCCAGGTAGAGCAGCTGGGCCACCACCAGGCTGGCGGTCGCGTCGTTGACCTCGTCGCAAAGCATGACGATACGGTCGTTGAGCAGGCGGGAGAAGATATCATAGGAGCGCTCTCCGCGGCTGGTTTGTTCGATTACATATGGTACAAGACTCATGATAACCTCCATTCGTCCCGCCGGGGCGGGCCGGTGTAATTGAGGCCCGGGCAGAATGCGCAAAAGCCGAACACAACCGGCAAGGGCCGATGTGTTCGGCTTGTTGTTCGTTCTGCCTGCCTTTTATCAGTATAGGCATATTATACTGCGGCTCATGCCGCAAATAATGTATAATTCATGAACGATTTTTAATCGCCGGGAAAATTATTCCTCGTCAGCGGACTCAGCGGCCTCGGCAGCCTCTGCTTCCTTCTTCTTGGACTTGGAAGCGGTCTTTTTCACCTTTTTCTCGGTGATCTCCGCGCTGTTGCGAACCAGGTCGATGGCCTTATTGACCTTTACATCCTCGGCGATGTCCTCAGCCTTGATGTAGTTTTTGATCTTCTCGACTTCCATGCCGTAGTTCTTAGCCAGCTTCTCGTACTCAGCGTTGATGTCCTCTTCGGAAGCGGTGATGCCTTCCAGCTCAACGATCTTCTCCAGAGCCAGACGGATCTTCACCTGACGCTCCGCAGACTCTTTGAAGGACTCGCGGAAGGAATCCATCTCCATGCCGGTGTAGTGCAGGTACATTTCCAGGTTCATGCCCTGGGACTGCAGACGGTAGCTGAAGTCGTTGACCATCTCGTCGATCTTGTGGTCGATCATGCACTGGGGCAGTTCTACAACCATGTTGTTGATCACGGTGGTGATCAGCTCGTTCTCTACATCGTCCTGAGCCTTCTTGTCGGCTTTGGCCTGCAGTTTCTCTTTGATGTCCTTCTTCAGGTCAGCCAGAGTGTCGAACTCGCTGACGTCTTTGGCGAACTCATCGTCCAGAGCGGGCAGCTCTTTCTCCTGCAGGGAGTGCAGTTTTACCTTGAAGGTAGCGTCCTTGCCCTGGAGGTTCTCCGCGTGATATACCTCGGGGAAGGTAACGTTTACGTCGAACTCGTCACCGATCTTCTTGCCGATGACCTGATCCTCGAAGCCGGGGATGAACTGGCCGGAGCCCAGTACCAGCGGGAAGGCCTCGCCTTTGCCGCCCTGGAAAGCAACGCCGTCTACAAAGCCTTCGTAGTCGATGGTAGCGGTGTCGCCCTTCTTCGCAGCGCGGTTTTCTACAGCGACCAGACGGCCGTTGCGGTCACGCATCTGATCCAGCTCGGCGTTAACGTCGGCAGCCATGATGGTCTCGATGGTCTTTTCGGCTTTGATGCCTTTGTAATCCTTGACCTCAACTTCGGGTTTTACGGTAACGGTAGCTTTGAAGGTGAAGCCGGCGCCGCCCTCGTTGATCTTCAGGTCATGAACGTCTGCGCGGTCTACGGGCTGGATCTTCGCCTCGTCCACAGCCTCGGAGTAAGCCTGGGGATAGATCATGTTGATAGCATCTTCATAGAAGAAGTCAGCACCGTACATCTTTTCGATCATAGCCTTGGGGGCTTTGCCTTTGCGGAAGCCGGGCAGGGCGATCTTTTTGACGTTTTTGCGGTATGCCTTCATGATGGCATCCTGGAACTGCTCTGCGCTGACAGCGACCTCCAGCTCCACGGTGTTGGTTGCGGTTTTGTTCGAAGAAATCAGACTCATTGGTATTCCATTCCTTTCTTATATGTGCCCATTTCAAGTTGCTCCAACTTGGGGGTCCGGACTGCGCCGCCGGACCGGCTGCCGGGCGCTGTGACGCTGCCGGCGTCTATTTCACTGCGGAAAGAGCGCGCTCCTCCGCAGATTATCCAGTTGATTATACCATACATAATCCGAGAATTCCACCTAGTTGTGCGGAATTTTTCGAATTATTTGATTTTTTTCGGGATAAATTTCAAAAAATCCCCGCTGACCAGGGTGAACTGGATGCCGCCCCAGCTGCCGTTAAGGGCATATTGGCAGCCGGCGGAGTGGATGTGGCCGTAGTAGCAGCGGCGCACGCCGTACTCGGTCATGACCTCCAAAAACTGGGGGATCTTCTGGTCCAAAAACAGCGGCGGGTAGTGCAAAAAGACGATCTTTTCGGTCTCCTCCCCCAGCGCCAGGTCCTGCTGGCGGGCGTGTTCCAGCGAGGCCCGCAGCCGCCCGGTCTCCCGGGAGACGATCTTCTGGTCGTGGGGCTGCCCTTGTTCAAACAGCCAGCCCCGCGTGCCGCAAAGACTCACCCCTTCGGCGCGGACGCTGTCGTTGTTGAGGATGCGCAGGCTCAAAAGCCCCTCCTGCTCCAAAAAGCGCTCCATCTTGGCGCGGGTGGTCCACCAGTAGTCGTGGTTGCCCTTGAGCAGGATCTTCTGCTTGCCGGGCAGCCGGTCCAGGAAGGCAAAGTCCGCCCGGGCCTGCTCCAGGCTCATCCCCCAGGACACGTCCCCAGGGATGACCACCGTGTCCTCCTCGGACACCAGCGCCCGCCAGTTCTGCTCCAGGCGTTCCATATAGTTGTGCCAGCCCCCGAAGATGTCCATGGGTTTGTCCACCGAAAGGGACAGGTGGGTGTCGGCGATGACGAACAGGGCCACGGGCCTGCGCCTCCTTTCCTTGTTTGCGGGGGGTGCCGGTCAGCGCTGGGCGGCGGCGGATGGCTCCGCCGGGCGGCGTTTGCCCTTGGCGGTCACCCGGTAGCGTCCGCGGCGGGCGCGGCGTCCGGCCTCCCAGGGGGACATCTGCCATTCCAGCTTCTCCCGGTCATAGAAGGAAAACCCCATCATGGGGACTTCCGGTATCTGTTTTGGTGTCATGTGCGTTCCTTTCTTCTCCGCCAACGCCTGGGGCAGGGTTCCCTACTCTCCGAAGGCGTTGGGGAGATGGCACAGCGTCCGCAGCCGGGGCGGCGGGCCGGGCTCGGCCTCCACCTGCACCACGTCCATGCGGGGCTGCAGCTGTGCGTATTGGGGGTGGCAGCTCAGCCAAAGGGCGGCCGCCCGCAGCAGATGGGCCTGCTTTTTGGGACCGACGGCCTCCCACCCGGAATCCAGGGCGCCGGGCCGCCGGGTCTTGACCTCCACGAAGATCACAAACTCCCCGTTTTGGGCGATCAGGTCCAGCTCGTCGGGGCCGCAGCGGCAGCGCTGGGCCAAAATCTCCCACCCGCGCTCCCGCAGGTAGGCTGCGGCCTGCTCCTCGCCCCACCGGCCCAGGCTTTGGCTAGCGCCCACCGCCGCTCTCCCCCTGCCATTTTTTCAGGAAGCTGCGCCGGTGCACCGGGCTGATGCCGTACTGCGCCAGGGCGGCGTAGTGGTCCTTGGTGGGGTAGCCTTTGTGCTTGGCAAAGCCGTACTGGGGGTACTGGGCGTCCAGTTCCAGCAGCAGATGGTCTCGGGTGACCTTGGCTAAGATGGACGCCGCGGCGATGGCGGCGCTGGTGGCGTCCCCCTTGACCACCGTCTGGGTGGGCAGGAGAAGGCCCGGGTCCCGGTTGCCGTCCACCAGCACCAGATCGGGGCAGAGGCCGCTTTGCTGGCGCAGCTGCTCCACCGCCCGGCGCATGGCCAGGAAGGTGGCCTGCAGGATGTTGTGCTCGTCGATCTCCGCCTCGCTGGCAAGGCCGATACCCCAACCCAGGGCGATCTCTTTAATGGGTTCAAACAGCGCCTCGCGCTTCTTTTCCGAAAGCTTTTTGGAATCGTTGAGGCCGGGAAGCTCGGCGTCCGGCGGCAAAATCACTGCCGCGGCGCACACCGGCCCTGCCAGCGGACCCCGTCCGGCTTCGTCCACGCCGCACACCAGGGAGATGCCCTCCTGGCGCAGCGCCTGGTCGTATTCGGTGAGGGTCATGGGCTATTCCTCCTGGGAATCCGCGGTTTTGGCCTCGGATTCGGCCTCGGGGGCGAGGCGGGCCGGACGCTCCAGGGTGATGCGGCCGATCTTTCCGCTGCGAAATTCGTCCAATACGGTGATGGCGGCGCGCTCGGTGTTCACCTGTCCGCCGCTGACCATCATCCCCCGCTTGCGGCCCACCAGTTCCAGCAGGTCGAAGGGTTCCAGACCCTCGGTCTCCTGCGGGGTGACCTTATAGCGCTGCTGCAGCAGCTGGGGGTATTTTTCCCGCAAAAAGGCCAAAAACCGCATGGCGGCCCACTCGATGTCGTAAACGTCGTCCTTGACGGCGCCGGTGTAGGCCAGGCGCTCGCCTACCTGCCGGTCCTCAAACTTGGGCCAGAGCACGCCGGGCATGTCCAGCAGCTCGATGCCGTTGTCCAGCCGCACCCACTGCTTGCCGCGGGTGACGCCCGGGCGGTCCTCCACCTTGGCGCGCTTGCCGCCGGCCAGGCGGTTGATGAGGGAGGATTTGCCCACGTTGGGCACCCCGACGATCATCATGCGGATGGGGCGGGAGGCCATGCCCCGCTGGGCGCGGCGTTCCAGCAAGTCGTGCAGCGTCTCGCGCACGGCGGGCAGCAGCTGATTTAAACCCTTGCCGGTCTTGCAGTCCAGCGCCAGGGTACGCACCCCGTGCTGTTTATAATAATCCTGCCACTGGCGGGTGGCGGAGGCGTCGGCCATATCCGCCTTGTTGAACACCACCAGGCGGGGCTTGTCGCCGACGATCTTTTCGATCTCGGGGTTGCGGCTGCTTTTGGGGATGCGGGCGTCCCGCAGCTCCACCACAATGTCCACCAGCCCCAGGCTCTCCTTCATCACCCGGCGGGTCTTGGCCATATGTCCCGGGAACCACTGGATCTGCGGCGCCTGGGTCAGATATTCGGGCTCCTCCGGGGAGAAGCTGTCGCGTTCGGTATCCATGCTATCGCTCCTTTCAGCGGGGAAGGGTCGGAAAACTTACTCAAAGACCACCCGGCCGGTGTCGCTGATCTTGCCGAAGCGGTCCAGGGGGAAGAAGCGCAGCAGGCAGCGGCCTACCACCTCGTCCTCCTTGACGCAGCCCACGTCCACCGAGCGGCTGTCGCGGGAATTGTTGCGGTTGTCCCCCATGATGAACAGCTCCCCTTCCGGGACGGTCAGCGGCAGGGCGGTGCCTTCGTCCAGGTAGGTGGGCTCCAGGATGTAGCTTTCGTCCAGGGCTTCGCCGTCTACATAGACGATCCCCTCCTGGTAGTCGATGTCCACCTTCTGGCCGCCGACGGCGATGACCCGCTTGATGAGGTTTTTGCCCTCGGCCTTGTCGGCGGTGGGGGCCATGACCACGATGTCGCCGGGCTTTGGCTCATAAAACAGCCGGGAGATGAGCAGCCGCTCCCCGTTGTGCAGGGTGGGCTCCATGGACTCCCCGGACACGGTGGCCGGGCGGCAAAGGAAGGTGAAGATCAGCAGCATGGCGGCGAACATCACCCCCAGCGACTCGGCGTACTCAAACACCTCGCTGAGGAGGTCGCTTTTTTTGGGCTTTGGCTCCTGGGCCGGGGCCGGATGGTTCTCTTGCATGGGGCTTGAGCTCCTTTCTTTTTAGGCCGGGGAAAAAAGCGGGCCTGCCTTTCTTGACGAAAAACAGACCCGCTTTCTGTCAGCCGTCCAGTGAGGGACGTTCCGCGACCCAATCTTGCCGGGGCCTCGCTTTGGCTCCGGATAAAACAAAAAGGGACATGCCTGTCCCTTTTTGCCACACACATTACTGAATCTGCTCTTTGACTTTGGCAGCTTTACCAACGCGGTTGCGCAGGTAGTACAGTTTGCTTCTGCGGACTTTACCGTTTCTGGTAACAGTCACTTCCGCAACGTTGGGGGAGTGCATGGGGAACACTCTCTCTACGCCGCAGCCATGGGAGATACGACGAACGGTGAAGGTGGAACCGATGCCAGCGTTTTTGATGCCGATCACGGTGCCTTCGAAGGCCTGCAGTCTTTCGCGGTTGCCTTCTTTGATCTTAACCTGTACACGTACGGTGTCGCCGACCTCGAACTTGGGCAGTTCGTTCTTCATGCAGGACTGGGAAATCATTTTCAAAGCATCCATTGATACTTCCTCCTTAAAAAATCTCAGATATTCATGCGATAAGCTGCCCTCTTCCCGGAAGGCCGCCCTGTGTGCCACAGAGGAATATCCACTTTAATGTCGCAATCCCGGCTCCCCCACCGGGGAGACCTATTGCAGATTGTGCATTAAACCTCAACGCTTTCCTTGTGCCCACAGCCGGCCCGAAGACCCGCCAAAAGCTTTGGGGAAACCGATGGATCTATTGCATACCCTAACAGGATAGCATACAAATCCCTTGATTTCAAGAGGTTTTTTGCGATTTGTGCAGCCTGGACGGAGGTTTTTGCTCCGCCCCTTTGGCTTTTAGCGGAATTGCTCCAACTTATCGGTGTAGACCATGGTGCGGTTGACGCGGGTGCTCTCCACCGGCACCGGGGAAGCAAAGGCGTCCAGCAGCAGGCCGGGGTTGATGTTGACGGTGATACCGGTAGCAAAGCGCATCCCAAGCGCCAGGCACCCGGGCTCGGTCTCGGCCGAAAGCAGCGAGAACAGCGGCTTCAGGTCCACCTCTTTGCTGCCCTTTTTGGTCTTTTTCTCCACCAAAATCTCCGGCGCCGACACAAAGGCCAGGAAGGCTTCCTTCAGCGCTTTCTCGCTGCCGGGCGCGCAGCCCAGCCGGATGTCGTAGTCCGCCCAGGCGATCTCCTTCTGGTCCATCTCCTGGTTGTTGACGGCAAAGGCGGTGAGCCCCTCGGGCAGGCAGGCGTTGACCCGGGTGAGGATCTCGTCAAAGGGGACCTCCTCGGTAAACTTCATGTCCACGCACTCGTAGTCGCTTTCATACCCCAGGGAAAGGGGCAGCGGGAAGGTCAGGTACATGTGGGGGTTGAAGCCCTCGGTGTACCAAACCGGCAGGCGGGAGCGCTTGAGGGAGCGCATCATGCAGCGGTTCATGTCCAGGTGGGAGATGTACCGGGTGCGGCCGTGCTTTTTATAGAACAGACGGATCTTAACCACAGCATTTGCCCCCTTTCTTCAGCTGTTCGGCAATAAGCTGGTTGGCCCCGCAGCCGGCGCACTGCTGGCGGCAGTGGGGGGTCGTCTTGTTTTCGTGGGCCAGCTTGTTTTCCCGGATGAGGAAGTTTTTGCTGACGCAGTAGTCCAGGTGATCCCAGGGGAGCACCTCGTCGAAGGGACGGGGGCGGTTGGCGTAAAACGCCGGGTCCACGCCGCATTCCCGGAAGGTGTCGTACCAGTTTTGGGGAGAGAGGTACTCCGACCAGCCGTCCAGACGGCTGCCCTTCTTCCACACCGCTTCCAGCACGTCGCACAGACGGCGGTCGCCCTTGGCAAGCACCGCTTCCAGGAAGCTGACGTCGGCGTCGTGGTAGCTGACGCTGATCTTCTTGCTGCGGACGCTTTCCAGCAGGTGTTTCTGTTTTGCGTGCAGCATCTCCATGGTGTCCTGGGCCTCAAACTGGAAGGGGGTGAAGGGCTTGGGCACGAAGCAGGCGCAGCTGATGGACACGGTGACGCCCTTGCCCTTGGGACGGGTGGGCAGGCTGTAGTACAGGTCCACGATCTTCTGGGCCAGGTTGGCGATGCCCTCGATGTCCTCCATGGTCTCGGTGGGCAGGCCCATCATAAAGTAGAGCTTGACGGCGGTGTATCCGCCGGAGAAGGCGATGCGGCAGGTGTCCAGCACCTCCTGCTCGGTGACGTTTTTGTTGATGACGTCACGCAGGCGCTGGGTACCGGCCTCGGCGGCGAAGGTCAGGCCGCTTTTGCGCAGGCGGGAGATCTTCTCCATCAGCTCCTTCGAGAAGTTGTCCACCCGCAGGGAGGGCAGCGAGGTGGAGACCTTCTGGTCCTGGGTCCAGGTAAGCATATCGTCCAGCAGGGGTTCCAGCTCCTTGTAGTCGCTGGTGGACAGGGAGGTCAGGGACAGCTCGTCGTAACCGGTGGAATCGCACAGGTCGTGGGCGTTCTGGTTGAGGGTATCAAAGTGCTTGTCCCGCAGGGGGCGGTAGATGAAGCCCGCCTGGCAGAAGCGGCAGCCGCGGATGCAGCCGCGCTGTACCTCCAGCATGGCGCGGTCGTGGACGATGCCCACATAAGGCACCACGAACTCCTTGGGGTAAAAGACCTGGTCCAGGTCGGCGATGATGCGTTTTTTGACCTTGGCGGGGACCCCTTCGCGGTTGGGGGTCACCTGGGCGATGGTGCCGTCTTCCTTATAGGTCACGTCATAGAAGGCCGGGACGTAGACGCCGCCGATCTTGGCCGCTTCCAGCAGGTACTGCTCCTTGGTCCAGCCTTCGCGCTTGGCCTGCATGTACAGGTCGGTGATCTCCAGGTTGACCTCCTCGCCCTCGCCCAGGATGAAGATATCCACAAAGTCCGCCAGGGGCTCGGGGTTGCAGGCGCAGGGGCCGCCGGCCACCACCATGGGCCACAGGCCCTTGCGGTCCCGGGAGCGGATGGGCACCCCGGCCAGGTCCAGCATATTGAGCACGCCGGTGAAGCTCAGCTCGTACTGCAGGGTAAAGAGGATAAAGTCAAAGTCCCCGATGGGGTCCAGGCTTTCCAGGCCGTAAAGGGGGATATTCTGCTCCCGCATAAGGGCCTCCATGTCGGCGTCGGGGGCAAACACCCGCTCGCACCACCAGTTTTCCCGCTGGTTGTACAGGGAGTAGAGGATCTTCATCCCCAGGTGGGACATACCCACCTCGTATTTATCCGGGAAGCAGAAGGCCAGGCGGCAGTCCACCTTGGACTTGTCCTTGACCACGCTGTTGAGCTCGCCGCCGATGTACTGGGCCGGCTTCTGCACCTGCAAGAGGATTTTTTCCAGTTTTTCCGGTATCATATTTCGCTCCATTCCTCCGCCGTTCGCAAGCCAGTTTCTCCCCTGCCGGCGGTGTCAGAGGCTGGCAATTGTTGCGTTTGTACGTTGATTTTACCCTATTTTCCGCCTCTTTGCAACCCGCCGCGGCCAGCCCGCGGTGGCATTTTCGCGCTAAAAGTTTTTTCGGGACGAAAAATGAGTAACCCGCGACTCGGTTGGGTGATATTGGAAAACTTTTTTTGTCCTTCTCCGAAAAATCTCCCGAGAGCACAGAAAAGAAGTTCCCATCGGGGAACTTCTTTCGTTAGTTGCCGTCTTTGACGGCAACTAGGCCCGCGGCGGGAGTCTTTCCCAGACACGCAAAAAAAGAAGTTCCCATCGGGGAACTTCCCTCAAAACTGTCCGTAGCCACCAAAGTGACGACGCGGGCCGCTATCCTTCCCTTTTGAAAAAAGGGAACTGCGCGATTATGCCCGCGGGGGCTCCCCGCTTCTTTCGTTAGTTGCTGCTTGCAGCAACTAGGCCCGCGGCGGGAGTCTTTCCGAGATACGCAGAAAAGAAGCTCCCTTCACGGGAGCTTCCCCAAAAACTGTCCGTAGCCACCAAAGTGACGACGCGGGCCGCTATCCTTCCCTTTTGA